>DAIMYP010000014.1:0-66648 GCA_036734445.1 Tannerellaceae bacterium
CATTACCTATCATTTTTCTACCACTCAGTGTCTACTTTTTGTGGTGCAACACTTTCGTATACTAAAAGTATATACTTTTTAAAGTACGAATCCTTTTTGAAGAAAAAGTGGCATAAATCTTCCGAAAACGGAGTACCCCAAAATTCATTCGGATCCGCGAATCATTTCATTCGAAAGAAAAAAAATTTCATTCGAATGAAATGGTTGCCGCATCCGAATGTTTTGGAAGATTTATCCGAATGAAATTGGACGAGTTGCGGTATTCCGTTAATTTCAATCTTATTTTCCCAATAGCATGTTTTAATATTTTCAAATTTCTAGTATTGTTATTTTTCCCTTGATCATTATTTCAAACCAATGATGGCATCAACCATAAATGAACCTGAAAATACTATTTATTATTTATCACATTCAGAGGGCTTTATTATTAGATGCTGTTTATGATTCTCAGCAATATTGATTAACTGCTTTACAATTTCAGGATGTTGTTTGGCGCGATTTATTTTTTCGGAAATATCTGTTTCAATATTATATAATAATGGTTCTGCTGGTGTTTCAATTTTGCATGTAGGCAAATATTGATCGGTAATTGTTTTGAAATAATATTTCCATACACCTTTGCGTACTGCCATTAATTCACTGCCCCACCAATAAAATATTTCATCCCGAGCAGAAGGTTTACCATCAAATAACATAGGCATTTGATTAACACCATCTAAAACAATATCTTTTGGAATACTAATGCCCGCCATATTTAAGAATGTCGGGAATAAATCCATTGTAGTCATCATGTCGTTGTTAATAGAAGGAGCTATTTTTCCAGGCATCCAACAAATTGCTGGAACTCGAAAACCGCCTTCCCACCAAGTGCCTTTACCATCTTTTAATGGACCAGCAGAACCTCCGTTTTCGTGTTCTGTTAACCAAGGGCCATTATCACTAGTAAAAATCACAAAAGTATTTTCGTCTAATCCATTTTCATGTAGTGTTTTTAATATTTCACCTACACTCCAATCAATTTCTTCTACAACATCCCCATAGAGTCCTCTTTTACTTGTCCCACCAAAACGGGCATTTGTATATAAAGGTACATGTGGAAATGTATGAGCAAAATATAAGAAAAATGGTTCTTTTGCATGGCCTTTAATAAAGCCTACAGATTTTTCTGTATAGCGTCTTGTAAGTTCACCTTGATCAGGCTCAGATTCAATTTGCTTATCTCCTAAGATTAATGGCGTTGGAGGATAATTACGTGCATGCATTCCTTTGCTTTGTTTTGGACTCATATCGTTTGAATACGGAATTCCAAAATAGAAATCGAAACCATGATCAGTTGGAAGATACGGTGAATGAGCACCTAAATGCCATTTACCAACACATCCTGTCGCATACCCATTTTGTTTTAATACTTTAGCTAATGTGATTTCGTCTTGACCTAAACCACCTTTTGAATCAGGGAAAAGAACAGCGCGCTTATCTCCATAAACTCCATTGCGGACAGGTAAACGCCCTGTCATCAGAGCTGAACGACTGGGCGTAGATACTGCTGCACCGACGTAAAACTGCGTTAGTTTCATCCCTGCGCAGGCCATTCTATCAATGTTTGGCGTATTTATAGTTGGATTTCCATAACAACTTAAATCACCATAACCCATATCATCACACAGAATTATTATGAAATTGGGTTTTGATGCCGCACCTAATAAAAATATATCTGATATTAAGGCAACAGCAGTTATTGATATTGATTTTAGTGTTTTCATAGATATTGAATAAGTTTTATTTTTCAAATATTTTATTGAGTACGTATGACAATCTATATCCTGCATCTAATAATTGATGTTCAGCTATTACTATTGCTTTATTTAAGAAATCTAATGATTGTATTTCATTTAATTCTGTGTTTTCTGGTACCATTTTATATATATACTGGCAATATACTGCACTTTTATGAAACCATTCATCAACGTCCCCAGCAACAATTGTTTGTATTTCTTTATCAGATTTCCTATCTAAATTTTCTTGCCATTCTGTATAACTCCATGAACGATAATGCTCAATAATATAACTATCCCATACGCTATGATAGGGATACTCAACACCTTTAATTTTTATTTTGTAGTAAGTAAAGATTCCAGGATATTTTATATGACAAGGACAATGCATGTCACCCATTAAGTGAACAATATACCGAATATTAGCAGCCACAGTAGAATCGTTCAAATTATGATAGTTTGATAATGTATCGATTGCTGCTTTTAGTGCTGATACAGCATCTCCATCTTTCCATGCTACTGTATCTGTGTGATAAAAGCTATTATCGCAGGGTGCTTCATGCCATATAGATGTTTGTTTATATTCCGGTGTTCTTCGATAAAAATCCATCCATGAAGCATAGTAAATTATCGATTTTCCATCAAAATATTTTTCTATGTTTTTTTTCGCTTTAGGAGTCAAATGCCTTTCGGCAATTTTAGCAACTATTGCGTGTCCTAAGTTTCCCCAACCAAACATTGGTTGAGAAAGTAATATTATGAAAGTAATTAAGAATAAATATTTTCTCATGATTGTAATTTATTATTTTTTAAAAATTATTTTTTCTCCCCAAACAGGTAACCATACATTATGCCATTTTAACTTGTTGCATTCGTTTATACCATATTGATATGACCAGCGCCATTTATTTACTGCATGTCCTAATTCCAAAATGTGTGACATAAAGACTTCTTTGGGTTGAACTATTTCAACGGCTTTTTGCATATCTAATCCAACAGCTAGGTGAGGAATGAATAAGTCAACTTTACCTTTTATTTTTAGCTGACTTGCATTATAAGTATCGCCAATATGAAAAATTGTAAAGTTATTTGTGCTTGAACCACAATCAATCTCATAAGTTACAACAAAATTAAGAAGAGATTTATTATGATCAGCCAAGTTCGTAAGGACAGTTATATCATCAAATTTTAATTCTTTAGAACCACTGATTTTATAGCTGTTGTTAATAAAGTTTGAGACTACAGGCTTACCTAATTCCATCATCCTTTCAATGATTTCATTAGTATAGTGATCTTCATGATGATGTGTTATCAATAAGAAATCAATTTTATCAGCAAGAAGATGTCCATATTTATGTTTAATATCAATTCCAAAACAATGTGTTGGTGTTTTAATAATATAACCCATATTATAAAGTTGCCAAATTACAATAGTTCCTTTTTCAACTTTAGTTTCACTGATTTCTTTGTTTACTTTATCGAATGCAGATTTAAAGTAATACAGGATACCAGAATTCTCTATTTCTCTACATTTTTTACTATCAGTAGATGATAGATATTGATTAAATTGTAAATTTGAACAAGAATCTGCTGCTCTTTGTATGATGTTCATGGCTTCCATTCTATTTGAAAATGGACCTTGGCAACTAGTTCTATTCCAAAATACATTTAATGCATATTTGATACTATCAAGATTTACCTGAGGTACTTGTTCTTCTGCTACGTAATCATTCCCTTTACAAGAAAATATAAAACAGAATGAAAGTATAAATATCGTTTCAAAAAATCTCTTCATATTGTATATATATAATAGCTCCACCTATAATGATGGAGCTATATAATTGTTTATTTGATTTATTATGAAGAATATCCAGGATTTTGATCTACACTTTGATCCAATGCTTTATTATAGTTGAATTCTGCATCTGGAATTTTCCATAAATAGTGGATCTGTTGTATTGTCGTCCATTTTCCATCTAAGTCAAAGTATTTCCCAACTAATTCTTGAGCTTTGCCTAATCTGACTGTGAAGTCCCAGTGTTTCCCTTCATTAAAGCATTCGTATGTCTCTTCTTTAATTAGTAAGTCAATAAAAGTATCCAATGTAGAATAATCAGACAGTTTATAATCAATAGAGGCATCTGCAACTAATGGATCTTTTCCATAGGCTCTTCTTTTTAATTCATTAAGCATTTCTATTGATTCAGCAGTTGGAGCTCCAGCAACTCGGGCAGAAGCTTCTGCATAGGTTAATAGAACGTCAGAGTATCTTATTAATGGTATTGATACATTTCCACTATAACCTTGAGCTTCAGGATCCCAATATTTTGTCAATAGACAAGTATAATTACCATAAGCACTAGCTCCAAATACGTAAAAACCTACGTTCCGTCCATATCTAAAATCTGCTTTATCCCATGTGGCAATTATTTGATTTCTCAAATCAGTATAATGTGTGAAATAGCCAAATCCATTCAACATTTTTTTCCCGGGTTCAATCTCGTATTTTGGATGCGATGTGAATCCTAAGTAATTCCATAATTTACTATCTGTACGTGATGTTTTGATATAAAAAACTTCTTCAGTAGAAGTAGTAAGATTATAACCAAACACTTTATCAAAGTCTCTTGAAGATGAAATGTGTACAAGAGAATAAGCACTACTTTTAATAACTTGACCAGATAATTCTTTTGCTTGATCGTAGTCACCTGTATACATATATACTTCAGCAAGTAACGATTTCGCTGCATTTTTCCCGGGTGTACCAATTAATCTTGGTTTATCAGGACAATTGGAAATAGCAAATTTCAAATCCTCAATAATAAAATTGTAGATATCACTGACTGAACTTTTTGCTAAATCCCATGTCGTCATATTTTTTTCAGTCCTTAATGGGACGGATCCCCAATGAATAACAAGGTTATAATAATTAAGAGCACGCAAAAATCTTAATTCTCCAACATATGAATTTATTTGTTCATTTGTCATATCTGTTGCTTCTGGCAATTTGGCGATAGCTGTATTACAATACAGAATTGCTCTATAAAGGTTCATCCAGTCATTTGCACTTCTACTTTGATGAGTCGCATTATTCAATCCCGTGTATGCTCGGTATGAAGTATATACTCCTTTGGGATAACAATATTCCGTGTTAATTTCTAAAGTAGAAAACCAATTATCACCATATGCACTTCGCATCTGATCAAGTGGTGCCATGACAGCAGCGTTTGCTTCATCAGCGTTATTGTAAAAAGTTGATGTTGCTATGGCATAAGTATAATCTAGTTCTTCAAGTTTACTATTACAAGATATTGTAGTTATCAGAAATGCTGATAATAACGATAGGATAATAATCTTTTTCATAATTGTTCTATTTTATGTTTTTAAAATTGAAGTTGAGCTCCAAAAGTTAGAGTCTTTGAATTAGGATATGTTAAGTGATCGATTCCGTTATTAAGATCTGAATTTTTAGAACTTACTTCAGGATCTACACCTTTATATCCCGTAATTGTTAGATAATTTTGTGCACTCATATAAAGACGAATACCTCGTAACCAATTTTTTGTTTTCCAATCATGGCAAGGAAGACTATATCCTAATAATATGTTTTTCAAGCGTAAATATGATCCATTTTCGACAAATCTATCAGAAAATTTTAAAGGACCAACATCTTCTATCTTGGGATATTTCGCTTTAGAATTATCTTGCCCTTCACGCCAACTTTCATAGTAGACTTTCTTTTCTATGTTCATGCCTTGGGAATAACTATAATTTCTCATTTCACTTAAATTGAAGATTTTATTGCCCTGACTACCTTGTAAAAAGAAACTGAAATCCCAGTCTTTATAACGAAAACCACAGTTCAACCCATATGTAAAGTCGGGAAATGGAGATCCTGCAATGTATCTATCAGCTGTATCTGTATACTTCCCATCTCCATTAAAATCGACGTATGTTAATTGACCTGTTTCATTTATACCCGCGTCTTTATATACGTAGAAAGCACCCATTGGTTCTCCTTCTCTGATAATGGTGATAGCTCCAGAACCATAATTGTTATATGTCGTTCCCCAAATATCCAGACCACCGGCCAGCTTTTCTACTCTATTTTTATTATGAGCTATATTAAATTGTGCTGTAAATCCAAAATCTTTAGTTCTAATAATATCAGCTTCAAGCAATAGCTCTACACCTTTATTACTCATGCTACCAATATTTTGTGTGGTTGATGAATATCCAGAAGAAGTTGGTAAGTAAACGGTATTTAATAAATTTGTTGTTTTCTTGTAATAATAGTCAGCTGTTATTCTAAAGCGATTATTATACAAGGCTAAATCTAGTCCGCCATCCCATTGTGAAGTGGTTTCCCATTTTAAATCTCCAGGATATGTTGATTTTGGTGAATAATATGAATAATTTCCTTCACCTGTAGCGGTTTTACCAGATTGCAAAAGATTTTGTGTAGAATAAGGATCTATAGCTGTTGAACCAGTTTGTCCATAGCCAATGCGTAATTTCATATCACTGATTTTATCGAATCTTTTCATGAACGGTTCAGAAGAAATTCTCCAAGCGATTGCTCCTGACGGGAAGTAACCCCATCTTTTCCCTTCTGAATATCGGCTTGATCCATCTGCACGAATACTAGCTGTTAATAGGTATTTATTATTAAGAGAGTAATTAACACGTCCTAAATAAGATTCAAGCACCCATTTACTATATGAAGTAGTTGGTGTATTTACTGTTGCTGCAGAACCTAAATCATTAGTTCCAGTGACATCACTGAGGAATGTGTTGCCAGAAGCAGCTAAGGATTTGTATACCGTTTGCTCATAAGTATATGCACCCATTATGTTAAATTTGTGAATATTATTCAATGTGAAATCATATGTAATAATTTCTTCATTGATTGCATTAGTGGATCGTTGGTGATTTACCGAAGCGGAATTATTTGAGTAAATATATTTTTTAGTGGAATATGCATCGTATCTCGAATCACTGTTTTCTAATCCAAATACGCCTTTTATTTGTAATCCTTTTATTGGCTTTAAAACTATAGCTGCATTTCCATTAGTTAAATTAGTAGATGTTTTTTGTGTGTATTCATTAGCTACACAAAGAGGATTCTTAACTTCATGTGACGACCAATCAAACCAAGAACGGAGATCTTTATAAGATCCATCTTCATTATATGGGTAAAATACAGGAGATGCAGAGAAAGCAGCTCCTATCATTGATGAACCTCCATTTCCTCCTCCATCAGATTGGTTCATTTTATTGATTAAAGTATAACCTAATTGGACAGAAACATCAACGTATGGATTAACTGCGAAATCCAAACTATTACGTATATTGTATTTGTTATAATTACTATTAGGAATCAAACCGTCTCTTACTAAAGCAGAACCACTAACAAAATATTTAATGTTTTCTGCACCTCCACTAATTGTTAAACTATGAGTTTGTGTAGGAGCATCGTCGAAAAGTAAAGATTGCCAATCTGTTCCTTTACCCATTGCTGCAATATCAGATTCAGAAAATGGAGCTGTCTTTAATATATCTGCATTAACTAAGTATTCATTATAAAATTTAGCCCATTCTTGGGCATTCATTAAATCAAGCTTTTTAATCATTTTCTGATTTCCATACTCGTAATTGTAGGAAACGTTAGCTTTACCCGTTTTACCACGTTTGGTAGTTATTAATACTACACCATTTGCACCGCGTGATCCATAAATTGCTGTAGCTGAAGCATCTTTTAGTACTTCAATAGATTCAATGTCATAAGTATTTACAGAACTTGTACTAGCAGGTATCCCATCTATAATATATAATGGATTGTTACTTCCTTTAATTGAATTGACACCACGAACGCGAATAGAATAATCTCCTGCAGGGTCTCCAGTATTTTGAGAAATCATTACGCCAGGAACACGCCCTTGTAATGCTTGTACAGGATTTGTAACTGTGTAGGCTGTTAATTGTTCTGATTTTACGCTTGAAACAGATCCTGTTAAATCGGATTTTTTAACAGAACCATATCCAATTACAACAACTTCGTCAAGTAATTTAGTATCTTCAGCGAGTACAATATTATAAATATTTGTTTTTGATGATAATTGAATGTTTTGAGAAATAAAACCTATAGAGGATATTTCTACCAACCCTTTATTATCCTTACAATTTAAAGCGAATTTTCCATCAATATCTGTTGCTGTCCCATTGGTTGTTCCTTTTATTACCACATTGGCTCCAATTATCGGTTGTCCTTTAGAATCTTTTACAGTACCGGTAATGCGACGACCGCTTTGTTGTTGAATACTAGCAAATTCTTTCTTCCTACTAGAAAGATATATTTTGCCATTTTTAATTTCATAAGTCATGTTTGTCCCTTTAATAATTATGTCTAGGACGTTATTGACTTCTGCATCTTTAACATTAATTGTAATTGGTCGATTTAAATCGACAACTTGGTTGCTGTATGCAACGCTAAGTCCAGTTTGCTGAGTAATTTCTTTTAGAACTTTTTCAGTTGTTACGTTATTAGCTGAGATGGATACTCGTTGAGCTGTCGCTCCAGCTGAAAAGCTCAGCATACTGATGGTAAGAAATAAAATTGTCAATTTCATACAATTCAGTAATTGATTTTTTTCCATATCTTTGTGATGAGTTTAAAGTGTTTGAAATAATGAATTAATTGTTTCGATCGCTAACAGCCGGGGAGATGCGAACTCTTCGGCTGTTTTTCGAGATGTGTTTTTAAGATGTATCTTCCATGTTTTTGTGTCAATTTTATAAATGATTAAATTCTATTACTTTTTTGCCGCAAAATTCACAAACAATTATTTCAGAAACATGTATTTGGTATTACATTTGTGATAAACTTATACAATAGACACTCAAAAGTGAAAAAAGTATGAGAAATAATGAAAAATTTTATTTTTTCTTTTTGACAAGCACTTCTTGCTCTACGATGGTGAATTTCACCGGAGATATTTTTTCTAGTTCGTTTAGTACCATGCGAAGCTCTGGAAATTGTGTTTGCAAGGTATAGTTGTATTTCATGACATCATTGCTTTCCACTTTAAATTCGCAACCGAAGCGGCGACTTAATGTGGACATGACAACTCGCATGGGCGTGTTGTCGAAGACTAAGATGTTTTGTTTCCATAGTGAGGCTTGTTTTACTTTTGCCTGATGATAGATCATGCAACTACCACTGGCTTTGTCATACACCGCTTTGTCACCGGGTTTTAGGTTTAAGGGTTTGAAGGTGTAGCCGGTGAGTTTGATGATGCCGGTGTTGAGAGCTATGGAGATATTTGGATCTTCTTTGTAGGCATTGACATTGAAAGTGGTTCCCAGTACTTGGATATCGAGTCCGTTGAGTTTGACAATGAAAGGACGGTCTTTTAGTTTAGCTACTTCGAACCAGCCTTCGCCGCTTAATTCTACTTTGCGCTCACTTAGTCCGAATTTTTTTGGATAACGGATGTGGCTCTCGGAATTCAAATAGACTTTGCTGCCATCTTGGAACATCAGTTGAAGACGCTCGCCTTTGGGAACGGTCACTTCTTCATATCCGGAAGAGGCAAAGAGGTCGACACGTGAATTCAAATCCATGTATATGCCGATAATCAATGCCAGCGGAATGAGTACGGCGGCAATCTTGAAGGTGTAATTCCAGAATCTTCTTATGCGTATCTTATGCATGATCATGGCATAAATTTCTTCCGAAGGAATTGTCCGACCAAGGTATTCTTCTTCATGACCGGGTGTAACCATCTCACAATCATGATTCATTCGGTTTTGGAGCATGGTTTGACCTTCTTTTGTCGCCATCCAGCGAACAACTTCGCGGGTTTCCTCTTGAGTTGCCTCGTTGTTGAATACTTTTTCTATGATGGATTGTTCCGGAACTTTCATATTTATACCTTCTTTGTTTATTTGACACTTAATTCATAAAAAAGTATGAGACAAGAATGATAATCATCTTCGTTAAATACTCGCGCAGGATTTTGATTGCCTGATTGTAATGCGTCTTGACGGTCGGGACGGAGAGGTGCATCTTATCAGCAATCTCTTGATTTGACAAATCACCCTGTAATTTTAATCGGCAGATCATGCGCTTTTGCTGAGGCAACTTGTCAATGGCTTCATAAAGTTTTTGAATCATGTCTTTATCAGCGAGTTTAGCAAAGGTATCATCTTCGTTTTCCATCATCGCTTGTGCAATCTCGTAATTCTTTTCAATAGCCAGATTGTTGTCGCGAATTTCGTTGAGGACATGATTCTTGAGCATCGTGTATAGGTAATTTCTCAAATTGATGCTGATGTTGAGCACTGAACGCGATTCCCATAGCTTCATGAATACAGTTTGAACTGCATTCTTCGCAGAGTCATCACTTTTTAAATAATTGTAGGCCAGTGCGTACAGCAATTTGTTATAGCGATTGAAAATGACAGAAAAAGCATCCTCACTCCCTTTGTAGAGCAGAGAGAGCAATTCGTCGTCTTCTTTGGTATTAAAATTGGCTTTCAGTCTCATTATCAATCGCTGTAATTAGGCTATTTTGTCGGAACAACCAATGTGGTGAGTGATTTTGCAGGGATATTGAGGGCGGCAGACGAACCGTTTATTCTTAATTTTGGACTTGCGGCTTTGTCGCCTTTGTTTAATATCTCAACAATCACTTCGCCATTGGGATTAATGAATGACGATACTTTCAAATTGTCGATGTAAGAACTGCAGCCGATTCTTTTGGCACCTCTTTCAATGAATTTGCTGAAATGTCCGAATGCATAGTAAAGAGGTTGTAGTGAGAAAGAATTCTTTGCAGCATCGACGACAATCTGTGCTTTGCAACCGCCTGTGCGATTGTGGTACGGTCCGCCATTCAGATCGACAACCAAGTTCCAATCTACGATGGCAGATACGTAATTGTTCAGATCGCCAATGATTTCATTGCTGTATGATTCTACATCGTCCCAATTGCTGGCAGCGAAGTTCGGTCCTTTTTTCTCAATACCTGTGCAGAATTCTGTCAGGATGATGGGTTTGTAAGGGAATTTCTCGTGTGTTAGACGCAATGCATCGAAGTGATCGCCAGAATACCAGTGGCATGCAATTCCCCAAATGGCATTGGTTGCACCGGGAACAGACAGTGATTCGCTTGCACGTTCGAAAACTCTTTCCTTGTTATGATCCCAAACCATGATTTTGATATTGTCGAAACCGGCTTTCTTAAGTTCGGGTTTCAGATATTTGGTAGCGAAGTTGCCTTCATCGGTTCCGGTGTATTGGCAGCTTTCCCACGTTTGGATAGCTTTCGGTTCGTTCTGTACAGTTACTCCGAAGAAGTTCAGTCCTTCATTCTTATAGGCTTCCAGATATTTTACAAAATATTTGGCCCATGTGTCATAGTATTTGGGTAATAGCTTGCCTCCATTGATGAGTTTGTTGTTGCTTTTCATCCAAGCCGGCGGTGTCCAAGGCGAAGCGAACAGATAAAGGTTCGGAGCATATTTTTTTGCAGCCTTGAGCATCGGAATGATGTATTTGCGATCACGGTCAATGGAGAAAGTCTTCAGTTGCGCATCGTTGTCCTTTACATAATTATATTCGCTTATGGAGAAGTCGGCGGAATTGATATGCGTGCGGCAGAAATTCAGACCGATGCCTTTCTCTTTATCGAAATAGGATTCGATGAGTTTGTCTCGCTGCGGTCCGCTGAGTTGCATATAGTTGTATGCTGAAGTTTCTGTGAAAGCTCCTCCGAAACCCAGAATCAACTGATATTGCATTTTGGGATAGACGTTGATGGCCTCCATTTCGGTCTTGTCATCAGTAACCAATTTGATGGGATTCAGCTTTTCCATCATGTCGCTTTTCCCTTTTACACTTTGGAAAACTTTTATTTCGTTTGCCGTCTGTGCAGAAAGTGAAAGAGACAATCCAAGAAAGAAGCTTGCTGAAATGATTTTCGTTAATTGCTTATATTCTTTAATTTTCATGTTAATTGAAATTTTAGATGATTTTTATAAAGCTAAGACACCCAAAGATAGAAATTATCTTACAAACAATGGTTTTCATGAATATAAAAAAAGCCGCTCCTCATGTGAAGAGCGGCTTTTGATCTTTATTTTAGGATAGTTTATTCAAACTAATTAGAAAAGATATAAAGAACTGATTGACTCACCACTGCATACGCGACGGATGGCTTCTGCAAACATCGGGGCAACAGATAAAATCTTGATCTTACTGCATTTCTTTGAATAAGGAATGGAATCGGTGAAAATCATTTCTTTTAAAACAGATTGGTCTACGCGCAATGATGCAGGATCCGACATCACAGCGTGACTGGCAATGGCACGAACCGATTTAGCTCCGTTTTCCATCATCAAGGCAGCAGCTTTTGTGATTGTTCCAGCTGTATCAACCATATCATCTACTAAGACAACATCTAATCCTTTCACATCACCAATGATTCGCATCTCGGCAACTTCGTTGGCACGCAGACGTGATTTGTGACAGATAACCATTGGCAATCCCAAAAACTTGGAATAGCTGCTGGCACGCTTTGTTCCGCCAACATCAGGAGTGGCAATACAAAGATTATCCATTGGTAAGGATTCTTTAATATAATCGAGAAATACAGATGAGCCATATAAGTGATCAACAGGAACATTAAAGAATCCCTGAATCTGATCAGCATGCAAATCCATTGTAATCAATCGGTTGATACCGGCTGTGCTAAGCATGTCAGCAATCAGTTTGGCAGCAATGGATACACGTGGTTTATCCTTTCTGTCTTGACGTGCCCAACCGAAGTAGGGGATAACTGCAATAATAGAATGAGCAGAAGCACGTTTGGCGGCATCAATCATCAACAGCAGTTCCATCAGGTTATCGGAATTTGGAAAAGTTGACTGAACAAGAAAGACGTCTCTTCCGCGAATAGATTCTTCGTAGGATACGGAAAACTCTCCGTCGGCGAAGTGTTGAATGTTCATTTGCCCTAGAGGACAACCTAAGTTATTACAGATTTTATCTGCAAGATACCGCGAGTTGGTTCCTGAAAACACCAAGAAAGGATTTTGTGCACTCATTATTTCGAAATATTAAGTCTTTTTGAATGTTTATTGTGGTGCAAAGGTATAAAACAATTGATAAACGGCAACGGACTGTAGATAATTTTTTCTGTCGCCGTTTATCAATTATGTAATATTATACGTGGTAAGTGAATTTCAGAATTTTGTAATCGTATCCGGATATTGTAACTTTGAACGGCCATGCAGTCGTTAATGTGCTAATGCAATTTTCCTGTGTGCACAAGTCGGTGAGCGTTGCTGCTTTATTGTCTTGGAAGTCTAATGAGCGGAAAGCTTCGTCAGGAATCCGGATGTTAATAGTCTGGTCATTCTTGTCGAAGTTGGCAATAACCAATATAAGTTCATTTTTGTATTTGCGCAAGAAAGCATATTGTTTGTCAACATTGAATTTCGGTTGATTCAAGTTGGCATACATCAAGTCATAGAATGCTCCGTTTACGATAGCGGGTTCCGTATTTGCTATGTGTAATAGCTGACAGTACTTTTCTCTTAGTTTCTGTTGTGCCGGACTTAGCGATGCTTCATTAAATTTTCCGTTGTCATTCCATGCTCGGATAGAAGCCAGGCTCCAATAATCAAATATTGTTGTTCGTCCGTCCACTCCGCTATAACCTTCATTATCCATCCCTTGTTCGCCCAATTCTTGTCCGAAGTAAAGCATCACCGGATTGGTGTTCATCAATGCAGCAACAGCCATTCCCGGAATGCCTTTGTTGGCATCATCAGCGAAGAAACGTGAAGCAATACGCTGCTCGTCATGATTCTCAAGGAAATTGAGCATATGCGATTGAATGCCTTCATTGGCTTCCCAGCAGTTGGTGATATTTTTAGCAGGTGTTGTTCCGCAAATCACACCTCGTAAGGTATCATATAACCCCACTTTGTCATAAAGATAATCGAAATGACCGAATTCTATGAAATTGCGATATGCGTCAGGATTGTATACTTCGGCAATGAAACATACATTATTATATTGTTTGATGAAAGGAATGATCCAATTCCAGAATTCAACCGGTACCATTTCTGCCATATCGCATCTAAAGCCATCTACACCTTTGCTTGCCCAAAAAAGCAGAATATCGCGCATTTTGTTCCATGTATCAGGAATGGGAGAAAAATGTTTGGCATGGCCGTTTACATAATCGACTCCATAGTTGAGTTTGACTGTTTCGTACCAGTCATTCTTGTTTGGAAAAGCATCAAAGCGGTCATTACCAGTCGCTTTTGCCGGAAACTCACTGTATTCGAAGTCTGCCTCTTGAGCGCCGAAAGGCAATGACAGAGGTTGGCCGGGAATATAGTAGAAGTTATTATTAATATCAAAAGCTTTGGAAGTATTGTCGTGTTCTCCCAGATCATCTACATATACCGGTCGAGTATCCGAATGATACTGGCGGGCAACATGATTCGGAACGAAGTCAATAATTACTTTCATGCCTGCATTGTGCGTACGCCTGACCAATGCTTCAAACTCCTTCATGCGGTTGGGCACTTGTTCGGCTAAATCTGGATCGACATCGTAGTAATCCTTTATGGCATATGGCGAACCGGCTTTACCTTTTACTACAGCTGCATGATCGTTGGGAATATGATAGAATGTATAATCGCTTGTTGTAGCATGTTCGATAATTCCCGTGAACCAAATATGCGTAACACCCATCTCTTTTATGGCATTCAAAGCCTTAGAAGTGAATGAGGCAAATTTGCCTGTTCCATTCTCAGTTACGTTTCCGTTATGGCTGAGTTTGGCGTTCGTGTTCCCGAAAAGACGGGGCAGAACTTGGTAGATGATTATTTTATTATTTATTTGCTCCATACATTTATTTATATAGGGCCTTTGAACAATCTTATGGAAGTAACTTTTTGTTACAGCCTGATTGAATTGTTCTTATCAAGGCTTCGTTGTTGTTATTCTGAATAACTAATTCAAATGCTCGGATGGCTGCTTCATAACCGACGTTGGCAATTTGCTCAACGTTCTGCAGGTCGAACATGCTAAATGAACCAAATTTCTTCGTTTCAATTAGTACATCACACATTTCACGATCTTCCAAAGTATTGGCATGGAATAAATAGTGATATGAACGTTCTGCGATATAGAAGATAGTTTGTTTATATTTTTGTGGCATCTGTGGACTCACATTAACACCAATCACTGTGTCACAGTCTTTTCGTATGACAGAAACCGGGAAATTTCGAAAAAGACCGCCATCAACATAATGAACACCTCCTATCATAACAGGGCTGAAGATGATTGGAACACTGCATGAAGCCGTGATGGCTTCAACCAAAGAACCACTTTTGAATTCATGGCTTTCTCCATGATCTAAATCTGTAGCAATCACAATCAGAGGGATGCTGAGTTCTTCAAATGTCTTTGCCCGAAGATGGCGACGAAGAAAATATTTAAAACGCTTGCTGTCAAAGAGTCCAGCTTTGGGTAATTGTATTTGAGCAAACTCTGAGAATTCGCGTCCCGTAAATAATTCTTTGATTTCATCGGCTGAATAGCCATCTGCAAAAAGTGCTCCCATTAGCGCACCGGCACTGGTTCCTGCTATAATATCGGGCTTTAAGTTACATTCTTCTAATAGCTTGAAGGCACCAATATGTGCAAATCCTTTAGCTCCACCACCGCTGAGTGCTAATCCTAATTTGTAATGTCTATGGTCAGTCTCTTCTATCATTATTTTTTCATTTGTACTTGTGTAAACTGCTTTATATTTTATGTTAAGAACATTATAATTGAGAGAAAGGTTTTATATTTAATCTGTTTTTTACTCTATTTGGCGGGTAGTTAAGACTATGTAATAAGTAGATAAATAAAGTTTATTTGTTTAATCGTTTGATTTTCCTCGGAAATGGCTATATTTGTAACCACAATGTAATAAGTTATTTTTGTTCGAAGGTGTTTTGAGATGAACAGATTATTGTTTTTCGCTTTTGTCGCATTGATGGTGAGTTTGCACGTGTCTGCCAATATCCCCGATATCTTTGTTAAGAATTATTCTGTAGATGATTATCGAGCAAGTTGCCAGAATCATGGCCTGTCTCTTACTTCGGATGGGATTCTTTATGTTGCAAATACTGCGGGACTGTTAGTCTTTGATGGCAACACATGGAAACTTTATAGTCTACCCAATAAGCTTCCTGTTATTGGTGTTACTAATTATAATGGCATAGTTTATACGCAAAGTGAGCAAGGCGTTACTGGGTGGAAAAAAGATAAAGCGGGGATACTTCATGGCCATCCAATAAAAAAACTGCCTGAAGCTGTGCGGTTTAAAGCTCCTCCTATTGCCCTTCCTTTTATACTTCCTGTAGATGTACAGAATGCAAAACCTTCTTCTTTTGCAACCAATGGATTTTATTATTTCGTTGGAACATCTACTGAAGGTTTGTTTATACTGGATCAGAATGGACAAATTCTTGATCATCTTTCAACAGAAAATCAGCTTACTGATAATATTGTACATGCTGTGGCTGTTCAAGATGAGACACAAATATGGCTTGCTTTGGATAATGGACTCACGCGAATCACCTTTCAGTCAACGATAGTTATGCTAGGCGGTCGGAGTTCCATAGGCAAATTGATGAATGGAGGAATCAATGGAAATAATGTATTTATTCAAACGAATCATGGCTATTTTAAACGAGATATAAAAAATGGCAAGACGTTTCCTGCTTTAGAAAAAGAAGTTGTTCCTTATTTAAAACCATTGCAAAGCTGGAATAATTCTTCTCTGAAAAGAATATTTACGAATACTAATGTAAATCGTTTGGGAACATTTTCGGTTGCCGAACATATTTATCCGGCTGGCGATGGCAAGTACTGGTTGACATTGGAAAATGAAATAGGTTTGTTTCAGTTATCTGAAGGGAAAGGAACATTAAAGTGTCGTATACTTTTTGATAACTATGACATGAATCTGGTAACCAATGGCCCGCAAATCATCCAATTGAACGATACATTGATGCTCGTTTCTGTCATGCAGGGAACAGTGTTGCTGAACATCAAGTCGTTGCTGGATTCAAATTCGTCCGGTGGTTCGCCATTGAAAGCTTACGGTTTGGAATATGTTGATGCTTCGGGAACGCATGAGATTCCACTTGATGCCAAGGAAATATCTTTACCACACGATTTTCAAGAGTTCAGGGTCTTTGTGGGAACGTCTATCTTTACGATAAATCATCTGATAAGTTATAAGATTGAAGGTGTTTCTTCTGATTGGTCTGCTTGGCAGCAGAGTGGTAAAATCTCATTTTTGCAATTACCGGAAGGCAATTATGAATTGAAAGTCAGAAAATATGTATCTAAAGGTCCGTTTCTTGAACTGACGCTTCCGATATCTGTGCGTCCACCGTGGTATAATACCATTTGGGCTTGGATTTGCTATATCGGTTTGATCTGGCTTATTTCACATTTTGTATTAAAATACAACCTTCATAATCTGCATAAAGAGGAACAGCAGAAGAAGCAGACGGAAGAATTGGACGAACAACAGCGGATGCAGAAAATGAAAAGTCAGCTGCTGGAAGAAGAACTGCAGAATAAAAATAATGAATTGACTTTGCAGACTACAGCGTTGTTAAAACGAAACGAATCTATTCAGGCTCTGATTGATGAATTGGATAAACAGAAAGATGTTTTAGGCGATCGTTACCCGAATAAACTTTATACCCGTCTGAAATCTATGATGGAAGATACATTGGATGCTCAGGCTGATTGGAAACTTTTTGAAAGCTATTTTAATATGGCACATCAAAATTTCCTCGAAAGACTTCGTAGTCAGTATTCCGATATTACGCCAGGCGATCTTCGCATCTGCTGTTTGCTTAAAATGAATATGTCGACAAAAGAAATCGCATCGCTTTTGAATATATCAGTCAGGGCTGTTGAACTGCGTCGCTACCGACTTAGAAAACGATTAATGCTCGAAGGAGATACGAATTTGATTGATTTCTTAATTCGTTTTTGAAAAATATTTTCTTAGAAATAGCTTAAATATATATTGTTGATTTATAGAATATTGAATTCTAATATTTTTGTGATGAGAAAGTAATGATGTATTTCTCATTTACCAAAAATTCACTTGCGCAAATGGTGTAGTATTACTTTTTTAGGTATCCTTTAATAATTGCATTTTCTTTGCCATGTAAAAATTTAAGACATGGAGCATAATTTCGAAAAGCAATTACACGATTTAGAAAAGAAGGGCATCGATCGCCGTTCTTTTATTAAAATATTATCGGCTGCTGGACTGCTGACAATAGCAGGAACGCAGGATGCTAAAGCTTTTTCGAGTAAGGCTACAGGCAAAATTGTCATTATCGGTGGAGGAGCTGCCGGAATCAGTATGGCAGCTCGTTTGAAACACTGGTTGAAAGAACCGGATATCCAACTGATAGATCCTAGTGATCGGCAGTATTATCAACCAGGCTTTACATTGATTGCCTCGGGTGTTTATCAACCGGACGATGTTTGGAAGAATCAGAAAGATTGCATGCCAAGTGGTATTAACTGGATCAAGGACTCTGTATTGGCAGTCGATCCTGTATGGAATCAAGTGATTACTAAAGCGCACGGAAAGATCGCGTACGACTTTTTGGTGCTGACGCCGGGATTGCAGATCAACTGGACAGAAGTTGAAGGTATCACTCAACCTACATTAGGCCAGGGCAATGCTCATTGTATCTATGATTATGAAGGTGCACAGAAAACCTGGAAAGCTCTGCAGGAGTTTTCGAAAACAGGAGGAAAAGGCGTGTTCACCGACACGTACACCAAACACAAATGCGGTGGTGCTCCTAAAAAAATATGCCTTTTGACAGAACATTATAATCGTAAGCAGGGAACGCGCGATAAAGTGACACTCGACTATTACACAGCTGAGAAAGAACTTTACGATGTGCCTTACTTTACTAAACGTCTTTTGGAAATTTATAAAGAAAGACACATTCCCATTCATACTAATGTGCGCGTGAAAGGTGTTGATACAGCCGCTAAACAAGTTCATTTTGAACAGATTTCGACGGTTGGCGATCAGAAAATCTCAACGCCGTTTGTAGAAGATTACGATTTCCTGCATTTTACTCCGCCTATGTCGGCTCCCGATTTTGTTCGCGATTCCGGATTGGGTTGGACCGAAGGCAAACTGGCTACCGGTTCATGGGTGATGGTCGACAAGGAGACACTGATTCATAAGAAGTTTCAGAATATTGTTTCTTTGGGTGACGTTGCGGGAATACCTACAAGCAAAACTTCTGCCGCTGTTCGCAAACAAGTGCCTATTGCTGCAAAAAACTTGATTTCAATCATGGAAGGCAAGGAACCGACCGAAAAATATGACGGTTATGCCGCTTGCCCGATTGTGACCGATTATGGCCATGTCCTTCTTTGTGAGTTCAATTATGAAAAAGAACCTGAAGTTTCATTTCCGTTCTCTTTGTTGGACACGTCTAAAGAACAATGGGCTGCATGGCTGCTGAAAGTTTATATTTTGAAGCCCATGTATTTTTACGGAATGCTTAATGGATATGCATAATATTTGAACCAAAATAACTCCTATAATTAAGATGCCAAACTAAAAAGGCCTCCCGCTCAATCCTGAGTCTGGAGGCCTTTAGTATTTAATGTTAAGTCTTGTACTTACTTTTTGCTCGTTGCTTTATCCACCAGATAAACGATGGATTTGTAGGAAATGCCACTGTTCATACTTAATCCGATTTCGCAGGTACGACTATTGCTGTAGCCTTCGGTTGCGCCATCGAGACTGTTGTGAAGTGTTCTTAAAGCAGATGCATTCAGTTCGGGATAGAAGAATCCGCGATCACCTGCCCATCCACAACAAGTTACTTCACTTGGTATTACCACTTTGGAAGCGCATAAGTTGGCAAGAGCCTGCAGTTTCGGAGTGACATTCATTTTGGTTGTGCTGCATGTGCTATGAATGGCGACTGTCTCGGGCAATTGTTTGAATGTCAGCTTGTCGAGCATGAAATCGTAGATGAATTCAACAGGCTCATAAAGATGTAGCCTTTTGTCTAATGTTTCGCGCATGTGGAGAAGGCAAGGACTCATGTCGCACAAAACAGGCAGTCTGCCGTTTTCGCTTGCGGCAAGCAGTGCGACGTTCATCTCATCTTCCTTCATCTTTGCTTGTTCGCGGAATCCTTTGCTGCTGAACGCCATTCCGCAGCAAAGATGATGAATGTTCTCCGGATAGCGGATGGAGAATCCGGCTTTATGCAAAAGAGCAATTGTTTTTTCTGTTACACTTGCTTTCTCATCGTAGTCGGCAGACGGACCCATGGATCGCGTGATGCAGGACGGAAAATAAACCATCTCCGGTTGACCAGCTTCAGGTGTTTCTGAACGATACGCCAGTTTGTGTGCACCAGAAGGCGTAAAGCGTGTCCAAAGTGGAAAACGATGTCCGGAAATATTGAACAATCCACGTGTGATACACTCCATTGTTCCGTAACCGATGATATGCGCCATTCCGTGTGCAAAACGAAGCATCGGACGAATCGTGCCTGTTACACAGCTCATATTTCGCGCGATATAACCGGCAATCTTGTTAGCGAACGCACTGTTTTCTTTCCAGCGGAGTTCTTTGATCAGCAATCCGGTGTTGATGCCAACCGGACAAGCCGTTCCACAAAGTCCATCGGTTGCACACGTCTCGTTTCCATTATATTGAAAAGCTTTTTTGAGTTCTTGATAATAGGCAGTGTCTTTTTTGCCTTGTTCTGCCATTGCCGAAAGTGTTCGATAAGCCACAATCCTTTGGCGAGGTGTGATGCTCAGATTGCGCGCAGGACAAAGTCTTTCGCAAAAACCACATTCGATGCATCGGTCGATCATGTCGTTGGCAAGCGGCATCTGCTTCAGATTCTTGATGAACACTTGTGGGTCGTCATTGATGATGACACCTGGATTCAGCAAGTTTTGCGGATCGATCAGCTTTTTGATGTCTTTCATCAGTTGATAGATGTTCTCGCCCCATTCTTTTTTTACAAATGGCGCCATGTTACGACCTGTGCCATGTTCGGCCTTTAAACTCCCGTCGTGGCGAAGAACCGCATCTGTCAGTTCATACATGAATTTGGCATATCCGTCAACACCTTCCTGTTTGTTGATGTCCGGGAAAATAGTGAAATGCACATTTCCATCCAGCAAATGTCCCCACATAACTGCGTCAGGATAATGATGCTTTGCCAGAACTTCGCGCACATCTGTCAGTGCATCGCCCAATATCTCACCTCGGAAAGCAATATCTTCGATGATTGAAACAGTCCCTTTCGGTCGACCTGCCGCTGCCGAAGTGAAAAGTCCGCTGCGAACATTCCAATAGGTGGCATAAAGCTTTGGATCTGTAGTGAATGAGATCGGATAGAGCGTTGTGACAGATGAGAGCTTCTGTTCGATCTCGGCAAACTGCTGTTGCAGTGTTGCTTCGTCGTTGGCAGAAGTATCAATGAGCAGTGCGACAGCCTCATCGGGCAGTGATTTGAGAATTTCAGGCATTCCTTCATCATTCTCAACGGCGCGCAGTGCGTTGCGGTCCATCAGTTCCGCTGCGGAAACACTACATTCGCGCAACGGCATGATTGATTTGCAAGCTTCGCGGATAGAAGGAAAGTAGAGCAGGGCAGAAGCCTTCAGTTTCAAGTCGGGAACCGTATTGAACGTCACTTCGGAGATGAAGCCCAGCGTTCCCTCGCTGCCTATCATCAGATGCATCAGAATGTCAATAGGATCCTCATAATCAACCAAGGCATTAACGCCATAGCCGCAAGTGTTTTTGAGTTCATATTTGTGTCGGATGCGCGCTTCCATAGCCGTGTTCTGATGAACGCGTTCCTTGAGTGCAAGCAGTCCGTCTATCAAATCCTTATGATTTTGAATGAATTCCTGGCGGCTTTCGTCAGAAGAAGTATCCAGCAGTGATCCATCGGGTAGAATCAGACGCATACTTTTTACTGTATGGTATGAATTATAAGTGATTCCGTAGCTCGAACCGCTGGCGTTGTTCGCAACAATTCCTCCGATGCGTGCGGACTTGATGGATGCCGGACTCGGACCGATCTTCCGTCCATATTTCTTCAGCAGTAAATTTGCCCGCTCTCCGATGGTTCCGCACGAAAAAGTGGCAACCGTTCCATCGCTGTTGATTTTGTTGCTTCCATAGTCAGGACCCACTTCCACCAGAACGGAATCAGTGATGGTCTGTCCTGACAGTGAGGTCCCTCCACATTTGAATGTGAGCGGTTTGCCTGCTGCTTTGCATTCGGCAATGACTTGCTGAACGTCTGTTTCGCTGTTCACCACTTCCACTTTCTCCGGAATCAAGCGGTAAAGTCCGGCGTCGGTACCTTTAGTCAAGGTAATCAGCGCGTTTGTGTATGTCGTCCGTTTCATAATAAACCTAATTTGTGATACAAACATACGAAGAACTTTTCAGTTTGTGTTTTTATTGTGCACTATTTCTTGATTTTGTTTTTGGAAAACAAAAGGGTTGAATCTTTGTTATAATGATAGTTTTATAATTACAACTAATGACTGATTTGACCATGAGAAAAATCTATTTGACATTGTTTATAGCACTGGCTGTTTCATTAATGGCCCCTGCTCAGATAAGAAGATATGGCTATCCGCCTGCAAGACAACCGCAGCGCATGGAGCAGCAGCATCGTTATTCATCTCAGAACTATTATCATAACACTTGGGATGACTACGGCCGTCGAACCTATTACGGATTCCGTTTGGGTGTAACTGTTGCCACCGTTAATTCTGATGACCAGTATTTGGATGGAAGTTCGGGAATGGCAGGCTTGAATGTGGGTTTCGTTGTCGGAACACAATTGGGATATAATACGCCTCTTTTTCTTGAAGGCGGAATATATTACACTGAAAAAGGAGGTAAAGGCACATATGAAGGCAAGAAGTTTACTTATGATTTGAATTACATGGAGTTCCCTGTTGTAATCAAATACAAGTATTTTATTGACGGGATGACTTCTGTGCAACCATTCTTCGGCGGATTTATGTCATGCGGTGTTGGTGGACAAATTAAGGACTTTGGAAACAGGCAGGCTCAGGATTCTTTTTCTGATTACAATTTCAGGCGCTTCGATGGCGGTTTACGCGTTGGTTGTGGTGTTGCGGTACAGAACTTCTATTTGGACATGAGTTATGATATTGGTTTGGCCAATATTTGTCATGACACGTTCGACACTTCGCATACGGGATGCTTTACTGCAACGATCGGTGTTGACTTCTGATTGTGTTCCTGTTCAAGGATAATAAAATAAGGCATGGACTTCCTTCTGATTCATTCCTGCTCGGACTTGAAAAAGATGGCAATCCATGCCTGTTTTGTTTTATATTGATTCGACAACTTTTCTTATTGTAGCTTTTTATAGTATCGAGGTGTATAGTTGGGCATCAGTTCCGGATGCACAATCCAGATATAGTCTGCCAAAAGATAATCCGGATGCAGAGGAAACTCTTCATAATAAGGCACATTGCCGGTATTGCATCCATAAATGTGATGATTCTTGAAGGCATCGAAGTTTGCATAAGGTGAATATTCCGTTTGTAAATCCTTATATGTCATATCCTTACTTAAATTATATTTGATCAGCCACAGATCAGCATGAATAGCTTTGTCATATACCGTTTCGAAAGTCAGCGGCACTGCATCTGAACCGGGCAGATAACCGAAGATGTAGTTTGCACCAGCATCTTTGTACAGATTTGCTGTGTAACTGTCGCCTGCAGGAACATACCAGGACTGACCGAACTTCTTTTCTGCAAATGTCATTGGTCGCGAAGTTGCCGAAGCCACAATCTTCTTCAGTGCCAGATAATGTTTTTCGGCGGCTTCGAATATCGAGTCTGCCATTTTCTCTTTTCCGAACAACATTCCGTAGAAACGAATCCATTCCGTGCGGCCGAGTGGCAGAGGCTCCATATAATCAGCACTTTCAATGATCGGAATGCCCAAGTTCTCAACCGGTCCGTAGCTGCTGTTATGGAATGGCGAAGCAATCACCACCTCCGTTTTTCTGTCAATCATCTGTTCGATGTTCGGCGATGTTGATTCACCCATGTCTACAATCTTTCCGCTTTGCAGCGCCTTTTGTATCGAAGGTGTGTTCATGTAGCGCGATTCGCAGACTCCGATGATTTTGTCCGTTTCCTGCAGCTGGTCGATGATGGAGGCATGCACAGAAGTATACACCACAACATTACGGATCGGCGTCTGTACAATCGTCCCTTTGGGCAGATTCTTGGGCACCGGTTTGTTGCGCGCCACCAGCAGATATCGCTGCAACAGCTTCGTGCTATCCCACGGATCGCGAATATCCACTGCTACATAATCTTTGAAGTGATGGATGGCGAATCCCTTGGCATAACGTATCGTGTCTGCCGACAACTGTTCGTCTTGCTGATGAGTGCTCTGCTTCGTATTGCAACTCAATGCGAAGCAGAGCAGAAAGAGATAAAGGGCAACTTTATTCATGTTGACCGAAGTTATCAATTGACATTAACAAATGCGGCACTGATAGGATTCAAGCCCGCAGTGAACTGATATACCTTTTTCCCGGACTGGTTGAAAACATAGACATCGCCGACGTTCTTGTAATCGGAAGTGGTGATGTAGATGTATTTGCCGGAAGCATCCGTCCCTATTTTGTAGGGTTTGGCAACCGTTGTACCGTCGGTGATGAAGTTTTTGCTCAGCACTTTCTCGTTGGCAGCATCGTAAGAGATGAATGAGATGATCTGGTTCCAGTTCGCATCATATTGCGAATAGATCATATACAGGGTGTTGCCTGTAGATACCAGTTCGGTAGCGTTCGTATCGGTGATTGTTGTTACGGCATCGCTCTTTGTATCAATGCGTTGGAGTGTGTTTGGAATAGCTCCGTAGTCGCCCATCGAAACCAGATAGACATCTTCCTGATTATCTTTTACAAGACTTACCGGATTGGTGACAACCGTGATCTTCTTCGTTTCCTTGAAGGTTGACAGGTCGACGATCGAAACCGTCTTGTCATAACCTACTGCCGTGTTGTAATCCAAGCCTCCTGAGTTGGCTACATACAGTTTGTTGTTGGCAACGACCAGACCTTCCGGATTGCGACCAACAGCTGTTGTTGCCTCGATAGCCAATGACGTCGTATCGATGCGTGCTACATTGCCGTCGAATAGCGAAACATACACTTTCCCGTTGTAAGCGGTGAAATGTCTTGGCAGCAGCGGATCAGCGGTTGTCGACTTAATTTGTTTGAGCGATTTGCCGGTCATGTCGATGACGTCAATCAGATTCGAACCATAGACAGCTACATACATTTTGGCACCGTACATGATCATATCGTTCGGCGTGTCGCCCAATCCGCGTCCGTTGATGGTTGTGAAGGTGTCGGCAACAGCCAGGTTTTTGTCAATATTATAGAACGAAACCGAACCGTTGTTTCCCTTGTATTTTCCACTGTTCAGAACGAAAATGCCGGGAACGGGTTTCTCTGTCGGGTTTGTCGGTTCGTCGTTGTTGTCGTCGCTACAACCTGTAAAAGATAGTGCGACCAAAGCACTCATTACTAATCCAAAAAGTAAATTCTTTTTTTTCATCATTCTGTTATTTATTTGTTGTTAATATATTATGCTTACACTTAGTCTCCAGGAACGTCCGGGCATCGGATAATACTGGATGATATCGTAGTTCTTGTTCAGCAGATTCAGTATTTCGCCTTGGATGCGCAGTTGGCATCTGTCCCACTTGAACGATTTGTTTGCTGAAAGGCTGTGTTCCATATACGAATCGATCTGGTTGGATTTGATGTTCTGCGGTAAAGCGTATCTTTTGTCCGAAGCCACGACGGAGTAGGAGATGTTCGCCCAGGGATTCATCCAAGTGACCGAAGCCGAACCCGAATGGCGTGGCGTATAGGGAATCTGGTCTTTATAGTTTTTTTCTGCCGGATCGGTGACGTCGACCGCATGCTGATAGCTGTATGCGGCATTCATCAGGAGCGACATCTTGTTCTGAAGCGGAATCTCGGCATTTATGTTCACGTCGGCGCCTTTGATGTCAACGCGTCCCATGTTCATCATTTTCCAGATGTACATGGATGGGATCGCTACGATCTTGTCGGTTACCTTATTATAATAGACATCCGTCGAGATACTGAATGAACGGAAGAGCGATCCAAGGCGGTTTTCCCAAGTGAAGCCCAGGTTGTACTGTGTAGCCTTCTCCGGTTTGAGCAACGTGTTTCCCATACGCAGATAATAGAGGTCGGTGAATGTCGGGACGCGGAAAATATCTTTGTACGAAGCTCTGATGCGGAACGGTTCACTGCCGAACGGTTTCCACGACAGGCTTATGGCAGGCGACAGCCGTTTACGGTCGGCAGGACGGTCGCCGTGTTCCACCTTGTCGGTGATGTAAGTGCCTAGCAGACTGGCGGTAGCAGTAAGTGTCGAGCTTTTGTATTGCGCGGCGACGGCAGTCAGCGAAGTCCAGCGTTTCGGCGTTGGTGCGTCGATGAAATTGTTCACCAGCGTGTTGTATGACAGATCGGTATTGATGCTGAACGACGTATAAAGCCACGGCGTGTATAGCAGTCCGGTCGAACCATAATATTCGTTTTGCGTATTGAGGTCTTTCTGCTCGCCTCCGGAATACTGTTTTCCCAGTTCGCGATATTTGTTGAACGAATAATTATATTTGGCGTTCGCGCGGAATTTCAGATCGTTGCTGAAAGGATTCTCATAATTCAGCTGTGTGAAGAAATTGTTGTCCCACAAGCGTTCGGTGGCATTCGTGTTATAGAATATCACAGCTCCGGGCAGACCTCTTTCCGAATCGTAATAGTAAATCTTTGCGCGCAGCGTTCCGCCGTTGTTGAATTTGCCGAACAGGTTTCCTTCCACTCGCAAGGCATTGACGTCGCTGTTGTAGCGCGTTTCTTTCGTCTTCTCCTTGCCATTGACCAGTGTGAATTTGTATTCGCCGTTGGCTTTAGTCCAGTCGGAGTAGACCGAAGCCGACCATTGTTTACCCAGTTGCTGTTCGTAGCGGACGGACGGGTTATACAGTCCGAACGATCCCGCTTTCATCTTTGCGAAGACGTTGAACGTCTTGTCCTTGAATTCGGGTGAAGCGGTCTGAATGCTCAGTGCTCCGGCGGAGGAGTACATCCGTGCCGTTTGGAATATCTCGTCAGCTTGTCCGATGGATAGTGAGATAGCGTTGACATTATCCAGTGAGAAGCGGCTTATATCGACCTGTCCGCTCTGTGCATCGGTGACGGCCACGCCATCGTAGCTCACTGCCGTATGTTTGGCTCCCAGACTGCGTACTGACACCGTTTTGAGTCCGCCAATGCCTCCATAATCCTGTACAGTAACTCCCGAAAAATGCTTCACTGCATCCGATAGGTCCTGTATGCCGAGCTGTTCGATGTTTATCCTGTTCATGATCTGCAGTGGCGTAGCTTCTCGTGTAGTCGAGCGGCGAGCTTTTGCCGTCACTTCCACGCCCGAAAGCGAATGAAAATGAACGGTATCCACCTGAGCTGTTACAGTCACAAGCGAACAAAGCCCAACATAAAGCAGGCAAACGATCTTTCTAACAGAGATATAGCGCATCAATTAACGATTTTCCAATATCTTACCCGAGATATTGCATCAACAACTGATCAGGGCAGGTTTTCTGGCTTGTCCACCTTTTTATGCTACCTTCCCGACCGGAAATCACCGGTCAGTGGCAATAGGATTGCATGGGTTTTATCGGACTTACAGCTACGGGTACAGCCCCGGTTTTACACCGGATTCCCTTTTACTAACCACTTCCGAAAGAAAGCGATTACACCTTGATTCTGCTGCAAAGATATATATATTTTGTTGGATTGAGTGATGTGAATGAAAATTTCTTGTGGGAAAGTTTTGGGAGTATCATCGTGGATATCATAAATTAGTCTGATACAAAATTCGGTATACAACATAGATACACTATTTTTTATAAGTAAAAGAGGTTTTCTGTTCTTTTTGTTCGTAATCAGGTTCGGAATAGGTTCTTTCTTTGAAAATATAAGTAAATGATCAGCGTTATGATTTTAAATCAAGACGATACAAAAATATTGAAATTCCCTTCGAATCCATCACCCAATTCTTTCGAATGCGCGAAGCATTTCTTCCGAATGAAAAATAATTTCTTTCGAATGAAGAGGTTCGCGCTTCCGAATGAAATGGCGTCCCCTTTTTATGTATTTAATATGTCTAGACCAATCAAATTAGGACTCGATTGTCGTATTTGTTGCTGAATGTTAATAAAAATACTTCTGATACGTCGGAATATGTTGATAATTTGAATATTGGCAAAAACAAGAGGGTAGTTTCCACCCAATTAATGCCACAAAGTAAAGAAAAGTATAGTAGAGTCTTAAAAGAAAAAGAAAAAAAAATAAAAGAGAGGGAGGGAGCAAAACACTCCCTACCAACACGCGTACGCGCGTTTGCTGGGTTGTCAAAATTCTCCCCCTCTCTGATTTTGATTAAAATATTTTTTTTAAAAACAAAGAATGGCGTGATGTGTCTATCGCTATCGCTCTTGCAAAAAATCTGACAGAAGAGAACTTGTTCGAAAAACCGAATGAATTCAGAAATTTCATCATTACTACCGGAGGAGAAATATCGATTGACAACATCGGAAAATTTAAGAAAAGTTTCTTCTACTGCTTGGAAAAGGAGATGCTTGTAAACAATGATTCTTCGTAAACTTCAAATGAAAACAAAGTTCCGCCGGCTACGAATAACTCGTATAAATAGATGCAAATGGATATAAGTGGACATTCGAGGACATTCGAGGACATTGGAGGACATAAAAGGACATAAGTGGACATAAACGGACAGCTACACCTTGCCGCCATCGTACCTTTGCCTACGTCAATCGCGAATGACAAAATGAACGGATTGTTTAATTTAAAAACGTAATTTTGACTTATGACACAAGAATACAAACGAATTGTCTGCAATACTAACTTTCCATTTTAACACTTTACTCTCTCTGTATATCAGATAGCTTACATATATAATGTTAATTAAGTTTAATAATAGGTACTATGCAATACATAGTATGTAGTTAATGCATATATTTGCGTCGTGATAAAATAATGAGTCCGGCGCGTAACCTTTTTAAAGATTATGCGTCTATTGAATAAAAGGTAACGATTATGATGATTCAGCTAAGAGACATAAACAAAACGTATAACAACGGTGCGCCGTTGCATGTATTAAAAGGCATCAACCTGGATATCGACAAAGGAGAGATGGTTTCGATCATGGGATCGTCAGGCTCTGGCAAATCAACGCTGTTGAATATTCTGGGTATCCTGGATACATACGATACGGGCACCTATACGCTCAACGGACAGCTCATAAAAAACCTGAGCGAAACGCGTGCCGCCGATTACCGTAACCGGATGATCGGATTCATCTTCCAGTCGTTTAATCTGATCTCTTTCAAGAATGCGATGGAAAACGTTGCCTTGCCTCTCTTTTATCAGGGTGTGTCCAGAAAAAAAAGAAATAATCTGGCTATGGAGTATCTGGAAAAACTCGGCCTCACCGATTGGGCAATGCACATGCCAAATGAGATGAGCGGCGGACAAAAACAGCGCGTCGCCATTGCACGTGCTCTGATCACACAACCGCAGGTGATTCTTGCCGATGAACCTACGGGGGCGCTGGACAGCAAAACGTCGGTCGAGGTGATGGAAATACTCAAGGACCTGCACCGACAGGGAATGACGATCGTGGTCGTAACGCACGAGAGCGGCGTGGCAAATCAGACGGATAAAATCATCCATATTAAAGATGGCATCATCGGCAAGATTGAAGAGAACATCAATCACGATGCATCGCCGTTCGGCACCAATGGACTGATGAAATAATAACCGATAACACATTCTACAGATGATAGATTTTTGGCAGGAAATATATGGAACCATCAAACGCAACAAACTGCGTACGTTCTTGACGGGTTTCTCGGTGGCTTGGGGAATATTTATCCTTATCATATTGCTTGGTGCCGGCAACGGATTGATTCATACTTTCGAACAGGATTCGGCAAACCGGATGCTGAACTCGATGCGTATCTTCCCGGGTTCGACCTCAAAGGCTTTCGAAGGACTTTCGATAGGAAGAGAAATTCAGTTCAAGAACTTCGATTTGGCACTGCTGCAACGCAATTTCAGGGATAACATCATCAAGTCGGGCGCAACGGTCTCATCGGGAAGCATGACCATCAGTTATGGCCCCGAGTATGTGAAGCAGTCGTTGACGGGCGTCTATCCGAATTTTACAAAAACAGAGGATGTCAAAATCAAATCCGGACGTTTCATCAACGAGATGGATATGGCGAACAACCGGAAGGTGATCGTGATGTATGAGAAAACGGCAAAGACGCTTTTTACACATAATGAGAACCCTATAGGTCAATATGTTCAGGCAGGAGATGTGATGTACAAGGTGGTTGGCATCTATACCAACTCCGGCAACAGCCAGGACGCCGACTCGTATGTGCCGTTCACGACGGTGCAGCTGGTGTATTGCAAGGGCGACTCGATAAGTAACTTGATATTTACTACGCAAGGGCTTGATACACAGAAAGCCAACGATAAGTTCGAGAAGAACTACCGCAAGGTCATGGGCAAGGCGCACCGCTTTGATCCGCTGGATGATTCGGCTATCTGGATCTGGAATCGTCTGACAAACTACTTGCAGCAACAGAAGGGGGCGAACATTATCCATACGGCGATCTGGGTGATTGGAATCCTGACCTTGTTGAGTGGAATCGTGGGCGTCAGCAACATCATGCTGATCACGGTTCGCGAACGTACGCGGGAGTTCGGAATCAGGAAAGCGCTGGGCGCAAGGCCGTCGTCGATACTGAAACTGATCATCACCGAAAGTATTGCCATCACTACCTTGTTCGGCTATATCGGAATGGTGCTGGGTATTGCCGGTACTCAACTGATGGACAAGCTCTTTGCCAACCAGACGGTAGATATTGGCGTAGAGTCAACAAAGTTCTTTCTCGATCCAACCGTAGACATAAGTGTTGCCATCGAAGCAACATTGACATTAATCATTGCCGGAACATTGGCCGGTTTCTTCCCTGCACGCAAGGCAACGAAGATCCGCCCGATAGAAGCATTAAGAGCAGAGTAGTATGAGAATGGATGTAGATACATGGAGTGAGATTCTCCTGACGATAACAAGAAATAAGACACGTAGTCTGCTGACTGCCTTTGGAGTGTTTTGGGGTATCTTTATGCTGATTGTGCTGATTGGTGGAGGTAAGGGAATGCAGTCTATGATTTCGCAGAACTTTGCCGGATTCGCAACGAACTCGGGTTTTATCTTCGCGCAGCCCACGAGCAAGGCTTACAAGGGTTTCAAGAAAGACCGCTCGTGGAACATGGTAAACAACGATCTGAACTTGTTGCGCTTGCGTGTTAAAGGATTACAGCTGGTTACTCCGTTTAATATGAATTCCGGCGCCAATGTCACTTATCAGGAAAAGAAAGGGCAGTTCATGATGAAGGGTCTTTATCCTGCCTATACGCAGATTGAGGATCAGAAAATAAAGTTCGGACGTTTCTTGAATGATGTGGATATTTCTGGAAACAGAAAGGTTTGTGTGATCGGTCATCGTGTGCATGAGCAGCTTTTTGGAAAACAAACGAATCCCTGCGGAAAATATATCAGTATCGATGGTACTTATTTTCAGGTGATCGGGGTGAGCGGCTCTGAAGGAAATATCAATATCGGCGGACAGGCATCGCAGAGTATCGTTATCCCGTATTCAACTTTCAACAAGATTTATAATCGAGGTGAGAATGTTGATCTGCTTTGTGTCCTGGCTGAGCCAGGCTATAAGATCAAAGGTCTGCAGGTAAATATAGAGAAGGTCTTGAAAGAAAAATATATGATTTCGCCTGACGACAAACAGGCTGTGTCGCTGGTGAACGCCGAAGCGTTGTTTACGATGGTCGACAATCTGTTCAGAGGCCTCAGAATCCTGGTTTGGATGGTCGGACTCGGCACTTTGTTGGCTGGTGTTATCGGTGTGAGCAATATCATGATGGTGACCGTTCGCGAACGAACCACTGAGATCGGTATACGCCGCGCTATTGGTGCTCGGCCGCGCGATATCATACAGCAGATCCTTTCGGAAAGCATGGTTCTTACGTTAGTCGCGGGAATGGCAGGTATCACGTTTGCAGTGCTGGTGCTCCAAGTGCTTGAAGTGGGTGTCAATTCGGGCGACAGCTTCAGTGATATCGTGTTCCAGGTCTCTTTCTGGACAGCCTTGGGCGTTGCCTTCCTGCTGACATTGCTCGGATTGCTGGCGGGACTGGCTCCGGCAGTGCGTGCGATGAACATAAAGCCGATTGACGCCATACGCGACGAATGAGTTTAATGGATTAACGTAGAATGAAATAATAAAAAGTATATTTATGAAGAAGTATGTAAAAATTGCCATGTTTGTCATTGTGGCATTGATCTTCCTGGGAACGTTTGCATTCCTTTACAACAAGTCGAAGCCTAAAGAGGTGAAGTATGAGATTTACAAGACAACGGTTTCCGACCTCGAGAAGAGCACCGTTGCAACGGGTACGATCGTTCCGCGCGACGAGATTCTTATCAAGCCGCAGATATCCGGTATCATCAGCGATATCTACAAGCGTGCTGGCGAGACGGTACGCAAGGACGAGGTTATTGCCAAAGTGCGCGTGATCCCTGAACTGGGTACGCTCAACGCTGCCGAGAACCGTCTGCGTCTGGCAAAGATCAATGAATCGCAGGCACAGAACGAGTACGGACGAATGAAGAAGCTTTTCGATGACAAGCTGATTAGTCGTGAAGATTTCGAGAAGAGCCAGGTCACTTGGAAGACGGCAGCTGAAGAGACAAAGACGGCTACCGACAATCTGCAGATTGTTCGCGAAGGAATCACCAAGAACAGCGCATCTTTCAGCAGCACGCTGATACGTTCCACCATCGATGGCTTGATCCTGGATGTTCCGGTGAAGAAAGGTAACTCGGTGATCATGAGTAATACTTTCAATGACGGTACGACGATTGCAACTGTGGCCGACATGAATGATATGATTTTCGATGGCAATATCGACGAGACCGAAGTGGGCTTGCTTCACGAAGGCATGCCGCTGAAACTGACGATCGGCGCTCTGCAGAATCTGACGTTCGATGCTTCTCTGGAATATATTTCGCCGAAAGCAACCAAGCAGAACGGCGCCAACCAGTTTGAGATTAAAGCGGCCGTGAAGGTAAACAATGCACAGATCCGTTCGGGCTATTCAGCTAATGCGACAATCATCCTGGAAAGAGCTCAGAAGGTGATCAATGTGCCGGAAGGGGCAGTCGATTTCTCAACCAAAACGCCGTGCGTCTATGTGATGACAGATAGCGTTCCGCAGCAGAAGTTCCGTAAACAGACGGTGACGACCGGCATGAGCGACGGTATCAATATCGAGATCAAGAGCGGACTGAAAGCAGGCGACAAGGTGAGAGGCGACGTCATATCTAAGGACAATAATAATTCGGATAACAAGTAAAGATTTGAATCATGAGAGTTTGTAAATATATCATTACCGCATTGCTTTTGGGATTGTGCGCATGGCAGACGAAAGCGCAGAATGCTGCGGCGACGCCTGCAACATGGACCTTGGAGCAATGCATCGGATATGCTATTGCGCATAATGTCACGGTCAGACAGAGTGCTGTCACCGCAACAGAAAGCGAAATCGATGTCAACACCAGCAAATGGGCGCGTCTGCCGCAACTCAACGGTTCTGCACAACAGAGCTGGAGCTGGGGACGTGCTGCTTCGCCAATCGATAATACCTACAACGATACGCACAGCAGTAATAGCAATTTCAGTCTGAGTACTGATGTGCCGCTGTACACTGCCATGCGCATTCCGAACCAGTATAAGCTTTCGCAACTGAATCTGAAGGCGGCGCTGTCGGATTTGCAGAAAGCGAAGGACGACTTGTCAATCAATATAGCTTCGAGTTATCTGCAGGCACTGCTGAATAAGGAACTGTGCAAGGTCGCAGAAGAACAGATCACACTGAGTCAGCAGCAACTCGACCGTCTGAAACGAATGGAAGAGGTTGGAAAAGCGGCGCCGGCAGAAGTGGCTGAAGCTCGTGCAACCTTGGAACAGAACAAACTCAATGCCGTACAAAACGACAATACTTACAAGTTGTCGCTTCTAGATCTGAGTCAGATGCTGGAACTGCCTACCCCGGAAGGTTTTGAGATTATTACGCCTTCGGTTGACATGCAGTTCGCGAATATGACAGCACCGGATGCCATTTATCAGACGGCTCTGACGCAACGCCCGGATGTTCAGGCTGCACAGTATCGCCTCGACGGAAGCGATCTGAGTATCAAGATTGCAAAAGCTGCCTATTATCCGCAAATCTCTTTCGGTGCGGGTTTGGGAACGAGCTATTATACGATGTCGGGCATCGATGCAGCCGGTTTCGGTTCGCAGTTGAAGAATAACCTGAACAAGTACTTTGGCTTCAGTTTGAGCGTTCCGCTTTTCGATCGCTTCTCAACACGAAACAGCGTGCGTAAGGCAAGAGCGCAGCAGATCGGTTATCAGCTGCAGCTCGAAAATACAAAGAAAACACTTTATAAGGAGATTCAACAGGCTTGGTATAGCGCACTCGCTTCTGAAAACAAATACAAATCGAGCACGACGGCTCTTGAGGCAGCTCAGGAATCTTTCAAGCTGATGCGTGAGAAATATGAGAACGGCAAGGCAACGGCTGTGGAGTACAACGAATCGCAGATGAAGCTGCAGAAGGCGGAGTCAGACTTGATTCAATCCAAATATGATTATGTGTTCAGAAACAAAATACTTGATTTCTATAAAGGAGAAAAGATTAAGTAACTTTTCATACACACAAATTCATTCTTATTTATTCAAAGGCATTTCCGTGACGGATGTGCCTTTTTGCTGTGTAAGCGCTATTTTGTATGTTGGTTATGAAAGGATAATTAGATATTTTGTATCTTTGGGTGGTTAAATAAGAGAAGAAAATATCATGAAAAAAACAGTTCTTTTTTATTTGCTTGCTTTTCTGCCTGCTATTCTTTGGGCAGAATCCTCCATCACACTGAAAAGCCCGACTGAAAAGTTGCGGGCTGAGATTCGTTTCGAACAGCAGACAGCACATATCGATCTGTTTGCCGGAAGCGGAAAAGTGGTCGGTGTGAAAACGTTGCAGCTGGCTTTGGATAAGAACGTGGTGGAAGGCGAATGGAATATAGTTTCGCAGAAAACAGACATTGTCGATCAAAGTTGGCGACCGGTTTATGGCGAACGTTCTGTTATCCCTGACAAATATAATGAGTTGACGTTGGATCTGCAGTCGTCGCTCAACGATATGCGGATGACGTTTTCGGTGCGCCTTTATGATGAAGGACTGGCTTTCCAATATGGTTTTAATAAGCTGGATTTCTGGAACCGCACGGTGACGGCCGAGAAGACGCAGTTCCTTTTTGACGGCGATTATGATACTTGGGAGGTTGCCCGGGCGCAGGCAATGTATGTAAAAACGAAACTGAGCACGCTGTCAATAGACAGCGACCGTCCTGAAGTGGTGCAACTGAATGCGCATCAGTTTGTGGCTATTGGCGAAGCGGCTTTGGTGGATTATTCGCGGATGAAACTGGTCAAGAGCGACGAAGGTTTCGGTCTGCAGTCACAACTGTCGGGCAGTGCCAATCTGCAGCTCGCCGGTTATCATTCGCCTTGGCGTTTTGTGATGGTGGCTGAGCATCCGGGTAAACTGGTGGAGCATAATTATTTCGTTCTCAATCTGAACGAACCGAATCAGCTGGATGATGTCAGCTGGATCAAGCCGGGCGAGGTGATTCGCGAAGTGACACTGACAACTGTCGGTGGAAAGGCTTGCATCGATTTCGCGGTACAGAATCATATTCCGTATATTGAGTTCGATGCCGGTTGGTATGGCGCAGAGAACGATTCGACTTCAGATGCTTCAGGCGTGCATCTTGATCCCGCTCGCTCAAAAGGACCGCTGGATCTGCAGGAAGTGATTGATTATGGTAAGACGAAAGGCATCGGAGTGATTCTTTATGTGAATCGCATCGCGCTGAAGCAGCAGCTGGATCAAATCCTGCCGCTGTATAAGAAATGGGGCGTCAAAGGTTTGAAGTTCGGTTTCGTCGATGTGGGCGGACAGGAAGTGACGGCGTGGATGCATCAGGCTGTTCGCAAGGCAGCGCGCTACGGACTGATGGTGGATATTCACGACGAATATCGTCCGACAGGTTATTCGCGCACATATCCAAATCTGCTTACGCAGGAAGGAATACGCGGCGATGAGGAAAGTCCTTCGCTGGATCAGACGATCTATACGCTCTACAACCGCTCGATTGTGGGAGCCGGCGATTATACGAACTGCTATTATTCCGACCGTGTTGCCGACAAGATGGGTGGACGTGCCGGACAGATTGCCAAACGCGTGGCGCTCTACAGTCCGTGGCAGTTTATTTACTGGTACGATCGTCCGCAGGCATCGCCCGCTATCAATGGTGGTGTTCGTTCGATGAAGAATATTGAGGCGGATGAAGCAACGAACTTTTATTGTTCGATACCGACAGTTTGGGATGAGACGGTCTTCCTGGATGGCGAGATGGGCAAGTATGCCGAAGTGGCACGCCGTTCGGGTGAAGATTGGTATGTGGCGATTCTCAATGCGGGCGAAACGCGCAAGGTGCAGCTTCCGCTGCAAATGATTGCCAATAAGTCCGGCTACGATATTACATTATTTTATCAGTCGCCAAAGAAGAAAAGAAATGTTGTAAGCGTTGAGAAAGTAAAATGGCTGAAGAAGGGCAGCTTCAATTTTGAGGTGTCAGGCAACAGCGGCTGTGTTCTCCATTTTGCAAAACAGAAATAATATTTGTCAGAAGAAAATTATTTTATCAATTAGAAATCATACGAATATGCATACATTGAGATTGAAGTTATTTATTGGATGTCTGAGTATGGCAGTTGCCGGCTTTGGAAATGGCGTCGGTGCACAGTCGCCGGCTCCTTTGAAGAATGTGCAGTGGACATCGGTGGCTTCCGGTGTTTGGAAAGCTTCCGTGGGAAAGCCGGATGCTTATAATCTGACTACAGGCCTTAGCATCACGCCGCGTATCGAGACGATCAACCGCATGGAGAGTGCGCAGTTGCCGCTTCAGATGGATGAGATCTCGTTCCAACTTATCGACGGAAAGACATACATCCGTTTTCCGCTGGATAAGGAGGAGCAGATCTATGGTCTCGGACTGAACTTCAAAAAGGTGGAGCAGCGCGGTTCGATCCTCCGTCTTCACATGGATCATTATGCTGGCAAGGACAACGGCCGCAATCATGCACCAGTGCCGTTCTTCGTTTCGTCGAAAGGATACGGTGCGTTTATCAATTCTGCAAGATATATCGATTGCTGGGTGGGCACAAGTGTTCGCAAGGACAGCAAGAATCCGCCTGTAGTGCGCGATCGTAATACTGATCCGAAATGGGAAGCACAGCCTTATTCGGACAATCTGGAGTTTTTGGTTCCCGCTGAAGGAGTGGAGATTACGCTCTTCGCCGGAAAGAACATGCTCGATGTAGTGCGCCGCTTCAACTTGATGAATGGCGGCGGAACACTGCCTCCAAAATGGGGTTTGGGCTTTTGGCAACGCGTAGGATCTTTGCTGACGGATAAAGAGGTGGAGACCGAAGTGGGTGATTTTGAGAAACGGGGTTATCCGCTTTCGGTTATCGGACTTGAACCGGGTTGGCAAAGTTGCTCATATCCTTGCTCGTACGAGTGGGACAAGACGCGATTCCCGAATCCGAAGCAATTCGTCCAAGGTCTGGATGCAAAGAAAGTGAAGGTGAATGTCTGGATGAATCCTTATATCGCTCCGAAGACGAAGCTTTACGATGCGCTCGAGCCGTTCTCGGCTTCGCACACCGTTTGGTGCGGTATTGTACCTGATTATTCGATGGATACGGTGCAGGCAATCGTGACGAAACACTTGACCGAGCAACTGGTGAATATCGGTGTGATGGGTGTCAAACTGGATGAGAACGATGGCTACGACTCGTGGCTGTGGCCCGATGTGGCAATATTCCCGTCAAGACATCCTGCTGAACAGATGCGTCAGGTTTACGGTTCGCTGATTCAGCAGAACGCTTACCGGATGTATCATCGCACGAACCATCGCACTTATGGCTTGGTGCGTGCTGGCAATGCCGGAACTTCGTCATTCCCGTTTGTGCTTTATAATGATTATTACGATCATCATGATTATATCACGGCGTTGATCAACAGTTCGTTTATCGGTGTGCTTTGGACGCCCGAGGTGCGTTCGTCGAAAACGGCCGAAGAATGGCTTCGCCGCATGCAGACCGTCTGTTTTTCGCCGCTCGCCATGCTCGATGCCTGGGCTGACAAAACGAAGCCTTGGTCGTTTGCAGAGGTGAACGATCAGATTTCCGAAGTGATGCATCTTCGCATGCAGCTCATCCCTTATCTTTACACGGCTTTTGCCGACTACACGTTCGAAGGCATTCCGCCTTTCCGCGCGATGAGTCTTGAAGATGGTTTTGTCAATCAGACAACGGTTGAGGCAGGCAAGCTCGATGCAACCGATAATCCGTACGCGATGGCGCGGAAGCAGGAAATGAAGGATCAGTATATGGTGGGCCCTGATTTGCTTGTGGCTCCGCTTTTTGCCGGCGACACGGTGCGCAAGGTGGTGCTCCCGAAAGGCAAGTGGTATGATTTTTATACGGGCAAGTTCGCCGGTGAGTCTGAAGTGATTACAGTTACTCCGGGACTGAAGGAGATTCCTGTCTTTGTACGCGATGGCGGCATTGTTCCATTGGCTCCGGCTGTTAACAAGATGACAACCGACCGGCAACCGCTAGAAGTGCGTTGTTATGGGCACAAACCTTCCGTCTATAATCTTTATGACGATGATGGCGACAGCTACGATTATGAACAAGGAGCTTTCGCACGCATCCGTCTCGAAACGTCGCTGAAGAAAGGTAAACTGCAAGGCAAAGTCATCATCCCAAAAGGCGCCAAAACGTGGTCGTTCTCGGCGTACAACTTCAGGTTCATGACGGAACAGGAAGAATAATGAAATATCAAATCATTATTTTTGTTCTTGAAAAACCAGACTTGATCGTGCTGTAGATGATTATCAAGTCGGTCATAATCATTATTTTTCTTTTTTTATTTGTTATTCTCTAAAAATCAAACTAATATTGCCAGTGAGTTATGTATTAAACTGCATATTAATTATTTAATACCATTGAAAATGAAAAAGCAATTATGGCTATTTGTGGGCATTGTCGTTTTTATAGTGATGCAACTGATGGGAGCACCGGGTTCTCTCACAGATAAAGCTTGGGATGTGATATGTGTTGCCTCCCTGATGACGATTCTATGGATTACGGAAACGATGGAACTGGGTATTACGGCACTCATTCCAATCGTGATGTTCCCGCTTTTGGATATTACTTCTTTCCAAAAGGTGACGCTTCAATATGCCAACGAAACCATTTTTCTTTTCATGGGTGGTTTTATGCTTGCTATTGCTCTTGAGCGGTCGCATATTCACGAGCGTTTTGCTCTGCACTGCATCCGGCTTATTGGAGGAAGTCCTACGCGTGTGATGCTGGGATTTATGCTCGTTATTTTCTTCTTGTCGATGTGGGTGAGCAACACAGCTGCCGTATTGATGACAGTGCCAATCTGTACTGCAGTAATCGAAAGGCTCAAAGCTCAAGCACAACCAAATGAAATTTCAGATATCAATAAATTTTCCAAAGCTCTCTATCTTTCTTTGGCTTACGCGGCTTCCATTGGCGGAATATGTACTATTATTGGCACGCCTCCCAATATTGTACTTGTTTCGATACTGAGTCAGAACGCGAATGTTCATATTTCGTTCGTGCAATGGATGATGTTTGCTACGCCGCTGGCATTTTTGTTTCTTATTATTGTCTGGTTGCTGCTGTCAAGAGTGTTGATGTCGAAAAAGGCGCGTAAACTTTCGATTGATACAACCCGCATCACCGGCGAGCTTGACGAACTAGGATCACTTTCTACGCATGAAAAGCGCGTTGCCGTCGTCTTCTTTTGCATTGTTTTCATGTGGATTTTCAGAGGACTGATTAATTGGGATGTTTTTCAGAAGATTTCAGATACGACAGTGGCTATTGCCGGTGCCATCCTGTTGTTCCTTATTCCGTGTGATAAGGCAGGTGGAGAACATTTGCTGGAATGGCGGGATGCCTCGCGGCTGCCTTGGAATATCCTGCTTTTGTTTGGCGGTGGGCTGGCTTTGTCGCAGGGATTTGGTTCGTCTGGATTGAGTGATACAATAGCCAACATTGTGAGCAATATGCACAATATCAATCTGATGATATTTATTCTTCTCATCTCGTTAGTTACCGTAGCACTGACCGAACTGATGTCGAACACGGCTACCGCCAATTTGCTTATACCGATAAGTATCAGTATTGCAGCTGGACTTGGCGCCAGTCCTTACTTTATCGCCGTGCCTGTTGCCATTTCGGCTTCGTTCGCATTTATGCTGCCTATCTCAACGCCGCCTAATGCCATTGTTTATAGTTATGGTTTCATTTCTATTAAAGAGATGGCCTGCGTGGGCATATTCTTTAATATCATTGGTTTGATACTCGTGACGCTTTTCAGTTATTATGTTATGCCGTTGATATTTTAGGAGGGGATGGCAAGCGGATAATAATATTGGCATAGTTTCTTCTATTTTGGAAACTATGCCGATATTGTTTTTATTCTGCTTGTTCTTTAAGTCAATGAAAGTTGGATGAATGTATCTAATCTGACTAAAATCGATAACCAACTTCCAGACCGATGGAGATATTGTGCTTCCCGAAAAGCCAGTCGTAGAAATGATTTGGTTCGATATTGTCCCAGTATTTGGAATCGATTCTTTCGTCGTGTTTCGTTTCCTCACCTTTCATTATGTTGACAAGTCCGCATTCAGCAAAAAAACCGAAGGTGAGATGTTTTTTCAACTCAAAGCGAATGCCTTCGCCCAATCCGAAATCAAAACGCCGAATGTCGGCACCATTTTTGTCGAAAGTGTTTTGCTCCGATTCTGTTATACGCTGCTCATAAGTATTGATGGGATCTGACGTAGTCGTGTAACCGCTTTCATATTTGTTAGCTGTACTCTCAATCATCATACGGTTGGTTTTTGTTTTCCCTCCGATGCCATAAGCGAAGTATGGTCCGACGTTAAATACAAGCGCGTTCTTTTGGTCATGTATTCTGACGCGGAACAGTACATCGACAGGCATTTCCAGGTAAGTCTGCCGGCATTTGGTCGTTGTGCGCTTGAAAGTGCTGCGACATGCGTCTTCATTGCAGGTGGTGACGGTCTGTTCCGATTGCCTGTTGGAACCTTTGAAGTTGAGCATCAGCGAAGGCTGGATCGACACGATGCGTCCCAAATGGTATTCCATGCCTATGCCTGCGCGACCGCCCGCTTTCCCGTTATCTCCAAAAAAAAACTGATGTGATGAGTTGATTGACGGACCGCCTTTGACAATCCATGAAACTTGTGCTGAAACAAAAATCGGCACGATGGCAAATAAAGCCATTAGAATAGATTTACTTTTCATCTCTGATTAATTTTAGAAGTTATACAATGATAGTGCAGGTCAATTGTAGCCTGTCATAATTATTTCATGCAAAAAGAACTGCAAACCGAATGCAGAAGTTTCAAACTTATTTGAAAGATTATGCCGAGGTGCAGCCTAATTTCAAATTTATGATGCAAAATTAAAGGATTCCAGGAAGAAATGCAAAATTATTTTTATTGCATGTTCTAAATCTTCCTGAAATCCTTTTTTTAAGAGCGGTTGTTCTTTAATGGATGAAGAGCAACTCGCGATATTTGGGCAGAGGCCACATCTGGTTGTCAACCATCAATTCCAGTTCATCAATGTGGTTGCGAATCTCGTCGAGATACGGAGCAACGCTGTCGTGATAAGCGATGGCTCTTTCACGCATATCTGTGATACGGTTGGCTTTCTTTCGAGCTTCCACCATCTCGTCGACCATCCGTGTAACAGCGCATATATGACCGGCAATCTTGCGAACCAACCTTTTTGGCTCGGCAGCGATTTCTACGTATTCGCCTTCGCTGAAAGTGTTCTGCAGTTTTGAAAGATTGTCAAGTAGCAAACTTTGGTAGCGTACGGCAACTGGAATAATGTGATTTAATGACAAGTCGCCTAGTACGCGTGCTTCGATCTGCACTTTCTTGATGTACATTTCCCATTTCACTTCGTTGCGTGCTTCCAGTTCGATACGGCTCAGTACACCCGTTTCTTCAAACATTTTGATGACGTCGGGTTTCAGATAAGCATCGTATTGCAGTGGAACGCTGTTTTCGCAATCCAGACCGCGGCGTGCAGCTTCTTCTTTCCACTCGTCGCCATAACCGTTGCCGTCGAAGCGGATGGGTTTCGATTCTTTGATATATTTTTTCAACACTTCGAAAATGGCGCTTTCCTTGCTCTTCCCTTGTGCACGCAGTGTTTCAACATCGTTTTTAAATTGTCGCAGCTGATAAGCAACTGCTGAATTGAGTGCTAACATGGTCGATCCGCAGTTAGCCGATGATCCTAGAGCACGAAATTCAAATCTGTTTCCTGTGAAGGCAAAAGGCGATGTGCGGTTGCGGTCTGTGTTGTCCAAGAGTAGTTCCGGAATCTGTCCGAAACCCAGATAGAGCCGTTTTTTCTCGTCTACCTCGATGGCATCTTCAATCGAACTGTTTTCAAAACGGTCCAGAATCTCCGAGATTTGCTTGCCGAGGAATGAAGAGATGATAGCTGGCGGTGCTTCGTTGGCTCCCAAACGGTGAGCGTTGGTTGCTGTGGCTATACTGGCTTTCAGTAGAGAGTTGTATTTGTAAACTGCCATCAAGGTGTTGACCATAAAGGTGATGAATTGCAGATTTTCTTCGCGGTTCTTGCCCGGTGAGAACAGATTGATACCAGTATCGGTGCCCATTGACCAGTTGCAGTGTTTTCCAGAGCCATTGACGCCCTTGAAAGGTTTTTCATGCAGCAAGACACTGAAATTGTGACGGCGTGCTACACGTTTCATGACTGACATAAGCAATTGGTTGTGATCGTTTGCCAGATTGCATTCTTCGTATATCGGTGCCAGTTCAAATTGGTTCGGAGCGACTTCGTTGTGGCGTGTCTTAACCGGAATGCCTAACTTGTAACATTCAATCTCAAGTTCTTTCATGAATTCTTGTACACGCGACGGAATAGCACCGAAAAAGTGGTCGTCGAGTTGCTGATTCTTTGCACTCTCGTGCCCAATCAGTGTCCGCTCGGTGAGTGACAAGTCAGGACGAGCGGAATAAAGATCCTCGTCAACGAGAAAATATTCCTGTTCCCAACCAAGGAATGTTGTTACTTTGCGAACTTCTTCGTTGAAATAATGACAAACATCGATGGCTGCCGTGTCGAGTGCTTCGATGGAGCGGATGAGCGGCGTTTTGTAATCGAGCGCTTCGCCTGTGTAAGCAATAAATACCGAAGGAATACAGAGCGTGTCGTCAACGATAAATGCCGGCGATGATGGATCCCAAGCCGAGTATCCGCGCGCTTCGAACGTGTTGCGCAGTCCGCCACTCGGAAAGCTCGATGCATCCGGTTCCTGTTGAGCCAGCAATTTGCCGCTGAACTCTTCTATCATCCCGCCTTTGCCGTCGAGTTCTACAAATGCATCATGTTTTTCGGCAGTCCCATCAGTCAGAGGCTGAAACCAATGCGTGTAATGCGTGACACCTTTTTCGAGTGCCCACATGCGCATTCCGGCGGCAACATGACTGGCTACTTCGCGATCGATGGGTTTACAGCTGTCGATGGCGTCCGTCAGTGCCTGATAAGTCTCTTTGGAAAGGTACTTTTGCATCGCCTTCCGATTAAAAACGTTCTCGCCAAAATAGTCGGAAACTTTTTGAGTGGGTGTGACAACTTCTATCGCCTTCCGGTTTGAAGCCTTCTCCACTGCATTGAAGCGTGTGATTGACATTGTTGATTGTTTTTATTGTTATACCTGTCGCAAAGTTACTTCTTTTCTTTAGATGAAGATGAAGTATGATTGAAAAACATACAGATTTTCTGTATCACTTTATTGATATCATTTGTGAAAAATTGGTCGATAAATTTTTTGGTTGCGTCGATTTTATTTGGGAAGTTTGCTGTTTGTAAATACGTTTGCATACGAAATCGATAAAGAAGATGTTCTACAATTTAAAATTATCACTTATGCAAAAGTCAAATTGGATGAAAGGAATGCTATTCCTGTCAATGGTAGCTGTGTTCTCGACAGCCTGCGCCAGCAAAAGCGCAGTCAAGAACGTGACAGCTATAACTGAAGTCTTTGGCGACGGCCAGCAGGTAACAGCTTTGGCTGTTGAATATCCGAAAGCAGTAAGCAGTGCCGATCTCTCTACGGCATCATTTAAAGTGGAAGGTCGGACGGTCACCAAAGTCTACGCCAACTCTTCCGAAGCCAAAGCTACTCAGGGAACAGACGGGCGTTTTGTGATTGTCGAGCTTTCGCAGATCCAAACGAAAAATGACGGTAAGCGTCAAGGTCCTCCGAAGGATGCCAATGGCAAATCGGCATTCACGCCAGATGCTCCACTTCCTTCGGGAAAAGATGCTCGTCCGCAAGGCAGCATGGCAAGCGACAAACCTGATCTGCATATTTCTGTTGTACAGACGAAAGCTGTGAAAGCTATTGATGGAACTACTTTTGCCGCAAGTAAGGATACGATGATGAACAGCAAGTTCATCAACCTGATTGTAGATGATTTCAAACAACTTGAGTTCAAAGATCCTGCAACAGGCGAAACACTTGCCTACAATCTCTATATTCCAAAGAATTATGATTCCAAGAAATCGTATCCTTTAGTGCTATTTATGCATGATGCCAGCGTTACAGGTCGCGAAACAACAGCTACACTGACACAAGGCGTAGGTGCAGTCATTTGGGCAACGCCTGAGGAACAGGCAAAGCATCCGTGTTTTGTTCTGGCTCCGCAGTATCCGGTGCAGATTGTCAACGATCGTTCTGAAACCAATGAATATCTTGATATCACAGTCAATCTTATTCATCAGATTGCCAAGGAATATAGCATTGATACAGACAGGATGTATACAACCGGACAGTCCGGAGGCTGTATGATGTCAATCGCTATTGATATCAAATATCCGGATTTGTTTGCAGCATCGATGCTTGTGGCCGGACAATGGAATGCTTCACTTGTTGCTCCGTTGTCCAAACAGAAGATTTGGATTCTTGTGGCAGAAGGAGATACGAAGGCTTTCCCCGGCATGAATGCCATTACTGCTGCACTTGAAAAGGCAGGAGCAAAAGTCAGTCGCGCAACATGGAACGGACGCGCTTCTGCTGCTGAATTTGCTGAAGATGTCAACAAGATGAATGCCGAAGGAAATAATATCCGCTATTCTGTATTTTCGAAAGGCACTGTTTTTCCTGAAGGACAGGAAGGTGGCATGGAACACATGCAGACTTGGAAAGTGGCTTATTATGTCGAAGGCGTAAGAGATTGGGTGTTCGCTCAAAAGAAATAATGAATTATATAAATAGATATGAAAAAAGAAATTTCATTTTTATCACTAGTAGGTTTAATATGTTTGGTTCAGTCTTGTGCTGCATCCCCAACATCAGACAAGCTTACTTTTAATCCTGCGAAATATCAGAAGCAGGAGTTGAAGTACGAAGGGAAAACAATTAAAGTCCGTGCTTACGAAAAGATTGTTTATGTTGCTAATCCGGTGGATGTGAATTATGAGATTATGAACATCTATATTCCGGAAGAATATTTCAATGGAAAGAGTGTCAACGGTTATACAGCCGAAACGGCGCCTATATTTTTCCCGAATCAGGTAGGTGGATATATGCCGGCAACGCCTGCATCTACATCAATGCAACAAGGAATGCCGCCGCTTAATGGACGCGGAGCGCAAGATTTGGGCAAAGGAAAACCGGAAGGAATGCCCGAAGGAGCGCGTCCGGATGGAATGGCTCCAAAAGGCACAGATCAGAATGGTGGTGCTCCTCGAATGATGCCTCCGGGAATGTCGAAGCGCCCTTCTGTTGTCTTAGCCGCTTTATCACAAGGATATGTCGTTGCTTCAGCAGGTGCTCGCGGTCGTACGACTGTTGCCAAAGATGGCACGTATACAGGAAAAGTCCCGAATGCGCTTGTCGACTTAAAAGCTGCAATCCGCTATCTGAAGTATAACGATAAAGCGATGCCGGGCGATGCAAACAAAATCATCTCCGACGGAACGAGTGCCGGTGGTGCTATGTCTGCTTTACTGGGAGCAACAGGCAATAATTCGGATTATGAGCCATATCTTGAGAAGTTAGGTGCAGCAAAGGCTACAGATAATCTTTTTGCCGTACAGGCTTATTGTCCGATTACCAATCTGGATCATGCTGATATGGCTTATGAATGGCAGTTCAACGGGGTTAATGATTATCAAGCTTCGATGATGCCACCGACAGGAAATAACGACAATAAGTCGAACACCTTGACCGCTGCGCAGATCAAAGTTTCGGGTGAACTGAAGGCACAATTTCCTGATTACGTAAACAGTCTGAATCTGAAAGACAGCAAAGGAGTCGCATTAACATTGGATAAGGATGGCAATGGCAGTTTCAAAGACTGGGTCAAATCTTACGTTATCGCTTCCGCACAGAAAGCTTTGGATTCAGGAACAGATCTGTCTGCTCATACTTGGCTAAAGATTGAAAACAAGAAGGTGATCGATTTGGATTTTGACCAGTATGTCCGTTATATGAACCGTCAAAAACTTCCGCCTGCATTCGATGCATTCGACCTTTCGACACCAGAGAATCAGGAGTTTGGAACCGAGAAGATAGATAAACAGCATTTCACCGAATATTCGCAGAAGAATTCAACCGTGGGCAACAGTACAATCGCTGATCAGAGTCTGATAAAGATGTTGAATCCGATGTATTATATCGGTCAGCCGAATACAACCGTTTCTAAATACTGGCGAATCCGTCATGGTTCAAAAGACAAAGATACAGGTCTGGCTATCCCTGTGATATTGGGAACCTATCTGCAAAACAAAGGCTATGTTGTTGATTTGGCATTGCCTTGGGATCGTCCGCATAGTGGCGATTATGATTTGGATGAACTGTTCAGTTGGATAGATCATCTTTGCAAATAAAGTAAAACCTTTTAGATATAAATTGTAAGGGCGGCTGATTCAGTCGCCCTTATTTTATACACATAAGTAAAATTGTTGTATCTTTGACAGCATAAATATTGACTATAAAAATCATATCATGAAAAAGATATTCAACTGTTTTATTATCCTTTGGTTTCTGCTGCCCCTTGGATTGTATGCCGGAGAGATTGATCTTTCTCACGCTTCGCTGCTGGTTTCCAAATCTATACGCGAGCCTGTTCGTTCGTCGATCATTGCGATGATGCAGGAAGAAATCAACAAGCGGACCGGATTCAAATTGGAATCAGCTCAAAAATGGAATAACTCATTGACTATAGCGTTGGCAAAAACCTCGGATTTAGACTTGTATGGACAATCGCTGCCTACAGATGCAAGACAGCTGGCAAAAGCTGAATCCTTCAAGATTGAATATCAGACAAACGGCCGTCACACAACACTTTGGCTCATAGGTGCCGACGATCGGGGTGTTCTTTTTGCTGCAGGGCATTTGTTGAGAACCTCTTTTTATCAAAAGAATCAGATGTCTTTCAATAGAAATAATGAAGGATTGTTTGAACCGACAGATTCTATTCGCGGTCATCAGCTGGGTTATCGTCCTTTGCCTAATACGTATGATTTGTGGACCGGAGCGCAGTTCGAGCAGTATATCCGTGAGCTTGTGATTTTTGGAACAAATAGCATTGAAGCCGTTCCGACTGATAATGCGCCTGACTCCATCATGAAGACACCGAAAGATACCATCAATTATTATATCAGCCGCGTTTGCCAGAAATATGGTTTGGATTATTGGATCTGGACGCCGGCGGAAGTCGATTTGACAGATCCTGCCGCATATCAGAAAGAACTTCAGCGTGATGAGGCTTTTTACAGTCACTGTCCAAAGTTGGACAATGTGTTTGTGCCGGGAGGCGATCCGGGAAGCAACCATCCGAAGTATCTGTTGCCATTCTTGAAAAAGCTTTCTGAAATTTTAAAGAAATATCATCCTTCGGCAGGCATGTGGATTTCTCTTCAAGGATTTAATGATGAGGAGATGGAATATTTCTATCACTATATTGAAATAGAACAGCCGGACTGGTTGCGCGGTGTTGTTTGCGGACCGGGAAGTCCTTCCATTTTTGAGACACGCAGTCGTCTGCCCCAGCGTTATCTGCTTCGTCATTATCCCGATATAACGCATTGCGTTCGCTGCCAGTATCCGGTGTTGCGTTGGGATCAGGCTTTCGCGCTGACTTACGGTCGAGAACCTATCAATCCGCAACCTGAATATTATTCGGCTATACATGATAAATACGAACCGATGACCAATGGTTATATCACCTATTCGGAAGGTGTGACCGATGATGTGAACAAATTTGCTTGGAGCTTGCGTTCTTGGACACCGTCTCTTTCGGTGGCAGAAATTATTTCGCAATATGAACGTTTCTTCTTCTGTACGAAGCCCGGAGATCATGTTACTGAAGCGATTCTGGGATTGGAAAAGAACTGGGACGGACCGATAGAAACCAATCAAAGCATTGAAGCTTCTTTCCGCCATTGGCAACAGTTGGAGAAAGCTTATCCGAATTTGCAGAAGAACTGGCGTTGGCAGATGCTGGTGCTCCGTGCCTATTATGATGCCTATATTTCTAGAAGAAAAGTTTACGAGCAACAGCTTGAGCAATCTGCAAACCGGATTTTGCGATCTGCTCCGCAATTAGGTTCGGAAGCTGCCATGCAGAAAGCTTTGGCAAAAGTAAATGAAGCTGATACGCATCCGATAGAACAGAATTTGAAGCAGAAAATCACCGATTACTGTGATGTTCTGTATCATTCCATCGGTTGGCAAAGTAGTTTTAAGAAATATCATGCCGACGGTCCGGAGCGCGGTTGTATCTTGGACTATGTTGATTATCCTTTGAATAATCGGTGGTGGCTTGCCGATGAATTTGCTAAAGTAGCAAAGATGTCGACCGAGAAAGAAAAACTTGCTCGTCTTAATGTGATTGCCAATTGGCAGAATCCGGGCGAAGGCAGTTATTATGACAATATTTCAGATATCAGTCAGAGCACTCATGTAATGACAACTGTTGAGGATGGAACGGATGTTGTCTGGTGGAAAGATGGATGGAGCCGCTGCCGGCTTTCTACCCAACTGGTTCAACATACGCCTCGACTGGTTTATGAGAATTTGAATCCGAATGTCAATTATAGAATCCGGATTGCCGGGAAAGGCGATGCTTTGTTGCGTGTGAACGGTTATCGTATTGCACCGCAGTTGTACAACAAGGATCTGGAACAATTCAAAGAGTTCTTTGTCAGCCGCAAGTATATAGATAAAGGAAAGCTGGTCATCACTTTCGATGAACCTGAAGAGTCGCAATTGAACTGGCGGCAGCAATCGTTTATCAGCGATGTGTGGTTGCTGAAGGCTGAATGACAAGAAATACAAGAAGTTAAAAAATATTGCAATATGATATCTAAACCGTTAAGAGGAATCATTCCTCCATTGGTCACGCCAATGCTCGATGAAAATACTTTGGATCTGAAAGGACTCGAACATCTTTTGAATCATGTTATTGCCGGTGGTGTGTCCGGAATCTTTATTCTTGGAACAAGCGGAGAAGCCCAGAATTTGAGCTATGCTGTTCGTAAAGAGTTGATCCGACAGACTTGCCGCATTGTGGGAGAAAGAGTGCCTATCTTGGTTGGCATTTCCGATACCAGTTTCGTGGAAAGTATTTCTTTGGCAAACAAGGCTTTAGAATATGGAGCTGATGCTTTGGTGGCAACGCCTCCGTTTTATTATACGCCCGGTCAGGCGGAATTGATACAATATTATGGCGATTTGGCAGATCAGTTGCCATTGCCGCTGTTCCTCTATAATATGCCGTCGCATGTGAAGGTGATGATCGAACCGGAGACAATCGTGCAGTTATCTAAACACAAGAATATCATTGGTTTGAAAGACAGTTCCGCCAACGGCGTCTATCTACAGAAAGTGATGTATCTGTTGCAGGGCAGACCGGATTTTACTATTCTTGTCGGTCCGGAAGAAATGACAGCCGGAATGGTTCTGATGGGAGCACATGGCGGTGTGAACGGCGGTGCAAATATTTACCCCGAACTATATGTTTCTCTCTATCAAGCTGCTTGCAACAAGGATTTTAAAACAATAGCCGAACTGCAACCGAAAGTGATGAACGTGAGTCTATCGCTTTATAACATTGGAAAATATGCTTCCAGTTATATTAAAGGATTGAAGACGGCATTGAATCTGAAAGGCATCTGCAGCGATTTTATGCCGGAGCCATTTCATAAGTTCAATAAGGCTGAACGGGAGTTTGTTGAGCAGAAACTGGCCGAGTTGGATGCTCTTATCTTAAAATAAACCTGCGATATGAAACTGCCGGTCATCGATCTTGTTGTGTTCCTTCTGTTTATGCTGGGGACGTTCCTATTTGGATGTTCGTTTTTTCAGAAGAAAAGAAATTCAAACGACTACATGTCTGCGGGAGGAAAATTGCCGGCGTGGGTTGTCGGGATGTCAATCTTCGCCACTTATGTCAGCAGTATCAGTTTTTTGGCATTGCCGGGAAATGCTTATAAAGGCAATTGGAATTCCTTTGTATTCAGTCTGTCAATTCCGATTGCTTCCTGGATTGCCGCGAAATATTTCGTTCCGTTCTATCGGAAAATCAATAGCATCTCTGCGTATAGTTTTTTGGAAGAGCGTTTTGGTTACTGGGCGCGCGTTTATGCATCTTGTTGTTATTTGCTGACGCAGGTAGCCCGCATCGGTTCAGTGCTCTATCTGATGGCGTTGCCTTTGCATAACATGTTGGGAATGAGTGTTTCGTCATTGGTTATTCTGTTGGGTATTTGTGTAGTCATCTATTCTGTGCTGGGAGGCATACAGGCTGTTATTTGGACGGATGCCATTCAAGGTATTATTCTGATTGTCGGGGCATTGGCTTGTGTGGCTGTACTGTTGTTTTCTATGCCTGAAGGTCCGTCGCAACTGTTCCAAGTTGCTATCGCACATGACAAGTTTTCGTTGGGAAGTTTCAGCCCCGACCTTTCAACGGCAACATTCTGGGTGACATTGGTCTACGGCTTGTTTATCAATCTGCAGAATTATGGTATCGATCAGAATTATGTGCAGCGTTACAAAACGGCAAAGGATGATAAGAGTGCGCGCTCGGCGGCACTGTTTGGGGGATTGCTGTATGTGCCTGTCAGCTTGTTTTTCTTTTTTATCGGAACGGCGCTTTTTGCCTATTATTACGTTTCGCCGTCGCTGCTTCCTGCCGGAACGCCCAACGACGATGTTTTTCCTTATTTTATTGTTCACGGACTGCCTGTTGGCATCACCGGACTTTTGATTGCAGCAATTTGTGCCGCAGGAATGAGTACGGTATCTACGAGCATAAACAGTTCGGCTACAATCATTTTGACAGATTTCTATCAACATAAGCGGCAGCGCACGGATCGGCAGAACATGTCGGTTTTGTACTTGACGTCTTTTTTACTCGGGGTGTTGGGAATCGGACTCGGTTTGGCGATGATGTCAGTGCAAAGCGCTTTGGAAGCTTGGTGGAAGTTGGCCGGAATATTCAGCGGCGGAATGTTGGGATTGTTCCTTCTGGGTTATCTCGGACGGAATGTTAAAAGCGTTTATGCTGCGATTGGAGTCGTTTGCGGCGTCATATTGATTTCTTGGATGAGTTTGGGACACAATGTGATCTTCCATAATTATTTGACTATTGTTTTTGGCACGATACTGATTTTTATGGTGGGATTTCTGCTTTCCATCTTCTTTGGAAAGAAAAAAGATAAAGTGCTCACAGATTGAAGTTTGCATTTCATTCGCAACCGCCTGAAATTTCATTCGGATGCGCGAACCATTTCATTCGAATGAACGGTTCATTCAACATATGTCAAACGAATGATTCATTCGAATGAATTGGAAGTTACATTCGAATGTTTTTGGAGCTACGACCGAATGAAATCCCGGACGGATTAACTCTGATTGAAGTCTTTGTCTGAAACGAACCATATTCGTTTGCTTTTTAGTAATTAAGTTATGCAAAATCATTACCTTTGCACTCGAATTAAACAAAAATAGAGAATCATGCAGAAACCGTCTATACCCAAGGGGACCAGAGATTTTTCGCCCGAAGAAATGGCGAAACGTAATTATATATTCAACACTATTCGTGAAGTTTATCATCTTTACGGATTCCAGCAGATTGAGACGCCCGCTATGGAGAATCTTTCCACGCTTATGGGGAAATATGGCGAGGAAGGCGACAAGCTGTTGTTTAAGATTTTGAACTCCGGCGATTGCTTCAATGATATAAGTGATAATGAATTGTTGGAACGCAATGCGCTCCATTTTGCCAACAAGGCATGCGAAAAGGGTCTGCGTTATGATTTGACAGTTCCTTTTGCACGTTTTGTCGTTCAGCACCGCAATGAGATTGCCTTTCCTTTTAAACGCTATCAGATTCAACCGGTCTGGCGCGCCGATCGTCCGCAGAAAGGACGCTATCGTGAGTTTTATCAGTGTGATGGTGATGTCGTCGGTTCTGATTCATTGATCAATGAGGTCGAACTGATTCAGATTATGGATGAGGTATTCCGCCGTTTTGGCATTCGCGTTTGCATCAAGATGAACAACCGAAAGATTCTGGCAGGTATTGCCGATATCATTGGCGAAGCAGAGAAGATTGTGGATATCACAGTTGCAATTGATAAGTTGGATAAGATCGGTTTGGAGAATGTCAACGAAGAGTTGCGTTCAAAAGAACTTACTGAGGAAGCTATTGCCCGCTTGCAACCGATCATTATGCTGAAAGGAACGAATCGTGAGAAACTGGCTGTTCTGAAACAAGAATTGGCTGCTTCTGAGATCGGTATGAAAGGTATTGCCGAGATGGAATTCATACTCGACCGTGTGGATCGTCTTCAACTGAATGCAGAACTTGAAGTGGATCTGACTTTAGCGCGCGGACTGAATTATTATACAGGAACAATCTTTGAAGTGAAAGCTTTGGATGTACAGATTGGCAGTATTACCGGTGGCGGACGATATGACAACTTGACGGGTGTCTTTGGCATGGATGGCGTGTCAGGTGTTGGCATCTCTTTCGGTGCAGACCGCATCTTCGATGTTTTGAATCAATTGAATCTTTATCCTGCTGATTCATTGCAGACTACACAATTGCTGTTCGTCAATTTCGGAGAGAAAGAGACCGATTATCTGTTGCCGTTGGTTGCAAAAGTACGTGCAGCTGGCATTCGCACGGAGCTTTATCCGGAGTCGGCAAAAATGAAAAAACAGATGGGATATGCCGATACGAAGAAGATTCCGTTTGTCGCTATCGTTGGCGAAACAGAGATCAGTGAAGGAAAAGTGAATCTGAAAAATATGCTTACGGGTGAGCAAAAACTCATTTCTGTGGATGAATTGATTGAGAACATACATTAATTATTGGTTTATGAAACGTACAGCTCTGATTATCGGTTTGTCATTATTGTGCATGTCCTGTCATTTCAAGCCTCGCGCTACTTGGGTGACTACAGCGGACGGTGATGTTTGGCATGAACAACCGGAACTGATCGCAGCATCGGTGGATTCGATTCCGTCTGTTGATGTGACTATACATACGGAAAAACGTCAGCAGCAGATAGATGGTTTCGGAGCTTGTTTCAATGAACTGGGATGGATTTCGCTAAGCAAACTATCGCCCGAATCAAGAGAAAAGATTATGGAAGAACTGTTTTTCCCCGATTTTGGAGCGAACTTCAATATCTGCCGCATGCCTGTTGGTGCCAATGATTTCTCGCGCGACTGGTATTCGTATAATGAGACTGACAGCGATTTTGTGATGTCAGACTTTACGATTGCCAATGATGTGCAGACTTTAGTGCCGTTTATTAAAAATGCACAAAAATATAATCCGGATCTGAAAATATGGGCTTCACCTTGGTGCCCGCCAAGTTGGATGAAATACAATAAACATTATGCGTCAGCTTATACCGACGAGAATGTTGATCCTAAATATAGAAACGGCTTGCCGAAAGAGGAGGTGGGGCACGAAGGAACCGACATGTTTGTTCAAGACTCATCTTACTTGCAGGCATATGCTCTTTATTTTTCGAAATTTATTTCCGCATACAAAGAAAAAAATATTCCCATCTTTGCTGTGATGCCTCAAAACGAATTCAATTCGGCACAGGTATTTCCAAGCTGTTGTTGGAAATCTTCTTCTTTAGCCAATTTTATTGGCAAGTATTTGGGACCGGCAATGAAAAAACAGGATGTTGATGTGATGTTTGGAACTGTAGAACGTGCCAATGAAGCCTTGGTCGATACAGTTTTGACAGATCCCGAGGCTGCCAAATATGTCACGGGCGTTGCTTTCCAATGGGCAGGCAAAGGTGCGGTAAGTGGCATTCATAAACGTTATCCGAAGATGAAACTTTATCAGTCTGAACAAGAATGTGGCAATGGCAAGAACGATTGGCAAGGTGCATTTTATTCATGGAACCTGATGCGCACCTATTTTGATGGAGGCGTTTCAGCCTATATGTATTGGAATATTTCATTGGAAAAAGGTGGCATAAGTCGTTGGGGATGGGCTCAGAACTCATTGGTTGTTGTCGATCCGGCTTCGAAATCGTTTGTTTTTACTCCTGAATATTATGTCATGAAGCATCTTAGCCATTATGTTGCTGCAGGTGCTTATAAGGTGGCTACAAGTGGAAACTTCAATAATCTGTTGGCATTTGTCAATCATGACGGAAGTGTGGTCGTCGCTATGGCAAATGAAAATGATGCTCCACAAAAGCTGAAGATACGTATAGAAGGACGTGTTTATCAGCCTGTTCTACCTGCTCATTCCATCACAACCCTATTTGTCGATTGAAAAAACAATCTGAATGCGGCAGACGAAAATAGCCAACCTGTCAGTCTGTCTCACCCAAGAGGTTCACTATCGCTGAAAAAATGGCAGATTTTATCAGAATATTCATTTTGGCATGAATTTGGCATATATCCTAATGTGCTTCAAAAGGGCACAAAAGTGATTATAATTATTAACAAATAAAAAATATGTCAACAATGAACATTAAACCATTAGCAGACCGGGTTCTTATTAAGCCCGCTGAAGCAGAAGAGAAAACATTAGGTGGAATTATTATTCCTGACTCTGCAAAAGAGAAACCGTTAAAAGGTGCAGTTGTAGCTGTTGGTAACGGAACAAAAGATGAAGAAATGGTTGTAAAGAACGGTGATGAAGTACTTTATGGCAAATATGCTGGTACCGAAATCGAGTTCGATGGTGAGAAATATCTTATCATGCGTCAATCAGATATTCTGGCTATCATCTAAATTTTAGTATTTCAAACATTATAAACTTCTAAATAAGTAAATATTATGGCAAAAGAGATTAAATATGATATGGATGCTCGTGACCTTTTGAAGAAAGGTGTCGATGAGTTAGCAAATGCTGTCAAAGTTACATTAGGCCCGAAAGGTCGTAACGTTATTCTTGAGAAGAAATTTGGTGCTCCTCAGGTAACAAAGGATGGTGTAACAGTTGCTAAAGAAATCGAATTGAGCTGCCCGTTTGAAAATATGGGTGCACAGATGGTTAAGGAAGTTGCTTCTAAGACCAATGACAATGCCGGTGATGGTACAACTACTGCTACAATCTTGGCACAGTCAATCATTGGTGTTGGTTTGAAGAACGTTACAGCTGGTGCAAACCCAATGGATTTGAAACGCGGTATCGATAAGGCCGTTGCAAAGGTTGTTGAAAGCTTGGCTGAACAGTCAGAAGCTGTTGGCGACAAGTTCGAGAAGATTGAACATGTAGCTAAAATCTCTGCAAATGGTGACGAATCTATCGGTAAACTGATTGCTGAAGCAATGCAGAAAGTTAAGAAAGAAGGCGTTATCACGGTTGAAGAGGCTAAGGGAACTGAAACTACTGTTGATGTAGTTGAAGGTATGCAGTTCGATCGTGGTTATATCTCTCCTTATTTCGTAACTGATACCGAGAAGATGGAATGCCAGTTGGAGAATCCTTATATCTTGATTTATGATAAGAAAGTCTCTGCATTGAAAGACTTGCTTCCAATTCTTGAACCGACAGTTCAGAGCGGCCGTCCGTTGCTGATTGTAGCAGAAGATATTGATAGCGAAGCTTTGGCAACATTGGTTGTAAACCGTTTGCGTGGCTCATTGAAGGTATGTGCTGTTAAGGCTCCTGGCTTCGGTGATCGTCGTAAGGCAATGCTTGAAGATATTGCAATTCTGACAGGTGGTACAGTTATTTCTGAAGAGAAAGGTTTGAAACTCGAAGGCGCAACAATGGATATGCTTGGTACAGCTGAGAAGATCACTGTTAACAAAGATAATACAACCATTGTTAATGGTAGTGGCGACAAGAAGGCTATCGAAGCTCGTATTGGTCAGATCAAGATTCAGATGGAGAATACAACATCTGATTACGACAAAGAGAAACTGCAGGAACGTTTGGCTAAGTTGGCCGGTGGTGTTGCTGTTCTTTATGTCGGTGCTCCTTCTGAAGTCGAAATGAAGGAAAAGAAAGACCGCGTTGATGATGCATTGCATGCAACACGTGCTGCTATCGAAGAAGGTACAGTTCCTGGTGGTGGCGTTGCTTATATTCGTGCTATCGAATCATTGGAAGGCTTGAAAGGCGAAAATGAAGATGAGACAACAGGTATCGAAATCATCAAACGTGCAATCGAAGAGCCATTGCGTCAGATTGTTGCAAACGCTGGTAAAGAGGGTGCAGTAATCGTTCAGAAAGTAAAGGAAGGTAAAGGCGACTTTGGTTATAATGCTCGTACAGACAAATTTGAGAACTTGTGTGCTTCAGGTGTAATCGATCCTGCCAAAGTTACTCGTGTTGCATTGGAAAATGCTGCTTCTATAGCAGGTATGTTCCTGACAACAGAATGTGTAGTAGCAGAGAAGAAAGAAGAAACTCCAGCTGCTCCTGTTAACCCTAATATGGGTGGCGGTATGGGTGGTATGATGTAATTCTTCCCATAAGAAATATATGTGATTAAGGCAGCTGTCTACAAGCGAGTAGGCAGCTGCCTTTTTTTGCTTTTATACTTATTTCTTTAGAAAATACTGAATATGTTTTTTAAGTCGAAAAAATACGCTTATCTTTATAGCCGGAAATATCAATCAATTAAATGATACAATCATGAAGAACAGAAAACTTAGAATGGGAATGGTAGGAGGCGGAAGTGACGCCTTTATTGGTGCGATACATCGTCGTGCTGCTTTTATGGATAACCAAATAGAGTTGGTTTGTGGCTGTTTTAGTATTAATCCTGAAATTTCAAGAAGTTCGGGTCGGTCATACTTTTTACCCGAAGATCGAATTTATGACAATTACAAGCAGATGTTCGATCATGAAATGGAATTACCTGAAGATGAGCGGATGGACTTTGTTACCATTGTAACGCCGAATCGCTTCCATTTTGAACCTGCAATGATGGCATTGGATAGAGGTTTTCATGTAGTTGTGGATAAACCGATGACGTTCTCTTTGGAAGAAGCCAAACTTCTTCAGAAGAAAGTAGAAGAAACGGGTCTTGTTCTTGCATTGACACATGTCTATTCTGCTTATCCGGCAGTGAAAGAAGCTAAAGCTCGTATTGCCAAGGGTGAACTGGGAACACTACGTCGTGTTTATGTTGAATATTCACAAGGATGGCTTTCTCAACGAATCGAACTGAAAGGTGGCAATAATGCCGTTTGGCGTACAGATCCGAAAAGTTCCGGAAAGGGTGGTTGTGTAGGCGATATTGGTACACATGCTTGGCATTTGAGTGAATATATTACAGGTTTGAAGGTAAAAGAAGTGTGCGCTGAATTGAGTGCTTTCGCTCCTGGTCGCCCGATAGATGATGATGCAGCTGCATTTTTGCATTATGAGAATGGCGTCAAAGGTGTTTTGATGGCAACACAGGTGGCTACAGGTGAGGCTAATAATATACGTATTCGTATATATGGTGATAAAGGTGGTTTGGAATGGCGTCAGATGGAACCGAATACATTAACCTTAAAATGGGGAGATCGTCCGGAAGAAACTTTACGTGTTGGCAATAATGGATTCTTATCAAAAGAAACTTTATGGGATACACGTACTCCAGCAGGTCATCCGGAAGGATTTATTGAGGCATTTGCAAATATTTATCGAAATTTCTCACTGACCGTAAGAGCTGTGAAGAATGGTCAAAAACCGGAAGGCGATTGTTTGGATTTCCCGACTGTATACGACGGCGTAAGAGGTTTGCAGTTTATCGAAACGATGGTAGCTGCCAGCAACGACAATGCTAATAAATGGCACAAATGGGTTGAATAGTAATTTTAAACAAACAGATTATATTTTATGAGATTAAGTATTCTTGCCTGCTGTTTCTCTTTGTTGGGAACAGTGGCATTTGCACAAAAAAACGAGTGGCAGGATCCAAATGTAAATGAGATAAACCGTGCTCCAATGCATGCGTATTATTTTGCTTATGCAAATGAGAAAAGCGCATTAGCTGGAAATATGGAGTCATCGGAGAATTTCATGACACTGAATGGCGTTTGGAAATTCAATTGGGTGAAAAATGCAGATCAAAGGCCAACAGATTTTTATGCTGTTAATTTTAATGATAAGGGTTGGGATAACATGAAAGTTCCGGGTATTTGGGAAAGGAACGGATATGGAGATCCTTTATATGTAAATATAGGATATGCTTGGATGAGGCAGTTTAAACCGGATCCTCCTAAGATTCCGACAGAAAACAATCATGTAGGTTCATATCGCAAGGAAATCACAATTCCTGCAAACTGGAAAGGCAAAGAGATCTTTGCCCATTTCGGATCGGTGACTTCAAATATTTATCTTTGGGTGAACGGACAGTTTGTCGGTTACAGCGAAGACAGCAAGCTTGAAGCAGAATTCGATTTGACTAAGTATCTGAAGCCGGGCAAGAACCTGATTGCATTCCAGACATTCCGCTGGTGTGACGGATCTTATCTTGAAGACCAGGACTTTTTCCGTCTTTCAGGCGTTGGACGTGATTGCTATCTTTACGCACGTAATACGAAATATGTACAGGATATCCGTGTAACCCCGGATCTGGATGCACAATACAAGGATGCAACCCTGAATGTCGTATTGAACGTGAAGGGAAGTGGCGTTGTTGATCTGAAATTGTTGGACAAGACCGGCAAATCAATAGCAACAGCAAATGTGAAGGGGACAGGGAAAGTATCAACGTTGATGTCAATAGCCAATCCTGAAAAATGGTCGGCAGAGACTCCTGTACTCTATACATTGGTTGCCAGCATGAAAGATGGCAGTCAGGAAGAAGTGATTCCGATTAAAGTTGGATTCCGAAAGATAGAACTGAAGAATTCTCAATTGTGGGTCAATGGCAAGGCTGTTTTATTTAAAGGAGCAGATCGTCATGAGATGGATCCGGATTACGGATACTATGTTCCGAAGGAGAGAATGATACAGGATATCACAATCATGAAGAAATTCAACATCAATGGCGTTCGTACCTGCCATTATCCGGATGACAATTTCTGGTATGACCTGTGCGACAAGTATGGCATTTACATGGTTGCTGAGGCAAACTTGGAGTCACATGGAATGGGTTATGGCGAAAAAACACTGGCGAAGAACCCGCTGTTTGCCAAAGCGCATCTGGAACGTAATCAGCGCAATGTCCAGCGTAACTTCAATCATCCTGCAATCATATTCTGGTCGCTGGGTAATGAAGCCGGTTTTGGTCCGAACTTTGAAGCCTGCTATAAATGGATAAAGAATGAAGACAAATCGCGTGCCGTTCAGTATGAACAAGCCGGTAAGGGTGAGTTCACAGACATTTATTGTCCGATGTATCTGAATTATGAAGGATGCGCAAAATATTGTGAGAGTGATAATACTAACAAACCGCTTATACAGTGTGAATATGCGCATGCCATGGGCAATTCTGAAGGCGGATTCAAGGAATACTGGGATCTTGTCCGTAAATATCCGAAGTATCAGGGCGGATTTATCTGGGACTTTGTTGACCAGTCACAGCGAATAACCAAGAACGGCGTTTCCTATTACGGTTACGGAGGCGATTGGAATGCGTATGATCCATCAGACGAATATAATTTTTGCGATAATGGTCTGATCGGTCCGGATCGTGTTCCGAATCCTCACATGTACGAGGTTGGACATATCTATCAGTCAATTTGGGCTACGCCGGTAGATCTTGCTAAAGGTTCTATTAATGTCTATAATGAGAATTTCTTCCGTGACCTGAGCGATTATGCTATGGAATGGCAGTTGCTGGGCAATGGCGAAGTACTACAGAGTGGAACGATAGAGACTATGGATGTGGCTCCACAGGAAACGAAGCAATTCGAATTGCCATATACCACAGACGGAATCTGCAAGTGCAAGGAATTGCTGTTGAATGTATCCTTTAAGCTGAAGAAGGCCGACGGTTTGCTGCCTGCCGGATTCGCAGTGGCAAAGAATCAGTTGTCTGTTCGTCCTTATGAAGCAAAGAAACTGGATATTCAGAATGCTAAACAGGAGAACATAGAGGTTGTTACTCCTACCTTGAAGGATAATGATGTCAATTATCTGATCGTCAGTGGTAATAATTTCAGAATGGACTTCAATCGTCATGATGGATTCCTTTGCAGATACGAAGCCAATGGAATGTCGATGCTGAAAGAAGGAGGGAAACTTACTCCTAATTTCTGGCGTGCACCAACGGATAATGATATGGGAGCAAATCTTCAGATAAAGTATGCAGCATGGAAGAATCCGGGACTGAAACTCAAATCACTAAAGGGTGAGATGGAGAATGGCCTGGCCGTAGTAAAGGCAGAATATGAAATGGAAGCAGTCAAGGCGACTTTGTATCTGACATATGCAGTAAACAATGAAGGCGCTGTCAAAGTAACAGAAAAGATGGTAGCAGACAAATCAGCGACAGTATCCGACATGTTCCGCTTTGGTATGCAGATGCAGATGCCTAAATCATTTGAATATATTGATTATTATGGTCGAGGCCCGATGGAGAACTATTCTGACAGAAACAATGTATCAGACATAGGCAATTATAGACAAACCGTTGCTGACCAGTTCTATTCATATATTCGTCCGCAAGAAACGGGAACGAAGACGGACATTCGCTGGTGGAAACAGATCAATAGAGGCGGTAATGGTTTGATGTTCGTTGGAGAATCTCCTTTCTCGGCATCCGCATTGAATTATTCTATCGAATCACTGGATGAAGGATTGAAGAAACATCAGACGCACTCAGAACTGGTACCTCAGATAGATTATACGAATGTATGTATCGACAAAGTGCAGATGGGTCTGGGCTGTATCACCAGTTGGGGAACGCTTCCAATAGAGAAGTATCGCCTGCATTATGGTGATTATGAGTTCTCTTTCATCATGAAACCGGTACAATCTAATTTGTAATTTTATATTTATGAGAGGTAGCAGTTGTTATAAGCTGCTATCTCTCATTTTGTTTATGAGTAAAAATAGTAAAGCATAGTAATAATGAAACTAAGTTTATCTATATCTATCCTTTCTTTGGCATTATCTCTGCCGGTTTTTGCACAAAAGAACGAATGGCAGGATCCTAATATTAATGAGATTAACCGTGCTCCAATGCATGCGTATTATTTTGCTTATGCAAATGAGAAAAGCGCATTAGCTGGAAATATGGAGTCATCGGAGAATTTCATGACACTGAATGGCGTTTGGAAATTCAATTGGGTGAAAAATGCAGATCAAAGGCCAACAGATTTTTATGCTGTTAATTTTAATGATAAGGGTTGGGATAACATGAAAGTTCCGGGTATTTGGGAAAGGAACGGATATGGAGATCCTTTATATGTAAATATAGGATATGCTTGGATGAGGCAGTTTAAACCGGATCCTCCTAAGATTCCGACAGAAAACAATCATGTAGGTTCATATCGCAAGGAAATCACAATTCCTGCAAACTGGAAAGGCAAAGAGATCTTTGCCCATTTCGGATCGGTGACTTCAAATATTTATCTTTGGGTGAACGGACAGTTTGTCGGTTACAGCGAAGACAGCAAGCTTGAAGCAGAATTCGATTTGACTAAGTATCTGAAGCCGGGCAAGAACCTGATTGCATTCCAGACATTCCGCTGGTGTGACGGATCTTATCTTGAAGACCAGGACTTTTTCCGTCTTTCAGGCGTTGGACGTGATTGCTATCTTTACGCACGTAATACGAAATATGTACAGGATATCCGTGTAACCCCGGATCTGGATGCACAATACAAGGATGCAACCCTGAATGTCGTATTGAACGTGAAGGGAAGTGGCGTTGTTGATCTGAAATTGTTGGACAAGACCGGCAAATCAATAGCAACAGCAAATGTGAAGGGGACAGGGAAAGTATCAACGTTGATGTCAATAGCCAATCCTGAAAAATGGTCGGCAGAGACTCCTGTACTCTATACATTGGTTGCCAGCATGAAAGATGGCAGTCAGGAAGAAGTGATTCCGATTAAAGTTGGATTCCGAAAGATAGAACTGAAGAATTCTCAATTGTGGGTCAATGGCAAGGCTGTTTTATTTAAAGGAGCAGATCGTCATGAGATGGATCCGGATTACGGATACTATGTTCCGAAGGAGAGAATGATACAGGATATCACAATCATGAAGAAATTCAACATCAATGGCGTTCGTACCTGCCATTATCCGGATGACAATTTCTGGTATGACCTGTGCGACAAGTATGGCATTTACATGGTTGCTGAGGCAAACTTGGAGTCACATGGAATGGGTTATGGCGAAAAAACACTGGCGAAGAACCCGCTGTTTGCCAAAGCGCATCTGGAACGTAATCAGCGCAATGTCCAGCGTAACTTCAATCATCCTGCAATCATATTCTGGTCGCTGGGTAATGAAGCCGGTTTTGGTCCGAACTTTGAAGCCTGCTATAAATGGATAAAGAATGAAGACAAATCGCGTGCCGTTCAGTATGAACAAGCCGGTAAGGGTGAGTTCACAGACATTTATTGTCCGATGTATCTGAATTATGAAGGATGCGCAAAATATTGTGAGAGTGATAATACTAACAAACCGCTTATACAGTGTGAATATGCGCATGCCATGGGCAATTCTGAAGGCGGATTCAAGGAATACTGGGATCTTGTCCGTAAATATCCGAAGTATCAGGGCGGATTTATCTGGGACTTTGTTGACCAGTCACAGCGAATAACCAAGAACGGCGTTTCCTATTACGGTTACGGAGGCGATTGGAATGCGTATGATCCATCAGACGAATATAATTTTTGCGATAATGGTCTGATCGGTCCGGATCGTGTTCCGAATCCTCACATGTACGAGGTTGGACATATCTATCAGTCAATTTGGGCTACGCCGGTAGATCTTGCTAAAGGTTCTATTAATGTCTATAATGAGAATTTCTTCCGTGACCTGAGCGATTATGCTATGGAATGGCAGTTGCTGGGCAATGGCGAAGTACTACAGAGTGGAACGATAGAGACTATGGATGTGGCTCCACAGGAAACGAAGCAATTCGAATTGCCATATACCACAGACGGAATCTGCAAGTGCAAGGAATTGCTGTTGAATGTATCCTTTAAGCTGAAGAAGGCCGACGGTTTGCTGCCTGCCGGATTCGCAGTGGCAAAGAATCAGTTGTCTGTTCGTCCTTATGAAGCAAAGAAACTGGATATTCAGAATGCTAAACAGGAGAACATAGAGGTTGTTACTCCTACCTTGAAGGATAATGATGTCAATTATCTGATCGTCAGTGGTAATAATTTCAGAATGGACTTCAATCGTCATGATGGATTCCTTTGCAGATACGAAGCCAATGGAATGTCGATGCTGAAAGAAGGAGGGAAACTTACTCCTAATTTCTGGCGTGCACCAACGGATAATGATATGGGAGCAAATCTTCAGATAAAGTATGCAGCATGGAAGAATCCGGGACTGAAACTCAAATCACTAAAGGGTGAGATGGAGAATGGCCTGGCCGTAGTAAAGGCAGAATATGAAATGGAAGCAGTCAAGGCGACTTTGTATCTGACATATGCAGTAAACAATGAAGGCGCTGTCAAAGTAACAGAAAAGATGGTAGCAGACAAATCAGCGACAGTATCCGACATGTTCCGCTTTGGTATGCAGATGCAGATGCCTAAATCATTTGAATATATTGATTATTATGGTCGAGGCCCGATGGAGAACTATTCTGACAGAAACAATGTATCAGACATAGGCAATTATAGACAAACCGTTGCTGACCAGTTCTATTCATATATTCGTCCGCAAGAAACGGGAACGAAGACGGACATTCGCTGGTGGAAACAGATCAATAGAGGCGGTAATGGTTTGATGTTCGTTGGAGAATCTCCTTTCTCGGCATCCGCATTGAATTATTCTATCGAATCACTGGATGAAGGATTGAAGAAACATCAGACGCACTCAGAACTGGTACCTCAGATAGATTATACGAATGTATGTATCGACAAAGTGCAGATGGGTCTGGGCTGTATCACCAGTTGGGGAACGCTTCCAATAGAGAAGTATCGCCTGCATTATGGTGATTATGAGTTCTCTTTCATCATGAAACCGGTACAATCTTGTCTTTGATTATCAAAAAGAGAAGATACCGTGAGCGACGATATCTTCTCTTTTTATTCTTTACCTGAAATTCGTAAATAACCTAAATAAAAAATATCAATAATAATGAAACTGAAATTATCAATTTGTTTTTTCTCAATCCTAATCGGTTTGCCGGTGTTTGCACAAAAAAACGAATGGCTTGATCCAAATGTGAATGAGATTAACCGAGCACCGATGCATACAAGCTATTTTGCTTATGAAGACGAGAAAAGTGCACTGGCTGGTAACATGGAATCATCAGAGAATTTTATGACATTGAATGGTGTATGGAAATTTAATTGGGTAAAAAATGCGGATCAGCGTCCGACCGATTTTTATGCAACGTCTTTTAATGATAAAGGATGGGATAATCTGAAGGTTCCGGGAATATGGGAACGTAATGGCTATGGACAACCTGTCTATTTGGATGCAGGTTATCCGTGGATGAATCAATATGAACCTAATCCACCTCAGGTTCCTGTCGAAAATAATCATGTGGGTTCATATCGTAGAGAAATAACTATTCCTGCTGGTTGGAAAGGGAAAGAAATATTTGCTCATTTTGGATCTGTAACATCAAACATGTATTTGTGGGTTAATGGGCAGTTTGTTGGGTATAGTGAAGATAGCAAGTTAGAAGCAGAATTTAACTTGACAAAATATCTGAAACCGGGGAAAAATCTGATTGCTTTTCAAGTATTTCGTTGGTGTGATGGCACCTATATGGAAGATCAGGATTTCTTTCGTATGTCAGGCGTTGCACGCGATTGCTATTTGTATGCAAGAAATATGAAATACATTCAGGATATCCGTGTTACTCCAGACTTGGATGCTCAATATAAAGATGCTACATTAAATGTTGCTCTCGATTTAAAAGGAAATGGCATTGTCGATTTGAAGCTGTTGGATAAGACTGGCAAACAGATTGCTATGGCAAATGTGAAAGGAACGGGTAAAGTGTCGACATTGATCTCCGTTTCAAACCCGGCTAAATGGACAGCTGAAACGCCTGATCTTTATACACTTATCGCAACTTTGAAAGATGGTAGTCAAGTTGAAGAGGTTATTCCTGTTAAGGTGGGATTCAGAAAGATAGAGTTGAAAGGTTCTCAATTATTGGTTAATGGAAAAGCTATCTTGATAAAAGGTGTAAATCGTCATGAGATGGATCCTGATTTGGGATATATTGTTTCTCCGGAGCGTATGATTCAGGATATCACGATCATGAAAAAATACAATATGAATGCAGTTCGTACCTGTCATTATCCGGATAATAGCTTATGGTATGATTTGTGTGATGAATATGGTCTTTATATGGTCGCTGAAGCGAATTTGGAGTCGAATGGTATGGGATATGATGAGAAAACATTAGCTAAAAACCCGCTATTTGCAAAAATGCACATGGAGCGGAATCAGCGAAATGTACAGCGTAATTTCAATCATCCTGCTATTATATTCTGGTCGTTAGGTAATGAAGCTGGTTTTGGCCCTAATTTTGAACCATGTTATAAATGGATTAAAAATGAAGACAAATCACGCGTTGTACAGTATGAGCAGGCAAATACTAAT
>DAIMYP010000015.1:0-62894 GCA_036734445.1 Tannerellaceae bacterium
GTTCCCATCCAGATACATAATTGTATCGGTCTGTGCCAAAGTAAGTAACATTTGTAGCATAATATTGTGCGTACAAATCTGAATATAGTCCTTGTGTAATCTGATAATCGACAAATCTTAATGAAACGTTCTCTGCTCCTTTGAATACACTGGTAAGATCGCTTTTTGCAAGCGTTGTAAATGCTTGTGGATTTGTATTCATATCATCGAAATTACCTGTACATCCCATAGTGAGGAATAGAGAAGCGAGGATGAGATATTTATTTATATTTTTCATATCAATCTATTTTTAGAATGTTAAGTTTACATTAAATCCAAATGTTCTCGTACTTGGATGAAGTCCCATTTCGGTACCTTGGAATGAACCTGCGCCCATTGCCTGGTCCGGATCAATAGGAATAGAACGTTTGCCTAATCCTGGTATGTCTAATCTGTTCTTACCTCTGTAGAAGAAGAACAAGTTACGGCCATATAAAGATAAGTTGGCTTTCTTGATAAACTTATCGCCTTTCAAATCGAAATCATAACCTAATGACAGCTCTCTCAAACGGATGTTTGTTGCATCGAATGCGAAGAATCCGCCCCAGCCATAACGGCCACCGGAAACGGTTGTCCAGAATTGTTCAGAGGTAATAGCTGTTGTATTTTGTGTTCCATCAGCTTTGACAGCATCCAGTACCAAACCGCCATCACGATATTTATCGGTATATTTGGCAACACCATAATTAGCTAAAACGGCATCAGTTGCAGAAACCATCGTTCCACCGAAACGACCATCGATTAACATCGACAGGTTGAAATGTTTGTATGTGAAGTTATTGCTCCATCCAACGACCATTTTTGGATTGTAATTACCTATATCAACATATGAATCTGTAGCAACAGGCAGACCTTTGTCATTTACAATATATTTACCAGTTTTCTCATCTGTCTTCCAAGAATAACCTGTTAACTGACCGACTGATCTACCTTCTGTAATATTGGTATAAGCAAACTTTGCACTACCACCAACGATAATAGAATTAATACCTTCCGTCAAATAAGCAACTTTGTTTCTGTTTGCTGAAAGATTTAAGGTCGTTTGCCAACTGAAATCATTGGTCATGATAGGTCTTCCTGTAACAGAAAGTTCAAAACCATGGTTCTTGATTTTTCCGGCGTTGATATAACGGCCAGAATATCCACTTGACCAAGGTGTGCTTATCCAAATGAGCTGATTGGCAGTAGCACTATTATAATAGGTGAAATCAAAGCCTAAACGGTCATCAAAGAATTTCCAATCCAAACCTAATTCGGTAGATGTTGTCTTTTCAGGTTTTAAGTCGGCAATCATTTTGGTTGAATTCGGAGAAATAAATCCCGTATTTGAATTGTATGTATAGGTCTGAGTCAGCATGTAAGGACTTGCATCGTTACCTACTTTACTCCAAGATCCTCTTACTTTTGCCAAGCTTACCCATTCCGGCATTTTTACCAAATCGTTCAGGATAAATGATAAACCTACTGACGGATAGAAGAAACTGTAGTTCGAAGGCAATGTAGATGACCAGTCGTTTCGTCCGGTAACATCCAGATAAATGGCCTTTTTATAATCAAATTGAGCACTTCCGTATACAGAATGAACCTCTTTTGTTGAAGTACTTACTGATAATTGAGGATTGGATGCAAAAGCCAAATTGAATTTGTTTGGAATTGACAGTCCGTTTGATGTATTGTTGATACCCTTAACTGCATCACGACGAGAACTGGCACCTAAGTTGTAGCTAACACCGAAAACCTTAAGGAAGTTGTTGTTACCACTTAACAGAACATCCATATTTCTTTCTGTAACTTTACTTCTTTCTTCTGAATAATAGCCACCTTTCTGCACTGGGCTTGAATAAGTAACAGTACTTTGATAAGCATGCTGTGTATCCAAATTGTCATACATATCATAGCTGTAACGACCTTGTATGCTCAACCAGTCTAAGAGTTGGTATTTTGCAGAACCCATGGCGATAACTCTGTTACGTTCCTCGTTTCTGCCTGTTCTTTCGTTTACCCAGTAAGGATTATCGAATACAGAAGAAACGGTCCAGTAATTACGTTGCGGCTGACCTGTAGTTTCATCAATTGTCTCATATTGGGCAAGTTCGTCCTTACTCAAATCACGAGGCATGATATAAGTATCGATACCCAGACCGGTATCACCGATCATTGGCATGTTGTTCAACTTATACTGTGAATAAGTGATTTTGGCATCTGTTGTAAGTTTAGGGATGAAGTTTGTGTTTACACGTAAATCCAATGTGTTTTTGTTCATCCAGTTGTGAGGCACAATACCTACAGTCTGGTTGTTTGTATAAGAAGCATAACTCTTCATCTCTTTTGTACCACCTTGGAAGTTGATTGAATTATTCAAGGCATTACCGAGTTGATAGAAACTAGATACATTGTCGGAGTAACAGGTTGTTTTTCCGCCCCAGCTCTGACCGGCACCGTCGGCAAGCTGTCCGCCACTACCACGTCCGTAAGTATTCTGGAATTGCATCAGGTAAACAGGTTGGTCAATAGAAACACCACCATTATAGTTCATGCTGTATTTACCTTCTTTACCTTGTTTGGTTGTAATGATGATAGCGCCGTTGGCTGCATTACTACCATAAAGTGCTGCAGCTGTGGCACCTTTCAATACATCTATTGAAAGAATATCATCAGGGTTGATATCGACTGCACCATCACTACCATTGTATGATTGCCATTCACTGCTTGCCTGAGTTGACATCGGGTTATTGAATGGGACACCATCAACAACGATCAGTGCATTATCATTACCGGAGATTGAACGGTTACCTCTTAATACAACTTTTGTTGCACCACCAGGACCGGTTGTTGCTGTGGTAATGTTAGCACCGGCAATTTTACCTTTCAGGTTGCTCAGTACGTTCGAACTGTTATCACGAACTTTCAACAGATCGTCGCTTTTCAATGTCTGTGTGGCATATGACAAGGTACGTGTGTTCTTTACAATACCAAGAGCAGTTACAACAACTTCACCTAATTGCTGTGAATCTTCAGCAAGTGTGATGTTAAGTTGACTCTTGTTGCCAACAGGAATTTCCTGTGTCGTAAATCCGATATAGGAAACAACTACTGTAGCTTTGCTTGGAACGTCTGTGATGACATATTTTCCATCGGCATCAGTGATAGTTCCGGTCGTTGTTCCTTTGATTACAACATTTGCACCTACGATGGGTTCGCCTTTACTGTCGGTAACGGTTCCTGCGATACGTCCTCTTGTCTGATCTATTGATTTAACAGATGCGCCTTTGACTGTCAAAATGATATCTTTGTCAATCACTTTATAAGCAACGTTGGTTCCGTTAAATAAGACATTCAAAATGGAGAATACATCTTTGTTTTTCTCTTTGATTGAAACGATACGGTTAGTGTTGATGAGTTTACTATTATAGTAGAAATGAAAATTACTTTGCTGTTCAACAGCCTCTAGGACTTGTTCAACAGATTTTTCATTAAGATTGAGAGTTAGTGATGTCTTTTGTGCATAACTTTCTTCTGCGAAGGTCATGCTTGCTGTTAGAAAGAACATCAGAAGAGTCAATTTCATAATTCGTTTAATATTATTCCAAAGCCTTGAGGAAGAATAACTGCCCCAATTTTGGAAGGTGAAATTTTTATTCATACTTTTGTCTTGTTTTTAGATTAAAAATGTTTGAATAGCTCTTGAGTTTTAAGACTGTTTTCGAGCATTTTCATGCGGAAAGATGTTACCAGCGTCTTTTCGCATTTTTTTTCAGTCTGTCGTGTTTCCTTTTTTGTTGCTAATTTCTCATAGGCAGTGTATTTTTAATGTTAGACATTTTGTAATTATCTCGTTTCTTGAACAGAACGATGTTTGTATAATGCATGACATCGCTATCATCTTGATCGTTCTGTTGAATTTTATAATCCATTGATGATGATATTTTCAGGTAGTCGAGAATTTGCGATAATTGTTTGTTGTCAAAATCGCCTGTAAACGAATAAGAGTAGATGACCGGATCGTTGACGGTGAACTGCACATTATAGAAGTGTGTCAGTTTCTCCAGCATTTCAGGTAGTGGACTATCCTTGAAAACCAAACGTCCCTCACGCCATGTGGCTTCATTTGCTGCCACTACTGAATCCATGGAAATGCTTTCATTCGCAAGATCATAACTTACTCTTTGCGGTGTTTTCAGTTGGGTATATCTGCTTTTGTTATCCTTCTTTTTCATCGACAGAAGTACAGATCCTTTTACGAGTGTAACACGCACATTGTTTTCTTTGTTATATGCTTGAACATTGAATTCGGTTCCTGTTGCCCGAATATTTATTTTGTTTTGATTCACACTGACAATAAAGGGAAGTTTGTCGTTATGCTTGACTTTGAAATAACCTTCTCCTTGTAGTGAGATCCGGCGTTCATAGTCATTTTCAGTAAAATATTGTGGATAAGAAAGAGAACTTCCAGAGTTTAGATAAGCTATTGAGCCGTCAGGGAGTGTGACGACTGAACGCATTCCCGGATTCGTGAAAACAGTAATGTTTTTGTACTTATTATTATCATTTGGCTGTTTGCGGGAAGATTCGTAAATATAGGAAAAGAATACAGACAGAGTAATAATTCCTGCCAAACAGGCAGCGGCGAGAATGCTATATCTAAACTTCTCGAAATGTTTTTTTCTTTCGATGCGTCGTTTTACTTGATTGAAGGCTTTTAAAGAATCACGGGATGAAATGCGCTTCTGTGTCTCTTGTGCATAATAAATACGTGCCAATTCAAGTAATGTTTTTTTGTTGGCATTATCTTCATCTATCCATTGCTCTACATTACTTATCTGTTCAGGGGTTGCTTTCCCTTGCAAGTAATATAATAGCGTTATACCGTCAGGTTCTTCTGTCATGATTTTTTTTTCTTATACATCTATGACACTTCTTAAGGTGACTAACCCTTGAACGATGCAACGATTTAACATATAAATTCTCCGAAAAAAGAGAACACGGAACGAAAATTCGGTATATTTGCACCCTCAGTTGTATGGACGAAGATGAATATTTAATAGAAAATCTGCAGAGAGGCGACGAAAAAGCTTATAAGAAGTTGTTTTTAAAATATTACTCGCCACTAAGTGAATACGCCTCTCAATTCCTTTCCGACAGCGATGCCGAGGAGGTTGTGCAAGATTTTATGATTTTCTTTTGGGAGAATCGTGAGCATATCCTTATCACTACTTCGTTAAAATCTTTCCTATTTACATCCATTAAGAATCGGTCACTGAATGCAATCAGGCATGAAGAGGTTGTGCAACGACTTCATAACAAAATTTATGAAGAATTGGAGAATCAGTTTGACGATCCAGATTATTACATGGCCAACGATTTGGCGGAACAAATCAAGAAAGCTATCGATGCTTTGCCGGATACTTATCGAGAGACGTTTCGCATGAGTCGCTTCGGACACAAGAGTAATGCGGAGATTGCTGAACAGCAGGGTATTTCTGTCAAGACGGTAGAAGCACATATTACTCAGTCGTTGAAGATTCTGCGCCGTAGCCTCAGTGATTATCTCTACTTCCTATTGATTATCTGATGCGAGTCTCTCGTGAAATCGAGTCAACTCCCTTTACAAATTAGATTGGATGTAGTCAACTAATATCGTTAAACTACACACTGTTTGCAAGAGTCAACCTTATCCGCGAACAATCATGGATGAAGTCAACCTTTAATATAACTAAGTATTAATTGAGTCAACTCTCTTTACAAATTAGATTGGATGTAGTCAAATAATATCGTTGAACTACAGAAGTTTTTGTATGGCACCTTATATATTTATCGGCTCATATATATGAGCCGATCGTTCCATATAATATGAATCAATTGTCCCACATATATGAACCGATCGTTCTATATTATATGAACCGATAAATTTATCTAGACTTTTACAAAAATTCTTCTAGAGTTGTACAAAAGTTTTTCAGGAGGAAAGCGTTGATTCGTGATAATATCTCTTTTATGAATTATGTAAGGCGAAATCTTACTACCTTTGTGCTCACAAATCAGAATAAAATGGAAATAGCTGCATTGGTATCGGGTGGTGTGGATAGTTCGGTTGTGGTTTATCTTTTGAAGGAGATGGGCTACGATCCGACCATCTTCTATATTCGTATTGGGATGGAAGATAAGGATGGATACATCGAATGTCCGGCGGAAGAAGATATTGAAATCACTTCGTATATTGCTAAGAAATATGGATGCCGTTTTGAAATTGTTTCGCTGCACGACGAGTATTGGGATCGTGTGGTAAGTTATACGATTGATTCGGTGAAACGGGGATTGACGCCTAATCCTGATATGATGTGCAACAAATATATCAAATTCGGTTGCTTTGAAGACAAGTGGGGAAAGGATTTTGATAAGATTGCTACAGGTCATTATGCCACGACAACAGAGATTGATGGCAAGGTCTGGCTATCTACGGCAAAGGATCCTGTGAAAGATCAGACTGATTTTCTGGGGCAGATTACTCGGTTGCAGATTCAGAAGCTGATGTTCCCCATTGGCCACATGATGAAAAGCGAGGTGCGGGCTATTGCTGCCGAACAGAAGTTGCCCAGCGCACAACGCAAAGACAGTCAGGGAATTTGCTTTCTTGGTAAGATAAACTACAATGATTTTATCGAGCGCTATCTCGGAAAACGCACGGGTAAGATTGTGGAGTTGGAAACAGGCAAAGTGCTTGGCAAACATGATGGATTTTGGTTTCATACGATCGGTCAGCGCAAAGGTTTGGGCTTGAGCGGTGGGCCGTGGTTCGTAGTGAAGAAAGATGCAAAGCGTAATATAATATATGTATCGCAAGGTTATGATCCGGAAACACAATACGGGAAAGTAATCAACATGCAAGGTTTCGATTTTATTACCGAAGATCCTTGGGGAGAGTTTGACGATACCAAAGATATTACGTTCAAAATCCGCCATACACCGGAGTTCACAAGCGGACGTTTGCGTCGTATTGGCGATGTATATCGTATTGAGTCGGACAAGAAGATTCAAGGCATTGCGCCAGGTCAATATGGAGTGGTGTACGACAAAGAACACCATTTGTGCTTCGGCAGTGGAATGATTATTGATGAGAACAAGTAGTTGATGAACAGGCAGGCGCTGATTTATTACCCGTTGCTTTTATGCTTGCTACTGGCGTTGTTCGCCGGCGGTCTGGTGTTTGGCTCTGTACATATTCCTTTGGACAGTGTGATTCGAATTTTATCTGGTAATGAGACGGAACGGCTTGCGTGGCAGAACATCGTATTGCAATCGCGTTTGCCTCAAGCAATAACGGCATTGATGGCGGGCGCTTCGCTGGCGGTGAGCGGTTTGTTGTTGCAGACTTTGTTTCGCAATCCTTTGGCAGGACCGTCCATCTTGGGTATTAGCGATGGCGCTAACTTGGGTGTTGCGGCAATACTTCTTTATTTCGGCGGTTCGATGAATATGGCTGCTGAGCTGCCTTTCAGCGGATATGTGGCTTTGATACTTGCTTCTTTGATTGGCGCAGGATGTGTGTTGGCGTTAATTATTTATTTTTCAACGAAGGTGAGAAGCAATGTGATGCTGCTGATTATTGGTATTATGATTGGTTATCTGGCTTCTTCGCTTATTTCTGTGCTTAATTATTATGCCTCTTCCGACCGGATTCATGCTTTTGTAATGTGGGGGTTGGGAAACTTTTCGGGCGTTTCGATGCAGCAGTTGCCTTATTACGGGAGTGCGGCTTTTGTAGGACTGTTGATGGCTATTCTGTTGATAAAGCCGCTTAATGCATTGTTGTTGGGAGAACTGTATGCAGCAAATCTTGGAATTAAAATCAGACGTACTCGCATTTTTATTCTGCTTTGTACAGGATTGCTTACGGCAACAACCACGGCTTTTTGCGGACCGATTTCGTTTATTGGTCTGGCAGTTCCGCATGTGGCTCGTTTAATGCTCGGTTCATCTAATCACAAAATGCTTGTGCCGGTGACACTACTTAGCGGCGCTTGTTTCGCATTACTATGCAATCTGCTGATGGTATTGCCAGAAATGAATAATATGTTGCCACTGAATGCCGTTACGCCGATGTTGGGCGCACCGGTAATTATATATGTTATCGTGAACCGGAAGAACATTCAATATTTTGATTAGCTTATGATGCAGACACCGGTGATAGAAACGAAAAAGTTAAGTATTGGTTACGTTCTTAAAGGAGGTAAGCATAAGGTGGTGCATGACGGCCTTGATCTACAGCTTTTTTCTGGTGAAGTGACTTGCCTGCTTGGACTAAATGGTGCTGGGAAATCAACGCTTTTGCGAACGCTTTGTGGATTTCAGCCTCCGCTGGGAGGTGAGATTCTTTTACTGGGAAAGCCTTTGTCAAAGTATTCTCAATCGGATTTCTCGCTGACTGTCGGCGTAGTGTTGACCGAAAAAACCAATGCAGGAGGAATAACTGTTTACGAATTGGTCTCACTGGGACGTCATCCCTATACAGGTTTTTTCGGACAGTTGAAAAAACAGGACCGTGATATTATTGAGCAGTCACTCGAAGAAACAGGTATTGCGCATAAGGCAAACAACTACGTTTCCGAACTGAGCGATGGTGAACGACAGAAAGCCATGATTGCAAAGGCGCTTGCTCAGCAATGCCCGATTATATTGCTTGATGAACCGACTGCCTTTCTGGATGTTACAAGCCGTATCGAAACGATGGTTTTGCTCCATAAATTGGCAGTAGAACAGAACAAGGCAATTCTGCTTTCTACGCACGATCTGGATCTTGCTATCCAGATGGGCGATTGTTTGTGGTTGGAAGAAAAATCAAGACCTATGAATTGCGGAACACCTGAAGATTTGATATTGAGTGGCGCTTTTGAATCGTTCTTCGGCAAGGGTGGAATCGTGTTCGATTCGTCAACAGGCAAACTTAATGCGAAAGCTCCGACTCGCTTGATGGGAGTGGACGGCGATTTTCTCGCTTCGTATTGGGTTGGAAATGCGCTGGTTCGTAATGGATATCGCCCTTCGGAAGTGAAAGCGGGAGAAATGAGCATTCACTGCATCAGCAAAAATCATTTTCAATTGATTCAACCTGACGGAAGTACAAAAGATTTCCATGATGTAGCAAGTCTGATTGGAGAGATAAAATGACAGAAGCGGTTTGTACATAATAGAAACGGTTGTCTTTTTTCGAGGCAACCGTTTCTGTTAAAATGATGGAGAAAAATGGCGAAAGGTATTAATCATCATCGTCGTCATCATCATCTCCGATAGTGTACGTAAGAAATGCCGAGCGGCGGATAGGCGGATATTTAACGCTGTCGCCTTTCAAACCATGCCATAACACTTGATTGAACTCTACATCAGGCACGTTGTCTTCTTTTGTGAAGTCGTATTGTTCGCACATGGCTTGCCATTTGTCATGCTTCTTGTTGATATCATTGAGGTCGACTTCTGCAGGAAGGCATTTGTATGGCGTCATATCTGCTGTTTTGCTGAAGCACCGCCACATAGAGCGGGCGCTCGAATCGTATTGTGTCATTGGCGAAATGCCAAGGATCAGTTCCATTGTGCGAAGCATCGATGTCGTTGTGTAAGGCGTGTGATCAACGAATCCGCGTTTAACAAATCCTCCGGCTAGATAAGCTGTGCTGCGATGAGCATCTACATGGTCGGCTCCATTCTGGGCATCGTCTTCGATAATGAAGATGGCTGTTTCTTTCCAAATGGGCGAATGACTCAAGTATTCAATAAATTCACCTACAGCCAAATCGTTATCGGCAGCATGAGCATATGGCGTCATTCTACCGACTGTCATTCCTTCTGTATGATCGCTTCCGAAGCGGACGGTACTGAACTGTGGCACAGCATTGATTTGAAGCAGAGAGTCGAAATCAGCTTTCCATTGACTGAAGCGGGTCGTGTCGCGAACACCCAAATCCCAAGGTTCGAAGGTATTACAAAAATGACCGGCTAAAACAGGAATATTCGGTCTGATAACTCTATCTTTCTTTCTGTCAACGAACTCGCCATATGAACGGAAACTTACTCCCGCTTTCTTGCAGGCATCCCAGAAGAATCCGCTCTTGTTGTTCCCCATCGGGTGACCGCCTTCTCCAGCGTAAAAATCGCCGCGACCGCTATAGTTGCTAGGCCAGGTTTTCTCCAGATAATCGTTTGCGTAACCGCCCATTGTCCAGTTATGACCATCGCAGCTTACTTCGGCATTGACGTAAAAATTGTCGAGAAGAACGAACTGTCGAGCAATGTTATGCAGATTCGGAGTAACATGTTCTCCAAAAAGAACAAGACTTGAATCGCCGTTGCCCTCTTTCATGTCGCCTAACACTTGGTCGTAGGTGCGGTTCTCTTTGATTACATAAAATACATGTTTGATAGGACTCTTGTCGCCAACCTTTGACGGAACAGGATTACCCGGTTCGCTTTCGGCTATATTCTCTTTCGCTTTCTGATAAGGCGTGTTTTTATACACTTGATCCGTATAGCGCTCTAAAGCTGGTTGATCAGGAATGTCAATGATGGAGAGAGCACCGAGGAACAGTCCTGCAATATATTCTACGCCTTGTGTGAGATTAGCGTCACCGGTGTGATGACCGAAGTTCTCACGTACGTCGGCAGGTTCGGGTCCGAATGGATTAGGAGAGGATTTAAGCCCTTTGCCATTGGTTACCCAAAACTTGTTGCCAAGGCATTTTACGTTTGTCGGATACCAACCTGTAGGAATGAAACCCATCGCACGACTCTCGCCGGGTTTGGATATATCAAACAGCGTCAGACAATTATTGTCGGCATTGGCTATGGCCAGCGTTTTGCCATTCTTCGTAACAGCAAGTCCGTTGGTAGTACTGCCGGAAAGTGTGCTTTGAAAAGGCGCGGCGTTAAGTGTTTCCTCAACAGTTTCGTTTTGCAGATTGACAACCGAAACGGTATTATCCTCGGCATTGGCTACGAAAAGGCGATTGCCCTGTTTGTCCAAACACATTTCGTTCGGATGACTTCCTACTGGAATCTCTTTTTCCCATTGCTGATTGGCGGTGTCCCAAACTTTTACTTTTTCGCATCCCCAACAGGATATGTAGGCTTTTGTTTTATCTTTTGAAAGAATGATATCATAAGCTTCGCCACCAAGAGGTTCTTTCCTGATTTGATGATTGTCATTCAGATCATAGATGTAAAAACTGTTGTCGAAACGGGTTACAACAAGCAACTGGTTCTGTTTCGGTGCAATAACAATTCCGGAAGGCGAAATCTTGTTTGGCCAGCGTTCACCCATGACGATACTGTCGGTTTGCGCCAGTTTCCCTTGCGGACTTACTGAGTAAATTCGAATCTTGTTTTCATTACCTCCTGAAGCATAAAGTTTCTTGTTGTCAGGCGAGAAACAGAGTCCGTACCAACTCATACGAATCTCTACATCATCAGTCATCTTTTCTGTTTTGGTATCGAAGATTTGGATGCACTGACGTCCATATCCGTTGTTGGTTACAGCCAACCAGTGTTTGTTGGGTGAAATGGCCATATTCAAAGGAAGATCACCCAGCGGAAATTGCTTGCCGGCAGGCGTAAGTCGCCAACCGTTAGGGAGTAATACAGGATCTGCTTTTTGTGCTTGCATTGCCGAAACCGACAGCAGTAATAATGCGGATGCAAGCATAAGAAAGTATTTGGTGTGCTTCATTATTTTCGAGAAGGTTGCACCTTTTCGAAATTGGAACGTTAATAAGAGATGTCTCGTATTTGTCATAAGGCAATTATTTTAGTAGTGAACAAAAATAGGAATAATTCTGCAATCGCTGTTCCATATTATATAATAATAATGTAAAGGGAGAACTGAATGATTCTGCAAGCTTTTAAATGTCTCTATTTTAAAAATAGCAGTCTTTATAATTTATTAGAAGAATACAAATAAACATTCGCTTCTATCCGTTGGTTATTAACGTATAAATGATGGTAAAAGAAAGGAGGTTCAGTATGAAAAGGGTATTATTATTGTTGGCTGTTCTTTTAGTAAGTTGCGGAACAGTAATAGCGCAGACCAACCAAAAGAATGTTGATGCAAAGAAAGCTCAGAAAGAAGCCAAGAAAGCTGCTGAACAGGCAGAGCAGATGAATCTGTATAATGAAGCGATGAATGCTATCAATGCGAAAGACTTCGTGTTGGAGGCCGACAAAATTATCTTCAAAAGAGGCAACTTTGTATATGTAAATTCGAATGTCAACTTCGTATCAATGAAGGACGACAGGGCTACCATACAGTTATCTTTTAATTTTGCTCCTTCTGGACCTAATGGTTTGGGTGGAATCACGGTGGATGGCACTGTGTCAGGATTTGAGATGAAAACTGATAAGAAAGGACTAACTACTTTGAGCATGATGGTGCAAGGCGTGGCTGTTTCAGCCAATGTGACAATCAAAATGTTTAAAGGCTCAAACCAATGTACGGCTACAGTGACACCAAATTACAATGGCAATCGCATCTCTTTCGTTGGCAATCTGTATCCGACAGAAGCATCTAACGTATTTAAAGGGCGTTCGATTTAATGCGTTTCATAATAGGTTTAATAGGAAAAGGTGGGTCATGTGCCTGCCTTTTCTTTTTTTATGTGTATTTTTGTACGTTCTTTTATAAATGGTAAACGGATATGCAATTGTCAATTGATAAAAAAGATATCGAAAAGTTCTTGATGGTAGGCGATAAAGTGCTAATCAAGCCAAAGAATCCACAGAGTCAAACCAAGTCGGGATTGTATCTGCCGCCTACTGTTCAACAGGATAGGATTCAGAGTGGATATATCATCAAAGTTGGACCAGGTTTCCCGTTGCCGGCACAGAGCGAAGAGCATGAGGTATGGGAAAAGGAGAAAGAGGGCGAAGTGCATTATCTGCCGCTTCAGGCGCATGAAGGTGATTTGGCAGTCTTCCTTCAAAATGCTTCATACGAAATTAATTTTAATGAGGAGAAGTTTCTCATCGTTCCTCACTCGGCCATTCTGATGCTGGTCCGTGACGAAGGATTGTTTGAATGACGACTGTTTTCTTAACTCGATAAAAACAATATAAATATATTAGAATGAATAAGATTGTAAGTAAGGAGTACTTCTCTGCCAACGTGGTGAAGTTCGAAGTGGAGGCTCCACTGATTGCCCGTGCACGCAAAGCGGGGCATTTTGTCATCGTTCGAGTTGGCGAGAAGGGCGAGCGTGTTCCGTACACGATTGCTGATGCCGACGCAAATAAAGGCACGATTACGCTGGTAGTACAGATGGTAGGCCATTCTTCGCACAAACTGGGAGAACTGAACGTGGGTGATTATATTACTGATGTGGTAGGTCCGCTTGGACAGGCTACGAAGATCGAGAAGGTAGGAACCGTTGTCTGTGCCGGAGGTGGTGTAGGCGTGGCTCCGTTATTGCCTATCGTGGAAGCTTTTCATGAAGCAGGCAATCGCGTGATTGTGGTGCTTGCCGCTCGTACAAAGGATCTGATTATCCTTGAGGATCAGATGCGCGCTCACTCAGATGAGGTTATTATCATGACCGATGACGGTTCGTATGGAACGAAAGGCTTGGTGACAAACGGTGTGGAAAGTGTTATTCAGCGTGAGAAGGTTGACAAGTGCGTCACGATTGGTCCCGCTATCATGATGAAGTTCGTATCGGCATTGACCAAGAAATACAATATCCCAACTATCGCTTCGCTGAACACGATTATGGTGGATGGTACAGGCATGTGCGGTGCTTGTCGTGTAACGGTGGGCGGAAAGACGAAGTTCGTCTGTGTGGACGGACCGGAATTTGATGCACATCAAGTGGATTTCGACGAGATGCTGATGCGTCTTGGCGCTTACAAAGATATTAACAAGTAACCTTTTCATATTGTATACAAAAATGACAACAGAAGAATTGATAGCTTCTCGTCGTGCTGAACCTTGGCGTGAGGCATTGCGGAAGAGTATGAAGAATAAAGAGCGCACGGAGATCCCGCGCGTGAAGATGAACGAACTTGACCCTGAGTATCGCAGTCATACACGCTTGGAGGAAGTGAATCTTGGCTTGACGAAAGAGCAAGCTATGACTGAGGCGAAACGTTGTCTCGACTGTCCGAATCCGACTTGTATGACGGGTTGTCCGGTGAGCATCAATATCCCGACTTTTATCAAGAACATCGAACGTGGCGAAATACTTGAGGCTGCGCGTGTACTGAAGGAAACGAGTGCTCTTCCAGCTGTTTGCGGTCGTGTTTGTCCACAAGAAAAGCAGTGCGAAAGTCAGTGCATCCACTTGAAGATGGGTAAACAGGCTGTAGCTATAGGTTATCTGGAACGTTTCGCTGCCGACTATGAGCGTGAGAGCGGACAGATTTCGGTGCCAGAACTTGCGCCGAAAAATGACATCAAAATAGCTGTCATTGGTTCTGGTCCTGCTGGATTGTCTTTTGCCGGTGAAATGGCGAAGAAGGGTTATGAGGTGACAGTCTTCGAGGCGCTACACGAGATTGGCGGTGTACTGAAATATGGTATTCCGGAGTTTCGTCTGCCGAATAAGATTGTCGATGTCGAGATCGAAGGTCTTCAGAAGATGGGCGTGAAGTTTATGAAGGATTGCATTGTAGGCAAGACTATCAGTTACGACGACCTGCACGAATACGGCTTCAAGGGAATCTTTGCAGCCAGTGGTGCCGGTCTACCGAACTTTATGGATATTCCGGGTGAGAATCTGATCGGCGTGATGTCGTCGAACGAATATCTGACACGTGTCAATCTGATGGATGCAGCTAATCCCGAGAGCGATACGCCTGTACAAGAGGGTAAGATTGTTGCAGTCATCGGTGGTGGTAATACGGCTATGGATTCTGTTCGTACGGCACGCCGTCTGGGTGCCGAGCGTGCAATGATCGTTTATCGTCGCAGCGAGGAAGAGATGCCTGCCCGCTTGGAAGAAGTGAAACATGCGAAGGAAGAGGGCGTGGAGTTCATGACGCTCCATAATCCGATAGAATATTTGGGCGACGAACGTGGACGTGTGCGCCAGATGCGTCTTCAGAAGATGATGCTTGGCGAACCGGATGCTTCAGGTCGCCGTCGGCCGGTGCCTATTGAAGGCGCTATCGAAACAATTGATGTTGATGAAGTGATTGTCAGCGTCGGTGTATCACCGAACCCGCTCATTCCGCGCACTTTCCATGGTTTGGAAGTAACTCGCAAAGGCACGATCGTTGTTGATGAAAACAATCGTTCAGCCTTGAGTGATGTCTATGCCGGAGGCGATATCGTCCGCGGCGGAGCTACCGTTATTTTGGCGATGGGCGACGGTCGTCGTGCTGCTGCTTCGATGGATGAGGCATTGAAGAAATAAGAGAGTATTGAGGGTTGGCTGCAAACCAGTATCTGACATTGTCCTGAGCGACATGTCTTCCAAGAAATATATTCGGCAAACGGAGCAGAAAGAAAACTATCTCTCCGTTTGCTTTATTATAAGAGAAATATAAATAAGCCAGAAACATATTATTAACTATATAATTATAGAGAACATGTAAACGAGATTATTTTTCTTAAGCATTCTGTTGCTATTGAGTGGCATCGGTTATGCACAAACAGAGAGGTTGACTAACAAATCCATTATTGACATGGTGAAGGCAGGTTTTTCAGAAGAACTGATCGTCACGAAGATAAAAACTTCGGAAGCGAATTTCGATACGAGTATTGATGCCTTAAAAGATCTCAAAAGCAAAGGCGTATCCGAGAAAATCATCATGGCTGTGATGAATGGTAAAGAAACTCAGAATCCTGTTCAAAGTAATGCTTTGGAGGTTAAAACAGGCATTTTCTTCAAGGATAATGGCAAATACACAAAAATATTGCCAACCGTCTTTTCAGGAAGTAAGGCAAATACGCTTGGAGCAGCTCTGACCGGCGGTATAGCGAGTGCCAGTGTCAAGTCTATAATGAATAATGCCCATTCAAACAATGTGATCAGTTCAAACAGACCTGAGTTTATGTTCTATTTCGCACGAAACAACAACGATGCGTTTAGAATAAGTCAAACCAACTGGTGGTTCACTTCGGCCTCTTCGCCCAACGAGTTCGCCTTGGTCCGTCTTGATATAAAGAAGAATAAGCGTGAAATGGTTATAGGAACGGTCAATCTTTACTCTGGAACGAAGACGGGTGTGGATGATGTTCATAATGTGTCGTTCAAGATTGAAGCTGTCGATGATTATACGTTCAAGGTTACGCCAAAACATGCCATCCCGAATGGTGAATACTGCTTTTTCTTTCAAGGGACGATTCCGCAGGGCGGCTATACGAATCAATCCGTATTCGATTTTTCTATTCAGGGAAATGAGTGATATCAACAGGCTGTTTTTATTCTTCCCTTTTTGATCAGATTAAGTCACAGGTATTGCAAGCAAAGAAGCAAAACATAGGATGGCATCGTAATATTAGAAAAATTGGAGCTAAGTGCTTGAGAAATAGATATTATACTCACCATAAAAAGTAGTGTGCATATCTTGCTTATTCTATTGAAAGGCGTAGATAACATACGCAATTTAACTTGTTCTTTACTGAGTGTTTAAGTATTCGTATAATTTCTTTACAAAATATTCAAGTGGTCAATTTGTTCCTTATTGAGCCTTAAGGGATAAGTGCATATTTCGCTCGTGCTTCGCCTCGCGAGCAGGTGTTGAAATGCCACCATTCGTAGACAATGGTGCGAAAGCCTGCTTGTTTCATGATGCGGCGCAATAGTTGGCGGTTGTTGTATTCTTCTTTAGTGATTTGCTTGGAACTGAGTAGGAACGCTTCGTTGTTGATGTGCGCTTTCGGACCGAAGAAATCGAAAGGTGTACCCATCGGGACGGGCTGTCCGTGGTCGTTCATGAGCGTAAGGTCGACAGCCATGCCGTAATTGTGTAAACCTCCGCCATGCGCCGGGTTGCTCACGTAATTAGTGTTGCCGGTTCCACGCACCAGTGCCCACATCGTTTTTTGCACCGACATTGGACGGGCAGCATCGTAGATGAGCAGATGCCAATGCGGATGTTCGGCGTGAAGCAGACGGCTGGCTTTGAGCAGCATCGCCGCAGCTTTTGGATGTAGCCAGGCGCGGGTTAGACCTTTGCAGACGGCGTGTTTCATGAAGTTGTCGGTCGTGGCGTAATAAAGATGTACGCGCAGTGTTGTGTCGACGACAGTTACATCGACAAGCCCTTGCTTTTTCATGTAGGCATCGAGCATCTGTGTCTGTGCTTCGCCGAGTGTTGGAACAAGCAGGAGAAATATAGCGAGCAGCCTCTTCATCATGGTCAATCAATTGAAACTTCTTCCACCTTGATGGGTTGATGGAGGAAGATTGAGGCGGCGGATGAAAACTTCTCTGCCGATTCAGTAGTAAGGAAACGGCATTCTCCGCCTCGTGTCAGTCGTGAATCTATTTCCGGATGACGGTGCAGATAATCCACCAGGCTTTCGGCTACATGTTCGCCTTGCGAGAAGAGTGTGATGCCTTGCGGAAGAAAAGTCTTTATTTTCTTCAGAAGCAATGGATAATGTGTGCATCCGAGTACAATCGTGTCAATGGCGGGATCGGCAGTGAGAATCTGATGCAGATATTTCTGTACGAAATAGTCGGCACCTGGAGAATCAAACTCATTGTATTCAACCAGCGGCACCCACATCGGGCAAGCGAGTCCTGTCACTTTGATATGTGGAAACATCTTTGCAATCTCGATTGTATACGAACCTGACGAGATCGTGCCCGGCGTGCCCAGAATACCGATATGTTTGCTGTGACTCACCTGATCCATCATCTCTACGGTCGGGCGGATTACGCCCAGTACGCGTCGTTCGCTGTCCCACAATGGCAGGTCTTTCTGCTGAATTGTTCGAAGCGCTTTTGCCGAAGCGGTGTTGCAGGCGATAATAATCAGTCGGCAGCCTTCGTCAAAGAGTTTCATCACTGCTTGTCGCGTGAAGCGATAAACTACTTCGAATGAACGCGGACCGTAAGGTGCACGGGCATTGTCGCCAAGATAGATATAATTGTAGTCGGGCATAGTTCGGCGGATCTTGTCGAAAATAGTCAGTCCGCCATAACCGGAATCGAATACGCCTATTGGGCCAGCAGCTTTTGAGTACATAATGTGTCAGTTTATAGATGACGAAGGATGCCCTTCATTGCGAGAGGCATCCTTCAGTAGTTTTTATTGGATGATTTGCTATTTTAATCCTAGCTTTGCTTTTACAAAAGGAGTAGCATCAACAGCGCCCGTTCCGGTATAAAGGATAGCCTGCGGGTCGATGATGTAAGTATAACCCTTTTCAGAACCGACAGCACTGATAGCTTTCTTTACTTTGTCCTGAATCGGAGCGAACAATTCTTGCTGCTTCTTCTGGAAGTCTTGTTGTGACTGCTGAACGAAGTTTTGTGAACGTTCTTGGATATCTTGTAATTCCTGTTGTCTTCTTACTTTGATGTTCTCTGTGAGTGAATCCTGTTGCTGTACAAAATCAGCATATTTTTTGTTGTACTCGTCTTCCATTACTTTCAGCTCTTTCTTATATTGAGCTTCCATATCGGACAGTTGTTTCTGCATAGCAACAAACTCAGGCATAGTAGGTACAATCTCCTGACTGTTGACAAAAGCTATCTTCTCTTGAGCAAACGCACACAGCGGGAGCATCATTAACAATAATACAATTAATTTCTTCATCTTTATAAAATATTACTTTGTTATTAATCTGTTTGACAGCCTTCCTTAAGGCGCACAAATGTAAGCATTTATTTTGAATATCCTAACTTTATCAGCACTTCATTACTAATATCAATTTTAGGAGAAGCAAAAATAATACTCATGGCTGAAGCTCGATCAATCACGGCTTGATAGCCTTTGTCCTCGGCAATTTCCTTCACGGCATTGTATATTTCATCCTGTATAGGCTTCATTAAACTTTGACGTTTTTTATACAATTCACCGTCAGCGCCGAAGTATTTACGTTTCAGATCTTGAGCTTCCTGCTCTTTTTTCACGATGGCTTCCTCACGCTTTGTCTTCATTTCTGCAGAAAGGAAAACCAGGTCGCTTTGGTAAGTCTTATACATATTCTGGGCTTCCTGCTGTATGGCATCCACTTCGCCTTGCCATTTTTTGGAAACCTGACTCAACTGTTCGTTTGTCATTTCATAAGAAGGAATATTCTTCAAGATGAATTCCATATCTATCAATGCGAACTTCTGCGCGGATACAGCAAACGAGCACAAAAAACACAGACAACTTAAAGCAATAATTTTTTTCATATCTATTCCATTTCTATTATGAATAATTCTATTTGCTACAAAGATATACTTTTTAGAATTCCTGACCAATGATGAAGTGGAAATTACTTCCGCCTCGTTGTGTACTTCCATCAGGAATATCAAAACCATAGCCCCAGTCGATACCCATCAGACCAATCATCGGAAGGAAGATACGAACACCGACACCTGCCGAACGTTTCAGTCCGAACGGATTGAAGTTTTTCATGTCGGTCCACGCATTACCTGCTTCAATGAAGGCAAGACCATAGATGGTTGACGATGGTTCCAGAAGCAACGGGTAACGAAGCTCCATAGCCAGACGAGAGTAAGCAACACCGTAAGAATTGTAACCTCCATTGCCGGCGATACTACCGTTTTCGTAACCTCTCAAACCGATTGTTTCGGTTGCATAGGTACTTGAATAACCGCTCATACCATCGCCACCCATATAGAAGGTTTCGAATGGAGACTTCTTATATTTGTTGTATGAACCAAGGAATCCGTATTCAACACGGGTCATCAGAACCGGAGTACGTTTTACGGTAAGCGGTGCCAATGGCGAATATATCTTTGCTTTAAATTTCCATTTATGATACTCAATCAGACGGAACTTATCCTCATTGCTATCGCTCATGTGCTTATAGTCTTTACCATCCCACAATGACCACGGTGGAGTTGCTGCAACTGACAGCATAAAGTCTGAACCACGACGGGTATACAACGGATTATCGATAGAGTTACGTTCCAGCATCAACTCGAGGTTGATATTATGGCAATTGCCGTTCTGAACGAGGAAGTACTGCCAATCCTTCATCATATACAGCTGATAGTTCAATGTAGCCATGAATTGGAAGTAGTCATCCGGCCAGTTCAAACGTTTACCGTAACCGGCAGAAACACCGAACATCATGATTGACTTATCCGGATCGAGAGCCAATTCATAGTTGCCATAACTGCTTCCGTAACCATAATTGCCATAGCCGTAGCCATAACCACCGTAACCTCCGTAGTAGCTATAAGGATTGTAATAACTGTTATAGTAACTACTGCTGTTGCTCAAGTAGCTGCTACTGATATCGGTCTGTTTAGAGAAATAGGCACTTACAGAAAGCGAATTTGGTTTCTTTCCTCCAAACCAAGGATCGAGGAATGAGATACTGTATGCCTGATAATAACGTCCGTTAGTCTGACCGCTCAATGTCAACGTTTGACCTTCGCCCTGTGGAATGATTCCTTTGTAGGTCTTCGGATGGAGGAAATTCTTCATTGAGAAGTTGGTGAACTTCAAACTCAGTTTTCCAATCACACCTGTCTGTCCCCAACCTGCAGAGAACTCAATCTGATCGTTTGCTTTTGATACCAGATTGTATTCGATATCAACGGTTCCGTTTTCAGCATTTGGTATGGGGTTCGGCTTCATGTTTTCAGGATCGAAATGTCCCATCTGAGCCAACTCACGTACTGAACGGATCAAATCTTCACGACTGAACAGCATACCCGGTTTGGTACGTAGTTCACGACGTACAATATCTTCGTACAAACGGTCGTTACCATTGATGATAACGCGGTTGATGGTAGCCTGCGGACCTTCCTGAATACGGATTTCCAATGCGATGGAATCGTTTTCAACATCTGTTTCAACAGGATCGGCACCGAAGAAGATATAACCATTGTTGTAATATAAGTTTGAAACGGCATCGTCGTCCGATGACAGACGATCGTTCAGTTTTTTCTGGTTATATACGTCGCCCGGCTTCAACTCCAGCAAATACTGCAGCTGTTCGGAAGGATATTTGGTATTTCCGACGAATGTAATATTTTTAAGATAGTATTTGTCGCCTTCGTCAATTTTCAGATAGATATCCACCTTTTTCGGGTCATAGTTGACTACGCTGTCGGAGAGCAGTGCTGCATCACGATAACCGAACTCATTGTATTTGGATATGAGGTTTTTCTTATCGTTCTCGTATTCTTCGGTCGTGAATTTCTTTGTGCTGAACATTTCGCGCAGACTGGTACGCCAATCGTTGTAGAGGCTGAACTTTTCGTTTGTCTTCTTCATTGCTTTCTTCAGTTCATAGGAAGAAAGTTTACTGTTTCCAGTAAAGTAAATATGATGGATTTTTGTTTTTTCGTTTTTATTGATGTTGATATCGACAATCTCTTCGCCTTCATGACCTACATCGTCTTTCTCAACGATCTCGACATCCACGTTTTTGAATCCTTTACCGTCGAAATATTTCTTAATCATTATTTTGGCACGGTCCATCAAGTTTGGTGTAACCTGATAACCTTTGCGCATGCCGAGTTTTGTTTCGAGCTCTTCACGTTCGCCTTTTTTAATACCATTATAATTGACTTGTGAGATACGTGGACGTTGTTTCAGTTGGATTTCCAACCAAATCTTGTCGTCTTCAATTTTAGTAGCCAATATCTTTACATCCGAAAACAGACCATGTTTCCAGAAGCGTTTTACTGCGGCTGTAATTTCGTCGCCCGGAATTGTTACTTCGTCGCCTACTGACAATCCAGAGAAACCTATCAACACGAAATCATCATAATTCTTCACGCCCGTCACCTTGATATCTGCTATCTTATATTTCTTTGGCGATAACGAGTATGAGATAACCGGTGCTTTTGCCGGTGTTTCAACCTTGGTTGTGTCAGTCCCTTGAGCATAAGTTCCGCAAACCGTACTCAAGAAAACCAATAACAGCACTATTTTTTTGTACATATACACAGCTACGTTTATAAGATTAATTGCTCGCTTGTCTTACCAAAGCGTCTTTCCCGTTGTTGGTAACACAAAACAGCTTCATAAAACTCTTCCTCTCTGAAATCTGGCCAATAAATATCGGTGAAGTAAAATTCCGCATACGACAGCTGCCAAAGCAAGAAGTTGCTGATGCGTTTTTCTCCTCCGGTACGAATCAACAGATCCGGATCGGGTATGTTTTTTGTTGTGAGATGGTCCGAGACAACTGCCTCGGTTATATCATTGGGGGTAATTTTCTTGTCGAGCACATCTTGTGCCAGTTGTCGGGTGGCTTCCACCAGTTCCCAACGTGACGAATAGCTCAATGCCAGAATCATCGTCGTTCCGGTGTTTGCCGAAGTTTCCGCGATACTTTCATTCAATGCCTTGCGTGCATCTTCCGGCAGACGGTTCATATTGCCGATTGCCATTAGTCGCACGTTGTTCTTCATCAGATCCGGCGTTTCACGCTGGATGGATGAGACCAGCAAACTCATCAGAGCATGGACCTCTTCAATCGGACGATTCCAGTTTTCGGTAGAGAAGGTGTACAAAGTCAAGTATTTAAGTCCGATATGTGTAGCGGCCTCAACGACTTTGCGTACAGACACAACGCCTTCCTGGTGTCCGAAGCATCGGTCTTTTCCCTTTGCTTTGGCCCAGCGTCCGTTGCCATCCATAATGATTGCCACATGTTGTGGTAAACGTTCTTTATCTATATTCTCTATCAGCGACATCTGTTTTAATTGTTGCTATTCGTATCTAATTTTGCATTATTACATGTCTGGCAGCGCGGACCGAAGTCCCACGTTACCGAAAGCAGCAGGAAAGAATACCAATCTTTATTCTTCAGGTTACTGCTTCCTATATGATACGGATTATCAAGGAATGCATTGCTGTCGTTCGTTTTGTCGAGTCCGTCGCCGAACAGTTTCCTGAACGAGTATTCGCAACCCAAGTTAATCCTGTTTGCAATCTTATATTTTAATCCAACGCCCATCGAAATATTAGGTCCGAAATAGGTGCTTCCGTTACCGGGCGCCAATGTAAATCCCAATCCCATAAATGTATACGGTGAAAATCGTTTCGCATTCAAATATGCGAACTTGTCACTGTACGGGAAGAAATTGAATTCCATTTGTCCACCCAGGTCTACAATACTGCGGCTGAAAGTTGCCTGCGCATTATTTGGAAAGACGTTTGCCAGTCCTTCTGTCGTGCCGGAAACTTTTCCCCACATCAAATCGGCTTTAACGGCCCACCGGAAGTTTGGTGTGTAACGAAATACCGCACCCAATGCCGGATTCAGTCCTTTGAGAAAGCTGTTCTTGTTGGCGTCGCCCATATAACAGGCGCCACCGGTCATTCCGCCGATCTCGTATTTGTATTCCTGTGCACGAAGGTTGCTACAGAGGCAAACCATCAGAACCAGAGCGAATATGCGTTGTAAAAAAGTTGAAGTCATAATTCTTGTCATTTCAGATATCACCTTCCTTCTCTAACGCTAAAATCCGCATAAAATTATACTGCGGCAGAATGAACTTTCTCATTCATCGTCTTTAAAGCCCAAGTAATTGATACGGCCGCGCCATATCTGATCCAATACGTTCGAATTGTTTTTCTCTTTTCCGCCGAAAAGATACATGAATTTATTTTGATCCACATAAATGGATGTAAATCCTCTTGCTTTGAAAGTGCCCGGCATAACGGCCATCGTGTCCGAAACGCTCCAGCTTACACCACCGTCCTGCGACCAGTATATCTTAGATGAAGCCATGTCGCCTTCCATGATTCCGCTGAGCATGAATAGTTTGTCGTCATACTGTATGATAGAAGCACCTTCCTGTTTTCCAAAAAGATTGTCGGAAGCATCATCGGTCAGTTGCGCCCATGAAAGTCCGTCGCTTGTTGACCATGTAGAATTAAGCAGATTGCTGCTCTTGTCGCGTCCACCCGCAATCATTAGTCGGTTGTTGAAGTTCGAAACGTAGTTGACGTTTGCAAAACCGCTGACCGGAAATGCATCATCTAGGGCATCGCCTGTCGACCAGCCTTGCGACTTGTCCATCTTGGCAAATGCAAGTGTTCCGTTATTTGAAATGACGGCAGCTAAAGCGGATGGTTGTCCGATGGTTCCTGTTGTAGAAGCTTTTATACTGCCCAACAACGCTTTTATTGTAGGAGCATTGCTGACAGCTGTCCAGCTCTGACCGTCAGATGAGTGGTAAAGCGCACCCTTTGTTGTCACTGCGTATAGCTGACTTTCGTATTCCGTTATTTGTGAGAGAACGACCTCTCCTGCAGGAAGACCTGAAAGAGAAGCGACCGTCCAGTTTTTGCCGTCGCCAACAGCTGAGCGGTAAAGACGATAGCTCTCTGTTGCATTGGCCGGTTGTATATACATATAATAATACTCTGCATTGGAATTACCGAAGACGATGGTCTTTTCTGCCTTGATCGGTTCGTCAATGATATTCTCGGCATACGTTTCCCAAATCATCGTATCCGGCAGAACCTGATGAATATTTACCTGAGCAACGTAACTCTTTGTTGTTACGCCATCCCAAAGGTAATTCTTGAATTCGACAGGTTTGGAGAAATCAAGCGAGTCGGTTGTATTCCAGGTGATCGTGTCGCCTGTAGCATGTTGAAGCACGCGGCAGCCGGAAACGGTCGATGCCAGTCTGACAGTACATTTTACCTTATCTTTCAGGACAGTTCCGTATGGCAGAGAATCTGTATTATAGATCCGTCCGTTCAATTGGTCTATTGTGAATACAACACTTGATAATCCCTCTATAGAATCACTCGCTAATGTGAATGTCAAGATTTCACAGTCTTTTCCGAGTTCGGAAACCGTATCATTCGATCCCAAACAGGATGACATTAGCAGTGCGAAGCATCCGACTAAAAACAGTAGTATTTTATTTTTTCTCATTAAAAACAAGTTTGTTGCGTATAAAGGCACAAAATTAGAAACATTTTTTTCTTTTGCCACCTTGCAAGTGAATATTTATAATATTTTAGTTCGACTTCAGTATGATTCAATTTCTTTTATAGATATTATTTGCCTTTTCATTAGGATGAAAAGGGGATTGCATCCGATGGAACCATTCGTTTGATAATTATGCTTTTATATTTCAACAATTGATAAATTATAATTTGACAATTGTCAAACGATTGCTTGATTCGAATGTGCGAATGATTTGATTCGAATGTAATTCAACTTTCTTTAGAATCCCTTTAAAGTTTGGTGCTTTCACTCCGGAATTCAAATCTACAGGTGCTATCTCCTGCCTTATTTCGTCCCAAAGATTTTCATCGATAAAACTTTGAAGCATAGCTGTTCCACCTTCAACCAGCAGCGAATTGAGTTTGCGTTGATACAGTTGTTGCATGATTTGCGGCAGGATATCTTGATTGAAATCGATCTTTTGAAATTCAATGTTTGTACGTTCGGAAGCCTCCTTTTCGGTGAAGACGATGGTTTTTACAGAGCCATCCAGTAGATGGTAGTCCGCAGGGACACGCAAGTGGCGGTCGATGAAAAGTCTGACCGGTGTAGATCCTGCCCAATGTCGAACTGTAAGCGATGGATTATCAAGCAGTGCTGTGCGTGTGCCTACCAATATGGCTGCCACTTTTGAACGCAGATGATGTACCGAACGCATCGTTTCAGGCGAAGAAAGAACCACGGGAGGACGTGAAGCATCATCGCGCTGAATATCAATGAACCCGTCGGTGCTTTCGGCCCATTTCAGATAAATGTATGGGCGTTTGTGCATCTGAAAGGTCATAAACGCTTTGTTTAAGGCAAAAGCTTCTTTCTGCATGATGCCTGTAACTACTTCAATACCTGCTTCTTGAAGCATTCGGACACCTCGTCCGCTGACTTCGGGAAAAGGATCCAGGCACCCTACCACCACGCGCGGTATATGTTTCTCGATGATGAGTTTGGCGCAAGGAGGCGTTTTGCCGTAGTGGCTGCACGGTTCCAAACTGACATAGAGCGTCGAATCGCGCAACAACGACTCATCCCGAACGGAAGCAATCGCATTGACTTCGGCATGCGGACCGCCCCATTTGCGATGGAACCCTTCGCCGATAATCTTACCTTTATATATGATCACAGCTCCCACCATCGGATTCGGCGCAGTAAAACCTTCACCTCCACGGGCAATCTCGATGCAGCGAGCCATGTATTTTTCTTCTACTTCAATCATTATATCCCTTTTCAATTTGATGCAAAGATAGTGCAAACCGAGTGCAGAAGCTTCAAGCTTACTTGAAAGATTGTGCTGAGGTGCAGCCTATTTTCACATCTTTGATGCAAAGATACTGCAAATCATGAGAATGTTCGACAGGAATGAGTCGAAGATGCATGTTTCTTATTATAAAAATTCAAATCTTATCCGAATGAAATCATCTCCACAAAGTTTTTATATCTTTGTCGAATCGTGTCATCGGTTGAATGGTGATATATATTATCTAACAATGGATCAGTTACATAGCGCGGAAGATTTGGAAGCATTGGTTTTGAGGATGGGGTTTCTGCCTTTCTTCAAGAATGAGATTGCCGATTTCTCTATTGAGGAGTTTACACCTTCCGAATATTGGTTTTCGGATGAGAACGAAGGTCCTTGGGACTGGAAAGGACCTGTTGCCCGCAACGGGCAGTGTGCATACGGAAAACTCTTCTCCGGAAAAGCCGGATTTGTCAGCATGAAATGGTTCCCCGAACTGGTCAATTATCGTCGCGCAAGCTATCAGATTGGAGATAATCAGCGTATAGCCGGTGTCGATTCAAAGGAAAAGCTTATCTATGACACGGTTATTGCGCATGAATCCTTGTTATCAAAAGAAATCAAATCATTGTGCGGCTTTAAAGCGCAAAAGAAACAGCCGGAGCACAGTTCCCTATTGCTCAACGAGATGGAGGCTTCTGCTAAACGGAAGATAACGAAACCGAAAACCGAAGGCTATGAAACACTTATCACCCGACTGCAGATGAAAACTTATCTTGTGACTGCCGATTTTGAATATCAATACGACAAGCACAATCAGCCATACGGCTGGGGCATAGCGCGATACACAACGCCAGAGCTGCTGTTCGGTGAAGCAGCTGTTCTTTCATGCCAACATTCTCCGGAAGAATCCAAACAACGGATGATGGATTATCTCAGTCAACTTCTGCCTCAAGCTACTGAAGCGCAACTCTTGCGCGTAATCGGATGAGCCGTGGACAAATCTTTCAAGAGAAAGTTTGTGACTCGAGGGCAGATATCTTATCTTTGCATTTGTGAATATGCGAAAATAGGCTGCACCTCGGCATAAATAACAAACGAGTTTGTTTTATTATGCTCTCGGCTTGCACTATTTTTGCTTCAAATTAGGATTATGGAAGATGCGGTAGCCTATATGAAAGAGGCTCTCGGTGAGATATATCCGAAACGGGAGTTGAGCAGCATGATTCGTTTGATCATGGAGCGTGTCTGTCATGTCCCTGCATATCAATTGCTTGCCGGAATCAAAAGAGAACCTTCGGAAATCGAAAGCAAAGAAATACAGGATATTGTAAGCCGTCTCAAAACAGCGGAACCTTTACAATATATAATAGGTATAGCCGATTTTTACAGTCTGGAGTTCGAAGTCACTCCTTCGGTTCTGATTCCGCGTCCGGAAACAGAAGAACTGGTGGATATGATTCTTCACGAGCATGCGGATTTAGAAGGAGGAATATTGGATGTCGGAACAGGAAGCGGTTGTATTGCCATAACGCTGTCCAAACATTTGCCGAATGCAAACGTGACGGGCATTGATATTTCGCCCGAAGCCTTGTCTGTTGCCCGTAGAAATGCGGAACGGAATGAGGTGAATACCGCTTTCAGACAAGCCGATATCTTATCGTCCGAACCGACAATGCCTTTTCTTCCGACGAATTTCGATTTGATTGTAAGCAATCCTCCTTATGTGATGGAGCAGGAGAAGGCGACGATGGAAAAGAATGTACTCGATTATGAACCGTCGCTGGCTTTGTTCGTTCCCGATGCTGATCCGTTGCTGTTCTATAAAGCTATAGCGCGTTTTGGAAGAACGCATCTGAATCCGGGCGGACAGCTCTATTTCGAAATCAATCCGCTTCGCGGTAACGAATGTGCCGGAATGCTTTACGAGGCGGGTTATAAGGATATTCAACTATTGCGCGACCTGTCCGGCAAGGAGCGTTTTATAAAAGCAAGACTATGAAACAATTGAACGAACAAGAGGTGCTTCATCGCGCGGCTGTATATTGCTCGGCAGCCGAACGCTGCAAACAGGAAGTGAAGAAGAAAATCGAGGCTTTGGGATTGCCGCCCGAAGCTTCAGAAAAAATCATTGCTTATCTGCAGAAAGAGCGCTATCTTGATGAGAACAGATACGCACGCAGTTTTGCAAGCGACAAGTTCCGTTTCAGCAAATGGGGACGCATCAAGATCGGTTATGAATTACAAAAGAAAGGCATCGCTTTGCAAATACGTACAGAGGCGCTGCATTCAATTGATGAAAACGATTACGAGCGGATGCTTTTGGACTTGCTGAAGAGTAAGAAGCGCACGATCCGTAAAGGCGAGGAGCGTGAATTATGGATCAAACTGTTTCGTTTCGCTGCGAGTCACGGTTTTGAAAGTGAAGTGATCAAACGTAATCTTAAACAATTGTTCAACGGAAGCGACTATGATGAAGTTATGGAATGAACTGCTGAACCTTTTCTTTCCACGACTTTGCCTGCTTTGTCACCGACCGCTTATCGACGGAGAGGAACAACTTTGCCTGCATTGTTTGTGCAATTTGTCGTATACTTATTTTGATGATGCGGAGGTAAACGAAGCGGCTCAGCTGTTTATGGGAAAGGTTCTGTTCGAGAAGGCTACGGCAATGTTTTATTATCAGAAAGGCGGTGCGGTACAGAAACTGATTCATGCACTGAAATATCATGATAATCAGGAACTGGCATACTATCTTGGGCGACAGGCGGCTATTCGTCTGAAGGAATCCGGGTTTATGGAAGGCATAGATGTTTTATTGCCCTTGCCTCTCCATCCTTCTAAGAAACGGAAGCGAGGATATAATCAGGCAGAACTGATTACCAAAGGTATGGCTTCAGTATTGCATCTTCCGATAGAGACGACTGCCGTGCGACGTGTTGTTAATACGGATACGCAAACGCATAAACAGGTTTATGAGCGTTGGCAGAACGTACAACAGATATTCGCTCTTACTGAAAAGACGGTTCATTTACATAACAAACATATTCTGATTGTTGACGATGTGATAACGACCGGATCAACGATGGAGGCTTGCGCTACGACTTGTTTGTTGATCCCCGAAGCGCGTGTAAGCATGCTGGGTATTGCTTTGACTCATGGATAATTAAAATGCGAAGAAGATATTTTTCCACTATATCTTGCTTTTTCTCGTTCTGTTTGATTAATTTTGCAAACGAATAAATATATTGGTTGTATGAAAACATTGGAAAGATTGGTTGCTGAGAGATTGTTAAAGATCAAGGCTGTAAAATTGCAGCCCGCAAATCCATTTACCTGGGCATCAGGATGGAAATCTCCTATTTATAATGACAACAGAAAAACACTTTCCTATCCGGAAATCAGAAGTTTTATCAAGTTGGAACTGGCTCGTACGATTGTTGAGCACTTTGAAGAGGCCGATGCCATAGCCGGCGTCGCTACAGGTGCTATCGCTCAAGGCGCGCTTGTTGCCGATTTATTGGGACTGCCGTTCGTTTATATCCGTTCGACTCCAAAGGATCACGGATTGGAGAATCTGATCGAAGGTGAATTGAAACCCGGTTCAAAGGTAGTGATTATTGAGGATTTGGTATCGACGGGTAGCAGCAGTTTGAAAGCTGTCGAAGCTGTTCGTAACTTCGGTTGCGATGTAGTAGGTATGGTCGCTATCTTCACATACGGATTCCCGGTTGCCGAAAAGGCTTTCAAGGAAGCAAAAGTGCCTTTGTTTACACTGAGCAACTATGATGCGATTCTGGAAGAAGCCGTTCGCACAGATTATATTGATCCGTCCGAAATTTCTGTTCTCCAGGAATGGCGCAAGGATCCTTCGAAGTGGAACGCTGATTAAGTTCTCAACGTATGGCAGATTTTGTTAGTGATATCAAAGCGGTTCCCTATAATGAGGATCGCGTTTATGCGATGTTGTCAGATCTTTCAAACCTCGAAAAGGTGAAAGATCGCATACCGCAGGATAAAATAAAGGATTTCGAGTTCGATAAGGATTCGTGCAGCGTGTCTGTGGATCCGGTTGGAAAGGTGACGTTTCAGATTATAGAACGTGAACCGTGCAAAACGATTAAGTTTACAACCGTCAATTCGCCGGTACCTTTATTGATGTGGATTCAACTAAAACAGGTTGCCGAAGGCGATACACGTATGAAACTGACCGTTCGTGCCGACCTTAATCCATTGCTGAAACCTATGCTTTCAAAGCCTTTGCAGGATGGAATCGATAAGATTGCAAACGCATTGGCTTCATTATCTTATTAATCGTTTTCTTTAAATAGGAACTTCTTCGTTCCGATAAATTATTCGATGGCTCAGAAACTGTGGGAGAAAAATGTGAAGGTAGACCAGAAAGTGGATGCTTTCACCGTTGGTAAGGATCGCGAGATGGATCTTTATCTGGCTAAGTATGATGTTCTTGGCTCGATGGCGCATATTACTATGCTGGAAAGTATCGGACTGCTGACAAAAGACGAACTGAGTGCTTTGTTGGTTGAATTGAAGAAGATTTATCATTTGGCGGATGAAGGACAGTTTGTTATCGAAGAGGGCGTGGAAGATGTCCATTCCGAAGTCGAATTGCTACTTACACGCCGTTTGGGCGATGTAGGAAAAAAGATTCACAGTGGACGCTCACGCAACGACCAGGTGCTTTTGGACTTGAAGCTTTTTACACGTGCACAGATTCGCGAGATCGTTGAACTGGTTTCTGAACTGTTTGATGTTCTGATTTCTCAAAGCAACAGATATAAGAATGTATTAATGCCGGGTTATACGCATTTGCAGGTTGCCATGCCATCGTCGTTCGGACTTTGGTTCGGCGCATACGCAGAAAGTCTGGCGGATGATTTGCAATTGATGCAGGCTGCATATAAGGTCTGTAATCGCAATCCGCTGGGTTCGGCAGCAGGTTATGGTTCATCGTTCCCGTTGAACAGACAGATGACAACGGATCTGCTCGGTTTCGACTCGATGGATTATAATGTGGTCTATGCACAGATGGGACGCGGAAAGATGGAACGTACGGTTGCTTTTGCCATGGCAGGTATTGCTGCTACGCTTTCGAAAATGGCGTTCGATGCTTGTCTTTTTAATAGTCAGAATTTTGGTTTTATAAAGTTGCCTGACCAGTTTACAACCGGTTCCAGCATTATGCCGCACAAAAAAAATCCGGATGTGTTTGAACTGACCCGCGCCAAATGCAATAAGATTCAGGGACTTCCACAGCAGATTACCTTGATAAGCAATAACCTGCCTTCGGGATATTTCCGCGATTTGCAGATTATCAAGGAGGTGTTCCTTCCGTCATTCGATGAATTGAAAGATTGCTTGAGGATGGTTACCTACATGCTTCGGGAAGTGAAAGTCAACGAACATATTCTGGATGACGACAAGTATGCCGTGATTTTTAGTGTAGAAGAGGTGAACCGTTTGGTTCGCGAAGGTATTCCTTTCAGAGATGCCTATAAAAAGGTCGGTCTCGAGATCGAAGCCGGAAAGTTTGTTCCGGTCAAAGAGGTTCACCATACACACGAAGGGAGCATTGGTAATTTGTGCAATGACAAGATTTCAGCTTTAATGCAAAATATTTTAGATGGATTTTCGTTCAATAAAGTAAGTGATGCTGAACGAAAACTATTAACTGACTAAAATATATGAAGCGATTCTTTTTCTGTTTCTTTATCTTGCTGGCTTGTTCCTGTTCGAAAGTTATTGAATCGACAATTCCTTATGCTAGAGTTTTCTTGACTTTGGATTTACGTTATGAGGACAAGGATCTGGTCGGAATTCTGAATCATAAGAATATTACTTCCCCTCGCAAAGCTGGAGAATATGTGGGCTATTCGGGCGTGCTTGTTATTTGCGGTTTCGATAATAATTATTATGCATATGATCTGTGTTGTCCTAATGAATCGTCAAAAAGCATCAAGGTGGTTGCCAATGATATAGGCCAGGCTGTTTGCCCGAAATGTGGTACTGTCTACGATATAGGATATGGAAGCGGAGCTCCTGTACAAGGCGTTTCTAAATATGCGATGCGAAGATATAATATTACTGCTTCCGGACAGCAGTTGCTCATTCAGTATTAAAGTCTTTCTGTTCTTTTGTCCAATCGCTTCTGCTCGATATCAGATTTCTTTTATTCTTTGTCTTTGACTCTTTTGTACTTATTCAAGGATCATCCTTAATTTTTTCCTTGAAAAAAATATATTGAAAATCATTTGGTTTATAATATAAACTAAATTACATTTGCATCGTGCAAGAGAGAAATGCGCAGCTCCTTGCATTTTTTAATATACTTATGGTTTATAACGTAAACTTATTTATTCACTTTAAAAAGTAAGAGTTTTTATGAAGAAAATGATGAGTTCATGCAAGGAAGGCAATGAAATCTCTGTAAGAAAAGGATGGATTGTCAGAGCGATGGCTATAATGATGCTGGTTGTTTGCTTTTGCAGTTATGCTTCCGCAAAGAAGATTCGCGTGGAGATTGCGAATGTGCGCAGTGATAAAGGCAATGTATTGGTTATGTTGCAGCAAGGGAAAGAGAGCAAGCCTCTTTATGGAATGACAAAAGCGTCTAGTGGAAAAGTGGTTGTAGATGTGGATCAAGTGGAGTGGGATCATTTTGATCTTTCTATTTTTCATGATGAGAATGGCAACATGAAGATGGATTATGGCAATAAAGGTCCGGTTGAAGGTTATGCGTTGAAAAGCTGCAAACTGAAAGATGCTGAGGAGGCAATAAAAGTGAGTTTGTTTTATCCGGCGGAAGAATAGTTATGAAACAAAGCATTTTGCTTATACTTTGGATGGCCGTTGTCTTTTCTGCTGCAGGTCAGAGCAGGGGAAAATCGGCTATGTTCTTTGGGCATGTGGTTGATTCCAAAGGTATTCCGGTGGAATATGCTACAATCATCTTGTTGCAGGACAGTGTGCAGAAAGCAGGTGCTGTTGCCGACAGTTCGGGTGGATTTCGTATGGAAGCGCAAGCGGGAAGCTATGATCTGGTGGCGCAATGCGTTGGATATGAATCGTTACATAAGAAGGTTTCGCTTCCTTTGTCCGAATCTGCTACATTGGTACTTGCCACTTCGTCCCTGGCTTTGAATGAAGTGGTTGTGCAGGCGAGGAGTATCGAACGGAAAGCCGACCGTTTCGTCATGTCGGTACAACCTGCTTCCGGAAAAAATGGAACCGAACTGTTGGCGCAGGCGCCCGGCGTGTGGCTTACAGGAAGTTCGGTGTCGATCAACGGTGCTTCAGGAACGAAGGTGTTTGTCGACAGTCGTGAGATCAAGCTTTCGGGCGAAGAATTGGTCAATTACTTGCGCTCTTTGCGGTCGGAAGATATTCGCAGAGTGGAAGTTGTGCCTGTCGCCGGCTCTGAATATGATGCGAACGCACAAGGCGGAGTCATATTGATTTCGCTTCGTCGTCGACCGGATAATGGCATGCAAGGCAGTATTTCCATGGGAACTTTTTTAGGTAAATCGTTCGCCAGATACTTGCCTTCAGCTTCGATCAATGCGAGAGTTGGACGATGGAATCTCAATGCAGCTGTGTCGGGCACATTTACGCCGAACGACAAGAGCAAGATGATTTTTGTCCGGGATTATAAAGAGAAAGCGTACAGTTTTCAATCGAATACGCGCTTGAACGATGATACGCGCTATGGTACAGGTCGTTTTGGCGCTATCTTTGAGATAGATACATTGAATAGCATCGGTGGCGAAGTCGAATATATCCGCCAGTCGACGAACGAACATTCATCAAGCAATGCCGATTTTAAGAAAGGAGAGTATCCGCTTGCCAGCACTGGCGTTTATGGTCGTAATGATCAATATCATACGATAACGGCAACGGTCAATTATCTGCATAAAATTGATGCTCAAGGTTCATTGTTTAAGGTGATTGCCGATTATGCAGGCAAGAAGTCGACAGGCAATAATGATTACCATGACACTTGGAAATCAGATATATTCAGTAAGGATAGCACATACCGAAGCAATTCGGATGCGACGTATAATATCTTTACAACCGACGTGTCGTATCTCAAATATTTCAGAAAATCGCTTTCGGCAACGTGGGGCGCCAAATATACGCATACTTATATGAATGATTGTTCGCAATATGAAGGTTTGACGAATGGAGCTGTCTGGCAATTGAATCCGTCGTACGGCTATTCGTTAAAATATCATGAGAATATTGCAGCCGCATATGCTTCGTTGTCGACTGAAGTTAATCAATGGTCGTTTATTGCCGGACTTCGAACCGAATACACGCGAACAAATGACCGGAGCGATGGCATCACGCGTGATTATTTTGATTTCTTCCCCAATATGAATATAACCTATTCGTTTGACAGGATGAAGAAATGGATGCTTATCGGGCAATACTCCCGAAACATAGAGCGACCGGCGTTTTATACGCTGAATCCGAATCGGATACAGACTTCTACTTATGGATATGTTATTGGCAATCCGTATCTTAAGCCTACATACATTCATCGTTTCGGTACGACATTGGTGTATTACTATCGCTTTACTTTTTCGGTGGGAGGCAACTTGCATCATAATCTGATTCGCGAGAATACCAGGCAGGATGTTACGAATCCGGATATCTCGTATGTCATTTATCAGAATCATGATATCGAGAATCATTGGTACGCAGCTGTGAATATGCCGCTGCAAATCACTCCAAGATTGAATCTGACGGCGAACCTAGTAGGAGTGAAGCAGGATATTCGTGTTACCTCGGATGCAAAGTTCAAGTCGCATTATCTGGGTTTTGCCAATGTGATTGCCACGCTTCGTTTGCCAAAAGATTATTCTTTGGAAGCGCAGTATAGCGGAACAAGTCGTCTTTATTCCGGAAACAGTGAGATCGATCCACATCATACGCTTGACTTGTCGCTTCGGAAGAAACTGTTGGATAGCCGTTTGCTGCTTGTCGCCTCGGTTGCTAACGTGTTCAATCGTTACAACAGTTATGTGAGCCGTTTGGACGAATACGATTCGTTTGGCGCTTATCGGAAACCTTCCGAAGGACGCTTGTTTAAGGTTTCGCTGACATGGAACTTCAACAGCGGAAAGAAAATCAAGAAGAGCCGTGTGGAGATAGATTCGGCTTCGGAAAGAAATCGTTTGGAAGAAAAATGAACATCAAATTTATCTATAAAAAGAAAGAAATATTATCTTTGAAAAAAAGTATATACTTTTGGAGTACGAAAGTATATACTTTTATATATCGAAAGTATATACTTTTAGGGTGTGAAAGTATATACTTTATGAATCAAAAGTATATACTTTAAAAAACGAATATATAATATTATGGAAGATAGAGCTTTAAATGAGAAAGAGAGCCTTCAGCTCATCTCTCAAATGATACAGTCGAGCAAGCAGAACCTGGAAGTGGGAAGAGGAAACGAATTCCTGTTGTGGGGTTATACAACCACGATACTTGCTTTTGCTATTTTCGTACTCGAATGGGTTACCCGTCAGGACTTCTGGTCGTTCGGATGGTTACTGCTGTTCGTCTTTTGGGCAGGCATGACCTATTTCAGAAGAAGCAAAAAACCTCAGGTGGTGACATATACCAGTAAAGCTATCAATCAGGTGTGGCGCGTGTTAGGTTATATGTTTATCATCACCGTGATTGTTTTCTTTGCACTGACCTATGCTTTTCAAGCGTCACTAACCATCATTTGCATGCCATTGAGTTTGCTCTATATCGGAATCGGTGTTTCGATTACGGGCATTATATTGCAGGAGCGTTGTATGATTTATACGCCTTTGGTAGCATTTGTTATTGCATTTTATATGTTAGGTGTTTTGGCGGCTCCGAATATTACGCCTGATATCTGGTGGAACCTGTATTTTGGTATTGCTATCATTTTGATGCAGATTGTTCCCGGTCATGTTCTCAATTGTAAAGCGAAGAAAGTATGTTCAAAGAATTAGATCCATTACTTCATTCGCAGTTGCGCCTTGCCGTGATGTCGATACTGCTCTCGGTGGATGAGGCAGACTTTGTCTATCTGAAAGAGAAGACCGAAGCAACGGCAGGCAATCTGAGCGTACAGATCGAAAAGTTGAGCACGGCAGGCTATATATCTGTAGAAAAGGATTTTGTAGGCAGGAAGCCGCATACTTCCTGTCGCATCACGCCGCTCGGGCGCAAAGCTTTTGAAGATTATGTTGAGGCTTTGAAGAGTTATATATCAAACCAGTAGTTCATCTTGATCATGAATGTGTTTGTCGTTGGAAGACCAAACATGTGATCAAGGTTGTCATTCCATTTAGATACGTATTCGCTTCGGCGTTCCGACATATGATGTTCCCAAACAAAATAGATGGTCGAACCCGGCAAATATTCCCAACGAGCAACCAGATTTGAACGGAATTCGTTGAAACTGAAGTTCGGATTCTTTATCAAGTCGCCGTATCGTGATGACGTAGTTGCATCTATTGAAGCAAAACGGTTCTCGTAAGTGTGCGATTTAGTATCCGTCATCACCTTGAAATCGCTGAATTTAGCTGTAGAAGTGAAAGGCGAACCATAGAATTGTATAGAAATATCCGGCGTAACATTTACTTGCACCTTCATCGTCAGACCATACGTTTTCTGCTCCATGTGTCCGGTAATATAATCACAGTTTCCATTTGTGTTGTATTGTTCCGTTGGATAGTAGTATGTGCCGATATATTCCAAGTTATCCATGTTCCGGGAGTAATCCAGCTGACCAGACATGAAAACATGATTCCCGATGCGGAAGGTCAGATTCGGCGACAATGTATTGTAATGATTATAAGTATTATGTATTCCCGAATATTGCAGTGTGAATATCATGCGTTTGGCTTTGTCGGTATTGAACTTTGCCGTTGTCTGAAAATAGGGATCGAATCTTACATCCGGTCCGCCACGCAGCATTCTGCTATCCACCCAATTCCAGTTGTAAGCTTGCTTCACATCCAGTTCCAAACGATTTAAGGTCATGGTTACCCATTCCAAAGCAATATCGTTGGAGAATGCGTTTCCTCCGTAATCCCATTTGTTTTGTTGTGACAGCGTGAGTGTGTTCGAGCGGAACTGCTTCCAGATGTTGGTCTTACGAAAACCAATCTCCGTCGTGTTCGAACGGAAGTCAGTTTGTTTCAGATAACCGATATCATTCATATCAAATCCGGGCGACGACCAGCTGTAAGTCTCCGAGAAAATCCATTTGGCATTACCTTTGCGTCCGAACTTTACATATCCGCCCGTTCCTTCCAACGAACGTTTGTTACTATTGAAATCTAAATAATCACTTGCCGATTTCCGTTGGTAATAGTGTACTGCCGTGCGTTTTAATCTGTTGATAGCGTTCTCATTACCATGAAGCGAACTCATCATCCCTTTTGCTTCCACATAGTAGAGTCGGTTATTGAAGTATTGCGTGAAATCGATGCCGCCGGTGAATGCATTGTGAATCATCAGGTCTTTCAGATAGGATTCGCTCAGGTCGCGATTCACGGAAGTAATCATTCCACCCAGGAGTGTGTTGCCCGCCCAGTTTTTCTGTACGCGAGCGACAGTATAACTGGTGAGCGGTTCGACAACCACTTTGTCGCGTTCGTCGTTCGGGTAAGCAACTTTTGATGTTGACCGAGCCGTTATACTTTGAATGACGCCAATCGTCAGACCGTGACGGTTCGTTCCTGTCAGTTTAAGTGCGCTGATGATGGGAACATTCTCTTTTGTACTGGCATAAGCAATGCCTTTGTCCAGATCTTTAGCTTTGAAAGAGGGTGCTGCGCCAATGCGCCTCGTGTAGAACATCATATCAGTGCCGTTGTTAAAGTCCAAAATATGTTTGCCTTCTAGAAAAAAGGGACGTTTCTCTTCGTAATATGTTTCGAAGGCGGTGAGATTCATTACCGACGGATCGAGTTCGACTTGTCCGTAATCGGGATTGACAGTCACATCGAGTGTATAGTCGTTGAGTCCGAACTTAGCATCGAACCCGACGTTGCCGTTCCAGCGATGTCCTTTCTGATAAGGGCTGCCGGCAATGGATGGTTCATTGATATATTTTCCCATCACATACGGCAGAAACTCTATTCCGTGAGATTTGGGAAGCTGGTTCATTCCATGCATTTCCCCGAACGAAAAGACATGTCCGTTGTTCTTTAGCGGGATGAGACTCCAGTTTTGTACTTCGTTATTACGACGGATGATACGGCGGATATGCAAACCCCATATTCCTTCGTTAGATAACTGGTTGTAACGCAGCTGACTGAATGGGATGCGCATCTCCGCTGTCCAACAGGAGTCTTTCATATCGACATGTGTCTTAGCCAGCCATACGGCATTCCAGCTTTTGTTGACTTCGAGTTTGTCGGTCACTATCAGGTCGGTTTTGTTTCCTCCCAGATTGAGATTGAACTCGGGCGCTGCGCGGAAGTCGTGATATGTATCGAAAGCGATGCTTACCAAGTCGCCGATGCTGTTGTCATCACGATTGCCGATGAAACGGTTCATCTTCTCAGGATGCGCATCTTTACAGATAATCCCTACGTATATATATTTATCGTCGTAGAAGAGTTTGGCCTTTGTTGGCGATGGCGAGATTGTTCTCTCATAAGGTGTTACCTGTACGAATCGTTCTGACCATTCGCCTTGCTTGGTCCACAGGTCTTCATTCAGCAAACCATCGATAACGGGACGCGCTGCAGTCGTCTTCGTGATATTGTAAGTGCGTTTGTATGCTTTGTTGAAAGGAACAACTGAATCCTGTTGCGCGTAGCAAATAAGAGTTGCTATCTGAAGAAAAGCGAAGATTGTAAGTGAATCTTTGTAATATCGTCTCATGGTCAGAAAATGTTATTTGTTATTGTTTGTCCAGACCCCCAAAGATATATATTAATTCTGATTATTTATACAAAGCGTGAAATTAAATAGTTTTCAAAAACCGGTTCCCTGTGCAACGAATCGGCACATGCCTCTCTTTACCTTTGACTGCGAAATGAAGTAATAGCACAGGTATAATTAAATAATGAGGATATGGAATATATAAGAGGATATGCAAAGAATTGTCGGACGCTTAAAAACAAGCTGCTCCCGCTGGAAGTTATTGAAGATCAGATCATCAGTATAGCTAATGATCGAAGGCTTTCGCCTTCCATGCAAAGGGATCTGTTATGTAATAGATTCTCTGATCGGAAGGAATTGTTGGATGAGCGGTTCTTTGATCAGTCAGAGAATGCTGAAAAAATAAAAGTCGTGGATGCCTTTCTCAAGTCGGAATCATTGAAGTTGTATCGTTTGTTTTCCGACATCACCCATTCCGAGGTTGAGAAGATGAAGGCAAATCCGGGAGGAGACCGGTATGTAAAAGCTCACTATTGGTTGAATACGGATTTGCGGTTGGTTTACGAGGATTATTCGGAGCGGCAGCAGGAAATATGGAATATATTGACTTCGTTCGAAGAGGAACATTCAATCGAACCTGTGCCAGGCTGGACTGCATACTGTTCTGATGAAGTTGATATGGATAATTATGATGAGAGTCGTCACGGGGTTCGATTTCTCCATGAAAACTATCATTTTGCCATGCAGGATATTTTACAAATCAAGGAGTTGAACTTTGAAATAATAATCAATTATGATGATGTACATTGATGGATATGAATCTGAACCGCGTGAGGAAATGACGGTTCAACAGATGGAACAGGCGATGCTGAGAATCAGCGAAGATCTGAACTTGAGTTCGGACGATAAGATATATTTGATGCAAAGATATAAGATTGGGCGCAGTAAGAAACTGGATAAAGAATTCTCCATGACGGCAGAGCATATTTCCGCTTTGAAGAAAGCGAAAGCATTGATGACAGATGTGGCTTTGAAACTCAATCGTGAAGCCTTGCGTATCTGTGAGGAAGAAATGACTAAGAAACGGGAAGGGAAGAGGGCTGCTTTTTCCATCGAAGCGGTCTTGCGCTTTAAGGACTACTGTTCTGTAGGAAACGATTTTGATAACGCTCAAAATAAATTATGGAGCAATGTTTTATCGAAAAGTACTTTACCATCGGAATGTGATAGAACTATTTGGAGAGCTACTTTCTTTGTCTGTCAAACGAGGCAGGAATTGAATAGTTTCGAATATCTCTTCGAAGAGACAATGGAAAAATTCATCTTGGTAAAGCAAGATCTGCTGCAGGTCTCTAATTATGGGGCAACAATCTCATATATTTATAATTAAATGTTCATGAAAGCAATATTTCTTTTAATTTTGAAGAAAAATGGATCCTATGGGTACAAACTTGTTATGCAAATATATTTGGTTGGTCGATACGATTTATAAATATCAACCTATCACTTTTGAAGAGATCAACAGGCGATGGATGGATAGCCATCTGAGCGAAGGCAAAGGCATTCCGCTTCGAACGTTCCATAAACATATTGATGCTATTCAAGATGTGTTTGATATCATTATCGAATGCAACAAAGAAAAAGGTTCGAAGAATCTTTATGGCTATTATATTGAAGGCGAAGACCTGAATGGCGATAGTGAGTTTCGCGCCTGGCTGTTGAATAATTTCAGTATCAGCAATCTGATTAACAATAGTTATCAGCTTAGTTCGCGTATCCTTTTCGAAGAGATTCCTTCAGGACAGAAGTATCTGGAGCCATTGATTGAAGCGATGCGCGAGAGCAAAGTGGTGGAAATGACTTATTACAGCTACAGCAGCGATTGCGAAAAGAAGTATCAGATTGAACCTTATTGCGTGAAGATTTTCAAACAACGTTGGTATCTGGTGGCGCATGGTGTGGATTCAGGGCAGAAAGGAATAAGAACGTACGCACTTGACCGCATTCTCGATTTGAAAATGACTGATGCAGCTTTCATCTATCCGGAAACGTTTGATCCGCAGCAGTTCTTTAATAACAGTTTCGGTATTATTGTTGGCGACAAGAATTCGCTTGTGCATGTGCGGATCAAAGTGACTGCCGATCAGCGCGCATACTTCAGAAATCTGCAGCTGCATCACACCCAGCGTGAAGAAGAAACGACTGCCGATTATTCCATCTTCGGCTACGACCTCTGCAACACATACGATTTTCGTCAGGAACTGCTCTCGCATGGCAGCGATGTTGAAGTGCTCGAACCTGAAAGTCTGCGCAAAGAAATGCGGTCAATTATTCAGGGTATGTCGAAATTGTATGGCAAATAATAAGGGCATATTTTACTATTAATGTTTTATTTATTTATTCTTCTCTCTTGTGCAATGAATAGGCTTACCTGCATCTCTATTTTTGTCTTGCTTTTTAGTAATGAACAATTTAAATTTTTAGTGTATGATGGCTTTTAGAGAAGGTACAAATGAGGAGATGTTTAGTGAATTCAGATCTCCTTTTGTCACTGACGGCATTAAACTGTTGGCTGAACGGATAGGCTCGATGATGGAAAGAGAACTGATAATTTCCAGTGGTGGCGAGTCGGTTAGAGAAATCTTCGACAACTGTTATAAGAAATGTTTCAGTGAAGACATTCCACCATATAATATGGTGACAGGCATATTTATCGTACTTAACCGTTTTTGGGCCTATTATTGGATTTTGGATTCGTTTAATGAGGTTCCGGCTTTTTTCTCGCAAGTGGACGATGATGATTATGCCGATAATAACGAGGAGGAATGATAGATATCTTGAAGTTGTAGGTTGCGACCTCGATTCCACCAAGCTACAATGAGGAATGCAGCTCGTTTGGAAAGTAGTAGGGTAACTTCAGTTTTATCTCATGATGAGCGGTTGGATATGTTAAGAGGCATTCACTATTGAAATAGTTAATGCCTCTTCAAATGTTAAAAACGCAAAGTGACTCCATTTCGTAATGTTTTATATAATAGAAGAATAGCTTATTAATAGCTATGTTGATTTTTAAAGTCTTGGAAGCATAAACAAAAAAAATTCAAAAAAAGAAGAACATCATAACAAAAATTGTCGTATCTTGCAGGTGTCTAACTATGTATTGTTAAGGAGCTGTATCTTTATTGTCTGACCTAAAAACACTTTGTATCATGAGCATTATTATTTGGATTGTAGTTGGCGCTTTGGCAGGATGGATTGCCGGATTGATTATGAAAGGCGCAGGTTTCGGTTTACTGGTCAATATTATCGTCGGTATTGTAGGCGGTTTGTTGGGCGGTTGGTTATTAGGACTGTGCGGCCTTACACTGGGAGGCGGATTTGTGGGTTCACTCATCACCTCTGTTATCGGTGCTGTTGTCCTGCTGTTTATTCTCTCTTTCTTTAAGAAAAAGTGATAAAGCTTCTTCCGCACTTATGGCTGATAAGGCTGTAAGTGCGGGGAAAGTAGAGTAAAATCGAACCTTCACTAAAAGTATACTTCACGAACACGAATCTTCACATTATTATGTATCTTTGTCTCCGCAAATCAAGCGTTCCGCTGATTAATGTGAACAATTTATGGGAAAGAACAAGTTAGCTAAGTTTGATGATATGGCGGGTTTCCCGCACGTATTCCAATATTCTTTTGAGGAAGTTCAGGCGAAGGGTTTCGATCTGAAAGGGCATTGGTGCGAACGCTTCTTTAAGAACAATCGTCCTATTGTGTTGGAATTGGGTTGTGGAAAAGGCGAATATACAGTAGGTTTGGGAAGACTCTTCCCGGAGAAAAACTTCATCGGGATTGATATCAAAGGTGCAAGAATGTGGACTGGAGCAAAGGATTCGTTCGAAACAGGAATGACCAATGTAGCATTTCTGCGTACCCATATCGAGATGCTTACATCGTTTTTTGCGCCGGGTGAAGTAGCTGAGATATGGCTTACATTTCCGGATCCGCAGATGAAGAAACTGAACAAACGTCTCACATCTACTCGTTTTATCAGTATGTATCAGGAAATATTGGCTGATGGTGGTTTGGTTCATCTGAAGACGGACAGTAATTTTATGTACACATATACCTGCGAGATGGCGAAGGCTAATCACTTCGAAGTGTTGTTCAGCACCGACGATCTGTATCATTCCGCGCTTGTAGATGATATTCTTTCCATCCGTACTTATTATGAACAGCAATGGCTCGACCGCGGTCTGAACATAAAGTATATCAAGTTTGTTTGTGGGAAGGAAGGCAAGAGAGAGGCACTGATTGAACCGGATGTCGAAATCGAACTTGATCCTTATCGCAGTTTCAATCGGAGTAAGCGCAGTGCGTTGACCTCCACTAAATGATTAAATTTTAAAGCTATGACAATATATCCCAATCTGATTAAAGAAGCACTCGAAAAGGTGCGCTATCCCGGGACTGGAAAGAATCTGGTCGAGATGGGAATGGTAGAAGATAATATCCGAATTGAAGGTAACAAGGTGAGTTTTTCTCTTTTGTTTGAGAAGCCAAGCGATCCGTTTATCAAATCGGTTGTAAAAGCTGCCGAGACGGCTATCCTGACATATGTGGATAAAGATATTGATATCAAAGGAAATATCACAGTCGAAACAAGGCAGGTAGCACGTCCTGAACCGGAAAAACTGCTACCTGAAGTTAAGAATATCATTGCTATTTCGTCAGGTAAAGGTGGTGTAGGAAAAAGTACCGTTGCTGCAAATCTGGCTGTAGCTCTTGCTTTGAAAGGATATAAGGTAGGATTGCTGGATGCCGATATCTTCGGCCCTTCGCAACCCAAGATGTTCCATGTTGAAGAGGCTCGTCCGTATATGGTCGAAGTTGGTGGCCGTGAGCTGATCGAACCGGCAGAGAATTATGGTGTAAAACTACTTTCGATAGGATTCTTTGTCAACAAGGAAGATGCTGTTCTTTGGCGCGGGGCGATGGCTAGCAACGCTTTGAAGCAATTGATTGGCGATGCAAACTGGGGAGCCTTGGATTATTTTCTTATCGACTTGCCTCCCGGAACGAGCGATATTCATCTGACAATGGTTCAAACGCTGGCCATCACCGGTGCAATCGTTGTTACAACGCCACAGGAAGTAGCTTTAGCTGATGCGCGCAAGGGAATCAGTATGTTTTTGGGTGAAAAAGTGAACGTTCCGGTTCTGGGACTCGTCGAGAATATGTCGTGGTTCACACCGGCCGAACTGCCTGAAAATAAATATTATCTCTTCGGTAAAGAGGGTGGAAAGCGCTTGGCGGAAGAGTTTCAAGTTCCGTTGTTAGGACAGATTCCAATCGTTCAAAGTATTTGTGAAGGCGGAGATACGGGAACTCCTGTCGCTCTCAATCCTGAAAGTATAACCGGTGCAGCTTTTCAAACGCTTGCCGAAAATGTGGTGGAGCAGGTTGAATATCGTAACGAGAACATTGCTCCAACGCATCGGGTGATCGTTACTAAAAAATAAGGATTTTCTAAAACGGGCAATATTGAGTCTATATTCAGGCGCAAGTTTTCTTAGGAAGCAAAAAACCTCTTTCTTCGGCCGCAAAGGCGGCTTTTGTTCGAAGAAAGAGGTTTAAATATGTTTGCAAGGCAGCTTTCGTCCATTTATTGAGGTCTGAAAGTCTTCTCACGTTGCCTTTACCTCATTCATAAAGGTCTATGACGCTTCCATTATAGAGGATATCTTCTAAGAAAAGCCACCGTCCGATGGATTTCGGGATACATGATAATATCCTCATCGATAAAAGGGACTTCCTTCCGATAAGCTTTCAAGAATTTTTCCAATATAGGCGAGGTGCGTGCAGGGCGGCGGAACTCGATTCCCTGAGCTGCATTCATCAATTCGATAGCCAGAATGTGATCCAGATTGTCCATAATCTTGAACAGTTTGATGGCTGCATTTGCGCCCATACTTACATGATCTTCCTGACCGTTGCTCGAAACGATGGAGTCGCTGCTTGCGGCATAGCAATACATCTTGTTCTGACTGACCATGCTTGCTGCTGCGTATTGCGGAATCATGAATCCTGAATTCAACCCCGGATTGGCAACCAGAAATTCGGGCAGTCCACGCAATCCCATGATAAGTTGTGCAACACGGCGTTCTGAAATATTTCCCAGTTCAGCCAGAGCAATGGCCAGAAAATCGTAGGAGATGGCTAGCGGTTCGCCATGGAAATTACCTCCGGAGATGATTTTATCTTCTTCTGGGAATATAGTCGGGTTATCGGTCACCGAATTGATTTCAGTCAGCAATACACCTGATACATATCGAATCGCATCTTTTGCAGCGCCGTGCACTTGTGGAATACAGCGGAAAGAATACGGGTCCTGCACATGCTCTTTCTTGCGGGCAATGAGTTCGCTGCCTTCCAATATCTCGCGGAATGCAGCTCCGGTCTCGATCTGTCCTTGATGAGGACGCATCTGTTGAATGCAATCGAGGAACGGATCAATGCGTCCGTCGAAAGCCTCTAGTGACAATGCACCAATAAGGTCTGCACGTTTGGAAATGTTACGGGCACGCATCAGGGCAAATACTCCATTTGCACTCATAAACTGCGTTCCGTTAAGCAGTGCAAGTCCTTCTTTGCTCTTTAACTTCACCGGTTTCCATGCATATTCGTCGAGAACGCTGATGGCTTCTCTTTTCTTACCTTTATAATATACGTCGCCTACACCGATGAGCGGAAGGAACAGGTTCGCCAATGGAGCTAGATCGCCTGAAGCGCCTAGTGATCCGCGGTCGTAAACGATAGGCAGAACATCATTGTTGAAGAAATCAAGGATTCGCTGAACGGTAATCACTTGCACGCCACTATGTCCCAATGACAAAGCATGTGCTTTTAGCAACATCATCAGTCGTACGATGACGGGACTCACTTCGTCGCCAATACTGCAAGCATGACTCTTTACCAGATTTTCTTGAAGTGTGCTCAATTCGTCGGGCGATATGTTTTTGTTACACAGAGAACCAAAACCGGTCGTGATGCCATAGATAGGTTCATCAGACTGTTCGATCTTCCAATCCAGATAATCCCGGCAACGCTGGATACGGTCTTTCACCTCCTGCGTCATCTCGAGTTTGATGTTCTCGTTGAGAATCCGTTCAATGGCTTCGAAAGTCAGGCTTTCGGAACCCACATAATATACGTTACTCATAATTATAATACTGTTTTAATCCAATCAAGTAATTCTTTTTCCGTTGCGATAGCCTGCTTTTCCAATGTTTCTGCTTCAGAGGCCATCTGTTCAACGAAAGCGGTGTCTTTGATGGATGACAGGTTTATCCTTACATTTAATAATGCGCCTAAAACGCCGGTGCGGGCTGCCATCATGGCTACACAAGCATCGGTTACGGCATTCTGATTGCCTTTATGGGCAACCTCTGAGATAGAAGCCATGATCGATGTGATTTCTTTGGCAACCGACATGGGAATCATTGCTGCTTCCTTGGTCGCTTCTTGAATCACTTCACTTCGTTTGGCTTTTTCCTCTTCTGTCTCTTTCGGCAGTTTGAAAGCTGCGAAAACGCGGTCGTAAGCCTCGCTGTCGCGGTCTATATCTTGTATAAGTTTATCACGAACAACTGTCATTTTTGCGGCAGTCTCCTGCATTTCATTCTCTACATCGACATATTTCTTCTTTCCTATAGTCAGATTGGAAACCATTTCGGTCAACGCGGCAGCAATAGCTCCGTTGAGTGCTGAAATACTTCCTCCGCCTGGAACAGGTGCGCTACCTGCTGTCTCAGCCAGAAATCCTTTAATTGTCAAATCTGCAAGCATAAAATTTAGTTTTATAGTTTTTGTTTGTCTGTTATACGATAATAGGTACGCCATCTTTAATCACAACATCCACGCAGTTCATTCCTACATGATAAGGAATAAATTTGTACGATGGATATTTGAGCATCAGGATATCTGCTTTCTTACCCACGTCGATGCTTCCAATTTCTTTAGCCTTGCCTAATGCTGCTGCGCCATTGATAGTCAGTGCTGTAAGCGCTTCTTCTGGGGATAGTTTCATCTCGATGCAAGCCAATGCAAACATAAGTGGGATGGAGTAGGAGAAGCAACTTCCCGGATTAAAATCGGTTGCTAATGCAACGGCGCATCCTTCGTCAATCATTTTGCGTCCTGGAGCATATGTATCGTGAAGCGAAAATGCTGTCAGAGGCAATAAGGTCGCTACTGTTCCGGATTTGGCAAGCATTTTTATTCCTTCATCCGAAACGTGCAATAGATGGTCAGCGCTTGTTGCTTTGAGTTTGGCAGCAAGTTCTGCGCCACCAAACTGCACGATCTCGTCGGCATGCAGTTTTAATTTGAACCTGAAACTGCGGGCAGCTTTTAAAAGGCGCTCGCTCTGTTTGATAGAGAATACTCCTTTCTCACAGAATACGTCACAGAAGGTGGCTAACCGTTCTGCATGTACTTGTGGCATTACTTTTTCAATCATGAATGTGATGTAGTCGTCAGCTTCATCCTTGAACTCGGGAGGAACGGCATGTGCTCCAAGATAGGTAGAGACAACATCTATCGGATGATCATGACTGAGTTCGTTCATAGCTCTGAGTTGCATCAATTCGGTTTCCATATCAAGGCCATAGCCGCTTTTGCCCTCTACAGTGGTTACACCCAAATCCAGCATTTCGTTAAGCAGTTCGTACCCTTTGTTGTACAGGTCGTTGTAACTGATATTGCGAGTTGCTGTCATTGTATTTACGATACCACCGCCTCGTTCCATGATCGACATATAACTGTCGCCTTTCAGTCTCCAGGAAAATTCTTCTTCCCGGTAGCCTCCGAAAAGGAAATGCGTGTGACTGTCTATAAATCCCGGGATGAGAGCTCTGCCTTTGGCACTGATCTCCTGAAAGTTGTCGATATTGATTTCTTTCAGAACCTTTTCAGTTGTTCCTACGTGTGTGATGATTCCTTTTTCAATGGCAACAGCTCCGTTGTTGATAATGTATAGTTCCGACATCTCAGCGCCTTTCTTAGCTGCGAATCCCGAACAGGTTACAATTTGTGCTGCATCTCGAATAAGTATACGATCTTCTTTCATCTTATTCCATTAAACGTGTTTCCAATATTTGCTTCGTTGAAAAGCCTTCAAGGCCTAAATAGTAGGAGGCAGTGTCAATCAGTGCATCCATTGGAACAAGTCCGATTATTTCGCTTCCGACAATGGCTACGCCGTAACGGCGAGCTTCTATTTTTACCAATTCGAAAGCACGATAAAGAGCCGTGTGCGTGTAGTCGGTCATATTGATGGATACTTGTACGATGCCGCGTTCTTTGAGTTCAACACCCATTGCTTTGCAATAGCGCAGTCCACCACCAATATAACGAATCTTCTTCGCTATGCTGCTAGCTATCTCCAGATTACTTGTGCCTAGATTGATATTGTAAGCAACTAACGGCATGCGGGCACCGATAGCAACGGTTCCGGCAGTTGGATGACGTTCTGCAGGTCCAAAATCGGGCTTCCATTCCGGAAGCTTGATCTTTTCGGCCATGCCTTCGAATTCGCCTTTGCGGATGGCTGCCAGATTTTCTCTGTGTGGAGCTGAAGCTGATTTCTCATATAGGAAGACAGGTATATTATATAATGTAGCAACCTGTTCGCCTACTTCTTTCGAAAGAGCGATAGCTTCATCCATCGTGCATCCTTTGATTGGAATGAATGGGATTACATCGACTGCTCCCATTCGGGGATGCTGTCCCTGATGTTTGTTTAAATCAATCAGCTCGGCAGCTAAACCGACTGATTCGAGTACGGCAGCTTTCAAAGCTTCTGGTTCACCTACAACGGTTACAACCATTCGATTATGGTCTTCATCGTTGCTGTAATCTAATAACTTGACTCCGTCTTTTCCACGAAATGCTTCTACAATCTTTTCCATTTTGGAGTGGTCTCTGCCTTCACTGTAATTCGGCACACACTCCATTATTTTGTTCCAATTGCTCATAATCTGTTTTCTAATGATGTTTTAACTGTGTTTTTTATTAAATCTTCGTCTGCTATATTTGGCATTGTAATGTGGTAGTAGGTTGCTGCATCTTTATTGAATGCGGCACTTGTTTCCATGGCGTGTTCATTTCTTGCCCATGAACGGCGGGCTACTCCACTCATAACATCCCAGATGATTGCCGAGCGGATAATTTCGTCAACACGAAGACTTCCATCCAATACCAAACCAAACCCTCCGTTAATGGCTTTTCCTATTCCAACACCACCGCCGTTGTGAAGAGCAACCAGACTCATACCTCGAGCGGCATTGCCGGCATAACATTGTACTGCCATATCTGCCATGACATTACTGCCGTCTTTGATATTTGATGTTTCTCGGAAAGGTGAATCTGTCCCACTGACATCATGGTGATCGCGTCCCATCATGATCGGACCCACTTCGCCATTGCGTACCATTTCGTTAAAACGTAAGGCAATATCTCGGCGTCCGTAGGCGTCCTGATAGAGAATGCGGGCTTGTGTACCGACTACAAGCTGATTTTTTTCTGCATCGCGAATCCAGTTGTAGTTATCTCGATCTTGTCCGCGTCGGTCAGGATTAATACATTCCATGGCTGCGTGGTCAGTTTTTACCAAATCTTCATGTTTGCCACTCAGACAAACCCAGCGGAACGGACCATAACCGTAATCGAATAATTCCGGTCCCATGATATCTTCTACGTATGATGGCCAGATGAAGCCGTCTTTTTCGTCAATACCGTTTTTGGAAATTTCTTTTACTCCGGCATCATAGATGGCTTTCATGAAGGAATTGCCGTAATCAAAGAAATAAGTGCCTTTGCCAACCAGTTTCTTGATTACTTCGAAGTGGCGGCGTAAAGATTGGTCAACCAGATGACAGAACTTGTCTTGATCTTCGGAAAGTAGTCGCGTCCGTTCTTCAAACGTGATTCCTGCCGGACAATATCCACCTTCATAAACAGCATGACAGGAGGTTTGATCGCTTAATAGGTCAATATGTATGTTATGTGTTTCGGCATATTCCAGCAAGTCGACGACATTACCGTGATAGGCAATGGATATTGGTTCTTTTTTCTTTATTGCTTCTGCAGCCATGGCGAAGGCTTTTGACATATCGTCTGTTGCATGTTGAACCCATCCTTGCGTACGGCGAGTTTCAATACGGGACGCATCTACTTCGGCAATGACACTTGCTGCTCCGGCAATAACAGCCGCTTTAGGTTGTGCACCACTCATACCTCCTAATCCTGAAGATACAAAAAGATGACCGCGCAGATCTTTATCTTGAGGAATACCCAGTTTCTTGCGCCCGGCATTAAGCAGTGTATTATAAGTGCCGTGAACAATTCCTTGCGGACCGATATACATCCAACCGCCGGCAGTCATCTGACCGTAATTGGCGACACCCATTTGTACAGCTACATGCCAATCTTTCAAATTGTCATATAATCCGACCATCATCGAGTTGGTGATGATTACGCGCGGAGCTTCCGGACGCGATTTGAAAAGTCCAAGTGGATGACCAGATTCAACAACTAATGTCTGATCTTGCGTAAGAATCTCAAGATATTTCTTTATCAAGCGATACTGCATCCAGTTCTGGCAAACTTGTCCTGTTTCACCATAGGTAACAAGTTCGTAGGGGTAAAGTGCGATATCAAAACAAAGATTGTTGTCAATCATCACTTGGAAAGCTTTCCCTTCTATGCACTTTCCTTTGTATTGGTCGATAGGTTTGGCTTTCAGATCCCCTTCAGGGCGAAAACGATATCCGTAGATTCGACCACGAGTGAGTAACTCATTCATGAACTCCGGAGCTAATGCTTCGTGGAGTTCTTTAGGAATGTAACGCAATGCATTTTTCAATGCTGTTTCTGTTTGTGCTGGCGTAAGTGTATAACCACGGTCCGGAGCACGACGAATTCCGGCTACAAATTCTGGATAAGCCGGTAATTGATTACTTAGGCAAACTTCCATGGTACAATTGTATTGAGGTAATGCTTACATTTTGTAAACAAAACTGTTGAATATTGCCTCAAAGGTAAATGCTTTGTGATTTAAAAGCAATTAGATTCGTATGTTTAAAAGCATATTGTCATAAAAAACGAGAGGCCTTAATTAAAAGGCCTCTCGTTATATGTATATTCAATCAGTAACGACTGTTATGCTTTTGTTTCAGTTTCGCTTTTGCTTGCTGCAGGAGCTGCTACTGGTGCTGCTTTTGCAGCTATAGCTGCTTTCTTGTTGATTTTCTTTTTCTGCAATTCGTATGCGATAGGTGTTGCAACGAACAATGTAGAATAAGTACCGATAACGATACCTAACAAGATTGCGAACGTAAAGCTTCTTATAGAGCTACCACCCAGGATGAAGATACACAATACAACAACCAATGTTGTAGATGATGTATTTAATGTACGACACAAGGTTGAGTTCAATGCATCATTGATAACTTGATATCTGTCGCGCTTCGGATACAATCCGATAGTTTCACGGATACGATCGAATACAACGACGGTATCATTGATAGAGTAACCGATGATTGTCAATATGGCCGCTATAAACGTCTGGTCGACTTCCATTGAGAATGGGAGAATCTTCCAAAGTAATGTATAGAAGGCTATGATACATAAGGTTGTTGAAGCTACTGATGCGAATGCTCCCACAGAGAATGAAATATCTCTGAATCGGAGCAAAATGTAAGCGGCCATACAGATCATTGAGAATACGACAGCCAGGAAGGCACCCTTCTTAATATCATCTGCCATACTTGGACCTACTTTCTGTGAACTTTGGATGAAGTTAGTTGTAAACTGTTCTTCAGTTGTTCCATTAGGCAGTTCGCTCTTCAAGCTTTCGAACAGCTTGGTTTCGATTTCCTGATCAACCGTTGGAGCAGTATCACCAATGTGGAAGTTAGTAGAAATACGAACCTGATCTGGAGTACCAATCTGAATAACATTGACTGTCCCTTGAATTTGTTTCTGAACTAATCCTTGAATTTGATCAGTCTTTACGTTGTGATCAAAACGTACAATATAATTACGACCACCAGTGAAATCGATACCGTTGTTCAAACCTATTGTTGCCATTGAGATTGCTCCCAAAACAATGATTGTAACCGGAATCAGATAACCTACCTTACGGATTGAAAGGAAGTCGACCTTCGGGTTAGTCAACAAGTCTTTTGTTAAAGAAGTAACGAATGTAAGATTCTTTACTTTATCTTTAGCTAATAATGCTTCGTAAACGATACGTGTCAAGAATACGGCTGTAAGGAATGATGCAATCAAGCCGATGATCAATGTTGTGGCGAAACCACGAATAGGACCTGTACCGAAATAGAACAATACAACACCTGTGATGACAGTTGTCAAGTTCGAGTCGAAGATAGCAGAGAAGGCGTTGCTATAACCATCAGAGATAGCTTTGCCCAAAGATTTACCAGCTCGCAACTCTTCCTTGGTACGTTCATAAATCAAGACGTTAGCATCGACTGCCATACCTAAGGTCAATACCATACCGGCAATACCAGGCAAGGTTAGTACGGCTTGGAAGGACGCTAGGACACCCATCGTGAAGAAGATGTTGGCAACTAAGGCTCCATCGGCAATTATACCAGGAATAAGACCGTAGAAACCGCACATGTAGATCATCAACAGGATTAATGCGATTATGAATGATATGATACCAGAATTGATAGCTTCCTGTCCTAATGACGGACCGACTACATCTTCCTGTACAATGTGTACTGAGGCAGCCATCTTACCGGATTTCAATACGTTTGCTAAGTCTTTTGCCTCTTCAGGAGTGAAGTGACCTGTGATTTGTGAGCGACCGCCCGTGATTTCTACTTGTACGGTTGGAGCAGAATAAACCATTCCATCCAATACGATAGCTACTGAACGACCAATATTTTCTTTTGTCAAACGGGCCCATTCTTTTGCACCTTCAGCATTCATTGTCATACTGACTTCCTGCTCTGAACGACCAGCTTGCTGTGCAAAGTCGGCATTGGCATCAATAACAACATCTCCGCCTAATGCAGGTGAACCATCGCGGTTGGTTACCTTTATAGCATACAGATTGAAGAAACGTTCCTTCTCATCAATAGCCTTAACACCCCATTTCAGTGATAAGTTATGAGGAAGGACTTCCTTAACCTGTTTCATATTTAAATATTCATTGATTTTTGCAATATTCTTTGTGTCAGCAATACCTACAACCGGTCCTGGAACAAGTTGTCCGTTATATTGGTTGATTTGCAAGAGAGCGAACAGAGGATGTTGCTTTGCAAATTCTTCCATATTCTGATTTGCCTGTGCGTTCTCGGTTTTACCTTTATCAATTTTTGCCAACAGAGAATCAGCAGAAGCTGCTGTATCTTTCTTTGCTGTAGCCGTAGAAGCCAATGCCGTACTGTCTTTAGCAGATGTACTGTCAGCACCTAAGGTAATTGTACTGTCTTTAAGCGCTAACGCCAATGCATTATCGGCAGCAATCAATTGCTGGTAGATCTCTTGTAAGTTATAAGTTTCCCAAAACTCAAGATTTGCACTTCCCTGTAACAATTTACGAACACGTTCAGGTTCTTTTACACCAGGGAGTTCAACCAAGATACGTCCAGCAGTTTCAAGACGCTGGATGTTTGGAGCTACAACACCGAAACGGTCGATACGAGTACGCAATACGTTAAATGAATTATCGATAGCACTCTTCAACTCACTTTTTAATACGGCTATTACTTGTGCATCCGAACTCTTTGGAGTGATTTTATCCTTTAATTCGAATGTACTGAAGATAGCAGACAAGCGAGCTCCACTATCTAACTTCTTGTACTCTTCTGCAAACAGATCAATAAAGTCCAATTGACTTTTGCCTTGGTCACGATAGGCAATATCCAATGCCTTGTTGAAATTTTCGTCCTGATTATTGTTCGAAAGTGAACGGATGACATCAGGTACATTCAATTCCAAAGTGACGTTCATACCACCTTTCAGGTCAAGACCTAAGCTGATCTCCATTTCACGGCATTGCTTGAGCGTGTAACCCAACCATACCTTCTGAGTAGATAATGAGTCTAAATAAGAACTCTCTTTTAACGGATCTCCATTAGCATACTTTGCTGCCAAACTGTTATAATGTCGCGTCACAAACGAAAACGACAGATAGAACAGACAAACTAGCGTCAGTAATACCGCGAAGACCTTCACAAATCCTTTGTTTTGCATTTGAATCTTATATTTATGTTATTATTCGTTTTTTCACAGGGTGCAAATATAGCCTTTTTTTTCTTTGTCAAACAGTAATTAGATAATTTATTTGTCACACTTTTAGTTTATTTCGGACACAAATGTATATCTTTGCTCATAAAAAGAAAAGATGTATATGAGACGACTTCTATTATTTTGTGCTTTTTTAATTCCAGCACTACTTTGGGCTCAGGACGATTCAAAGTATTTGGCAGGGGCTGTTCCAGAAGAGAATGGCAAGGTGGTTTTTTCGAAAGAAATTAAAGTAAATGCTTTCTCGAAAGATCAGATCTTCGATGTTATGCTGAATTGGGCGCAAGGTCGCTTTAAAGGAGACATTACACGTGTAGTCTATTCAGATAAAAACACGGGAGATATTGCAGCCGTCGGAAAGGAATATATTGTATTTCAAAATAATGCCTTATCTCTTGATCGTTCATTGATGAGTTATCGCGTTATGATTAAATGTGCCGATAGCGAATGCACCTTAAAAATGTATGCAATCAGATATGAGTATGTTGTTTCATATAAGCGCGAACCGGAAAAGTATGCAGCCGAAGAATGGATTACGGACGATTTCTCTTTAAATAAAGACAAGACAAAGCTATATCGTGGCAGTAAAAAATTTCGAATTAAGACTATCGATTTTGTGAATGATATGTTTAAAGAGGCTACATCTGCTTTGGGAACTGCTGCAGTAGAAGAGGTGCCTTCAGCTTCACAGAAAGTAAATCCTGCGGCTCCAACGGTTAAAAAAGAACCGGCCTCTACCGAAAAGAGTAAAACAATAACGAAGGAAGGATATAGAACGATTGAAGCAGCAAACTTGACAATTTCGCAAACAGGTCTTATGGCAGAAAGCGCTGTCCAAGTATCTCCAAAAAAGAATAGTGCTCTAAAAGAAAGTTCTGTCGTATGGAAAGGTGTTGGAAGTATGTTTGGAAAATATATCGCTTCTGTAGTGATGAATCCGGGAAGCGAAGTCTTTAGACAGATTGGAAATGGCGACAGCTACAGCATTTCATTCTTTGCAAAAGATAAGATGGATGAGGCTTGGATGATTATTGAATGCCAAAAGGCCGGCGAAACGGCAGAAGGCGATCAAAAGGTGATAGCAGGCGAAATATTGAAAGTGTTTGTAAAATAGATTATTTATGAAAAGAATTATAATAGGATTGTTCCTTTTATTGCCGTTCGTCGTGGCTGCACAAGGTCATAAAGGAGATGTGGCTGAATGCGCTCCGATGAAAAACGGTAAGGTTTGCTATCGTGATACAGTGCGCGTCAAGGATTTGAAGCAGCTGGAAGTATTTAATCTGGTTGAAGCCTGGGCTAAGAAGAATTATGGCAAAGATGTGTTTATGTCAAATGTCAATTCGTATAAGACGAAAGGCATTGTTTCGCTTACTTCTAAAGTGGAACTGTTGCTGAATGATACCGACAAGACGATTATCAAATACAAAATGCAGATATTTTGTCATGATAATAGTTATACGGCAGAGGTCTTTAAAATCACATATCAGTATGATCCAAATAATGAAAAGAAGTATAAGAACTACCCGGCGGAAAGCATAATCGCAAACAATGGAAAGAGCAATACTGTTGCCATTGTTAAAGACCCCAAGTTGTTTTGTAATGCAACATTCTTTTTTGTAGAGGATTTATTCGATGATCTTTTGGATGCGGTAAATAAGGAATAGAGGTCCTTGAAGTATTTAAATTGATGCGGATTCATAGAAATACACGGAGTTTTAGTCGGTGATTTCTATAAATCCGCATTTATTTTTATTTTCCTTTGTAGAATAGGAGCAAAGAAGAGTGAGGTTTCTCAAGCATAAGCGTGAAGCCGTTCATTAACTCTTTGCCACTTTTTGTAATGCTTTCTTTCGTATCTCTGTCCTCAATCTGATACATTTTCTCAGCTGACAATCCTGATAGTTTGACTGTGATTTCTTTTTCATTGTTTTCATCTCGACGAAAAGCAATGACGAAACCACTATGATCTGATTTACGATTCAGTTGATAAGCCATCCAGCGGTTGTTCGCCGAAATGTTGTTTGTTCCGGTCAGAGGATAAAAATCTTCATAAAAATAGGGGCGGACATCTCTGAATTCTTTTTGGCAAGCTTGCATTTCAAGATAGGAATTGGATGGATCGGATATTTTCCAGCTGTAAATAATGGAAGAACTTAAGCTTGAACGGAAGCCGAACTTATCCGTTTTCATTGTCCCTGTTCCTGATAGTGGCAGATAAAAGTTCAATCCATATGTATGACTTTGATAGCCTACAGGTTCTCCATAATCATAATCTGTTCGCCACATAGGAGCGCTGCGGGATACTGTTTCCAAATCAAGACGTCTGCCTCCACTGGCGCAGTTGTCAATTAAAGCTGAAGGAAATTGTTGCAGGATATAATCCCAATAGTCATATAGTCCGGCAATATATTTTACTTCAGTCATGCCTTGTCTACCTGGTTGGTCGTTAGTCTTCCAGTAAGTGTCAGGTTCAATATTAAAATCCTGGCGATAGTAATCAATGCCATTCTCTTTCATCAATGTAGTAATGGTTTTACCGAGCCATCTGCAAGCTTCCGGGTTACCCAGATTGAATAAATATTGTTCAGGTTCCGGACTGTTTTGCAGCATCCATTCCGGATGTTGTTGTGCCCAGATAGTCCCTTTATATACACGTTCAGGTTCAAACCAGACCATAAACTTGCAGCCTTGACGGTGTATTTCATCCGATATAGGTTTTAGTCCGTCTGGAAAATGCTCTTTATTCACAGTCCAGTTACCAACCGTGTTTCCCCAGTTTTTATCATTGGCATAATCGTCAGCACCTGTATACCAGCCTGCATCCAACCAAAATACTTCAGAGATAAGTCCGAATTGTTTGTATCGTTTGATCATTGAGATAGCATAATCAGTGGTAAGACATGAGTATTCGTTACACGGACGCGGATCATTCCAATTGAAACCCAGTGATTCTGGATATATTGTCCGTTTGCCGTCGATTTGTCGTGTATGGTGAGTCAATATGAACTGGCGAAATTTATTGTGTCCAATCATTCTGTCTTCTCCATTCCAAAAAAGAAGACAAACACTTGCAGTCCGAATCTTTTCGTCAGGAAGCAGATACGATTTTAAATCACGTATGCCTGTAGTCAGCGTTATACTTTTATTGGAGTTGCAGTTTAAGCCTGCTTTCCATGTTCCGCTCCAACCGATAGCAACCATGATCCCTTGTTTTGCAGGCGATTCAATATTAAAAAACGGGAAAGCTAACTGTGATGAACGTCCGCCAGTGGGTTCCATACCGAATGATTGGCCGGAAGTCAGTTTCTTTTCTAAAGGTTGAAAATCTGTCGCTTTTGCCGTGCTCCCTTCAGCATAATGAAGGATAAAATCGCCCCCGGAAGAATACTTGAAGTTGATATCAGATTCGTGTATGTCGCTTATCTCAGGTGTGTTCTGCTTGTTCGTGTTGCTGAAGTGCAAAACCCATTCTACCGCATTAAAATCTTTAAATCCCTTAACATCGCATTCTACTTTCAGCCCTGTTTTAATGTCTGAATAGGTAACCCTTCTTTTTATGATCAGAGGATCATTGCTTTCGAGTTTAGTCGTTGAATATTTCCAACTTCTGATGAAGTTTTTTGATGGAATACCTCTGAGTTGGAAAGAAAAGGGTGGATTTTCTCCTTTGGCAAAATGTGAATTAATCCAATTTTCTACATTGACCTCGCGGTTCGTCATGACTGATGTTGTCTGTCCTTTGCTTATTAGGGTAAAGCAAAGCAGAAATGATAAAAGAATCCATTTGTTTTTCATATGTTGCTTATTTATCTATATAAATAATACAAAATAGGATTGTAAAAGTACTCAATCCTTAATACATATGATAATGTTTTTTAAGAAGAACCGTTTTTTATGTTTCAAAAGTATGAATCTGAACTTTATTTAAATTGCAAGTAGCACCATAGCGGGTAGTGGTCAGAATAACGTACTTTATCAACCGTACAGTTAAGCGATTCCATGTTCGCAGAGTGGAAGATGTTGTCAATACGGAACCAGAAAAAGTTTTCATTATACGTTATTCCAGGTCCTCTGCCTGATTCTGCATGCGAATCGATAAGATTTCCTTTAATCGTATGATGAGCGTAGGAGATAGGGGTATCATTAAAATCTCCACATACAATAATATATTCTGTATCAACGTTTTTTATTTCTTTTGCTACAGCCTCTGCTTGTTTGGCACGGATACGAAAAGCATTGCCAAGTTTTTGAGGAATAGAAGCTCTTACTTCATCAAAGTTCTCGGAACTGATGTTCTTCAGAAATGCTGAATAATGGCTTTTATCTTCAGTGGTGAGCTTGAAAGACTCTAGATGATTGTTTACCAGTGTCACTCTTCGTCCTCGTATATTAAGTTCATGAATGGAAGAGCCGTTGAAAACGCTTTCATAGTCTATACGTCTTGACTTTACAATTGGATATTTAGAAAAGACAGTAATGCTGAATTTCAGTATTCCGGAGGTTCCAATAGGAATGATAGAATGATATTTGTACATGGAAAGTGCTTTTATCAGTTTCCCTGTTGTCAGAAAATCGCGTGAAGAACCTAATGCACATTCTTGAATACATACAATATCGGCTCCCGAATCGGCAATATATTGCACGGTGGGGTTCGGCATGTCTTTCGTATGTGCTTTATAACCAAATCCCATAACGTTGTAAGTCAATACTTTGATTACATTATCTGGTACTTCTTTAGTCCGTTTGTGATACGGAAAATAGTTTTCGAAAGCATTGAAACAGATTAGAAACGCAATCAGACTTATTAATGTATATTTCCATTTTTGAATGAAAAGCCAGTAGAGAATGAAGCATAAGTTCATAATCGTCAATATGGGGAATGCCAGGCCGAGATAGGCTGAGAGCATACTCTTAACCGGTGAGATCCTGTCTGAATAGGCAGATGCAATAAGCAGTAAGACTACTATTACATTTGCTGTAACAAAGAAGGATCTAAAAACGATGATGACTGTCTTCAATCGATTTTTCATTTCCTGCTGGCATCAAAAAGTCTTTTTTTCTCTTCTGACGAAAGGCTCTCGTAACCGGAGCGTTTCAGTTTGTCTAATATCGTATCAATATCTACTTCTTCTTGATGTTTGCGAGCATTGTATTCATAGTCGGTTTCTGGTTTGTAATAAGTGACACGCATTTTCGGTTTACGCTTGCCTAAATTGACCAATCGGTCTATAACCCAATTAATAGGCGAAGTCATGTCTTTACCTCGTTTGATGAGTGAAGCAAACCAGATGCCGAGCAGCGCTCCTCCAATATGTGCAATATGACCGCCTGCATTTGCAGAAGTCATTGCCAACAAGTCAATAATAAATGAAAGCAGAGCCAGATAAATCAGTTTCATCCGCCCTAAAAGGAATAGGTTGATTTCCATATCTTTTTGATAGAATGAAACCGCAAAAACGATAGCCATGACCGAAGCAGAAGCGCCCATCAGAAAACTGCAAGGCGCAGCGTTGCGGAAGTATGGGAAAATGTTGTAGGCCAGCATGAACAGGAGTCCGCCCGCAATACCTCCAATCACATACAATCCACCTAACTGCCTTTCGTTGAAGAATTGCAGGAACAGCCCACCGAACCAATATAACCAAAGCATATTAAACAGGATATGCAGGAAATCGTAGTGTGTAAACATATAGGTGATGACCGTCCATGGCCGGTAAAGCAGCAGTTCCGGTGATGAAGGCATTTGCAAATATTGCAGATAGGGAAAACCGCTCATATTAAACAGCATTAGCACAATAGCTGTCAGTCTGATGAGCAGAAACAGCCCTACATTAATATATATGAGTTTTGCGAGTATGCTTCCGCTGTTAAATCGTTGCTGTATGTTAGAAATAATACTGCCCATTGTTTCTGTCTTTCTTTTTCCAGTACCATACCATAAAGAATCCAAATATCATACCGCCCAAATGAGCAAAGTGTGCAACCGAGTCACTACTGAAGTTCGAAACACCGAAGAACAGCTCTGTCAAGCCATAGAAGATGACAAAATATTTGGCTTTAATGGGTATGGGGATGAAAAATAGATACAGCGGAACGTTTGGAAACAGCATGGCAAATGCCAGCAGGATTCCGAATACAGCTCCCGAGGCACCAATGGTAATCAGATAGTTGAGTGTCGGATCGTTGGCAATAAGATAGGACAGACTGACATGGTTGGCCATTGCAAAGTCGTTAACTGTATAAAGCCATACAAGTTCCTGTGTGATGGCAGCGCCGATGCCGGTAACCATATAAAAGATTAGAAATCTCTTCGGGCCCCAGACATTTTCCAGCACACGACCGAACATATAAACACCGAACATATTGAAAAAAACATGCGCGAAAGAATGGTTATCGTGCATGAACATATAGGTGACAATCTGATAAAGATGAAAATCTTTTGCACCGGGAAAATGTAATCCCAAAATGTTTACTAAATCAATGCCAACTTTGGGTAAAGCCAAGCTCGCAACCCAAAACAGAAGGTTGATAATAATAAGGTTTTTAGTAACCATCGGGATATTTCCAAGAAATCCTGAGTTATTCTGATTCATCATATATTTTCTTTTTTTCCGCCCAAAGGTAGATAAATTTTGTGATTTTTCAGTTGCAATCATATCAAAACATGTTTTTCTAGTAAAAAAAGTTTAGATTTTCTTTGCAGAGTCTTAAATATCAATTACATTTGGCGGCAAAACAAGTAGTAATCGATTTTTTTAATATTTTAAATATAAACCATCATGAACAAAACAGAATTTATTGGTGCTGTAGCAGCAAAAGCTGGTTTAAGCAAAGTTGATGCAAAAAAAGCTGTTGATGCATTCATCGACACAGTTGCAAGTGAATTAAAAGCTGGTGAGAAAGTAGCCATTCTAGGTTTTGGCTCATTCTCTGTAGCAGAGAAAGCAGCACGTAAAGGTGTTAATCCAAGAACGAAAGCCGTTATTGACATTCCCGCTCGTAAATCAGTAAAATTCAAAGCAGGTGCTGAATTAGCAAATGTTGTAAAGTAAAATCCCGTAAGAGACAAAAAAGGCACCTCGGAAAAAGGTGCTTTTTTTATGTCCGAACGCAGGATATGTATAACTTTGCAGCTTGAAAACCAATAATAATAGAATTTATGGGACACTTTTTTTCGTCGTTATTCTCTTCCAAGCCTGCTTCCACACCGGAGGAAGAAGCTCAGAAGAATAAAGATAAGGATTTTGAAATGTTTAAATACGATGGCATGCGTGCGCAACGTACAGGGCAAAACCCTTTTGCTATCAAGTGCTTTGAGCAGGCTCTTTCAATCAAGGATGATTTTGAGACCATGAATTATCTGGTCAATTCCTACACGGCTGCTAACCGTTTGGAGGATGCCTTTGCTGTTTTGGCTCGGATGATTGCGCTTCGACCTGATGATATTCCTACGCTTATTGCTCATGCCAACCTTTGTTTTATGCTGGATAAGGATGCCGATGCCATTGCTGATTGCCAGCACGTTCTGGAATTGGATGAAAACAATTTCCTGGCTTGGTTTATAATGGGTAAAGCTAAACGGACAACAAAAGATCTTTTGGGTGCTGTTGCCGACTTGACCAAGTCAATCACGATTAAAGATGATTTCGTTGATGCATTTATTTTGCGTGCCCAACTTCTGCTTGAAATGGGGCAACCCTCAGAGGCTAAGCCTGATGCAGAGAAAGCGGTTACGCTTGCTCCCGAAGAACCTGCTTCGTATTTATTGCGTGGACGCGTATGCCAAGCCTTAGATGAAACCGAAGCTGCTGACGCCGATTATCAGAAAACGCTCGAACTGGATCCGTTCAATGAAGAAGCCAGTTTGCTTTCGGGTAAAATGTTGATAGAGGCCAATAAGCTTGAAGATGCGCTTAAATTTTTTGACGATGCTATCGATTTGAATCCGAATTTCGCTAAAGCTTTTGCCGAGCGTGGGCGTATCAAAAACATGATGGGCGATAAAGATGGTGCGTTGACCGATTTGAAGAAGTCGATAGAATTGAATCCTGAAGGTGAAGAAGCAAAACTTTTGAACGGTCAGCATTCAAACTTTGACGACATGTATAAAGGGGGTATTTTCTAAAGAATAATGGACTTTTATTGTCATCATTGATATCTGTTTAAAAAAGTATATACTTTTAGGGTGTGAAAGTATATACTTTCAGCATACAGAAGTATATACTTTCGATATATAAAAGTATATACTTCCGTGGGTCAAAAGTATATACTTTTTTAATCATAAT
>DAIMYP010000016.1:0-48717 GCA_036734445.1 Tannerellaceae bacterium
TCTACGTGATTATACTGTTCATTTGGGGATGTCTTTTCTATGATAATTTTATTCCTAGAAACAAGATGACATTACTGATAGCCATTTATTTGTCATTGGTACTATGTTTGATTTTCATCAGTAAGTTTATCTACCATATCCAGTGGGTTGATATTATTCGTACTCTACGATATTTTTTCTTTGTGCTAGCCTATTATATTTTAAGGCGTTGTAAGCGGGAAGAGATTGATAAGGTTCTGAAGATTTTAATTCTTATTACTGTCTTCCAATCTCTTTTATTTATGGTCCAAGCATTTACCGGACATCCGATCTTGACAGGTGCAGAAATAGAAAACAGAAAAGCTATAGGCATAATAACACGTTTCTATAATCTGCCTAAGATGATTTATTTTTTGATGTTTTATGTTATATTCTTCCGGCCTTTTAAAAATGTTTGGGATATTGTCTTTGGTACGATTATGGTGATAACTATATTCTTGCCTTTGCATCGAAGCATGTCGATGGTAGTTGTCATTACTTTGCTGCTGGGAACATTCTTGAGCATTAAGAATTTAAGCCAGTTTGTTAAATATGTCCCTTATATTTTAATTGTATTTATCCCGTTATCAATCGTTTTCGCTGCTCAAGTTTCAAAGAAGACTCTGAGTGACCTGCAGAGTGTGCAGAATGGAGATTTTGTTGATACCGACGATATTGAATTGAATGATGAGTCGACATTCCTTTTCCGAATGGCTCATTTCTATGAGCGTTTCGAATTTGCTCAAGGCAAAACTATGTATAAATGGTTCGGTTTGGGTTTGATGTCGGAAGATTCTCCATATACGGCACAGCATTTCGATTTCAGTATCGGACTCGAGAATGAAAAGAATGGCAAAACGGTTCAATTGGATACTTCCGATATTTCTTGGTCTTTGTTTGTTGTCCGATATGGCTATATAGGAACAATTGTTTATTTATCAATTTATTTTGCTTTAGTTTGGCACTTTTTTGTTCGAAGGAAAAGAGATGCTTCCTTGGCAATAATGCTTTATATGCTGTTGGTGTTTGGTTGTTCTTTGACTTCGGATATGCTCTTCAATGTATTTATGCTCGTTTTTCCAATGATGTTTTATGATTATACATTGGATGAAAAACCGCAAGATGTCGAATTAATTAAAGCTTGAAAGAATGGTAAAAATAACAGTTCTCACCTCATTATACAGATGTTCTGCTTATATAAAAGGTTATTTTGAATTCCTTCGCAAATTGAATAGGCGGGATGATTTGGAAGTATTGCTGCTCCATAATGATCCGACTGATATAGAAATGAGTATCATCAAAGATAATTTGGTCGATCTGCCTTTCGTTAAACATATTATCATACCTGAACGTGAAGATCTTTATGTCACTTGGAATCGGGGGATTCGTTTGGCCCAAGGTGAATATATAGCCATTTGGAATGTGGATGATATTCGGTTTTCCGGATCGATCGATGCACAAGCTGCTACATTGGATGCAGACTCAAATATTCTGCTGACATATGGCGATATTTATTATATGTATAAATATCCGGAGGTAAGTACAACTTTGTGGAAGAATAAAGATTATTTATCCGGCGTTTCCTCTTTCTTGTCCTCTCATCAGATAGGATGTTTTCCTATGTGGAGAAAATGTTTGCATAAGCAGTTAGGTTATTTTGATGAGCAATTCAAGCTTGTTTCTGATTTCGATTTTCAAATACGTATTGCTCGCACCGGACGAATCAAAAAGACGAATAGCATACTTGGTGCCTATTTGGAATATGTTCCTGAAAAGTTAAGTAGTAACACTAAAAGACAACTGGTTGAACGCAATGTGGTTTATTTGAGATATGCCATATTGGATAAGTTTAATTGGTTAACCGCCTTTTCTATTGCAGGCAAGTATAGAATTTCGTGTATAAAAACTGACTCATGCTGGATTCATGTGAGTTCCATATTTAATGATTACAGGTTATTTTGTTGGAAACGTTTCCCGAAAATCTTTTTGTCTGTTTTTGTTCAACCAAGAGGATGGGCATCCTATTTGAAGCATGTAGTTTTTAATTTGTGAAGTTCCCGTTGAATGCAAGAATATCAAAAGCTTATTATAATTATATATTTTTGCGCTTGTAAATAATTTGTAGCAAAGACTGCCGTTATTATTATGAAATGCTAATTTTGCAATTTGTTTAATCGAACGGAAAGTTATTCATGGATATTATAATTGTTTCTCCTTCGTTGGACCCTCAAGAAAATGTGAGTGGAGTTTCTGCTGTAGTGAATTTTATCATTCAGCATGACCCCAATCATCATTATATTCATTTCAAACAAGGACGCAAGGATAGAGAAGTATTTATTATTCGCATCTTCTCTTTGATTGTTGATTACTTCAAGTGGCTGGGATTGCTTTTTAAACATAGAAATGCGATAGTTCATTATAATTTTCCCTTGACATCGAAAGCTATTTTCCGCGATTTCTTTTTTATTCGGACGGCTTCAATCTTGGGCTTTAAGATGGCGATTCATATTCATGGAGGAAACTATCTGATGGAAGACCCGTTCCATCCGTTGGTTAAGAGAATGCTCAAATTGGTATTTTCATTGCCTTGTTCATTTATTGTTTTAAGCAATAAGGAAAAGGAATGCATTCAGAGACGTTTTAGAAGTAAAAATATATTTGTCCTTCCCAATGCGGTCGATATACCGGAAACGACTCGTATCAGTAATTTCCATGAGCCTTTGAACATATTGTTTATTGGGCGTATAGCTGCTTCCAAAGGTGTAGAATATATAATTGAGGCAGCTATTAAGATGAAAGGGCGTGTTCCTTTTAGATTGATTTTTGCCGGCGAAGAAGAGAAAAAAGATATGTATATTCCTTATGCCAAGAAACGTTTAGGAGAGGATTATTTTCAATATGTCGGTATTATAAGTGGTCAAGCTAAAACGGATTTATTTAATAAATGCGACGTGTTTCTTTTGCCATCATTTTATGAAGGATTACCTATTTCGATGCTTGAATGTATGAGTTTCGGCATTGTTCCGGTTGTTACGAATGTAGGTTCCATCAGTTCGTGTGTGACAGATGAGGAAAACGGTTTGATTATTTCACAGAAAGATTCTGATGTTATCATTGATGCCATCAAGGAGTTGAGTCGGGACAGACAGCTGTTGGATCAGTTGTCGCAAAAGGCTCGCGAAACGATTAGACAAAAGTTCTCTCCTGAAAAATATATTAAAACATTGAGTCAGATATATGACCAAATAAATAGCGAAAGTGATGAGAAATAAGATTTTAGTTACAGGCGGTTGTGGAATGATAGGTTCTAACTTGGTTAAACGCCTTGTAAAAGAGGATTATGATGTATATGTGATTGATAACTTGTGGCGTGGTAAATTGGAATATCTGAATGATGAATCCGGTCATCCGGTCATTGATATTGCTACGCACTTTTATAATAGAGATATTGCCGAAAGCCATGTCTGTGATGATATAGTCGCTAAAGTTGATTATGTAGTTCATTTGGCTGATATTGTTGCCGGCATTGATTATGTTTTTAGTAATCAAGGTGAGCTGTTCAGACAAAACAACCTGATAAATACCAATCTTTTTCAATCCGTTCGTAAAGCCGGGAAGGGAAAGATCAAAGGTCTTTTATATGTAGGTACGGCTTGTAGTTTCCCGTTGACAAGACAGAACTCCTTGGATGTTATTCCTTTGCGTGAAGAAGAATTGTTCCCGGCACAACCCGAATCTGCTTATGGTTGGAGCAAACTGATGGGACAGATTGAAATAGGATTTTTAGAGAAAGAGACCGGAATACCGTGTTGTACATTGATGTTCCACAATGTTTATGGTTCGCCTTGCGATTATGGCGAGCGCAGTCAGGTTATTCCTGCTTTGATTCGTAAGGCAGTCAATTATCCTGATGAACCGTTTATCGTTTGGGGAAGTGGTTCGCAGGGACGCGCATTCATCCATGTCAATGATATTGTTGATGCGTTGTATTTGGCTTTACAAAAAGGTTGGGGACACGGTTGGATTCAAATTGGTCCGTCTGTCTGCACTTCCATCAAAGAAATAGCAGAAACGGTAGTCAGAATATCAGGTAAGGACATTGATATTTATTATGATACAACCAAGCCGGAAGGCGACAAGGCACGTAGTGCTGATTATACAAAAGCCAAGAATATCTTAGGCTGGGAACCCAAGGTCTCGCTCGAAGCAGGATTGGAGGAACAATATGAATGGGTTTACAATCAGATAAAAGGTAGACGAAATTGATTCGGACAAGATAACGATTTGATGATGTTGGAAGCGAAAAAGTATTTTAATGTCAGATTGGAATTTGATAGAACTGAATTCGATAAGATTGTGAATGATGCGATCATCGGAGGCAGGACAGGATATGTTTGTTCTGTGGAAAGCAATAATCTGACTGTTGCAAATACGAATCCGGAATTTATGGAAGTATTAAACAATGCTTTGGTCAATAACTGTGACGGTTCGGTTTTGGCTAAGATTTTGTCGCATATTCATAAGCAACCTTTTGATTCGTATATTGGCGCTGATATATTTATCAAATATATTTCGTTGTGCAAGTACAGGCAGTTCTTTCTCGGAAATACACCTGAAGTTTTGGAAGGTCTTAGAAGTCAGATGTCTCTTATTGACCCTCGAATCAAGGATATGCGTTTTGAAACGCTGCCATTTAAGACAGTTGATGAGTTCGATTACGCAGGCATTGCCCAAATGATTAATGAGGATAACCCGGATATTATCTGGGTATCGCTGGGTGCTCCCAAACAGGAAATGTTCATGAATCGTCTGCAGCCTTTCCTGAATCGTGGTGTTATGTTTGGTTTTGGCGCAATATTCAATTTCTATTCGAATGTGGGAGATGTCAAAAGAGCACCCAAATGGATGTTGAAAATGCGGTTGGAATGGTTGCATAGAGCTCTGGAACAACCTCAAAAGAATATTCCCCGTTATTGGAATTTTATCAAGATCCTGCCGCATCTGATTAAGGAAGAAAAGGCTAAATGCCGGCATTAGGATTGTTCGTACCATGAATTTCATTATTAAACATATCATCTGATGAAAAAAGTAGTTCACATATTTTGGAGTCTTACTTTCGGAGGCATTGAAACCATGTTGGTGAATATTGTCAACGCGCAGGTTCAATCGAATGTGGATGTGTATGTTATAATTATTAATGATATGTACGAAAAGTCACTTCTTGATGCTATTGACAAGCGTGTAAAGATTCGTTTTGTGAATCGCGAGAGGCATTCGCGCAGTCCATTTTTCATATGTCGTTTGAACAACCTTCTTTCAAAAATCGAACCGGATGTTATTCATCTGCATGACAGTTCTATATATAATTATCTGTTCTTCTCTTACAGAAAAAAAACTTGTTGTACATTGCATGCGATGCCATCCGGTAATGTTCGAAAAAATACTTCGATACTTCGCTTATTGCCGCTCGCTTTAGTCGATTTTCTTTTTAAACAATCCGGAAATCTTCAATCTATCGACCGGATTCCGCGAGTTCTATCTATTAGCAACACAGTCAAAGTGTCGTTGTTTGATAAAGTGGGAGTGGATTCAATGGTCATACATAATGGTATTGTAGTTTGTTGTTTCAAACAGCGAATAACGGATTATGCTGGAGGCAAGTTCCGCATTGTACAAGTCAGTCGCCTTGATCACGAAAAGAAAGGTCAGGATTTGCTGATAAAGGCCATTGGAAATATGAGGAACAGAGATAATGTAGACGTGGATTTTATAGGCGATGGCGAATCTTTTGATTATTTGAATCAGATGGTTCATGATTTAAGGTTGGATGACCAGATTCATTTTCTGGCAAAAAAAGATCAAAATTATATTGCAGAACATCTCTGCGATTATCACCTTTTTGTTCAACCTTCACGTTTCGAAGGCTTTGGTTTGACAGTAGCCGAAGCCATGGCTGCCAAACTTCCTGTGTTAGTAACTGACGATCAAGGTCCAGCCGAAGTTACTTGTGGAAATAAATACGGCTGGACTTTTATGAATGGTCGTGCAGATGATTTGTCGGAAAAGATGGATTACATCATCGATCATTATCATGAAGCCAATACCAAATCAATAGAAGCATTGCAATATGTTGCTGACAATTATGATGTAAAGATGACAGCCAAGAAATATTTGGATATCTACGATTCGTTGTAGTATTCAGGAATATTCTCTGTTGTTCAGCTCAATAATCCGGCAGCTACTTCCTCAGCTACTCCTTCATTTTTGATAGCTTCTACTAATTGAAGTCCGAATGGAATAACCAGACCGGGACCTTTGCCGGTAATAACATTGCCGTCTTTTTCAACTGACTTTCCGGTTACTTTTGCACCAATCAGTGTATCTTCAAATCCCGGATAGCAGGTTGCTTTGCGTCCTTTTAAGAAACCAAGTCCACCTAAAACCAATGGAGCGGCGCAGATGGCTGCTACGATTTTGTCACTTTTGTATTGCTTGATCAAGAGTTCTCTCAGTGGGTTACATTCATTCAGGTTCTTGCTTCCGGGCATTCCTCCCGGCAGAATCAATGCTTCCGCTTCTGAGAAATCGGTCTCTTTCAGCAAACAATCGGCTGTAACTTCGATGCCGTGGGCGCCGCAGACTTTGTTGTTGCTTGTTATCGAGACTGTTTTGGCGTCAATGCCTCCTCGGCGCAAGATATCAACTGTACCGATAGCTTCCATTTCCTCGAAACCGGTTGCTAAAAACAAATAAGCTTTCTTCATATCTCCTCCTTTTTTTGATGCCTTTTTACAGGTCGTTTCTTTGCTTTAAAAAAGTATATACTTTCGTACCCCAAAAGTATATACTTTCATATACGCAAAGTATATACTTTCATATACGCAAAGTATATACTTTCATACCTCAAAAGTATATACTTCTTGAATCAAAAGTATATACTTTCCGGAACGGGCTTCATTTTATCATCTCAAACGATACTTATAGGTGATTCTTCCCTGTTGGTTATTCACACCTGTAATCTCGTTGAACTTGTTGCTGCGAGCGGCGCGGATAGCTTTCGATCGCATGGAGGCATCGTCGATTGTTGTGCCTCTTCCTATTTCGGCGGCAATCACATTACCTCGTGGATCGACTGTGATGTTGATCACGATCTGACCTTCTTCTTTTTCAGTGTACGACGGTTCGGCTACTTTCCCGGTGATGATTTGTCGTCCGGACAGACTGAATGTACCCATTCCGCCAACGCCTGTGTTTGCGCCGTGATCAGAGTTGCCGAACGGACTGCCTTGGTTCCCGGTACCTTTTCCGGTACCTTGACTGTTGCCTTTTGCACTTCCGATGCCGAATGCGCCTGCTACACGATTGTTGATGGCTTGCTGTTTGCGTTGCTCTTCAGCAATACGTTTCTTCTCGGCATTTTCTTTCTGTATGCGTTCTTTTTCTTCCGCTTCTCTTTTCCGTTTCTCTTCTTCCTGCTTGCGCGATTCTTCCTTTTTCTTCTTTGTATCTTTGATGGCAACAGTTTCTTCTACATCTTGTGTTACCAGGTCCTGTTTTGAAGGTTCGGCTTGCGGTTCGCTTGGAGGTGGAGGAACGGTTGTTTCGTCAGGAGGAACTTCGCCCGTGTATTGCGGTTCGAATGTTCCGGCTGCTTCGTCCACATTGCCGAAGTTGACAATGACACCGCCATTCTCGTCGGGAATAACCGTCTTGATCACCGAAAACCAGAGAATCAATAGGATAACCGCATGGAACAGGAGAGTACCAATTATACTGTATATGTCGTCTTTATTAAACTTCATTGTTTTTGCGGTCTGGTGGCAAGAACCATCTTGAATTTGTTTTCGTTAGCAATATTCAGAATGCGTACAATCTCTTTGTATGGGACTGTTTCGTCGGCATAAAGCGCGACGTACATGTCAGGTTCCTTTGCGTAGCAATCCTGCAGGAACGGTGTGATCTCATCGAATGTGACCTGATGCTCGCTTTGGCTGCCGAAAGCAACATAATAGTTGAGGTTCGCATCAATAGTGACACGCGTCAACGGTTTTGCTGTTGTCTGCTGTTTGGATTGCGGCAAGGATACTTTGATGGAGTTCGGTACAACCACTGTTGATGATATCAAAAAGAATATCAGCAACAGAAATATAACATCGGTCATCGACGCCATACTGAAGTCTACTTGAACTTTTGTTCTTCTTTTTAATGCCATATCAGTTTGCCGGTTCGTTCAAAAGATCCATAAATTCCATTGTGCGGGCTTCCATCTTGTTGACTACCTTATCAACCTGCGAAACCAGGTAGTTATAAGCGAACAGGAAAATGATGCCGACTACCAAACCACCGACTGTTGTAACCAATGCTTCATAGATACCGCTTGAAAGCAGGGAAATATCGACGTTGCTTCCTGCATTGGCCATGTCGAAGAAGGCGCGAACCATACCGGTTACTGTTCCCAGGAATCCGAGCATCGGCGCGCCTGAAGCCGTGGTGGCAATCACTGGAAATCCCTTTTCAAGTTTGGCGACTTCAATGTTGCCGACGTTCTCGATAGCAACCATCACGTCGTTCATCGGGCGTCCCAACCGGGTGATTCCCTTTTCAATCATGCGCGATGAAGGGGTGTTGGTGTTGCGGCATAAGTTTAGTGCCGAATCAATCTTCCCTTCGTGTATATAATCTTTGATACGATTCATGAACGTTTCGTCTTCTTTCCCGGCGCGTTTGATGATGATCAAGCGCTGGATGAAAACGTAACATGCAATCAATGAAAGTACTAATAATACAATCATAATCCATCCGCCCTTTACAGCCAAATCGATTACATTGATCTTTGCTTCTGCGGGAACGGCTGTCGCCGTTAAGTTCGGCATTTGTTCTGCTGCCTGTGCGCCAACAGTCTGTAGGAAAAGTAATATACTCATGCTTACTTATTTAATGTGTATGATTAATAATAAATTCTCTCTCTTGTTGTTTGTTTATTCGTTTTTCAGACATTCCTTATACAATCGGATAGTCTCTTTCAATCCAAAATATAAGGCATCGCAAATTAATGCGTGTCCTATAGAAACCTCTTCAAGCCATGAAATGTTCTGATGGAAGAAGGCTAGGTTCTCAAGACTGAGGTCATGTCCGGCATTAACACCTAATCCCAAGTTCTTCGCCAAGCGGGCTGCTTCAATGAAGGGCTTGATTGCTTCGTCTCTATTGTTGACATACTGGGATGCATAAGGCTCGGTATAGAGCTCGATGCGGTCGGTCCCGGTTTTAGCTGCCAGTTCGATGTTGGAAAGTTCTGTTCCGACAAAGATAGACGTTCTTATTCCCAGTGGAGCAAAAGTGTCAACCAGCTCGTTCAGTCGGTCGAAGTTCTCTTTTACATTCCATCCGGCATTAGAGGTTACTGCATCGGGTGCATCCGGAACCAGAGTTACTTGTGTAGGTTTGATTTTCAAGATCAAATCAATGAACCGGTCTGACGGATAGCCTTCAATATTGAATTCTGTTTTAATCAATGGTTTCAATCCATAGACGTCGCTGTAACGAATATGGCGTTCATCAGGCCTTGGATGAACCGTTATGCCTTGAGCTCCGAACGATTCACAGTCTTGTGCAACTTGAAGAACATTTGGAACATTACCCCCTCGCGCGTTACGAATTGTAGCAATCTTGTTAATGTTTACACTTAAATTTGTCATTGTATATCGTTAATTCTTTTTTCTTTCACTACTTTTGCAGAAAGTATTTGCAAATGTAGCAGTATTTGGGGAAATACAGAATAATGTTGGTAAAAGATTTCATAACAAAGGAACCTCCGGTGTTAAAAAGTTTTGACACTCGAGAATATGCGCTATCCTTAATGGACGATTTCAAGTTGAAACATCTGCCATTGTTGAAAGATAACGTGTATAAGTGTTTGGTGTCAGAGAAAGATCTGCTTTCTATGCCTGATTCTGCATTGTTAATCGACGATGCCACGTTGCTTTCGCCATCCGTACATGAATCGACTCCGATCTTTGATGCACTGGCAATGGTGTCGCGCTATCGTTTGAGTCTGCTACCCGTTGTGAATGAAAAGAATGAATATAAAGGTGCAGTCGTCTGCGAACGTTTGGTATATGCGCTTTCTGAACTTTGCAATGTGGAAGCGGAGGGAAGCGTGATTGTTCTCGAGATCATGCCGCGCGATTATTCGCTGACCGATATTGTACGTCTTATAGAGATAAATAATGCTCATGTACTTAGTCTGTTGTCGCATACCGACAGTGTGACGGGTCGTCTGCATCTGATAATAAAGATCGATTTGGAAGATGCTTCGCCTGTGATTCGCAGCTTCGAACGTTTCAACTACACGATTCTTTATTATTTTATGAAGAAAGGCGTGGTCGACGATGTCTTGCAGCAACGGATGGAAGAACTGGTTCGCTACATGAATATTTAAAGCAAGGGAATCATGAAGATTGGCGTTTTTGGAAGAGAATATCAGGCAGACAAGCAGAAAATTGTTACGCGCTTGTTCGACAAGCTTCATCAGCTTCAGGCTGAAGTATATATTGATAGCCGTTTTCATGAGTTTTTATTGCGAATGGGATGCGAACCGCAGTTGAACGGATTGCTGGAGGGCGATGATTTTGATTTGGATGTAGCTTTGAGCGTGGGTGGCGATGGAACTTTTTTGCGTACGGCAGCCCGCATCAATAAACAAAATATTCCTATTCTGGGAATTAATATAGGTCGCTTGGGTTTCCTGGCAGATATAGGAAGCGATGAGATTGAAGATACTTTGGATGAGTTGTTCCGCCATTATTATAAGGTGGAAGAGCGTACTTTGTTAAGACTTTATACGGATAATCATAACTTTCACGGTTATAATTATGCCTTGAATGAGATTGCCATCCTCAAGCGCGATACCTCTTCGATGATTACCATCCATACGCTTCTCAACGGCGAATATCTAACATCCTATCAAGCTGACGGATTGGTTATTGCGACACCTACGGGCTCTACAGCCTATTCGATGAGCGTAAACGGACCGATTATTGTTCCGCAGAGTAACAGTATTGTGCTCAGTCCGGTTGCTCCGCATTCGTTGAATGTGCGCCCGCTGGTCATCCCCGATTCGTCTATGATTTCGCTTCGCGTGGAAAGCCGCAATGAGTTTTTCCTTATCTCACTCGACGGTCGTTCGGAAGTTTTTCCAACAGGTATTGTTTTGAAAGTCAGTAAAGCCGATTATACGACCAAAGTTATAAAACGATATAATCACACCTTCTATCAAACGCTTCGCGAGAAGCTGATGTGGGGTGCCGACGTAAGAATGAAATAAAATCTGATAACTTTATAATAATGGAGAATACAAAATTATCTACACAGAAAGTCCACGTCGTTTGGTTAGACGTGGTGCGTCTAATGGCCATGTACACACTTGTTTGTTGTCACAGCACTGATCCTTTTAATTCCTATCCCGGTCCTCCGCCCGACAATATCGCGGATATTACTTTTTGGGGCAATTTCTGGGGTTCGATGGTTCGTCCTTGTGTGCCATTGTTCGTTATGATTACGGGAGCGTTGCTGCTTCCGGTTAAAGGCGATACGACAGTATTTTATAAGAAACGTATTCTGCGCGTGCTTTGGCCGTTCATAATCTGGTCAGTGCTTTACAATATTTTCCCGTGGGTGACCGGGTTGCTCGGTCTTCCTCCAACGGTAGTTACTGATCTGGTAGCTTATGCGGGCGAAGAACATATGCGTCAGTCGTTCGTTGTAGCAATGAAATATATAGCCGAAATCCCGTTTAATTTCTCACTGATGGATGTCCACATGTGGTATATCTATACTTTGATTGGCTTGTATCTTTATATGCCTATTTTCTCGGCTTGGGTCGAGAAGGCTTCAGAAAGAGCTAAACTTTTGTTTCTGATTGCTTGGGGTGTTACTTCACTGCTGCCTTATTACTGCTATTTTGTATCTGAATATGTTTGGGGAACTTGCTCTTGGAACGCTTACGGAATGCTTTATATGTTCGCCGGATTCAATGGATATCTGTTGTTAGGTCATTATTTGCGCAATCGTGAGTGGTCGCTCAAAAAGACCCTTTTGCTTGGCATTCCGATGTTTGCCATCGGAGCTTCGGTGACGTTCTTCGGTTATCGCTTCATGACATCTACTCCGAACTTCACCGCTAACATGTCGGAACTGTTCTTTACTTACTGTTCTCTGAATGTCATCATGATGACCATTCCATGCTTCATGATTGCCAAGAAGATCAAGATTCGTTCGGCACTGATTCAGAAACTGCTGGCAAACCTGACCATTTGCGGTTTCGGTCTGTATATGATTCACTACTTCTTTATCGGTCTGTCAGTAAATATGCTGCGGGCAATCAACGTACCTTTGAGCATACAGATCCCGGTTGCAGCTGTCATTACGTTAAGTATTTCATGGATTGTCATTAACATAATAAGAAAAGCTTTGGGCAATCACGCAAAAATTATCACAGGATAGGATGTAATTGTCCTTACATTCGATTGAAGTTTGCTTTTGATAATTATCAAATTATATTTTCACGGTTGTGTAATTATATTTTGACATATATCAAAAGCAAATTTCTTTTATATACAGGTCTCATTATATTCGGATTGAATTGGAATTGACTCCGAATGAAAATATTGTCCCATCCGAAGGAAATAAAGATTACCTGTTGCTTTTTCGGGTCTGCAATTCGGATGAAAAGCCTCTTTGAATTATTAACAAATGAAAATTGCCCCCTGTTGTATACTTAAAAACTATGTTGTACGGCATGTTTTCGTTAAACGTAGTTAAATAAATGAGATTACCAAATGATTTTGTATGCTGTATAACATAAAACCCCTATATTTGCATCGTGTTTTTCATGGTATTAGATTTAAGGTTAACAATGAAGATTGGCTGTCTGTGAAGATAGCCTTTTTTGTTTCTATCCCTTTCCAAGTTCGGTGATGTTCTAGCCGAAAAGAAAACTCCATCCGATTGAAAATTTTACTGCAAGTTAAAGCGATAAGGATTACATGTCGTTTTTCTGGATCCGTTGTTTGGTATAAAATGTTTCTGTCAATTATTAACAAATGAAAATGAACCCCTATTGTATACTTAAAAACTATGTTGTACGACATGTTTTCGTTAAACGTGGTTAAATAAATGAGATTTCCAAATGAATTTGTATGCTGTATAACATAAAACCCCTATATTTGCATCGTGTTTTTCATGGTATTAGATTTAAGGTTAACAATGAAGATTGGCTGTCTGTGAAGATAGCCTTTTTTTTGTCCCTATCTGAAAGAAGAAAATCACTATCTTTGCTAGGCAAATAGCGAAGTTAGGCTGTGCTTCGGCATAAAAAACAAACAAGTTTGTTTTATTCTGCTCTCAGCTTGCACTATCTTTGCAATAAAATTATAGTTCCTAAATATATGAAGAGAATATTCTGTCCTAAATGTGATAATCAGTTGGTTTTTGATGAAACAAAGTATACCAGAGGCAAAGTGCTTGTCTTTGTTTGTCCTTCATGTGGCCATCAGTTCAAGATTCGTTTAGGCATGAAGAAAGTGCGTACGGAATCGGGAGTAGAGAAAGAAATCAAGGAACCTGATTTTTCGTGCGGATATATTACAGTGATTGAGAATCAGTTCGGCTATAAGCAGAAATTGCCATTGGTGATGGGCGATAATCTGATCGGGCGCCGCAATCGTGATACCGATGGCGTTAATGTAGCAATAATTACCAGTGATCCGAGTGTGGACCGCAAGCATTGTATTATTAATGTAAAGGAGAACAAACAAGGAAAACTGATTTATACTCTGCGCGATTTTCCCAGCATTACCGGTACGTTTTTAGGAAACGTACTGCTTAGAGACAAGGAACAGGTACAAATCAGTGAAGATGCCGTTGTAACCATTGGCGCAACGACTTTTATCCTGCATACAACTTCGGAAGAGTAAGAACTGCTATTGGAGTTGACGGATCCTGACGTCGATGCCGCTGCCTTGAAGTGCGGTTTTAAGTTCATTAATCTTCGTATCGCCATAATGATAAGGATATAAAATCTTTGGCGAGAACATTTTTGCTGCTCTGACGGCCTGTGGTACAGTCATGGTGTAAGGCTGATTGACAGGCAGAAAAGCGATATCAATATTTTTGAGATTCTTCAGTTCAGGAATATCTTCCGTATCGCCGGAAATATATACGCGCGTCCCTCCGAAAGTGAGGATGTAACCATTGTCGCGATTGCGCGGATGAAACTTTTCGTGACCTGCTGTCGTATTATAAGCAGGAACGGCTTCAATGGAAACATAACTTGTCGGTTTGATGCGATCGCCATTTTTCATAACGGTTGCCTTACCTATTTTATTCTGACTGTTGCTGTTGGCAATGATCAGTGTTGCCGTTTTCCTGGCGGCATTGATAGCTTTCATATCCAGATGGTCACCATGTTCGTGCGTGATCAGAATAATATCGGCTTTAGGAAATATCGCATAGTCGGCATAATCGGATACCGGATCAACTTGAATGATATGTCCGTTATAATTCAGCATCAGACTGCCATGTTTGATAAAGGTGATTTCTAACGAGCCTCCATCTTTGGTCTTAAACTTGTCAGAAGCAAAATTGCCGGCGAAAGCAACTGTTGTTGCCAGTAATCCACAGATACAAAGGAATGATTTCAGTTTCATATTGATTTGATTTTGAAAGTAAGACTTCGTTACAAAAATACAATATTTTATCGGGCTTTCCAATAAAAGAGTCTAATGTATGAAAAGGAAAGATTTGGAAGTGTTTGTACTTATGAGATAATTCGTTACTTTTGTGGGCGTTTGATAAAAAAATAAAGATGAAACGGATACTGATATTTATTTTGCTTTGCTGTCAGTGTGGATTGGCAGTGGCTCAGAAAGATGCGCCTAAATGGAAAGAAAAGGCACTGAAGGCAATAGTTACCGTCATTACTTATGGCAAAGATGGAAACCAAAAGGCTACGGGAACAGGCTTTTTTATCTCGGAAACGGGTGAAGCTGTCTCTTCTTATACTTTGTTTAAAGGTGCTACAAAAGCAACGGTGACCGACATGGAAGGAAAAGTATTGCCGGTTGAAAGTATTCTGGGTGCGGATGAGATGTATGATGTAGTGAAGTTTAAAGTCGCTGCTCCAAAGAAAGTGGCAGCGCTTACAATCGCTCCTCTACCTGTTGCAAATGGAACAGCAGCTTACTTGTTGCCGTTTGCCAAAGATAAGAATGGCAAAATCTATTCGGGAAATATCACCGAAGTGAGCAAATTGAAAGATCCTTACAAGTATTATAAACTGGCTGTCCCATTGAGTGTCAATCAACTTAATTCGCCATTGCTTACGGCCGAAGGACAGGTATTCGGACTTGCTCAAGCAGATGCGGGAGGCAAAACGGATGTTTGTTATGCGCTTTCAGTTGGTTATGCCAATAATCTGACAGTTGGTTCTGCTGATTATCTGAGCAGTGTCTATACAAGTATCGGGATCAAAAAAGCTTGGCCGAAAGATTTCGATCAGGCAAATGTAGTGCTCTATCTGCTGGGCAATATGCAAGATGCCAAAACACGTTTGGCAACGGTAAACGATTTTATTGCTACATTTCCCGAACACAGTGAAGGATATCTGAATCGCTCGAGTTTATATGCTTATAATCGTAAGGAACTGTCTTCTTCGACTTCAGAACAAGATCAGTATCTGAATATGGCGCTTGAAGATGTGAAAACAGCTGCCAAATACAGCGGAAAAAAGGGTGATGATATATATGATCAGGCAAAATTGATTTATGGAGTGGCTACGAGTGATACTACTTTGAATAATCCGGCGTGGACGATTGATGCTGCAATGGATTTGCTTCAGAAGGCTATCAAGGAAAATGATCAGATTGAATATCATCAGCTGGAAGGTGATATCTATTTCTCAAAAAAGGATTTTCAGAAGGCTTATGATACTTATATGCTCGTCAATAATAGCGACGCGGCAACTCCGGCAACGTATTATTATGCGGCAAAAGCTTTGGAGAATATTTCCGGTTTCAATATCGGCGATGTGATTGCTCTGCTCGATAAGGCTATTGAGAAATGCGGTACTGAAATAGGCGGTGAAGCGGGAACTTACATCCTTGAACGAATCAACTGGAGACTTCGTTTGCAACAATATCCTGAAGCTGTAGCCGATTATGATTTGTATTATACCAAAATGAGCGGACAGGTTAATTCAAACTTCTACTACCTTCGTGAACAAGCAAAATATCATGCCAATGACTTTGAAGGTGCGCTGAAAGACATTCGCAGCGCTATCATACAGAGTCCTGAAACGCCTGATTATTATGCCGAAGAAGCTTCTGTATATGTTAGAATGCAGAAATATACCGAAGCACTTTCGAGTTTGGATAAAGCAATAGAACTGGCTCCGGATTTTGCTGCATGCCATCGCTTGCGTGGCGTTTGCTTTGTCCGCTTGGGAAAGAAAACGGAGGCTTGCGAAGCTTTGAATAAGGCAAAATCTTTAGGTGATCCTGTTGCCGATAAGCTGATAAAGGAAAACTGTAAATAGTATTCATATCCATGAAAAACATGATTGCCATGAAAGGGATAATCGTGTTTCTTCGCAAAGAAAGCATATGGGGCCAATAAAGTGCATGGCCGATTAATATTAGACAATTATTTTTGAATATATTTCAAGAGCACATAGTTTAAAAGTCCTATTTTTGGACATTAATTGATTTGTTATATGAACGAAACACACTATCTGGCATCGAAGCAGCGATTTGATATTTTAGACGGGCTGCGCGGAGTTGCGGCACTTGTTGTCGTTGGTTTCCATTTGTTTGAGACCTATTCTAAAGGTCCGCAGTACCAAATTTTGAATCACGGCTATCTGGCTGTCGATTTCTTCTTCCTGCTTTCGGGTTATGTCATGGGTTATGCATACGATGATCGTTGGAATAAGATGTCGATGAAGGATTTCTTTAAACGGCGTATCGTTCGCTTGCATCCGATGGTGATTGCCGGTTCTATTATTGGAGCGCTTTTGTTCTATGTGGGTAGTTCGGCCTCTTTCCCGTTGATCGACCAAACGCCTTGGTGGAAAATGCTTCTGGTTATGCTTGTTACATTTACAATGATTCCTATCCTCCCGAAGTTTGATATTAGAGGATGGGGAGAAACAAATCCATTGAATGGTCCGGCGTGGACGCTTTTGTATGAATATATTGCCAATATTCTGTATGCAGTATTCATTCGTCGCTTCTCGAAGACAGTGCTCACCTTGTTTGTTATTTTTGCTGCGTTCCTGACGATTAACCTGGGAATGAATCTGGATGTGTTCGGTGTTTTGCAAGACAGAAATAATCCGATGTATACAACGGCTTATACTTTCATCGGCGGTTGGAATATCGATATTCCAGGAATGCTCGTTGGCTTTACACGCTTGCTCTATCCGTTCTTGATGGGATTGTTGCTATCGCGCTTGAAGAAAGTGGTCAAGGTGAAGTCGGCATTCTCTTTGTGTTCGTTCGTCATTTTTATCCTTTTGGTGATGCCTCATCTGGGCGGTCAGGATTTTATGTGGATCAATGGCTTGTATGATGTTATTTGTATTCTGATTATATTTCCTTTTATTGTTACTGTTGGTGCTGGAAGTGAAGTGACGGGCAAAGCTCAGAAGATCTGTAAGTTTGTTGGCGAGATCTCTTATCCGTTATTCATCACGCATTATCCTTTGGTATATATTCAAATGGCTTGGAAAGCCAATCATCCTGATGCACCGTTAAGTCAGATTATTTGTGTGAGTGTAGGTTTGCTTATTGTCGCTATCGGTAATGCATATGCACTGATGAAACTGTATGATGCTCCGGTTCGCGAATGGCTGAAACAACACTGGTTGATGAAGAAGGCCTGATAGAAAATATCTGTATTGTTGCTTTAAATTAAACGTAGAATAACGATAACCGTTTCTTATGAAGGGACGAATTCATAAATGGTTTGCCTTGTCGATACTGCTTATTTCGTTTGCAGTGGATGCTTATCCGGCTGTGATTCAGAATTATGCTGATAAACTGTATGCATATGAATCATTGACGCCGGCAGATTCTTTGGCTCAACCTAAGCGTATTTATACGACTACGTTTGTTTCAAAGCCGCCTGTAATTGATGGTGCATTGAATGACTCGTGCTGGAATTTTGGGGAATGGCAGAGCGATTATAGACAGTTTGCTCCTGTATATAATTCAAAATCGTCCCATAAGACTATGTTGAAAATACTTTATGACAAGAAGAATATCTATGTCGGCGTTCGTTCGTACGATGAGATGGACAAAATTACGCGTCGTTTAGGACGGCGCGACGAGTTTTCGGGAGATATTGTGGGTGTTCATTTCGATAGTTATTTCGATAGGCGGACCGCTTTTGAGTTTGATATTACTTCGGCAGGACAGAAACTGGATATCAGAATGCTGGACAGTTCGACGGATACAAACTGGAATGCCATATGGTATGGAAAAGTGGCTTATGAAGACTCTGCTTGGACTGCTGAGATGAAAATTCCTTTTAGTCAACTCCGATATGGTCCATCGTCCGAACAGACTTGGGGACTTGATGCATGGCGTTTCGTTGACCGTTTGAACGAAGAAAATCAATGGAATCTGGTGGCTAATGATGGCACGGGATGTGTTTATACTTTCGGCGAATTGCATGGATTGAAAGGTTTGAAAAATAATAGACGCTTTGAGATTGCGCCATATCTTTCAACAAAGGTGACAAGCGGCTCTACCAATCATTCGTCATTCAATGATTCGTCGTGGAAAGGTTATGCCGGTTTTGATGCGAAAATAGGCATCACAAATAATTTTACGCTCGATGCAACAATCAATCCGGATTTCGGACAGGTAGAAGCAGATCCGTCGGTAATGAATCTGTCGGCTTACGAAACGTTTTTTGAAGATAAACGGCCTTTCTTCATCGAAGGAAAGGATATCTTTGATTTTACATTTGATAGTAATCCGCTTTTCTATTCACGAAGAATAGGCCATGCTCCCTCTTATATGCCAAATTATGAAAAGGTTAGCATGCCTGTCAATACAACGATCGGAAGTGCATTCAAGTTGTCCGGAAAAACATCCAACGGTTTGTCTATCGGTCTGATCGAGTCATTGACATTGAAGGAAATGGCTGATATCCGTTCAGGCGGTGATGAATTCAAACAAGCTGTAGAACCGCTTACAAACTACTTTGTCGGTCGTGTGCAGAAAGAGGCGGATAGAGGCAATATGATTGTGGGAGGAATATTTACGCATGCATATCGGTCTATTCATAGCGATCATTTACGCTTTTTGCCGAATAATGCATTTACTTACGGAATAAACTTTATCAAGTATTGGCAGGATCGGAAATATTTTCTTGAGTTGAAAACGGTTGGCAGTAGGATTTCGGGCGATGAGGAAGCTATCAATCTGCTTCAAACTTCTTCAGCTCGTTATTTCCAGCGACCTGACAGCAAGACGAATAATCTGGATTCTACACGTACGAACCTTAATGGTTACGGTTTCTCTTTTAATGCAGGCAGATGGAGCAAAGGCCATTGGCGCTATAATGAAGAGTTTGTGATGAGTTCGCCGGGACTTGAATTGAATGACATGGGTTATATGACTTTGTCGAATATGATGAAGAATAACTCTGTGCTCTCTTATGTCGAGAAGAAGAATACGAGTGTGTACAAAAATTATATGCTTACTACTCTACAACAGAATGCTTGGAATGCAGATGGCGAAGGTTTGTATTCGCTCCTTTCGCTGACCGGTGAGATGGAATTTATGAATTCGTGGATAACTAGACTGAATGCTGAGTACAAGTTTAGAACAGTTGACGAGTGGTTGCTGCGAGGTGGCCCATCCATGAAAGTGCCGAATACATTCCGTGTTGGCGCATCTCTTCAGACAAACACTTCGAAAAGACTCTATTTAATTTTGTCCGGCAATTATAAGAAAGGCCAATCACACAGTATAGACAGTTTGAATATTTCAGCAACGGTCAATTTCCGGTTATATTCAAATCTGTTACTTTCCTTGAAATCAGATTATATCAGGAATCTGGACAGGTTGCAGTATGTTGGTCAGTTTGCTAATGGTTCTTCTAAAAGCTATCTTCTTGGAAAAGTCGATAATAGGAATCTGGGTATGACTTTCCGGGCGGATTTGGCACTTTCGCCTGAACTGACAATCCAGTATTATGGAAGTCCGTTTGTATCTATTGGTAGATATTCAGACTTTAAGGAAGTGACGAGTCCGCATGCTTCGCAGTATTATGACCGATTTAATGTAGTTGTTCCTGAAAAAAACAATCAGAAATATGTTTTTGATTTCAATCATGATGGTGTGACTGATTACAGTGTCACGAATCCTGATTTCAATTATCAACAGTTTCGCAGTAACTTGGTGTTGCGTTGGGAATATAAAGTCGGTTCGACGCTTTACTTGGTCTGGTCACAAGACCGAACACAATTGGAAGAATGCGGACCTTTCAATTTTTCGAAGGGTTGGAAACATTTGTTCAAGGTTAAACCGGAAAATATTTTTATGGTCAAATTCAACTACTGGTTTTCTATCTGAGATCCTTTATTCCCCAATGCATTTTCCGATTTTTTTCTGATTCGGTATTCATGAGGCGTTTCACCTTTTATTCGTTTGAATGTACGGTTAAAATAGGGCACATCTTCAAAACCTACAGCCATGCAGATTTCGGAAATGGATTGATTCGTTTCACAAAGCATCAGGCAGGAACAATCAATGCGATATTCATTGAGTGCAGTGAAGAAAGAAATGCCTTTTTCACGCTTGAAGAAAGAACAAAAAGACGAACGGTTCATCCCTACATATTTGGCTACATCATCAAGTACGATTTTATGATGATAATTGCTTATCATGAATCGGGAAGCTTCTTGAAGTTTGAGCAGGTTCTTGTCTTGCTTTTTACAGAATCCTACGACTCGCGTCATGCTGGCTTGTGCAATAATGTGAAATAGATTCAATAAAGAAATGAGTCGCTGCATATCGTCTTGCGGAATCATGGATGTCATCACATTTTGTATTGCCTGCATTGGGCGATTCTCAAAACAGATAGCTTTTTTGAAGGCTTGAATTTGTTCAATAAATGGCTTTATCTCAGGAAAAGTACATGAGATTCTATCTAATAAATCTGTAGAGAAGATGATTGTGATATTTTCAATTTTCCCTTCTTTGTCATGATCAAATTGATTGAATGACCAGCAATGAGGAATGTTGGGCGGTATTAAAACGACTTCGCCACTCGAAAATGTCTCCATCATTTCTCCCACGATTCGCGTACCACTGCCTTTGACGACGTATGATAATTCCCATTCCGGGCTTTGATGGAATTTTATTTGCTCATTCCATACAATATGAACATGATCAAAGTAAAAGGACTGATCCTCATTGATAGTAGCTGCACAATATTTTATCTTTTCTTTCATTTTCATTCCTTTTATTGCTGGTACAACAAATATACGACAATATTTAATAAAGAACGGACAATCTTATCACAAATTCTGCCTTTAACTTTGCACCAAGAAATTAATAAGAGTTGAGTAATTGATAAAAGATAAATGATTATTTGAAAGCGTTGCATAGGCAACAGTTTAATTACAAAATGATATCTCGAGGAGGTTGTCTGTGAAGATAAGCCTCCTTTTACTTATAGAAACTCAGATAGTATAAAATATTGAGTTACGAATCAAGTATGTTCCTACCTTTAATAGTTTTTATTCAGTTCTTCTATCTTTTGCAGGAACTGTGCAATATGAAAACCATCCATCAAGGAATGATGCACCAGAACACTGAACGGCATTATCTTGCGTCCGTCCTGATCAAAAAGACGTCCTGTTGAAATGCGGGGATTGCTGTCATTGGGATCAAGATTGAGTGGATTCTTGACTGAAGTATATTGAATCCAGGGAATAGCTGAAAAGAAGATTGAACTGCGAACCTCTTCAGTGAGTTCTTCATGGGTTATTGGCTGTGATTTGACTTCTTGGGTAATACGCTGGCATTCGGCAACAAACTGTTCTCGGTCTTCGTAGTATGGATAATAACAGAAACAGAATGTTCCATCTTCGCGACCAACGGTTGGAGATACACCAATACGGTCATATAAATATACTTTTCCATTAATGATGCGGAGTCGAATGGGGTCATAATTGTTTACAGCTTGCATGATAACATGCAGATAATACAGATAGAACGAAGCTCCGTTGCGTTTTGCTGCATTGTAAACATGGGTAAAATCCATATTTACGGTTACTCCACAATAAGGATCAGCATAATTCTTGAAAAGTTCAAAAGTCTCTTTTCGATTCCATTTATTGATATCTATTTCCTGTTTCATAGAAATTGTAATTGAAAGTGGCGACAAAGATAGTATATTTTGCCTTTTTTGCAAGAAAAAACCTCTGCAAGTCATCACGACAAGCAGAGGTTTAAATTATAGTTTTATGAATGATTATTTCTTCATAGCTTCTTCAACAGCAACGGCAACAGCAACAGTTGCACCAACCATTGGGTTGTTACCCATGCCAAGGAATCCCATCATTTCAACGTGTGCAGGAACAGATGATGAACCAGCAAACTGGGCATCTGAATGCATACGTCCCATTGTATCGGTCATTCCGTAAGAAGCAGGACCGGCAGCCATGTTATCTGGATGCAATGTACGTCCCGTTCCACCACCTGATGCAACTGAGAAGTATGGTTTGCCAGCTAATACGCGCTCTTTCTTATAAGTACCTGCAACCGGATGCTGGAAACGTGTTGGGTTTGTAGAGTTACCCGTGATGGATACATCTACATCTTCTTTCCACATGATGGCAACACCTTCGCGTACATCGTCAGCTCCGTAGCATTTTACTTTTGCACGAAGACCGGTTGAATAAGGAATCTCCTGAACAATCTTCAAATTGCCAGTCATATAATCAAATTCGGTCTGTACGTATGTGAAACCATTGATACGTGAGATGATCATAGCTGCATCTTTGCCAAGACCGTTGAGGATAACACGCAGAGGAGTCTTACGAACTTTGTTTGCCATTTCTGCAATCTTGATTGCACCTTCGGCAGCAGCAAATGATTCGTGACCAGCAAGGAATGCAAAACATTTTGTTTCTTCACGAAGCAGGCGAGCAGCCAAGTTACCATGACCAATACCTACTTTACGATCGTCGGCAACAGAACCGGCAATGCAGAACGATTGCAAACCAATACCGATAGCTTCAGCAGCTTCAGCAGCGCCTTTACAACCTTTCTTGATTGCGATAGCAGCACCAACTACATATGCCCAACATGCATTCTCGAAACAGATGGGCTGTGTTTCCTTACACATTGTATAAGGATCGATACCTTTGGCTGCACAGATTGCCTTTGCATCGTCAATGCCATTGATACCATATTCTTTTAAAACCGCGTTGATATGATCTATACGGCGTTCATAACTTTCAAATAAAGCCATATTCTTTTTTACTTTTTAAAATTCTTATTTACCAGGAATAGAGAAATTAGAAAATTGAAAACAAGCACGCCTCCACAACAGGCAATATAAAATGCCATCCAGGGACGATCAGGTTTAAGCCAGTAATAGGCGATAACTGTAGCTATCACAGTGATGATAACCAATCCCAGTAGGATACGTGTAAATGCTTTCTTATTCATTACGAGGATCGATATATTTTACAGCTTCTTTGAAACGACCGTAAGAGCCTTTTGCTTTTTCCAGTGCTTCGTTAGCATCAATACCCTTCTTAACCATATCCATGAACTTGCCAAGGTTGACAAATTCGTAACCGATGATCTGACTGTCAGCATCTAAAGCTAAGCGTGTGCAATAACCTTCTGCCATTTCCAAGTAACGAGCACCCTTTGCAAGTGTTCCAAACATTGTTCCTACTTGGCTGCGGAGACCTTTACCTAAATCTTCCAATGAAGCACCAATAACCAAACCTCCTTCAGAGAATGCTGATTGTGAACGACCGTAAACAATCTGAAGGAACAATTCGCGCATAGCTGTGTTGATGGCATCGCAAACTAAGTCAGTGTTTAATGCCTCAAGCAGTGTCTTGCCTGGAAGAATCTCTGAAGCCATAGCTGCTGAATGAGTCATACCTGAACAACCGATAGTTTCAACCAATGCTTCCTGAATGATTCCGTCCTTAATGTTTAGCGTCAGTTTGCATCCACCTTGTTTTGGTGCACACCAACCGATACCGTGAGTTAAACCAGAAATATCAGTAATCTCCTTTGCTCTAACCCACTTTCCCTCCTCAGGAATCGGAGCGCTTTGGTGGTTAGCTCCCTTCTTTACAACACACATGTGTTGAACTTCTTGTGAATAAATCATACTCGAATATTTATTATATTTAGTGATAATAAAACTATTTGCCTCGATTAATTGTGTTTTGAACGCACAAAGATAAAGTTTTTAATTTTGCCCTGCAACAGGATAATTTCGATATTTCACCAGACTGTAGCAGGGCTTAAGATTATTTCAATGTTTCGGCAATTTTGTTGCCTAATTCTTCGCCAAATATGTTTTTCGCAATGATAGTACCATTTTTATCTACCAAAATTGTATGAGGTATGCTGTTTACACCATATAATGCAGCACCGGCATTTTTCCATCCTTGTAAGTCGGAAAGTTGTGTCCAAGTGATGTTTAAAGTCTTTACTCCATTTGCCCAAGCATCGGCTTTGCTGTCTAATGAGATGCCTACAATATCGAATCCTTTATTCTTGTATTGCTTATATAGATTGACTAGATTCGGCATTTCTTTGCGGCAAGGAGGACACCAAGAAGCCCAGAAATCAATGAGGACAACTTTCTTCCCTGTCCCTACAAATTCAGATAGTTTATGCATTTGACCATTGGCATCAGACATTTCGAAGTCAGTAAACTTTTTTCCTACGGAAACAGTCTTCAAAACCCCTAGATGTTCAATCATCTTGTCAATGCCAGGAACAGATTTAAAGGTAGAATCAGCTTTGGCAAGAATCTGATTCTGTTGATCTTCACTCAAGTCATAACGATAGTCAATCATATATTTTGCAGACATTTTTTGATTACTATGTCCCATGATGTAGTTGCATACTGCATCAGTGATTTTTTTATTTATTTCATCATATTTCTTCTCTGCAGCTTTAACTAGAGTGTCATTTTGAGACGAAATATCATTTTCTAGTTTTCCAATTTCGTCTGTAAATGGCTTGATCTGATCCTTTAATGCTTTCTCTGCGTCGTTGGAAGGTGTTCCTGTGACTGTTGGAATACTATCAAGTTTAATACTGATTTTACCATTTTCAAGGGTAAATGTTGTTTTAAATGGAGTCGGTTCTCCTTCTTTAGTAGAAACTACATTCTCTGCAAACTGGATTGTTGCAAGCATTGCTGCATCCTGCGTGCCTTTGAATGTAAAAGCATTGTCTTTGACCAACGCACTGTCGAAAGGTTGAACGTCAGGCTTTCCATATTCAGAAAGATAAACGTACTTGCCGTTGAGTTCAGCGTTTGTTACTGTACCGGAAATTTCATAACCCGGTTTTTCGCTGCAGCTTGCAATGAGCATAGCAGAGGCGAGGAGAGGAAGAAGATACTTTTTCATATACATTATGTATTAATTGACTGCTGCAAAGGTATATAAAGTTCGTCATTTCATATAATCCTGTCAGCTGTATTTTTTGTAGTTGACAAATATTCTGGAATAGCTGATTTGCTTTTTGTTTTCTTCGTTCTGTCACTGACTAATTGTCAGCATCTGAACTGTTAAAAAGGTACTTTGCATAACACAGTACAGTTAAGTGCAGTTAACCTCCTTCGGTGTGCCGTTAAAAGTGATAAAAAAATAATGTCAAAGAGAATAATTGCACGCTTTTTGAGTTTTCTTTGTCAAACGAAAAGTGTTAAATTTAAATGTTCAACAAAATATTAACGAATATGAAAACTATCTTGAAAAATGTACTTGGCGTTGCTCTAGTTGCTGTGATTAGTGCGGGAGCTGCTTTGGGAACTACTTCTTATGTAATGCATAAGAATGGAGTATACGGTTATAATAATCCGGCAGATGTCTTTGATCAGCGAATGCACATGGCTAGTTACAATGGAGTTGCTGGAGAAAATACAGACTTTACAGCTGCAGCTGAAAGTGCAGTACATGGTGTTGTACATATTAAGGCTACGGTTAATGCAAAGCAGTCAACTTCGGATGAACAGGATTTTAATCCTTTTGAATATTTCTTTGGGTTTGGCAATGGAGGAACTTTTCAACGTCCTCAACAGCAACCGCGTGTCGGTTCAGGCTCAGGTGTGATTATTTCTACTGATGGTTATATTATTACAAATAATCATGTGATTGATAGTGCCGATGAGCTGGAAGTGACATTAAATGATAATCGTAAATTCAAGGCCAAATTAGTGGGCACCGATCCAACCACAGATATTGCATTGATAAAAATTGATGCTAAGAATTTACCGACAATTCCATTTGGAGATTCAGAAAAGTTGAAAGTCGGTGAATGGGTTTTGGCTGTTGGTAATCCATTTAATCTTACATCTACAGTGACAGCTGGTATTGTTAGTGCTAAAAGCCGTGGTGGACTTGCTTTAGGTTCTGACAAAAGTAAAATTGAATCATTCATTCAGACAGATGCTGCTGTGAATCCGGGTAATAGTGGCGGCGCTTTGGTAAATACGAAGGGCGAATTAGTGGGTATTAATACAGCTATTTATTCTGAAACTGGTAATTATGCTGGATACTCATTCGCAGTACCTATTAGTATTGCCGGTAAAGTTGCTGCAGATTTAAAGCAGTATGGAACAGTTCAACGTGCTGTACTTGGTGTTCAAATTATGGATGCTCAGAATGTCCCTGATGAAGATAAAGCCAAGGTAAAAGTTCTGGAAGGAGCTTATGTCGGAGGTTTCGCAGAACGTAGTGTTGCCAAAGAAGCTGGTATCGAAAAAGGAGATGTGATTGTAGCTGTCAATGGAGCAAAGGTTAAATCGGCCAATGCGCTTCAAGAGCAGATTACAAAATATCGTCCTGGTGATAAAGTTGATGTCACTATTGACAGAGCTGGTACTACAAAGGTATTTAAGATCGAACTTCGTAATGCACAGGGAAGTACTTCAGTTATAAAAGGAGGAGGAGATACGGCTGATGTTTTGGGAGCTGCCTTTAAATCTTTGACAGATGCACAGAAGAAAAACTTGGGTGTCAGCTATGGTATCGAGGTTACAGGCATTATGAATGGAAAGTTAAGAGAAGCCGGCATTAAGAAAGGTTTTATCATTATGGATGTAAATGATGTGAAGATGACTAATCCAGAACAACTTGAGAGTATGGTCGATAGATTGTTGAAAGGAAGTTCTGATGAACAATATTTGGTGATCAAAGGATTTTATCCAAATGGACGAATGAAAATCTTCGCTATTGATTTGGCTCAATGATAAAATAAAGTTATAATAATAAGCATTTTGAACTTATTAGGCTCATTGTTTGTTAAAGGTTCATAATTGGTCGGATGTCGGGTGCTTTCGACCAATTGCTTTGCTTGAAATTTGTTATTTTTGCACCCGAATTGCATTATAAATTTGTTGGATGAGACAGTTAAAGATTACAAAGTCCATTACCAATCGAGAAAGCGCTTCGCTTGATAAGTATCTCCAAGAAATTGGTCGTGAGGATCTTATTACAGTTGAAGAAGAGGTGGAATTGGCACAGGCTATTAAAAGAGGAGACCGGAAGGCACTTGAGAAGTTGACAAGAGCTAATTTGCGTTTCGTCGTTTCTGTAGCAAAGCAGTATCAGAATCAAGGTCTAAGTTTACCGGATTTAATTAATGAAGGTAATTTGGGATTGATTAAGGCTGCCGAGAAATTTGATGAAACAAGAGGGTTCAAGTTTATTTCTTATGCTGTATGGTGGATTCGCCAATCAATTCTGCAGGCTTTGGCTGAACAGTCAAGAATTGTTCGTTTGCCATTGAATCAGGTAGGCTCGTTGAATAAAATCACGAAAGCCTTCTCAAAATTTGAACAGGAAAATGAACGCAGACCGTCGCCGGAAGAACTTGCAGACGAATTGGATATTCCAGTAGATAAGATTTCTGATACATTAAAAGTTTCAGGAAGACATATCTCTGTGGATGCTCCGTTTGTTGAAGGTGAAGATAACAGCCTCTTGGATGTGTTGGTGAACGATGATGCCCCTATTGCAGACCGGTCGTTGATGAACGAATCATTGTCCAAAGAAATTGACAGAGCACTTGCTACATTAACCGAAAGAGAAAGTGAGATAATCAAAATGTTTTTCGGTATTGGTTGTCAGGAGATGACATTAGAAGAGATTGGCGACAAATTTGGGCTCACACGTGAGCGCGTCCGCCAGATCAAGGAAAAAGCAATCAGAAGATTAAGACAAGGTACGCGTAGCAAGCTCCTCAAATCCTATTTAGGCTAATCTTTCCAAAGAAAGATTAACTGGAAAGTGGCTATGTCATAATTGGCATAGCCATTTTTTTCTTTTAAAGGATTTGCATTTTAAGCCCAAAAGAAAGACTTAAGTAATCTTTGGGTTTCAAATATCTGTTTCCTATGGCACTGATAAGGTACATGTCACAGGTACTTAATTCATAAAAGAAAGTAAGTGATTTATGCCAACTTCTTTCTTTTGGCAGATTAAGAGTGAAGCGTTCTCCAACAAAGATATGAGCTCTTATACGTGTAGAAAATGTATAGTATTTTTTGGGATATCTTGATGGTTGTTTAACCCAAAAATCTCCATCTAATAGGGTATTGAGGTACAAACCTGTTGCTAAAGGTTCAAATGAAAAATGTTTGTTTATAGAAATGTTCCATGGGAGATAGTTCTGTTTGAGCGTGAATGTAGCCATGGCGTGTTTATCCGAATAACGTGGAACAATACCAAACAAAGCATCTGTTTCCCAATGGTCATGGCCATAATTCCACCCTGGTCCAATAGAAAATATTCCCATAGATCCTGCATACTGTATTTTTGCGTAGCGAGGAATAAGTGAGTTCCAAATAGAAGTATAATGATAGATATGTTTATCATACAAATTCTCTTGAGCAAATAAAGCTGTCTGAATGAATAGAAGGAATATTATTATTTTAAAAATTGATGACTTCATGGGTGTAACCGTTAGGAGTAATTGTGAATAGTAAATAATTACGTTTGGAAATGCTGCTACATCCGTAATAAATGATTCCATCACCAAAAATATCGGTGACTGACAAGTTATGATTATGGGCATGTAGACAAAACATTAGATTCGGAAATTGTTTAATATAGTATTGAAATACATCTTTGACATTATTATCGAACTGCTCACATTCAGGAGGAGCATGCATTGCAACAACCGTACGTTTATATCCTATAGTATCTTGATATTGTTTTTTTATATAATCGAAATAGGGTACCGGATGAGAATAATCATATTCGATGGCGTTGGTATTGAGACAGACAAATTTTATATCATGTGCGATAAATGAAAAGTTTTCGTTTCCGTATAATTTGCGATATACTTCGTCTCCATTTCCAATAACATCGTGATTTCCTAGTATAGCCACGTAAGGCACTTTGAGATTGTCCAGAATTTTGACTGTCCATTCAAATTCTTTAGTCATGCCAAAATCCGCTATATCTCCTCCGTGGATGATAAAATCAATGCTATCTCTTTTGTTGATGTCTTCTACAAAATCTTCTGTTTCATCATAGCTACGTTGAGTATCACCTATCATGACAAAGCGTATGGTATCTTTATTTTGGGTCTCCTCTTCTATGATTTTAATGTTCTTAGCATTTATGTCTCGATCTGAAATGGATAGACGACCATCGTAAGGATGATAATCTATTAAATCGCATGCACTTAAAACAATCAGTAAAATAGTTGTAATTACTTTCTTATACATAAACGTCCTAACTTTTTGTTTGTAAAGTTAGGACGTGTTTTATGTTTCTAAAAGGTCAATAGTAAATCACTTTTGGTCTGAAAGAAGTATCATGTTTCTATTTGATATAATTATAGTAACTTGAAACAAACTTTTTGAAGCCATTTAGTTTTAAAAGTCCTCTCTCGAAGATTAACGTCCCAAGTATAGCACATATAATGCCTAATGTTACATCTATTATATAATGATGAGAGGCATATACTGCAGTACACCAAATACCAACCATTATTATGAAGAAAAGAGTGATAATTACTATATTACATCTTTTCATTGTTGCATATATAAGAGCAACAAGCATATAAGCTGCATGTAGAGAAGGTACGGCTGCAAATACATTTGCATTGCGTCCATAGATAGAATGGAATATAGGAATACCTATAAGTTGATCAAATCTTCCTAACCCGCCAACATTACCGGGTGTATTTATTATAGGTGTGAATCCGTAATTAATGGCATACCAAGGTGGAGCTGCCGGATGAATATAATAACCGGCAAAGCCAATTAGGTTTACAAATAAGAATACCATTGCATATTTTAGGTATAAATATTTGTCTTTGAAATATAACCATAGTCCGAAAGCAATAGGAACAGGAACCCAGCAAAGATAAAATATGCCTGCAAAGATATCAGCCGTCGTACAATGGTGTATCGAAAAATATTCACATGGAGTAATGATATTTCCACCTTCATTAATACCAAATAGACTTTTCTCAAGGTTATATAGACCTTTTATATCTATCGAATTTACTTGGTAGTTTGGATATATTCGCATATAATCGTAAGAGATACCAAATAAAATGAACGGAATTAGAGCTACTGCCAGTTTCCGCGTGTTTGGACCAATAAAGAATAACACTAGAAATAAAAGGCACAAAAGAATGTGCTCGGGTCGAAGTCCAACTAACGTTGCTGTTAGCAGTAAGAATATAGTACTGATTCCAATAACAATAAAAGTCTCTTTACGTGATGGAAATTTACTGCCTTTAATCATCTTTATCTCCTTTGTTCAGTAATTTGCGGCAATGATTGAGCCTGCTGAATGCAGTAATGTTGGAAAATAATGCAACGAAAAACAATGGAATAACGAACCACAGTATAGGTTGAAATATCGTATTGTATTCCATTATCGGTCCAAAAATACCACAAAGCAATGCACCTAGTCCTGTAAGGACTACTCTCTCAGGACGCTGCATAAAGCCCATTTTGCATTCTAATCCTAATCCTTCAGCTCGTGCTCTAACATAGCTAACCATTAGTGAGCCAATCAAAGCTATAAAAGCAATGATAGAACTAATGACATAACCTTGTGTAATCAGGTAAAAGCAAATACCAAAAAATACGGTCAGTTCACTATATCTATCTAATACAGAATCATAGAGCGCACCATAAGTTGAACTCATTTTTCCGATACGTGCGACTTGACCATCCATCATATCGAATAAGCCGGCAAATAAAATAATGCCGCCACCCCAGCCAATATAAAAGTAATCTTCACGATTTCCTCGCATTCCGGCATAAAGAAAAATACAAGCTGCCAGAATATTGAGTACTAACCCTGTCGTTGTGATAAAATTAGGAGTAATACCAATTCTAATCATCCAATGCACAAGAGGATTTATGATTTTGTAAATCATTTGTTGTGCCCAGTCTCTACAAACTTTAAAAGCTGTCATATTTCTATTTTTTTATTCTATTCATTTTTTAGCAAAAATGCCTTTTACATGTATATTCTTATATACAAAGGCTCTATGCATATTGTAATTCCAAATAAATCCAACAAGTAGTGATACAACACCTTTTGAAAAGACGAACAAATCATCAATATAGACATTGAGTGCCTTTTTTACCCAAGGGTTTCTACTTATTGTCTCTGTTAGCAAATATGTACCCCATGTATTTAGCATTATACTACATGTCCACACCAAAATATATTTGTAAAAGACATAACGCTTAATACAATCTTTTGATTTGAAAGTCCATACGTAATTCAGTATGCAGTTCACAATACCACCGCAAACAGATCCGATGAATGTTGCATAGACATAATAGATGTAGAATAATTTTACTAAAAGGATGGTAATGACAAAGTCTACAATGCTAGCTATCTGAGAGGTAAATTGTGCTCGCATGAACATGAAAATTCCTCCTCTTTCAGAAAAAGCAATTGCACTAGTCTTTACCCAATTAAACATCTTGCCCCCAATAATATAATAAAACTATATACACCTGCCAAAATATCATCCATCATGACACCAATTCCTCCTTTGAAATTTTCCATTTTTCGAATGCCTAATGGTTTGAATATATCAAATAGTCGAAATAATGCAAATGCACCTACTATGAACCAAATATTTCTGCCAGGAACTATTATTAAAGGGATCCAAACGCCGACCATTTCATCAATAACAACGCGGGCTGGATCTTTCCCCCAAATACTTTCAACTGCATTTGCCGAACTGATACCTAAGACAGTAAATACCGCAACAAGAATAATTGTAACAATATACATGAATTCAAGGGGTATGATAAAAGAAAGTATAACCCATACGATAGTTGCTAATAAAGCTCCTGCCGTTCCTGGAGCAAATGGTGAATACCCGGATCCGAATCCAGTAGCGATTATTTTATTAATAAAAGAAACCTTTCCCATTATTCAGAAATAAATATTTTGCAAGTAGAATCAGAATCGTCTGCAAAGTTGAAAAAAATATTTTACATAAATTCATACATTAACCATTTATGTCGCAAAAATACGATTTATTCTTTATACATCACTGGTCATAAAAGAGGCTTGTTTGGTTAAAAATGCTATAAATGGAGCGGATGTAGCATATATGAAGAATTTATTTCATGTTACAATCTTACTTTAATGAATAAATGTGTACGTTTGCATCAAATACGTATTTCATGAAAATGCATTTAGTAACGAAAAACTTTGTTCATTCTTTATATGGATTCTTCTTTTTTGAGTTGATTTCTATTTTTTCTTTTTTATCGGCTCAAATTCCGGAGAATGTGTATAAGTCAGATTATCATATTTCTCCAGAATCTGTAGGTCAATTGTTTGTAAGTATCGATAATTTGAATTTTTTTAAAGATAATGAATTCTCGGGATCTTATATGAAAGGATATACATTACCTGGATTTTGGTTTCAGGGGAAAGCTGTTTATTATCCACTTAAAAATTTGAAATTTGAAGCAGGAGTTCATTTGCTGAGATATTGGGGAGCAAATAAGTATCCAAACATGGCTTATCAGGATATTGCTACGTGGCAAGGGGCGCAAACAGAGAAAGGTTTTCATATTCTCCCAGTATTAAGGGCACAAGTGGCTTTGTCTGAACATGTGAATATCATTTTGGGAACTTTATATGGTGCAGCAAATCATAATTTGATTGAACCTTTATATTTCCCCGAGTTAAATTTGACTGCAGATCCTGAAATGGGTTTTCAATTATTATATGCGTCCCATTATGTCGATTTAGATTCATGGGTGAATTGGCAGAGTTTTATGTTTAAAGATGATACACATAAGGAAGCGTTTACTGTAGGTCTTTCTTCTCGTTTGAAATTTAATGATCCAAAATCTTTGTTCCATTTTTATATACCAATACAAGGGTTGACTCAACATAGAGGTGGAGAATTTGATCAGAATTATTCGGTAGAGACCTTGATGAATGGTTCTTTTGGAATAGGTACACTTTGGAATATTAACCATAGAGCATTGAAAAATATTAATCTTGAAGCAGATATGACGGGCTATTATCAGCAGTCTGGAGAATTATGGCCTTTCAATAAAGGCTATGGATTATATTTACGTGCATCAGCGGATATTTCTTCTTTTCGCATAAAAACTTCATATTGGAAGTGTCACGATTTTATTTCTTTATATGGAATACCTTATTTTGGAGCGATATCGACAAAGATAAAAGACGCAACAATTGAAGATCCTTCAAACGTATATTTTGGTTTTGAATATTCATATCCATTAGCAAAAGGCTATGCTTTGGGGATTGATATGGATATCTATCAGCAGTTTAGAAGTACATTTCATGAAAAAGATGATGCGTCTTTATCTGTTGGTAGTCATACAAGCTTTTCAGCCGGAATATATCTTCGAATCAATCCTTCCTTTTTGATAAAGAAATTTTGAGACGGACGTCTCTTTTAATGGGTTTGTTTTTCTTCCATAATATTTTTGACTTTTTCAATATTGGCTTATCTGAAATTGCATTATCTTTGTCCTTGAACAGCGAAGATAAGTTGTGCTTTGGCATAAAATGAATTTATTCGTTTTTTATGTTCTCGACTAGTCTTATCTTTGTGAAAACTAAAATTACAATGTTACATATAAAAGAATTTTATACAAAGTATTTGTCGAAAATCAATTCTTACTGGCTTGTGACAATTGTTTTTTTGATTCTTACACTTACTGTAGGCGATAGCAGTTTGTATAAGCGCTTTACTTATGATGAAAAGATTCGTAGTTTAGAAAAAGAAATAAAGCATTACCAAGAAGAAATAGATGTTAATAGCAAAAAACTTAGCGATCTTCAAACCGATAAAGAAGGATTGGAACGTTTTGCCCGTGAAGAGTATTTTATGAAGAAGGCTAATGAAGATGTGTTTATAATTGAAGATAAAAAGTAGAAGGATGAGTGATAAAGTTAAATTTTTTTTATTCATAGTTTCAGCCATTTTAATTTTGGTGGGTGCAATATTGCATGTAAGTTCGCCAACTATTGCTTCCTATGTATTTGCAGTAGGCGCCGCAGGTGTCGCGGTTTATTATTTTACAATTCCGGTAAAGGATATGGATTTCCGATCACGCCGTTTGCAACGTTTTAATATTTTTGCCGGTTTGTTATGTATCGCATCATCTGCTCTAATGTTCGCTCATCGCAAGGAATGGATTATTTGTCTTACGATTGCTGCTATTTTTCAGCTTTATTCGGCTTTCGTTACTCCTAAAAAGAAAAGTAATTAGAAGTAAGTTTTAAGTAGACAATGTCTCTTTATCCAGATAGGATATAATTTCTTTTTCATCGTTTGGATGGAACCATTTGATGCTGTCATCACGTTTAAACCAAGTTATCTGTTTTCTTGCGTATACTCGAGTATTCCTTTTTATTTTATCAACAGCAAAATTAAGCGTCCATATGCCCTCAAGATATTTGAATAGTTCTTTGTACCCTACAGTGTTTAGTGAGTTCAGTTCACGAAAGGGATAAACTTTTCTTGCTTCATCTAAAAATCCGTTGCTCATCATTTGATCAACACGTTGATTGATTCTGTTATATAATTCGTCTCTGTCTCTATTAAGTCCTATTTGTATAATTTTGAATGGACGGACTTTACGGCTGTTTGTTCTAAAAGATGAATAAGGGCGTCCTGTCATGCGACAAATTTCTACAGCATGAATAACACGCTTATAATTATTGTGGTCGACAATAGCATAGTGTTCTGGGTCTATTTGTTTTAATTCTTCAAGGATAGGCGCTAAGCCTTCAGCATTGTATTGCTTATATATTTCCTCTCTTATTTCTTGTGTCACTGTCGGAATATCGTCAATTCCTTTTGTTACAGCATCAATATACATCATGCTGCCTCCTGTCATCACAACAACTTCATGTGTTTGATATAATTTATTTAGAAGATTAATTACATCTTCTTCAAAATTACTAGCACTATAATAATCGTTAAGTGACAGTTTCCCAACCATATAATGTTTTACTCGTGATAATTGTTCACTAGTTGGTGCTGCTGTTCCTATAATAAGATCTTTGTAAAGCTGACGGGAGTCGGAAGAAATTATGGGCGAATTGAAATGTTCTGCTATATGCAGACTTAATTCAGTTTTTCCGACTCCGGTCGGACCTAAGATGATAATTAGACACTTCATTAATAGCGGTCGTCATCGTAAGGATTATCTAATGGACCATCACTTAATCCTTCAAAACCATCTTTGTCTAGTTCATCTTCGTCATATTCTGAGTCTCCATAAAAATCTTCTCCTAAGTCAGAATTAGCATTCTTTGATTCAACTTCATCAAAGGACATGATTTGTACAGGTGGTTGTCCGACTGATTTACTACAAACTGGTTTGTCTAAACTCTTGCCCGTGATGATTTCTCTTAACTCCATGAAAAATGCACGTTCTGTTAGATAATCGAACACAAATAGAAGTTTTTGATGTTCGTCTTCTAAAAGCTGATCCAGAACAGTATCTTTCATTATATAGTTATCTACTTCAGAAGATGTATCCATCTCGACTAAAGTGATTTCAGTCTTTTTGCTCCAATCTTCGTCGCAGATAAAGAAAGAACACATCTGATCTTTTGTGTAGCCTACTGAATCCATAATAATATTATATAGATCCAGAAACGTAGCTTCAGAGTCAATTTTAATTTCACGTTTGAAGTCATCGACTTCGTCAGATAGAATTAAAAATCTAAATATCATAATTGTAATTTCTATTATTGTTGCACCAAAGTTAATAAAATATTCTATATGCTATACTAATCATCAATAGAACCTCTTACAATTCCTCGTTCAGAAGATTTGATGAAATTCAGTATCAGATCTCTTTCTTCACTTGGTTCATATTCAGTTTCGATTGCCTTCAATGCTTCTGTATTATTAAGCCCCCTCGTGTAGAGCGTGCGATAGATATCTTGGATCAGAAATACCTGCTGATTGGTAAATCCACGTCTTCGTAAACCGACAATATTTATTCCACAATAAGTTATGGGGTCTCGCCCAATTAATGTATAGGGAGGAATATCTTTGCCTACTCTTGAACCGCCCTGTATCATCACGTGTTTGGAAATACGGCTGAACTGATGAACGAGTACGCCTCCACTGATTATAGCAAAATCGTCGATTCTTACTTCTCCAGCAATTTGGGACGCATTCCCAATAATGATGTGATTATTAAGAAAACAATCGTGAGCAATGTGCGAGTATGCCATGATTAGGCAATTCTCTCCAATAACTGTTTTTCCTTTTGAAGCAGTTCCTCTGTTAACTGTTGTACATTCTCGTATAGTTGTATTGTCTCCGATTTCAGCAGTAGTCCTTTCACCTTTGAATTTTAGGTCTTGAGGAATACCCGCAATGACAGCTCCGGGGAAAATATTGCAATTATTGCCAATTCGAGCGCCATCAAAGATGACGACATGCGGAAAAATATGGCAATTATCACCAATGATAACATCTTTGGATATGATAGCAAATGGGTCAATTTGAGTGTTTTGACCGATTTGCGCTTCTGGGTCAACGACTGCTAATGGAGATATCTTCGTCATTTCTTAATTGTTTGTTATTTATTTTTAATTACTTGTGCTGTGAATTCGGCTTCGCTTACCAGTTTATCGCCTACAAATATATAACCTTTCATCGTCGAAATACCGTGACGTATAGGTTCAATCATTTGTAAACGTAAGATTAAAGTATCTCCTGGAACTACTTTCTGTCTGAACTTAACTCCATCAATCTTCATAAAATAGGTCGAGTATCGTTCTGGTTCATCCACTGAGTTCAGAACTAGTAAACCACCCGTTTGTGCCATTGCTTCTATTTGAAGAACACCAGGCATAACTGGTTCTTGAGGAAAATGTCCTTGGAAAAACGGTTCATTTGATGTTATATTCTTGATACCTACAATATAATTACCACCAAGTTCAATGATTTTATCCACTAAAAGCATTGGATAGCGGTGGGGAAGGAGTTCGCGAATACGGTTTATATCCATAATCGGAGTTGCATTGGGATCGTAAACAGGCCCTTGAACTTCGTTAAGCTTAATGTCTTTGCGAATCTTTCGCGACATTTGTGTATTGATTTTATGACCTGGGCGGGTAGCAATAATACGTCCCAATAAGGGTCTCCCAATCAATGCAATATCACCCATTACATCAATAAGTTTATGACGTGCCGGTTCATTGTCGTACACTAAAGGTTTATTGTTGATATAGCCTAATTCCTTTACATCTTTATGCGGAATATGTAACTCGTCAGCTAATTGATCTAAAGATTCTTGAGATACTTTTTTATCGTATATAACGATTGCGTTATCTAAATCACCCCCTTTTATTAGGTTGTTGTGCAACAGCATTTCTACTTCACGAACAAACACAAAGGTTCTAGATGCAGCAATTTCTGTCGGAAATTGACTCAGATTGTCCATCGTTGCATACTGATTGGTCAATACTGGAGAATCAAATGAAATCAAGACATTTACACTGAATTTATCGTCAGGAAGGATAACGATAGAAGATCCAGATTCTTCATCTTTGACTTCAATTTTATGTTTGACAATGTAGAAGTTTTTTGGTGCATTTTGTTCTACAGTTCCCACTTTTTGTATCTCATCAGAGAAGTATTTGGAACTACCGTCTAGAATAGGAAATTCCGGTGCATTAACTTCAATCAAACAATTATCTATTTCGTTACCATATAAAGCTGCCATTGCATGTTCAATGGTGCTGACTTGAATATTATTTTTGGATAATACAGTACCTCTTTGTGTGCCTACTACATTTTCAGCAACCGCATCAATGATAGGTTGTCCTTCCAGGTCGACACGTTTGATTTTATAACCTTGATTTTCAGGTGCTGGGTTAAAAGTTATTTGTATATTCAGACCCGTGTGCAGACCTTTTCCCTGCATTGAAAAACTTTTAGCAAGTGTCTTTTGTCTTTGCATCTTACTTATTGTTTAGTAAATTCTTTAACTTTTCTATTTCTTGTTGCATCTGTCCCATAGCACGATACATTTCTGGAAGCCTTTTGTATACAGCAACAGAACGCATATATTCCTTAACGTTGAATGCAGGTGAACCGAGTAATATTGAATTCTCTTTAACGTTACCGGCTATTCCACTCTGTGCTCCGAGTGATACATGATCACCAACATGAATATGTCCAGCTAATCCTACTTGTCCTCCAAACATACAATGGTGTCCTACTTTAGCAGAACCAGCAATGCCTACTTGGGCTGCCATAACGGTGTTTTCACCTACTTCTACATTATGGGCAATCTGAATCAAATTGTCCAGTTTGACTCCTTTATGTATAATAGTTGAATCCATTACTGCACGGTCGATAGTTGTATTTGCACCAATTTCAACATCATCTTCCAATATTACATTTCCCAATTGTGGTATTTTTTTGTAGCTCTCACCTTCCGGTGCAAAACCGAAGCCGTCAGATCCAATCACACTTCCAGCATGCAAGATGCAATTATTCCCAATCTTGCAAGCCTCGTATATAGTTGCATGAGGATATAAAATGCAATTTTCGCCTACAGTAACGTTATCTCCAATAAATGTATTTGGATAGATGTAGCAGTCTTTTCCTATAATTGTATTTTCACCAATATAGGCAAAATGTCCAACGAAACAGTTTTCTCCCATTTTGCATGATGAAGCTATAAATGCCGTGGAAGCTATGCCTGTCTTTTTACTTCTCGCTTTTTCCACCATGTCGAGCAAGATGGCCAGTGAAGCATAAGCATTTGCAACTTTAATTAAAGTCGCAGCGATCGGCTCTGATGGAACAAAACTATTATTTACTAATACAATACTCGCTTTTGTACTATAGATATAGTGCTCGTATTTAGGATTAGCCAAAAACGTTAGTGTCTCAGGTTTTCCTTCTTCTATCTTTGAGAAGTTATTTACTTTAATCTCAGGATCGCCATCGACGGTGCCTCCTAATACATTAGCTATCTGTTGAGCAGTGAACTCCATTACTATTCTTGTTATTGTTTACGTATCAATTGTTCTAATCTATCTCAAACGAACTTTGCAAAAGTGGTGAAAATTATTGAGACTGCCTATCCTTTGCAAGAAATAATTCCTTTATCTTGTAAATAACCGGCCATTTCACGTTGTACAGCATGTGCTGCTTCACGGGCAAAATGGGCAAACTGCTCAGAATGGTCAGCGTAAATGATGGCTCTTGATGAGTTAACCAGCAAACCACATTGATCATTCATGCCGTAGAGCGCCACCTCTGCCAGGCTGCCACCTTGGGCACCAATTCCCGGAACCAGTAGAAAATGGCTGGGTGCATATTTGCGGATATTCAAAAACATTTTGCCTTGAGTAGCACCGACAACATACATCATCTGTTCATCGTTTGCCCATTCCTGCGATTTTTCAAGTACCTTCTCAAAAAGTTTTTTGCCATGAACATCTTCCGTCAATTGAAAATCGTTCGAACCTTTGTTCGACGTTAAGGCTAGAAGTATGACCCAAGCTTCAGGATACAGTAAAAATGGTTTGACGCTGTCTTCTCCCATATATGGAGCTACCGTTACAGCATTAACTTTATAATAATCGAAGAATGTTTGAGCATACATGGCTGATGTATTGCCAATGTCACCTCTTTTGGCATCAGCTATAATAAATTGATCTTTATAGTACTCATGAAGATAAGCAATAGTCTTTTCGAAAGCTATAAGGCCTTTCATTCCCATACTTTCATAAAAGGCCATATTGGGCTTGAATGCAACGCAATAGTCTGCTGTAGCATCGATGATTGCTTTATTAAATGCAAAAATCGGATCCTCTTCCTTTAATAGATGCTGTGGAACTTTTTTTATGTCGGTATCGAGCCCTACGCAAAGGAACGATTGTTTCTTTTGAATATTTTCCAATAATTGTTGCTTGTTCATATTTAGTGTTTTATACAAGTTCTCTATAATTCTGCCTCTTTCAGTCGTTCCGTATTCTCGGCTATAATCAAATGGTCAATGCAATCTTGAATATCGCCATCCATAAATGCTGAAAGGTTATATATGGTATAATTGATTCGATGATCGGTAATACGTCCTTGCGGATAGTTGTAAGTGCGGATTTTTGCCGAACGATCGCCTGTCGAAACCATAGTTTTACGTTTCTGAGCAATCTCATCCACATATTTTTGATGTTCACGGTCATAAATAAATGAACGCAAACGTGTTAATGCCCGTTCTTTGTTTTTAGGCTGATCGCGAGTTTCAGTACATTCAATAAGTATTTCATCAGATAGGCCAGTAACAGGGTTTTTCCACGTATAACGAAGTCGTACACCTGATTCGACTTTGTTTACATTCTGTCCTCCGGCACCTCCTGAACGAAATGTATCCCATTTGATTTCTCCTTCATTTATCTCGACATCGAATTCATCGGCTTCCGGTAATACTGCAACTGTTGCTGCTGATGTGTGAACGCGTCCCTGTTGTTCAGTTACAGGAATTCGTTGAACGCGGTGAACTCCCGATTCATATTTGAGTGTTCCGTATACTTTTTCACCGCTTACAGTGAAGATGATTTCTTTGAAACCACCTGCGGAACCTTCATTACTGGTTGATACTGTTGTTTTCCAGCCTTTTGATTCGCAATATTTTATATACATGCGATATAAATCACCTGCAAATAGAGCTGCCTCATCACCACCCGTTCCTCCTCGAATTTCAACAATTGCATTCTTATCATCTTGTGGATCTGTTGGTATCAATTGTAGTTTGATCTCTTCTTCCAAGGGGGCGATTCGAGCATGACAAGTTTCGAATTCTTCACGAGCCATTTCCCGCATTTCAGGATCTTGTTCTTTGTCTAGTATTTCTCTCGCTTCTTGAATGCTATTGAGAATATTTTTGTATTCTTTTCTGAGCAAAACGATTTTTTCTAGCTCATGGTATTCCTTATTGAGCTTGACGAACCGTTTCATATCAGCGATGACAGCCGGGTCAGTAATCAGCGTGCCAACTTCTTCAAAACGACTAACTAAGCCATCCAATTTATTTAATAAGCTGTTTTCAGTCATTTGCAGTTAATAAGTAAAGCGCCCTTTTTCGCTTTCAATGATTAGTTCGTTATGTTCTGACTCTTCAACGAAACCGATAATTTGGGCTTCAATGCCGAAACTTTTTGTTATATCGATAATCTTTTGGGCTTTATCGGGTGCAACATATACTTCCATCCGATGTCCCATATTGAAAACTTTATACATTTCGCTCCAATCGGTTCCACTTTGCTCTTGAATAATACGAAATAACGGTGGAATAGAGAAGAGATTATTTTTGACAATACGTTTCCGGTTTACGAAATGCATTACTTTTGTCTGTGCACCACCGGAGCAATGAACCATCCCATGGATATCCGTTCTCATCTTGTCCAGTATTACTTTAATAACCGGAGCGTAGGTGCGAGTGGGCGATAGAACCAGTTTGCCTGCATCGATACCCAGTTCTGCAATCTGGTCGGTTAATTTTAATTTACCCGAGTAAACCAGATCGTTGGGAACAGCAGCATCGAAACTTTCCGGATATTTGCTGGCTAGATATTTAGCAAAGACATCATGTCTGGCAGAGGTGAGTCCGTTGCTTCCCATCCCTCCATTGTAACTTTTCTCATAAGTTGCCTGTCCAAAGGATGCCATACCGACAATAACATCTCCTCCTTGGATATGTTTGTTGTCGACTACATCTGAACGTTTCATGCGGCAGGTTACCGTACTATCAACAATGATGGTACGAACCAGGTCGCCAACATCGGCTGTTTCTCCGCCTGTGGCATAACAACCTACGCCTAATTCGCGCAGTTCAGCCAGCAACTCATCTGTCCCATTGATGATGGCCGAAATGACTTCACCAGGAATAAGCATCTTGTTTCTTCCGATTGTCGACGATACAAGAATATTATCGGTAGCTCCTATACAAAGCAGATCATCAATGTTCATAATTAAGGCGTCTTGTGCGATACCTTTCCATACGGACAAGTCGCCGGTTTCTTTCCAATACATATATGCTAACGATGATTTTGTACCTGCCCCGTCAGCATGCATAATATTGCAGTATTCTGCATCTCCTCCCAAAATATCAGGAATGATTTTACAGAATGCGTTGGGAAAGATCCCCTTGTCGATGTTCTTTATTGCGTTGTGAACATCCTCTTTTGATGCGGATACACCGCGTAGATTATATCGCTGATCGCCCATTTCTTTTATATTTTATCTTGCAAAGATATTACTTTTCTCTTATTTTATCTTAGTTTGAGTACATCTCCTTCAGCAGGAATGTATTCTTTGTCCTTTTTATTTAGTTTGTATAAACTCTTGATTTGTATGCCATACATCTGTGAGATACTGTGCATAGATTCACCTACCTGAACTACATGGTCATAATCAGGCTTGTCTGCCTTCTTCTTCTTTTTCTCCAGATATACAATATCGTCTTTCTTGAGAGGGAAGTCTTCAGGCACTTCATTATATTTTCTCAAGTTCTTTGCCTTGAAACCTAAAGCATTCGCTATATCGTCGAAACTGTCTCTTCCATTTGAATAAACGTACAGAAGTCCGTGAGTGATATATACGGTATATTTATAATTTAATCCAATCTGTTCTACTTTTGGCTGTTTGCCGTATGAACGCTTGCTTTCTTTTTGCGAATCATAGCGATACAGTTCATAATCCTCGATGATTTTTATGAGTCTGTTTGCATAGGCTCTGTCGGTAGCATATCCACATTGTTGCAAACCTCTTGCCCAGCCCTGATAATCTCTGATATCTAAAGTGAAGAGTGTTGAGTAACGAGGACGATCTGCCAAAAAGTGAGCATGATCTTCGTATGATTCCTCTGGGTCGTTATATTTGCGAAAACATTCTCCGCGTGCATCATCATCATGATAGACTCTAGCGCCTCTCCAGTCGGCGTGGCATTTGATGCCGAAATGGTTATTCGACTCGCGGGCCAATTCACTAAGTCCTGCACCTGATTCCAATAATCCTTGTGCGAGAGTGATACTTGCTGGAATATGGTATTCCTTTTGGTGCTTGACTGCTATATTGCTATATTGTTTGATGTATTTTTCGTATGCTGACGTATTCCATTGACTTTTTACCTGAGGAGGACATAAAAAGATCAATGCGGTGAGCAGGGAAATCATTCTAAAACTAAGTCTCATAACTTGATATAATCATATTTTTGTGCAAAGATAGCTATTCTGAAGTAGATTTGTGTTATTTTTGCCTTCATAAATATCAAAACAATGAAAGAGTTCAAGATTGAAACGAAAATAATGACTTATGCTTTGTCGGAGTTACCCGATGAAGACTTGCCATTGATGAATGCGGCGATCAAAGCAACCGAACATTCGTATGCTCCATATTCAAAATTTCATGTTGGAGCGGCAGCAAAACTTGCCAATGGTGTTATTGTTACAGGTAGTAATCAAGAGAATGCTGCTTATCCATCGGGATTATGTGCCGAACGTGTCACTCTATTTCATGCGGGTCATCAGTATCCTGATGTTCCTGTTGTTGCACTGGCTATTGCTGCTGCAACAGGAGGAAAACAGGTCGAAAGTATTTCGCCGTGCGGTGGATGCCGGCAGGTTTTGTTGGAGACGGAACAACGTTATGGTCGGAAAATGAAGGTGATGCTTTGTGGAACAAAGAGTGTGATGATTGCCGAGAGTGCTGAAGCCCTTTTACCTTTATGTTTTGGTTCAAAAGACTTGGAGACCAAATAAGATGAAACATCAGAATGCTGCATTGGTCTGCTTGTCCGGTGGACAAGATTCGACCACATGCCTGTTTTGGGCAAAGAAACATTTCGAACGTGTGGAAGCCGTCTGCTTTATTTATGGGCAGAAACATTCGTTGGAAACAAAGATTGCTGAGAAGATTGCAACAAATGCAAATGTACCTTTCAAACTGATGGATATCTCGCTGATAAGCCAGTTGGACAGGAATTGCTCCTTGACCAATAGTTCGATTGAGATGGATAAGGAAAAACCTCAAGATACTTATCCCAATACTTTTGTACCTGGCAGGAACATGGTGTTCCTTACGTTTGCAGCTATTTGGGCCAGAAGTCGTGGAATATTCAACCTGGTAACTGGTGTTTCTGAAGCTGATTACAGTGGATACCCCGATTGTCGCGACACGTTCGTTCGTTCTTTGAATGTGACGCTCAATCTGGCTATGGATGAACAGTTTGTTATTCATACTCCATTGATGAACAGAGATAAAAGTGAAGTATGGCAGTTGGCGGATGAATTGGGAGTGTTTGACTTGGTTCGCAATGAGACACTTACTTGCTATAATGGTATCCCTGCCGATGGGTGCGGTCATTGTCCGGCATGCAAACTTCGTCGTGAAGGATTGGAAAAGTATTTGGAAAGAAAAAATCAGAATCAGAAAGAATAATGAGCACTCGAGTAGAAGACAACGAGATACATCAGTTGGGCCATTCAACGGTGTATAAACAGGATTATGCTCCTGAAGTATTGGAATCGTTTACCAACAAGCATCAGGATAATGATTATTGGGTCCATTTCAATTGTCCGGAGTTTACGAGTCTTTGCCCAATAACCGGACAACCAGATTTTGCAACGATATACATTGATTATATACCGGCAGAAAAGATGGTTGAAAGCAAAAGTTTGAAACTTTATCTGTTCAGTTTCCGTAATCATGGGGCATTTCATGAAGATTGTGTAAATATCATCATGAAAGATTTAATAGCTCTGATGCATCCAAAATATATTGAAGTGACGGGAATATTTACTCCGCGTGGCGGTATAAGTATTTATCCTTATTGCAATTATGGTTTGCCAAGCACTAAATTTGAAGCTCTCGCAGAACAACGTCTCTTCAACCATAAAAGTGTTTAATATAGGTAAAAAGTGACTATAAAGTATCGTGATATTTAATTTTTAGTAATTTTGTCAGCAAAATTTCTAAACTTAAAAATTTAGACCATGATGAAAAGTATGATTACAAAAGTTGCTATGGCAACATTAGCCTGCATGTGTGTAGGCGGAATGAATGCACAGGAAGGTCAGAAAACGTATCCTCAGCAGGAACCTATGAAGCCGGGAATGTCTGAATATTGGACACCTCAGCCAAAAGTAGTTACTCCGGGTGATATTAAGACTAATTCTGCTCCTTCTGATGCTATTGTATTGTTTGACGGCAAAGATCTTTCTGCTTGGGAAAGTGCTAAAGGCGGTCCTGCTGAATGGAATGTTCATGACGGAGTTATTACAGTAAACAAGAAATCAGGTGACATTCAGACAAAACGTAAGTTCAACAACTACCAGTTGCATATCGAATGGTGTGTTCCGACTGGAATCACTGGTTCGAGCCAGGCTCGCGGAAACAGCGGTATCTACATGCAGGGCAAGTATGAAGTACAAGTATTGGATTGCTACAACAATGAGACTTATGTAAATGGTATGACAGGTAGTATCTATAAACAAACTCCTCCATTGGTTAACGCTATGCGTAAACCGGGTGAATGGAATGTTTACGATATTATTTATTCGGCTCCAATCTTCAAGGAAGATGGAACTTATCGTATTCCGCCTCATATCACCATTATTCAGAATGGCATTGTTCTTCAGAACAATACAACAATCTTAGGAACAACCGAATATATCGGATTTCCGAAGGTGATTAAGCATGATGCAGGTCCAATCCTTCTGCAAGCTCATGGCGACCCAAGTCAGCCAATCAGCTATCGTAATATCTGGATTCGCGAAATGTAATTGAAAAGATAACGAATCGTTTATGATAAAAGTGAAGGCATCTCTATTGCAGAGGTGCCTTTATTGTATCTAGGCGATGTATGTTTTCGGAAATTTATCTGTCGAATGATAGATTGAATTCATCTTTTAGCTTTTCCAACATCGGATTGATTTGCAAGAGATAGTTATATTTTTCTGAAGCGGTGAAAGGCAGATGTCCTTCTTCGGCTTCAATGATGTGAGTGCTCATTTGTATGTGATTGTTTTTAAGGTGAGTGCGCAAGTATTGAAGAATGTCAAAGCAGCTGTTGCTTAACTCATCTTGTTGTTCGGGATTTTGAACAGCTATGTCAAATAGATAGTTCTCTTTCAATTTGGGTTTACAACTGAGCATGATGTTTTTTAAAAAAGCTCTTTTTACATTAAGGAGTGAAGTATATTCGTTCCATGCATTCGAAAGTTCGTCTTGTGTGAAGGATGCAATTATATCTTCTTTTTTTGAAGGTTCGCTGCCACTGGGTTCTTCCTGCTGAGTCTGTTCATTTGAGACTCCTTTGATTGATAAACTGGTATGTGGACGCGATTGTTTTAATGTAGTTCGTGCTTGCTGTTGAGTCTCTGATACGGTGGTTGCCTGCGGCGAAACAGCCGAAGTGAATGTAGGTGTCGTTTTAATGTTACCTGCGGGTTGCGATTGCGCTTGTACGGGTTGCTGTGTTTGACTCTGAGGTGCTTCTCCGGTAGGGAGCGGTTTAATCAGTTCTTTTTTTTTATTGTCGTCGGAGTTGTCGGGCATGTTGAGTTGACACATCTGAATGAGAGTTAACTCTAATAACAAACGTTTGTTATGACTGTTGCGATAGTTAAGATCGCACGTGTTAGCAAGTTCCAAAGCCTTATAGAGAAAGTGGTCAGAGCAACGTTTTGCCATCTCTTTATATTTCTCACGTATTGATGCGCCTACTTCAAAAAGAATCAGCGTCGATTCATCTTTGCAAACCAACAGATCTCGGAAATGAGATGCGAGTCCTGAAATAATATTTTGTCCTTCGAACCCTTTGCTCAAAATCTCATTCAATGTCAGAAGTGCCCCACGAATCTTTCCATTCAGAATATTGTCAGTGAGGCGGAAATAGTATTCGTAATCGAGTACATTCAGATTATTTATGACTGCCTGATAAGTGATATTTCCTTTGGTGAAGCTGACAACTTGATCGAATATCGATAGTGCATCGCGCATACCGCCATCAGCTTTTTGTGCAATGATATTCAATGCTTCGGGTTCAGCGGTAACACCTTCCTGTGAGGCTACATATTCGAGATGCTCAACCATATCTTGTACCGTGATACGAGAGAAATCGTATACCTGGCAACGTGAAATGATTGTAGGCAGAACCTTTTGCTTCTCTGTTGTGGCTAGAATAAATATGGCATGCTGAGGCGGTTCCTCCAATGTTTTAAGGAATGCATTGAATGCCGCAGCACTAAGCATATGTACTTCATCAATGATGAATACTTTATATTTTCCGATTGGAGGTGGAATACGTACCTGATCGATCAATGAACGAATCTCATCTACCGAGTTGTTCGACGCAGCATCCAGCTCATGGATGTTATACGAACGTTGTTCGTTGAACGCGCGGCACGACTCGCATTCGTTGCAAGCTTCGCCATCGGCAGCCGGATTCAGACAATTGATGGCCTTGGCAAAGATACGGGCACATGATGTTTTACCTACCCCACGCGGCCCGCAGAACAGATATGCATGCGCCAACTTGTTGCTTTGTATGGCATTCTTCAGTGTCGTTGTCAGAGCCTTCTGACCTATCACACTTTGGAATGTTGATGGGCGGTATTTCCTTGCCGATACGATATAGTTGTCCATTCCAAATCCTTTTTCGACACAAATATAAGGATAATATTCGGATTTGCCATGTTTCCTTGAAAATTGCACGAGATGAATACTCTTGGCTATCTTTATTGGAACTCGATATTAATTGAGTCAACTCCCTTTACAAATTAGATTAGATGTAGTCAACTAATATCGTTAAACTACAGATGGATTTATGTTTTTATCCTTATAAATGTTTCGGCTCATATAGGTAGTTCAATCGGAC
>DAIMYP010000016.1:48817-62056 GCA_036734445.1 Tannerellaceae bacterium
ATTTATGTTTTTATCCTTATAAATGTTTCGGCTCATATAGGTAGTTCAATCGGACCACATATATAAACCGATCAGACCATATATTGTGGCTTGATCGGACCATATATATGAGCCGATAAATGTATTTGTACTTATGCATAAATTATTCATGACTAATACAAAGTTCGGATGGGAGTCTGTATGATTTTTCCTTGATTAATTGCTTCTAAACAATTACATTTGCTGGATGGAAAGAATAAGAGTCCTTTCTGTTTATAAATCTGTGTATCATGAATAGAATTAATGTTTTTCTGCTTTTGCTCTTTGTTTCGATTGCCCAGTTCTCTGTGGGGGAATCGCAATCCGTTATTTCGCTTAATGGAAAGTGGCAGTTGTCGTATTGGAAACAGCCGTCTGTTGCCGTGACTTCTCCAGAAGGAATGAAACAGATCAAAGTGTCTGAGATTGTGGCACAAGTACCTGGAAATGTAGAGCTCGACTTATTGAAGGCGGGATTGATTAAAGATCCGATGGTGGGGAATAATGTGAACGATCTGCGTTCGTGGGAAGCTTATCAGTGGTGTTACAGCAAATCCTTTGCATCACCACAATTGGTGGATGGCGAACGTTTGCAGCTTTCTTTTGGTGGAATCGATTGCCTGGCAGATGTCTGGTTGAATGGAAAACTTGTTGGAAAAGCAGAAGATATGATGATTGAGCATACGTTTGATGTGACTGATCTGGTTAATAAGGGTGGCGATAACCTGTTGCAGGTGATTCTTCGTTCGTCAGTGCTCGAAGGGCAGAAGTTTCTGCTAGGCATTTTGAGTATTGGCAACTTCCCGTCTGCCGAATCGATATGCGTCCGCAAAGCACCGCATACTTACGGTTGGGATATATTGCCTCGTTTGGTTAGTGCGGGTTTATGGCGCGATGTGAAACTACGTGTATTGGAACCGGCGCGATTGCGAGATGTGCATTATATGGTGACAAATGTTGATACGGCTGCTCATACTGCACGGGTTTTTGCGGATATTCAGTTGAATCTTCCGTTCGAGAAGTTCGATAAGACTAAAGCTGTCTTCACCTTTAGTCGCAACGGGAAAGAAGTGTTTAAAGAAAGTGAAGTTATTGTTGCGCCTGCATTGAGGCACACGATTGATATCAAAAACGCCGATTTGTGGTGGCCGCGCGGCTATGGCGAACCGACATTGTATGATGCAAAGGTAGAATTGGTTGATGCTGATGGGAAGGTGTTGGCTACAGATCAGAAACGGGTAGGTTTGCGCACTGTGAAATTGGATATTTCGGATATTAATCTACCTAATGATCAAGGACATTTTTGTTTTATTGTCAACGGTGAACCCATATTTATTCATGGAACAAATTGGGTACCGATGGATGCTTTGCACAGTCGTGACAAGCAATGGGTAGATGAATCGATTCGTATGGCTGTAGACTTGAATTGTAATATGATACGCTGTTGGGGTGGAAATGTTTATGAAGATCATCATTTCTTTGATTTGTGCGATGAGAACGGCATTATGGTCTGGCAGGATTTTGTGATGGGTTGCAGCTTCTACCCGCAGCGTTCGTTCTTTGCGCAAGCTATTGAACAAGAAGTGATATCCGTTGTTTGTAAGTTACGAAATCATCCTTCTTTGGTTCTTTGGTCGGGTAATAACGAAGACGATGCCTCATTGCGTTGGTCGCTTCTGCCGTTTAATATGAATCCGAATCGCGATAAGATCAGTCGCGAAGTGATACCGAATGTGCTTTATGAGTTCGATCCAACGCGTCCCTATCTTCCTAGTTCGCCTTATTACAGTGAAGCAGTTTACAAGAAAGGTAGTGCCGATATCTATCTGCCTGAGAACCATTTGTGGGGACCGAGAGGTTATTATAAAGATAAGTTTTATACCGAAGCAACCTGTACTTTTGTCAGTGAGATCGGTTATCACGGCTGCCCGAATCTGGAGAGTTTGAAGAAGATGATGACTCCCGATTGTGTTTATCCTTGGAGCGAAGGACAACAATGGAATGAAGAGTGGCTTACGAAATCGGTGCGTCGTTTCCCAGTTCTAGGTAAGACGAACGACCGCAATAACCTGATGCTAAATCAGATCCGATTGCTGTTCGGAAAGGTTCCTACCGATCTGAACGATTATATTTTCGCTTCGCAGTCGGTACAAGCCGAGGCCATGAAGTACTTTATCGAGATGTGGCGCGGCAAGAAGTTCGCTCCGAAAACCGGTATAATCTGGTGGAACCTTCGTGATGGATGGCCACTTATTTCTGATGCTATCGTTGATTATTATAATTCGAAAAAGATGGCTTATTCGTTTATTAAGAATGTACAGAAAGATGTTTGTGTATTCATGAATGATGCTGTTAAAGGCGCATATCCGTTGATGGTGGTTAATGATACCCGGATGGCAAGCAGCGGAAAAGTAAAGGTTACCGATGCCATTACGGGAAAAACGGTTTATGAAGGCGATTTTTCTGTCCCTGCAAACTGGAAGAAACAGATTGCTGTTCTTCCTGAAGCTCAAGGACAAGGTATGTATTTGATTGATTATTCTGTCGGAAAACTGCAATTACATAACCATTATCTATATGGCAAACCTCCTTATGATCTGAAGTTCTATAAGCAACTGCTGAAAAAGATCTATCCTGAACTTGTAAAGTAAATACAGTTGATAAAGAACTAGTTATATTCTATTTGTGTATTAAATAATATTAAATATGCAAGTAGAGGGTACTACTTGTGTAATTATATAGTACTTTTGACACATCTGTCAAACATATATGACTAAATAAAAAATAACATTGTTTTTATGGGAACAGAAAGTATCATAGATATGGAAAGCCGCATTATTGAGGCGGCAAAAGTAGTCTTTGTTCGTAAAGGCTATGAAGAGACGAAGATGGGAGATATTGCAGCTGAGGTAGGAATGAGCCGTACAGCGTTGCATTATTATTTTCATACGAAAGAAGTATTGTTTGATGCCATCTTTCAGCAATTGATGAGTGGACTGCTTCCGAATGTGGCGTTGATAGTGGAGGAACAAACCTCTTGTCTGGAAAAGATTCCAAAGATTGTGGATCAATATATTTCTATGTTGCAACGCAATCCGTTCTTGCCACTGTTTATTGTGAGCGAGTTTAATCGTGATCCGAAGCATCTGTACAAAACATTGTTGAAGAATTCACAGCGCATAGAGCCATTACTCCGAATGGAAGCATTGATGGAAGGGGAAATGGAGAGAGGAACATTGAGAAGGATGCCGTTTCTATATATTGCATCCAGTCTGGTGAGTCTTGCGGTATTTCCTATGTTGATACGCAATCCGTTGACTGATGCATTCCTGGGTGGCAATCCACAGAAGTTCGATGCTTTCATAGAAGAAAGAAAACCATTTGTGGCAGATGTGATGGTTAGAATGCTTACACCTGAATCCGGCACTGAAAATCGAAACAGCTAATATATAAATATGTATGAAAAAAAATAGAATGATAAAGAAACGCCTATTATATATGGTTTGTGTAGCACTGCAGCTGATTGCTATACCATTCAATGTTGCTTCGCAGGAGAAAATTACGCTTGCCGAGTGTTACGAGTGGGCGCATGCCAACTATCCGCTAATCAAACAGCATCAACTGATTGATCAGACCGAGCAATATAATCTCTCGAATGCCGCAAAAGGTTGGTTGCCACAGGTTGCTATTAGCGGCAAGGCTTCTTATCAGAGCAAAGTGACCAAGTTGCCTTTCGACACCGAAAAGCTGTCGACAATGGTTCCTGGTCTGAATATTCCTACGCTGAATAGAGATCAGTATCAGATGGTTGCGGAAGTGAATCAGACGATATGGGATGGTGGACAGATTTCTTCCGTTCGCGAAATGACTAAGGCTCAGGCTGCAGCAGATAAACAACAGTTGGAAAGTGAATTGTATACTTTAAATGGACGGGTTAACCAGTTGTATTTCGGTTGCTTGTTACAAGATGAACTACTCAAGCAGAATGTATTGTTGCAGAAAGAGTTACAAATTAATATCGACCGCATCAAAGGAATGATAGCTAATGGTACGGCGAATCAGTCGGATTGCGAAAGCCTGGAGGTTGAATTGCTTAATGCCAAACAGAAAGAAATAGAGTTGAAAGCGGCGAGAACAGCATATGGGCAGATGTTGTGTGCAATGATTGGAAAACCTTACCAATCAGAGATGACGCTGGAGGTTCCTGATTTGGCAAGCCATTCGCTTGGTTCGGAAATTAATCGCCCTGAACTGCGCGTTTTGGATGCGAAAAGCAATTTCCTCAATTCGCAGAACAAACAGATCACAGCTGGATTGATGCCGAAGATTGGTGCCTTTGTTCAAGGTGGTTACGGACGCCCGGGACTGAACATGCTGTCAAATAGTTTTGATCCCTATTATGTAGCCGGAGTGCGTCTTTCATGGAATATAGGCAAGCTATACACGTTAAAAAACGACCGGCGGAAAGTGGAGACCGGAATGAAATCGGTTGAGGTTGAGCGCGAAACATTCCTGTTCAATACGCGTCTGACGATGGCACAGCAGAACACGGAGATAAAGAAGATGGCCGATCTGATTAACTCTGACGAATCTATCATTCATCTTCGTCACGACATAAAGGCGGCAGCAGAGGTGAAACTCGCCAATGGTGTGATTTCAGTGACTGACCTGATTCGTGAAATCAATGCCGAAGATCTGGCAAGCCAAACGGCGGCTACACATCGTATCCAGCATCTGCAAGCAATTTGTAATTATATGAATTCAACTAACGAACAATAGAATATATGAAACAGACAATTTTATTTGCCGCGCTGATCATGCTGACAGCTTGCGGACGAAGCAATGATAGTTTTGATGCAACGGGCGCTTTCGAATCGACGGAAGTGATTGTCTCTTCGGAAACGAATGGCAAGATTATGGAATTGAATATGGAAGAAGGCGACAAGCTGAAAGCGGGCGACATAATCGGATATATCGACAGCACACAGCTCTATCTGAAGAAGATGCAACTGTCTGCCGGTCTGCGCTCTGTGGATATTCGCAAGCCGGATATACATAAACAGATTGCATCGCTTGAACAGCAGATTGCCGTTGCACGCAGCGAACAGCAACGTATGGAGAATCTAGTACGTGCCAAAGCCGGCAATCAGAAACAAGTTGATGATTATGCCAATAGCATCAAGGTACTGACTAAGCAACTTGAAGCACAAAAGTCTACTTTAAACAAGTCGACATCAGGTGCAAATGCAGATGTGGAGAGTATTCAATATCAGATTATGCAACTCGACGATCAGTTGCAGAAATGCAGGATTGTCAATCCATCGGCAGGAACGGTTCTTGTGAAATATGCTCAATCCGGCGAACTGGCAACAGTTGGAAAACCTTTGTATAAGATTGCCAACATTGATCTATTGTACTTGCGCGCGTATGTCACTTCAGATCAGCTCACACAGATCAAGTTGAATCAGAAAGTACGTGTGTTCTCGGATTTCGGGAAGAACGGACGACGTGAATATTCGGGCATCATTACCTGGATTTCAGCCAAGTCGGAGTTTACTCCCAAAGGTATTGAGACGAAAGACGAGCGGGCAAACTTGGTTTATGCCGTAAAGATCGCCGTGAAGAACGACGGATACTTGAAGATAGGACAATATGGTGAGACGATTTTTAGCAGTGACAAATGACTAGAGATAATCGCATACTAGTTGATCATGTCAGCAAAACTTACGGTAACGTCAAGGCATTGCAGGATATCTCTTTAGATATTCATCCTGGAGAACTGTTTGGTTTGATTGGTCCGGATGGTGCAGGCAAGACAACACTGTTTAGAATCCTGACAACTTTGCTTTTGGCGGATAGCGGAAGTGCTTCAGTTTGTGGGTTGGATGTGGTTCACAACTATAAGCAGATACGTTGCATCGCAGGTTATATGCCCGGGCGTTTCTCGCTGTATCAGGATCTGACGGTAGAAGAGAATCTGACGTTCTTCGCTACGGTTTTCAATACGACGATTGACGCGAATTACGACCTGATACGCGATATTTATTGCCAGATCGAGCCGTTCAAAACGCGCAAAGCCGGAAAGTTGTCAGGCGGAATGAAGCAAAAACTGGCGCTTTGTTGCGCACTGATTCATAAACCGGAGGTGTTGTTTTTGGATGAACCGACAACGGGCGTCGATCCGGTGTCGCGTGTAGAATTCTGGGATATGCTGGATAATTTGAAAGCGCAAGGAATTACTATTTTGGTTTCGACTCCTTATATGGATGAGGCGTCGCGTTCAGATCGGATTGCTCTGATGCGCGATGGGCGCTGTCTAACGGTGAATACACCAGAGGGCATTCGTGAGATGTATCGCCGTTCGCTTTTTGCCGTTCGTGCAAAGGATATGTACAAGTTACTGCTTGACTTGAGAGCGTTTCCACAGACTTATTCCTGTTTTTCGTTCGGCGATGCCCATCATCTGGCATTCAAAGAGGATAGTGATTCGTTAGAAACAGAACAAATGAAATTGTTGTCTTTGCGCAAATATTTGGAGGAGAAAGGGCATAGGGAAGCGACAATAGAAAAGATTGCGCCGACGATAGAAGATTGTTTTATGGCTTTGCAGTCAGAAGAATAAATGAATACGCAGATGAATGTAATAGAGACAAATCAGTTGACAAAGCGTTTCGGCACCTTTACCGCTGTCGATCACATTAATTTCGAGGTGGGCGAGGGCGAGATATTTGGCTTCCTTGGTGCTAATGGTGCAGGAAAAACTACAGCTATGCGCATGCTTTGCGGATTGTCTGAACCGACGTCGGGCGAGGCGCATGTGGCAGGTTTTGATGTATATCACGAGACTGAAAAGATAAAGAAACATATCGGATACATGAGTCAGAAGTTTTCGCTTTATGGAGACTTGAAGGTGTGGGAGAATATTCGTTTGTTTGGAGGTATCTATGGTCTATCGGCAAAGCAGTTGGCAGCGAAGACAGACGAATTACTGGAGATTCTAGACCTTAAAGGCGAAAAAAATACTTTGGTTAATGCTTTGCCTTTGGGTTGGAAGCAGAAACTGGCGTTCTCTGTCGCCGTGATTCATGAGCCGCGTATTGTTTTTCTCGACGAACCAACGGGAGGTGTTGATCCGGTAACCAGACGGCAGTTCTGGGAACTGATTTATCAAGCTGCCGAGCGTCGAATTACCGTCTTTGTTACTACACACTATATGGATGAAGCCGAGTATTGTAACCGAGTTTCGATTATGGTGGATGGTCGCATCGAAGCTTTAGACAGTCCTTCGGGGTTGAAGGCTGCATTTCAGGTAACTAATATGAATGATGTCTTTCATAAACTGGCAAGAAAGGCGAAACGAGGAGAATAATTATGAAACAGTTGAGTTCATTTATAAGAAAAGAGTTCTATCATATCTTCCGCGATAAGAGGACGATGACAATATTGCTGGTGATTCCTATTTTGCTGATAATTCTGTTTGGTTATGCGATAACTACTGAGATAAGAAGTACGCCTTTTGCCGTGTTGGATGAGTCGCGCAATGAGTTGACGACGAAAATCGTTGATCGTTTCGATGCCAGCGAGTATTTTGCATTATATAAAGTAGTAAATTCCCGTGATGAAGCAGAACATCTGTTTCGTCAAGGAAAGATTCGCCTTCTTATTGTATTCCCGCCTCAGTTTGCTTCACTTCAGGATGCTTCAGTACAGCTTCTTGCTGATGCGACCGATCCGAATGAGGCTACACAAATTACAGCTTATGCAAAACAACTGATTGGCGAAAGTGGACAATGGAAAGTGAATACTGCCGTTCAGCAGAGTGGCGGCATTCGTCCGGTAGTTCATTTGCTGTATAATCCGTTAATGAAAGGAGCCTATAATTTCGTACCCGGTGTGATGGGATTAATACTGATATTGATTTGTGCGCTGATGACATCTGTCGGGATTGTCAAGGAAAAGGAGATGGGTACGATGGAAATATTGCTTGTATCGCCAATGAAACCAATATACATCATTTTGGCTAAAGCGTTACCCTATTTGCTGTTGAGTCTTGTGAATATTGTTACGATATTGTTGCTTTCCTACTTTCTGCTCAAGGTTCCGATAGCAGGCAATCTGTTGCTGCTCGTGTCGATATCTTTGCTTTATTCTCTGGTATCGTTGTGCCTAGGGTTGCTTATCTCTACAATAGCCGATACGCAGCAGGCGGCGATGCTTATCAGCATGATGGTGTTGATGTTGCCGGTGATATTGTTGAGCGGAATGATGTTCCCTATAGAAAATATGCCGTGGATATTGCAATGGCTGTCGCATATTGTTCCGGCCAAGTGGTATATAATTGCGGTGAAGGATGTGATGATTAAGGGACTCGGTTTTGCAGCCGTATGGAAAGAGGTGGCAATTCTGACGTTTATGGTAGTGGTGTTAGTGGCTTTAAGTGTGAAACGTTTTAAGATAAGATTGGAATGATACTCAAATATTTGTTGGAAAAGGAATTTAAACAGATCCGTCGCGATCGGTTTCTGCCTAAGATTATTTTTGTTCTCCCTTTGGTTCAGCTGTTGATTCTGCCTTTTGCTGCCAATTTCGAGATGCACAATATCAACCTTGCTTTGGTTGATAATGACCACTCAATGATGTCGGAACAACTGACGAACAAGGTTCTTTCTTCAGGCTATTTTAATTTGAAAGATGTTTCTGCTACTTATGATCAGGCGATGAAATCAATTGAAAGCAGTCGTGCGGATGTAATTCTTGAGATTCCAAATAAGTTGGAGGAACAGCTTGGACATGACGGTCAGGCTCAAGTTTTGATTGCTGCCGATGCTGTTAATGGAACTAAAGGTGGTTTAGGTAGTTCATACTTGTCGTCTATCATTTTAAATTTCAATCAGGAGAATAATGGCGTAGCTTATTCAAAATCGCAGCCTGAAACAGTTACAACCTCATTCCTTTATAATCCACATCTGGATTATAAGCATAATATGGTGCCTGGAATATTGGCATTTCTGCTGACGATAGTGGGCGGATTCCTCTCGGCACTCAATGTGGTGAGCGAAAAGGAGAAGGGAACGATTGAGCAGATTAATGTGACGCCTGTGCCTAAAGCCCTGTTTTTGCTATCGAAGTTGATTCCTTTTTGGGTGATAGGATTTATACTTTTGAGTATCGGAGCACTCGTTGCGTGGATTGTTTATGGATTGGTCCCTGTCGGAAATTTAGGCGTTATTTATTTGTTTGCAGCCGTTTATCTGATAGCTTTTACCGGATTCGGATTAGCGATTTCCTCGGTTTCATCCACACAACAGCAGGCAATGTTCACGGCATTCTTCTTTTTTATCATTTTTATCTTGCTCAGTGGATTATTTACGCCCGTAAGCAGTATGCCTGTTTGGGCGCAGTATATCACGAACTTCAATCCACTTCGCTATTTTATCGAGGTGATGCGTATGGTCTATTTGAAAGGCAGTACACTTGCCGATATGGGAAACTATTTCGGTATTATCGCGCTTTTCGCTTTATTCTTTAACGCGTTGGCTGTTATTAGCTATCGCAAAAAGGGATGAGAAATAAGTTCTACATTTTCCAATAAGTTATTATTTTTGCTCATATAGTAAAGATAACCTTTGCCGCGGCATAAAAAACAAATAAGTTTGTTTTGTTCTGCTCACGGTTTGCTGTATCTTTGCAGTCGATAAAGGTTTTCGACCCGCCATCGTGCGTGGGAAGAAATGAAAAGGGAATCCTGTGTAAGTCAGGAACTATCCCCGTAGCTGTAAGTTCATAGCTCTGCTTATCATAAGCAGTAGCAATTGCAACAATCTTTGCCACTGGCTTTATGGCCGGGAAGGCGTTGTAATGGAACAAGTCAGAAGACCTGCCTTTATGCATTGATTATTCAAGGCTTTCGGGTGAAAAGCGATAGGACGAATCGTCAGATCCATTTTATTACTGCTCTCCGTATATAGTCTTGCGTTTTAAAAACGTATAATTATTAATGATTCAAGATATGAAAAAGCTTGTATTTGTCGTATGCGCTATGGCTTTATTTGTCATGGCAGCTTGTCAACAGAAAGGCAAACAGGGAGATGATGAAAATGATTCTGTGTCGTCGCATTCGTTTGCAGTGAAGGTCGTCCCTAAATATGCTGAAGGATATAAAGTGACCTATAAGGGAAACATTTGTCTGCTGGATATACAGGATCCACAAAGGGAAGAGGGACGCACGTTCCATTTTGCCTTAGTCTTAAGAGGAAAGAAGGCTGATAAGATTCCTTCCGGTTATACTAGAATTGAGGTCCCTGTAAAAAAAGTAGTATGTATGACATCATTGCAGTTGTCAAATTTTATCAAGCTTGACGCATTGCAGTTTGTTACAGGTATGACCAGTGCACGACATCTTTTTAATGCGGATGTAAAAAAACGTATCGCAGAAGGTAAAATTCACAAGATTGGGATGGAAGGAAACTTTGACAGCGAGGTCGTGATAGCCATTAATCCGGATGTCATTCTTATATCTCCATTTAAACGTGGCGGTTATGATGCCATGAAAGATATCGATATTCCTTTAATTCCACATTTGGGCTATAAGGAAATGACGCCGCTTGGGCAAGCCGAGTGGATAAAGTTTGTCGGATTGCTGATTGGAAAGGAAGATGAAGCAAATAAGCAGTTCGAGGCTATCGAAAAACGTTACAACGATCTTAAGGCATTGACCCAAAATATTAAAAAGCGTCCGGTAGTATTCAGCGGTGAACAGCGTGGAGGCAATTGGTATGCTGTTGGTGGAAAGAGTTTCCTGGCACAACTGTTTGAGGATGCAGGTGCGGATTATTTTATGAAAGACGATCAGCGATCGGGTGGTGTGACACTTGATTTCGAGAAGGTATACAGTCAGGCAGCCAATGCTGATTACTGGCGCATCGTGAATAGTTTCGAAGGCGATTTTTCTTACGATGCACTGAAGGCGGAGGATGCTCGTTATGCAGATTTCAAAGCATACAAACATAAAGGCGTTGTATATTGCAATATGGATAAGAAGCCGTTTTATGAGAGTATGCCGATAGAACCGGAAGTGGTGCTTGCCGACCTGATTAAAGCCTTCCATCCGGAGTTATTGCCTGATTATAAACCTGTGTTTTATGAATTACTTAAATAAAATTGGTGGATGAGAAGATCGGTCTCGTTCTATATGCTATTGATTGCCATATCAATCATACTGCTGTTCATTCTTAATTTAGTGTTAGGAACAATTTCTATTCCGGTTAAGTCGATATGGAATATTTTATTTGTCCAGGCAGATGAAAATGAGATATGGCATAATATAGTTTGGAAGTCGCGCATGCCCCAGGCTTTGATTTCGCTTGTGGCAGGTGCAGGTTTGTCAATTAGCGGTTTGCAAATGCAGACCGTGTTTCGTAATCCGCTGGCAGGTCCTTCGGTATTGGGTATTAGTTCGGGGGCTAGCTTGGGAGTGGCCTTCGTTATTCTATTATCTGGAAATCTTGCCGGTATGGCATTGAGCAACATGGGTATTGTTGGAGAGATAGCCTTAACTATCGGTGCTATTATTGGTGCAATGTCGGTGATGGCTATCATCGTTTTCGTATCGCAGAAGGTGAGGGGTAATGTGACGCTGCTGATTATTGGTGTGATGATCGGTTACGTAGCCAATGCCATCATCGGCGTGATGAAATTTTTCAGTGTTGAGGAAGATATCCGTGCGTATGTAATATGGGGTTTGGGTAGTTTCTCGCGCGTATCAGGCAATCAGATATTTTTCTTTGTTTTGATCATGGCCGTATTGATTCCGCTTTCATTTCTGCTCATAAAAACACTCAATCTCTTATTGCTCGGTGATGCTTATGCCCGTAATCTGGGGCTGAACATCAAGCGGGCCCGATTGCTTGTCATTACTTGTGCAGGCGTGTTGGTAGCCATTGTCACAGCCTATTGTGGACCGATTATCTTTCTTGGTTTGGCGGTTCCTCATCTATGTCGCGGCATATTCCATACTTCGGATCATCGGATTCTGATGCCGGCTTCCTGTCTGGTTGGTGCTGCATTGGCCTTGGCGTGCAATCTGATTGCCCGTATGCCCGGATTTGAAGGTGCTTTACCTGTCAATTCTGTTACTGCATTGGTTGGTGCGCCGGTCGTTGTGTCAGTTTTGTTCAATAAACGTAAGGAGGAAATTAACGAATGATGAAGCAGGCTACTATCCATATAAACGACTTATCAACAGGTTATCGAAGTAAGAAAAAAATCCATGAAGTGGCGCATCATATCAATGCAACGATTAATAGTGGTGAACTAACGTGTTTGTTGGGTACAAACGGCGTGGGCAAATCTACATTACTTCGTACATTGTCGGCATTTTTACCACCTTTGGATGGAAAGATTGAGATTCAAGGTAAATCTCTTACCGATTATTCCGACCGTCAACTTTCTAAGGTTATCGGCGTGGTGCTGACAGAGCGCTTTACGCTTCGTAATATGACGGTTGAGGAACTCGTTGGCATGGGGCGCAGTCCTTACACAGGTTTTTGGGGAAACTTGAGCAAAGATGACCGAAAGATTGTAGATGATTCGTTGGCACTAGTAAAAATTGAGGAACTGAAATATCGAATGGTACATACCTTGAGTGATGGAGAGCGTCAAAAAGTGATGATTGCGAAGGCTCTAGCTCAACAAACACCTGTTATCTTTCTGGATGAGCCTACAGCGTTTCTCGATTTTCCTAGCAAGGTGGAGATTATGCAGTTGCTTCATCGTTTGGCCTTCACAATTAATAAAACAATATTCATGTCGACCCACGATTTGGAACTGGCTTTACAAATTGCCGATAAGATATGGCTTATGGACAGAGAAACAGGTGTTACTTCCGGTACACCCGAAGATTTGGCCATCAATGGTAGCTTGAGTCATTTTTTTTCGCGCAAGGGAATCGTCTTTGATATGGAGAGTGGGCTGTTTCGTATCGATAATGAGTTTAAAAAGCAGATTCGCCTTGTAGGGCATGGCAATCGTTATGCTATGGTGCGCAAAGCATTGCAACGTAATGGCATTTTGGCCAATCGAGACGTACAATCTGATATTTTTATTGAAACCGGCGATCTGAAAACTACCGGATTCATCATTCATTCCGCCGATAGACATCCCATTTGGGCAAATACGATTGAGGAATTGTTAGATCACGTGTTGTAAAATAGTATTATTAAT
>DAIMYP010000017.1:0-49707 GCA_036734445.1 Tannerellaceae bacterium
AAAGGATTGAATACATTTGCATAACTAATGAACAATAAAAATCAAATCATGTCCAATACTTCTATAAAATATGTCATAATGATAATTGCGCTACAATTAAGCGTTACTTCCTTTGCAGCAGAGCCTGACAGCATACGTTATAATATCGAAGACTTCAATTATTTGACACAGTTTACAGAAACGAATCTGACTACTTATCCGTATATCATCAAATATCATTCAAAAGAATACGAAAAACTAAAAAAGGATGTTCGTAAACGGATCACTAAAGGAGAAGACATGGAGACTGCCGCTTGTGATTATGTCTTTTGGTTCTTCTCTCAATTTGATACGCATTTCTTTGTTGGCTGCCATCAATTTTGGAACAAGTATGATTCCAAAGTGCATGCAAACTACAGTAGTCTGATGGACTATGATCCGCAACCTGTTTGTCAAGCAGTTGACTCTACGACTTTTTTGGTTAGAGTCCCGTCGTGCACAGGAAAGAATCCTTCTTTTCAATGGGTTGATAGCGCTGCCACAGCCTACAAAAACTCAAATTGTCCTAATCTTATTATTGACATCCGTGGCAATACTGGTGGTGATGATGGAATATGGACGCCTTTCATTAATATGTTGGTAGATCATAAACCTGCACATCCTTGGAACATACTGTTCAGGAATACAAAAAAGAACATGAAAATCATTGCCGAGCGAGGTATGGATGATTTAGCGAAGAGAGCCAAGAATACAAATAGCCCATTTATACCTGTAAATGAGGGAAACGAAGAGGATGAAGAGATTCCACCCGTGGGCAATCCTGTTAAAATGGCCGTGATAGTAGATAGTCGCACAGCAAGTTCTGCAGAAACTTTGGTTAGTTTTGTCAGAGATTATTGCTCACGTGGAAAGATATATGGTCATGATAATACCAGCGGAGCAAATAAGACCGGCAATGTTGCTGAATTCAAACTGCCTCACAGTGGTGTGACTTGTTATTATCCAACATGTGTAAATGATGATTTTGAACAACAAGCGAAAACAAAACAATTAGGAATAGCTCCAGATGTAAGAATTACCATTCCACTCCCATCCTCCTTAAAAGGTGAAATTGACAGCTGGACCGTCTGGGTTGCCCATGATTTAAACAATAAAAAGAATACAACCATAGAATAAAAGACTTACCTTTGCAATGATATAATAAAAACGGAGCAATCCGAAGAGGGGTGCCGAGCGAAGGCTTGGCTGAGATCATACCCGTAGAACCTGATGCAGATAATGCTGCCGTAGGGAGAACGAGCAAAGAAACTATATTACAAGTAGTATATCAACAAATATATGCCCCTCTTAATGATTTAGATTAAGTGGGGCATGTTTTATATTACTTCCTTAACAATAGCAGGTTCAGACTGCAGCGGCGGAGCGGGCATACAAGCGGATATCAAGACAATGTCGGCATTGGGCGTTTATGCAGCTTCAGCCATTACTGCAGTAACTGTACAAAACACTCAAGGCGTACAATCGGTATGTACTATTGATGCAGAGACTGTGAAGAACCAGATATTGGCCGTGTGCAATGATCTGAATATCCGATATGCCAAGATTGGAATGGTGAACGACAAGAGTACTATTCGAGCCATTGTCGATGCAATCAACATTCATCCTATACCTTTTATAATAGTTGATCCTGTCATGGTAGCTACCAGCGGAGACAGACTGATGCAGGAAGAAGCATTATCGTTCTTTATAAAAGGACTGATCCCTAAAGCTTATCTGCTCACGCCGAATATTCCCGAAGCGGAAATACTGGCTGGAATGTCGATAAGCTATCCCGAAGATATCAGAAAAGCAGCCCAAAAGATTGCATCATTGAATTGTCGTAATATTCTGATTAAAGGCGGACATCTCGAAGGTGATGAAAAGACTGACTATCTGTTTTGCTTTCAGAAAGACGGCAGCTTTGAGGAACATACCTTCAAAACCCCGACAGTAAAGACAAACAACACGCACGGAACAGGCTGTACGCTTTCTTCTGCCATCACAGCCTTTCTGGCAAGAGGCAATAATTTACCGGAAGCAATAGAACAGGCTTGCCAATACGTACATCTTGCTATTGAAGCAGGAAGTGAAGTTACTATTGGGCATGGCAAAGGTCCGGTAAATCATTTCTTCAATCCTCATCCATTGATTAAAAAAGATTCTGAATCATGACAAATATTCAATTCATCACTCATTACAACGAACGATATTCATATGTCGACAGCGCCCGTATGGCTCTTGAAGGTGAATGCCGCTGGATTCAACTGCGCATGAAAGAAGCTTCGGATGAAGAGATTATCGAAGTAGCGGCAAAGATAGAACCGATGTGTCGCAAATACAATGCGACCTTCATCGTCGATGACCATGTAGAGCTCGTAAAAGAGATTCACGCCGATGGTGTACACTTGGGACAAAAAGACATGAGCGTAAACGAAGCCCGAAAGTTGTTGGGCAAACTATATATTATAGGTGGAACTGCCAACACTTTCGATCAGATTCGAGAACATTATAACAACGGAGCCAACTACATAGGTTGCGGTCCTTTCCGATTCACTACTACCAAAAAGAATTTAGCTCCTATCCTGGGACTGGAAGGATATCGACAGATCGTGAAGCAGATGAAAGAAGCTGATATAGATATTCCAATAGTTGCAATCGGTGGCATCGGACACGATGATATAAGACCGATATTGCAAACCGGAATTAAAGGAATAGCATTGAGCGGAAGTGTACTTAATGCCGATAATCCTGTTGAAGAGATGAAAAAAATTATATCCATTAAATAATCAACATTTTATGAACGAGAACATCAAAATTTCTTATCCAGACTCTGAGAAGGTATATCTTAAAGGTAAGATATATCCAGACCTCAAAGTAGCGATGAGAAAAGTCAATCTCACTCCTACCGTGACCATAAGAAACGGTAAAGAAGAGAGAAAAGAGAACGCTCCTGTCTACCTCTATGACACTAGCGGACCTTACAGCGATGAAAATACACAAATCGATTTACGTAAAGGTCTGCCACGCTTGCGCGAACCATGGATATTGAAAAGAAACGACGTAGAGCGACTGCCGGAAATAAGTTCGGAATACGGACGCATGAGACTTGCCGACCATTCGCTCGACCATTTGCGGTTCGACCATATTGCCTTGCCATACAAAGCAAAAAAGGGACATGGAATATCACAAATGTATTATGCCAAGCAGGGAATCATCACTCCCGAAATGGAATATGTGGCTATCCGTGAAAACATGAATTGTCATGAACTGGGTATCGAATCGTATATCACGCCGGAGTTTGTCCGTCAAGAGATTGCTGCGGGGCGTGCCGCTCTGCCCGCCAACATCAATCACCCGGAAGCAGAACCAATGATTGTTGGCAAAAATTTCTTGGTGAAGATCAATACAAATATTGGAAACTCCGCTACAACATCAAGTATTGAAGAAGAAGTGGAAAAAGCAGTATGGAGCTGCAAATGGGGTGGCGATACGCTGATGGACTTATCTACGGGCAACAACATTCACGAAACACGAGAATGGATCATCCGCAATTGCCCAGTTCCGGTAGGTACAGTCCCAATGTATCAAGCTATGGAAAAGGTCCATGGTAAAGCCGAAGATTTGACATGGGAACTCTTTCGCGACACGCTTATTGAACAGTGTGAACAAGGCGTGGATTACTTTACCATTCACTGCGGTATCCGTCTGAAGAACATTCACTATGCTACCGAAAGACTGACAGGAATGGTGAGCCGAGGAGGCAGTATTATTTCCAAATGGTGCCAGATGCATCAAAAGGAGAGTTTTCTTTATGAGCATTTCGATGACATCTGCGATATACTAGCCCAATACGATGTTGCCATATCATTAGGTGACGGATTGCGTCCGGGCTCTACTCACGATGCCAACGACCGCGCCCAGTTTGCAGAACTTGATACGATGGGCGAACTCGTGGAACGAGCATGGGCAAAGAATGTTCAGGCGTTTATTGAAGGGCCGGGGCATGTGCCGATGCATAAAATCAAAGAGAACATGGATCGGCAAATCGAGAAGTGTCACGAAGCTCCGTTCTATACTTTAGGACCGCTCGTAACAGATGTATCACCGGGTTATGATCATATCAGTAGTGCTATCGGCGCTGCACAAATAGGATGGTACGGTACAGCAATGCTTTGCTATGTTACACCGAAAGAGCATCTTGCACTGCCCAATAAAGAGGATGTCCGCATCGGAGTAGTAAGTTATAAGATCGCCGCCCATGCTGCCGACTTGTCCAAAGGTCATCCGGGAGCAACTGTTCGCGACGATGCCTTGAGCAAAGCACGTTATGAATTCAGATGGAAAGATCAATTCAATCTGTCACTCGACCCTGAAAGGGCGCTCGAATACTACAAGACTGGAAATCATGTAGGAGGCAAGTACTGCACCATGTGCGGACCCAACTTCTGTGCCATGCGCATCAGTCAGACATTAGATAAAGAAAATGATTGTTCAACATTATAAATAATAAAAGAAATGATTGAGACACAAGTATCAAAAGGTATTATCAGTACCTATTTCAACAAGTTAGAAAAGAATCTCGAACTGGATGTAGCTATTGTAGGCGGTGGTCCTTCGGGTATCGTTGCAGCTTACTATCTGGCAAAAGCCGGACTCAAAGTTGCTCAGTTCGACCGCAAACTTTCTCCCGGCGGCGGAATGTGGGGCGGCGCAATGATGTTCAACCAGATTGTTATACAGAAAGAAGCTCTTCCTATTGTGAAAGATTTCAATATCAACTTCACTCCCTACGAAGATAACCTTTACGTAATGGACTCTATCGAGAGTACTTCTGCCCTGCTCTACAAAGCTGTTCATGAAGGCGCAACCATATTCAACTGCTATTCGGTAGAAGATGTCATATTCAAGAACAATATCGTAAGCGGTGTGGTAGTTAATTGGACACCGGTATTACGTGAAGGGCTTCATGTCGATCCACTAAATATCTTGGCAAAATTCGTCATTGACGGAACCGGACACGACAGTGAAATTTGCAAGACCATCGCACGAAAGAATGGCGTACATCTTGATACTGAAACAGGCGGTGTTATCGGAGAACGCTCTCTCGATGTCATTGCAGGAGAAGACGAAGTAGTGAAAGGGACAAAGGAAATCTATCCCGGACTCTATGTTTGCGGTATGGCTGCATCAGCTGTATCGGGAACTCCACGTATGGGACCGATCTTTGGAGGTATGCTCATGTCGGGCAAGAAAGTTGCCGACGAAATAATCGCACGACTCAAGAAATAATACATTCAAGGTGAAAATTATAGTCATCACTTCTCCCGACAAAATGCCGGGAGAAGTTTCTACTATCTGTCGGCTCTTGGACGACGGAATAGATAGCATTCATATCCGAAAGCCCGATTGGAACGAGACACAATGCCGCGAACTCATCGAAGCGATACCAGAACAGTACCGTTGTCAACTAGTACTACACCAATATTTCGAATTGTGTGAAGAATATCATCTTAAAGGTATTCATCTTAATAAACGGCATTCATATCCTCCGGTCGATCATAAAGGAACGATAAGCTGTTCATGTCATTCGCTAGAAGAAGTCATTGCTCAGAAACCCAAAATGGATTATGTTTTTCTGAGTCCTATTTTCGATAGCATATCAAAACGAGGTTACTGTTCGGCATTTCCTATATCTATTCTAAAACAAGCCCAAAGCGAAGGCATCATCGATGCAAAAGTCATCGCATTAGGAGGTGTCACATACGACAAACTGCCATTACTCCAAAAACTATCCTTTGGCGGAGGAGCCATGCTTGGCGAAATATGGAATAGATAGAAAGGACAATGTTATTAACTAAAAAACAAAAGAGAGTTATTGGCAAATGTGCCAATTTGCGTATCTTTGTAAAAGATCAAATGCTGAAAAGATGAATTAATAGCATGGATAGAATTGTTTTACAAAGTCATATAAAATGAAAGAACTATTCGGATGTAATTTACTCAATACGAGGACAGACCAGTGTATGCCATCGGAATACACAAACGATTATCACGTTCACATCCTTGTGCGGCGAGGAAGGATGTCGTTTTCTGACGGGATAAAATCTTTCTCGGCGCAAACTGACGACCTGGTGATATGGCAGATGTCGAACCGAATAAGCAATGTAAAATATTCGAATGACTTTGAAGCTGACTTTCTGCTAGCATCTCCTGATTTTCTTTCACAGTTCAACCCTGAAATGGTATGGGCTTCCAAAGGATTTATTTTCATCCGCCTCAACCCTTCTTTTCATCTCGATGATGAAAGCAGACAACTGATGAACGCAGATTTTTCATTGTTTCAAAACCGCCTTGCCCAACCAGATACGCCGTTTAAACGCGAAATATTGGGACGGGTAATGCAGATTTTCCTTTATGATCTTTGGACCGTTTATCAGAACGGACTCTCACAAATGGAAACCTCGGACAATACAGCACGGATATTCTTCCGTTTTCTATCGCTAGCACAACAACATGCCCGGCGGGAACGCGAAGTGGCCTTCTACGCCGATAAACTATGTATCACACCAAAATATTTATCGCAGATAAGTCGCACTATAACAAGACTTCCAGCTTCACAATGGATTACATACTATGCGACCTTCGAACTTGTTACTCTGCTCAATGATTCATCCAAAACACTAACCGAAATCATTGATCTGATGAATTTCGGAACTGCTTCATTCTTCTCACGTTATGCAAGAAAAACATTGGGCAAATCACCCTCAGAATATCGCCAAAAATAACATCTTCTGCAATTTGTGAAAGGTTGTAGGAAAAACAGATAACATCTTGTTCTCGAAGCCTCTATATCTTTGCTGTATAAAATAAATAAACGGTACAGATATGGATATTTTTGAAAAACTTCGTTCAGGAACTGATGTTGATATGGCAACACCTGAATATATTGAAGCCATTACATATATGACTCATTGCAGTCTTCTCTGTTTCAAGATAAACACTACCGAACCGACACCGGAGAAAATCCGTCCGCTGGAAGAGGAACTATTAGATAATCATCTTGATGCCACAAGCTATCTGATGCCTCCTTTGCAGATCGATTTTGCACGACAGATGAAGATTGGTCGTAAGGTATTCGTCAATCATTCACTGACTTGTATGGCAGCAGGTGGTATCACTATTGATGATGGAGTGATGATTGGTCCAAACGTCCGTATCGTGACCGACAACCACGATTTTGCAAACCGTATGGTATTATGTTGCAAACCCGTCCACATCTGCCGCAATGTTTGGATTGGCGTAGGAGTTATCATTCTGCCCGGTGTCACGATAGGCGAAAATGCCGTAATCGCAGCCGGAGCTGTCGTGACAAAAGATGTGGTTCCAAACACAATCGTTGGAGGAAATCCAGCCAAACTCATTAAAACAATATAATCATGAAGAAAGTATTAGTCATCATATTCACTTTATTAAATACAATAGTTATGAACGGACAGAATAATCAAATGGAACTGACGCTAAACAACGGCGTTCAGATGCCACAATTCGGACTTGGTGTTTACAGTATTCCTGCTGGCGACGTGACTTACAACTCAGTTCTTACAGCTCTTAAAGCCGGTTACCGACATATCGACACCGCTCACGCTTATCAAAACGAACGGAGCGTTGGACAAGCTGTAAAAGACAGTGGGATCGACCGAGACTCGATTTGGATTACCAGCAAACTTTGGCCGAACGAATACGGCGAAGGCAAAACACTGAAAGCTATCGATCGTATGTTGAATCGTCTCGGCTTAAAGTATATCGACCTCGTCTATTTTCACCAGTCTATGGGCGACTATACAGGAGGATGGAAGGAGATGGAAAAGACCATGGAAATGGGGAAAGTTCGTGCCATCGGAATCTCAAACTTTGATGTAACCGACTCTATCTTCAATTCACTTGTTGAAACGGCACGTATCAAACCTCAGATTATGCAGATTGAATGTCATCCTTATGCGCAACGCAGGCATTGGCAGGAAATGGCTAAGAAGAATAACATGAAGATTGAATCATGGTTTCCTCTCGGTGGACGCGATAGTAAAGGCGAGATCTTACGTGATCCGGTCATCAACGAGATCGCTAAAGCTCATGGGAAAAGTGCCGCACAAGTTATCATCCGCTGGCATCTGCAAGAAGGATTCTCAGTAATACCCGGTTCATCGAATCCCGCACACATACGCGAGAACATCAATGTATTCGACTTTACTCTGACTGACGATGAGATGCAGAAAATACGTAGCCTCGATCGCGAAGCCCGTTACTTCACGATGCCTTATGAACAGCAAAAGAAGTGGTTCTTGCAGTACAACCCTGTTGATTAACAATCACCACTGACTCTAAATCATTTCATCAGAAATCCTTCCCTTCAAAGAGAGCTCCACTTGAAACAGTATTGCTCTGTCCCTTATGTCCGGCAGCGTTGAATGAGTAACTTACTGAAAAGACGATGTTCGGATATTTGGGACGAACGTGTGTAAAGGATTCAAGCGAAGATGATATGCGGCGGTTATCGTATTGGGCCGTATGGAAGATATCGTGCGCCACAACTGAAGCCGTCAAATTATTCTTCAAGAACTGTTGTCTGAACGCCAAATCAAAATAACAATAGGCATTCTCTCTTCCTTGCGTAAGAACAGTCGGACCGACGAAATTAGAATTGAACTCAAGTTTGCTGGCACGACCAAGATTGAAATTATTGATCAGTGTCAATGCATAGCTGGTATTGGAAGCATCGGTACAACCTTCATAATGACTCGTAAACTGATAATGGAATACACTGCCATTAAACGTAATGTTCCACCATGAAAGAGGTTTGGTTCGCAGATTCCATTCCAAACCGGTTGAGTAATCATTGCCGGCGTTAATCAAAGAATCAAGTGTTACACCGGGTTGATAAGCGACACGAATACGGTCGCGAACGCCACGCCTGGCCCTATAAAAACCGGTCACTGCCAAACTGTTTTCTCCTGCGAACAACTTCCGATAACCCAGTTCAAATGAATGAATATATTCAGGTTTTATATCAGGGTTTCCAATCTGTTTGGTATAATAATCTTCATACGTGATGTAAGGCTCCAATTGCCAGATACCCGGACGGTTTGTACGGTAAGAATATCCAAGTGAAATCGTATTGTTCCTCTTCGCGTCATAAGAGACATGCGCAGAAGGAAATAACTCCATACGTTTGATATTTCGATTCGCACCTGCAACAGCTATTGCCAAACGATCAAGTGTATAATCGCCTCTAACTCCGGCATCAAAAAGAAAAGAGCCCACTTTGTCATTCACCATTCCATATAAAGAATGAATCTGCCGACGATAATAGAATGGGGCGTACAGATCATCCTGCCAAACGAAGTCCGACAATGAACGGTCCCAATACTTAATCTTATAATCACCCACTTCACTATATGATGTAAACTGATAACCCAGTTCCAGTTTCCCCTGCTTGGAATAATTCATTTCATAAGACATAGTTCCATCAAAATCCCAATGATATTCAGATTCATATCCGCGCGTTCCTTCATATCTGACACCCAAAGTATCAAACATATTACTCTCGGTATATTCAAGCGTATTCCAGTCGTGACGCAATCGTCCGGCAATCGAAAACTTGTCGCCCCGATCATTCAAACGCAATGTATAATCGGTCATGATCTGAGCCAGGTTCTTCTTGAGAGAATAACGGTCGTGACTGGTGTAATTGTTATCGTTGATCACTTCATCCTGAAAGAGACGGTGTTCATAATAATTCATATCACCACCACGAGCATTCTCTGTCGTGCCTGATTGCAATTCAACCAACAAATGATGAATATGTCCGTCATCGAATTCCCAACCTAAACGACCGATATAGGTTCTGCTATTACTATGTCGCTTACCATTAGCATCGGAAGTAGTTGTATAATCATCGATTATAGTTGTTTTCTTCTGCCGGAAATCACTCTTTCCGGCAATATCAGAACCGGTGCCTCCAATATACCAACGCGTGTTTCCACTGCGATAATTCAACAAAATATCGCTTATATGCGTACCAATCGTGCTACCCGTAAGATTTACCGATCCACTTATACCCTCTTTTTTATGTCGCTTGGTCTTAATATTAATGATCCCGACATCACCTTCTGTTTTATAACGCGCCGAAGGTGTTGTAATGATTTCGATATCTTCAATCGTTGACGCCGGTATCTGCTGAAGTGCTTGTGTTCCTTCGACCGTACTCGGCTTTCCATCAACATAGACCAAGAAACCTGTACTACCACGGAAAGAAACTCCACCATCTGCATCAACCCGTATCGAAGGCGTGGCGTTTAAAATATCTACGGCTGTTCCTCCAGAAGCTGCAACTGTCGCCGATGCACTTATCTGCTGACGATCAAGTTTATAAATAACTTTCTTTTTATCTGCCGTAACAGTTACTTCCTTCAATCCCGTTTCAAGCATCGTAAGCGAGATTGTTCCGAGATTGACTGTATTGCCATTCGAGAAATGAATAAGCTTACTATGATAGGGCTGATAACCGACGAGTAAAACCGAAAGAAGATATTCGCCCTGTTTGATTTTTCCCATCATGAAATCGCCCTTGTTCACAAAAGAAGAGGCGATCGTATGATTGGCAGTATCTGTCAGAACGACATCCGCAAACTCTATGGGTAATTTAGTGGCAGCATCAATAACACGACCTTTCACAACCGCACTATTCTGACTGAAAACTTCAAACAAACTAATAAAAAGAAAAAACAAAAGGAAATACGAACGTCTCATCATCACAAAATATTACTTTATATACAAATTGCTTGCAATATTCGTCAAAATCCACGGCATACACAAACAAATCGTTGAAAATTGGCCATAAAAGATAAAAATCAAGCTATCTTTGCAAAAGCACTATTTTAAAATACAGTCTTATGGAAAAGGAGAACTTATATCTGGCGAGAGATTATTTCAATAATATGGAGCAGCAGATAGCTATGCTTCCTGAAGATCAACAGGGAGTGATATTCAAAAGATGTGCCGTTAATTGCGTAACAAATGGCGTATTACCCTTTCTAAAAATACGATATGAAAAATGTAATGGCGATTTGGATTTATTCTTCTCGGAACAGGAGAAGTCGGAATATTCATTTCAGAGAGTCATAGAAAAAGGTCGCGTTTACGAAATGGGATATCCTCGATGTCTTTGCTATATGCATGATATGGGCTTCGCCAAGTTAAAGACACATTGTGAATGTTCAAGACAAAGTATACTGTTTGTAATGCACAAGCTGTTCCCCGAAAAAGATTTTGCAGTAGAAACAATCAATACAGTATTGGGTGGTGCTGACAAATGCACCTTCAGAGTAATGGTCATTTGAAATAGAAGAATGCGAAATTTCCTCTCAAGGTCAAGATTTTAAACGAAGTAAACCAATAATAATATGGGAACAGAATTAATTGCTTATTGTGGTCTTTATTGTGGTTCATGCCGTAAATATATCAATGGCAAATGTCCAGGCTGCCGAGAAAACAACAATACAGAATGGTGTAAAATACGTATTTGCTGTAAAGAAAATGATTATCACACTTGTGCTGCATGTAAAATCAATCCGCACGATTGCAAAAAGTTCAATAACTTCTTCAGTAAACTGTTCGCTTTAATATTCAAGTCTGACCGTGAAGCTTGCATTAAAAGAATCAAAGAAATCGGTGAGATTGAATATGCAAAGGAGATGGCAGAGAAAAAGATAATGACAATCAAAAGGAAATAAATAAAAATAGCAATCATGAAAAGAGTAAAAATAACGGTGTTAAGAACAACCCTCAATAAAGATCTTGCCGATGAGTACGGCATTGAGGGCTTTACATCCTGTCCGATGCTAAAAGAAGGACAAGTATTTTATGCTGATTACGGAAAACCCGATGGGTTCTGTGATGAAGCGTGGAAAGCTATTTATCAATATGTTTTTGCACTTGCCCATGGTGCAGGGAACGAATTATTCTATTATGGTGACTGGATCAGAAAACCCGGAGTAGCCATATGTTGCTGCAACGATGGACTTCGTCCCGTCATTTTCAAGCTTGAGTCTACCAATGAAGAGTCTGTCATCGATTATAAACCAATCCGATAAATGTGTAATTACTCATTATTAAAAGAAGAAATCAGGGCACGAGCTTTATCTGCCGGAGCTGATGTCTGCGGCTTTGCCAATATTGATCGAATCACGGATGAGGCACCGAAAGGCTTTGCACCTGATGATGTGTTCAAAGATTGCAAATCCATATTGGCACTAGGACTAGCATTGCCCAAAGGACTTTCACAAGTACCGCCACAGCTGATATATAATTATTTTAATTCTCATATCGTGACTATGTTGGATGAAATATTGTTCAAGCTAGCCAAAGAGATTGAAGAAAAATATGGCGGATTTGCTGTCCCATTGCCATGCGATATGTCTGGTTCTTGGGATGAGAACTCGCAAACTGCTCATGGAATACTTTCGATGAAACACCTAGCCATAGCTGCCGGCATCGGATTCATGGGGAAAAACACCCTATTATGCAATGAACGTTTTGGCAACATGATGACAGTAGGGAGCATTTTGCTTAGTATAGACTTACCTTCGGATGATTTGTGTAAAAACTATTGTCCACCCAAATGCCATATATGTATCGATAATTGTCCGGCACATGCTATACGTGAAAATGGAACCGTTAATCAGACATTATGCCGCCCTGTAGCTTACGGAAAAACATTCCGCGGTTACGATACAGTGGAATGCAACCGTTGCCGTATGGTATGTCCGTTGAGATTCGGAGTAAAGAAAGCTGGGACAAAGCAATAAATTGAAGTGAAAGAGAACAGATAAATGCTAAAACAAAAGATATGCAGATTCTCATAGCATGCGCCAAGATAATGACCGGCAACACTCCAAATAATATACAATTCGCAACGGAGCCGACATTTCAATTGCAAGCAAACAAAAATGCCTTGCAATTGATGGCTTATTCTGTTGAGGAGTTACAGGGAATGCTGCAGGTTAATCGTGATATAACCATTGAAAACTGGAAGCGATTTCAGAACTTTCAAACCAAAGAGAATCTTTGCCCGGCAGTATTTTGTTACGACGGAATGGTTTTTCAAAAGCTTGCACCTGAGAGCTTTTCTGACGAAGAACTTCTTTATGCCAACGACCATTTGCTGATTAGTTCTTTTCTTTATGGACTGCTTCGTCCACTCGATATGATCAACCGATATCGACTTGAAGGGAACATCGTACTACCGGATAATGCAGGTAAGTCAATGTTCGACTATTGGAAACCTATCCTTACAGATTGGTTCATTGAAAAAATTAAAGCCGACGATGGCATTCTTATCAATCTGGCAAGCGATGAAATGCGTAATCTGTTCAACTGGAAAAGAGTACAAAAAGAAGTCACAATCATCACTCCTGATTTTAAAGTTGAAAAAAATGGCAAACTGAAGACGATTGTAATCTATACCAAAATGTGTCGTGGAGCTATGACTCGTTACATCCTTAAAAATAAAATTACCGATATCAATTATCTGAAATATTTTGAATATGAAGAATTCAAACTTTGCAATGAAGATGATTGGTTATTTGCATTAAAATAGATATCTTTGCGTCGGATGTTAAAAACGAAATTGGATATTGTTAAGTAAATAACCTGATTCCCTATGGGTATAGGTTATTCCTCCATAAATACTTAGGCATCATCTGAATGTCTGAGAAGTTATTTATATATCAACAATAAAATTTCAACATCATGAATAATGACATATCAATCAATGACTTTGATTTCAATTTAATTTGTGAATATTTTTCCAACGTAGAACGTCAGGGACCGGGCAGTAAAGAGGCAACTATCAAAGCGTTGGATTTTCTTGACGGAGTGGATGCACACTCTAAAATTGCCGATCTGGGCTGCGGAACAGGCGGACAAACCATCACATTGGCTCAGAATACATCTGCTCATATCACTGCATTAGATCTGTTTCCCTTGTTTATCGAAAAGCTCAAGTTTCAAACTGATAAGCTAAAATTATCAGACAGGATACAAGGCATCATCGGTTCTATGGATAATCTGCCTTTCAAGGAAGAAGAGTTTGATGTCATCTGGTCGGAAGGAGCCATATATAATATCGGATTCCAACGCGGACTAAGAGATTGGCGCAAGTTTCTAAAGACGGGTGGATATATAGCTGTAAGCGAAGCTTCATGGTTAACCAACAACAGACCGGAAGAAATAGAGCATTTTTGGATTGAAGCTTATCCCGAGATGGATACTATCGCTAACAAAGTAGCGCAAATGCAAACCGAAGGATACGTACCAATAGCTACATTCATCCTTCCGGAATATTGTTGGACAAACAACTTCTATATCCCACAGATTCAAACTCAAAAGCTATTCCTCAAATCACATGCGGGGAATAAAACTGCTGAAGATTTAGTCAAGAATATGCGGCATGAAGCAGAATTATATTCAAAATATAAACAGTATTATGGATATGTCTTCTACATCGGAAGAAAGATTTAAATATTAATTATTGGCGTGTCAGCCCCTTTGGCACGCCTTTTCAATCCTTTGTATAAGCATGATTCTAATACATAGAACGCACATTCATCATTTGTTCTTCCTTTATAAACAGGACCGTCTTTCGGAATATTTTATGTCTTCAATATATTGAATTATAATAAACATCAGGAAGTTTTTTGTAAAAAGTCCCCATTCATTTATCGAACCATATATAGGTTTGGACAAATGCAAAGTTTTAATTGGACCATACAAAAATTCGTCCAAAGAAAAAGATAAGACATATAAGAACTTTTTCTGTTGAACCTAATAATATCAACAATCATAATATTATCTTTGCTTCATCATCTAATAATGAAAGCATTTATGAAAAAGATTAAAAGCATACTGGATAAGGTCAAAGCGATCCAAGCACAAAAGAGAAAACCAGATGTCAATCCAACAAGACATAAATGCAAAAACTGTGGTCATGTTTATTGGGGCTCATATTGTCCGCAATGTGGACAAAAAGCCCAAACCGAAAGATTAACCACAAAGTTGGCAATGAAGGGCTTTCTTGGTGGTTTAACTAATGTTGCCAGCGGATTCTGGTATACAATATTCCAGCTTTTTTATAAACCGGGGAAAACTATAGAAAATTATATACGCGGGAAAAGAGTAAACTATTTCAAGCCTTTCAGTATGTTATTTATTCTGGCAACTGTTTATGCTGTAGGTACACAGTTCAAATATGGCACGCTCAATGAAAGCAAAATTAAGACGGAAGAAGTAACCCAAACCAATCAAAACGAATCAAATATAAAAAACGATAATGCCAATTCAAAATCCAGTCATCTGGAAATTATTGATGACAGTGATAACAAAAGTATCATAGTCAAACTTTTCAAAAATATCATCAAGCAACGGCATGAGCTTATAGAAGGCAACACTTTTCTTAGTTCTTTATACAAAATCATTAGCGATGCATATTCAACAAACACAGCACTGCAGATTGTATTGATTCTTCCATTCTTTACTTGTGGTCTTTATTGGGCATTTAAAGTGCAGAGAAGAAAGAAACATTACAATTCTATAGAAATACTTTATGCCGCATGTTTTATAAGTTGCCAAATGCTGATTATATCAATCGTATTATTACCTTTCAGCCACTCAAAGGAGGATTTACATACAATCATCTATTTCATTGTATCGTATTGGACCATCAAGCAATTATTTGGCAGCAGCTGGTCACGATCATTAGGAACTTTCATCCTTGCTATCCTATATTCATTTCTGTTGGTTCTCGGCATCTCAGTCATATTATTAACTGTTTTTTTAGGAATAGAGATGTTGTTTGTATAAAAACGATCCTTTTTACATCATGATTCCTCCTTTGGAACATTTTTGTAGAACTTTAAACTACCTATTGTCATACAAAAACAATGACATTTGCAATTACAGTAATTATTAAATTCATTTATTTGATTAGTACATATATGAAAAACGTTAAGTATTTGGTTCTATTAACTTTAGTAGTCTGTTCCAGCTATTGTTTCGGAGCGCAAAAAAAACTTGTCGGAACATACCCAAAATATACTTCAACAGACACGGCTTTCTCAAAACCATTCATTGATATTGACGAATGGAGAAATACCCCATCACCACATCGGTATGTCCATGGAGGATTCAGCAACGGAACACGATTCTCTTTTTATTTTCCTCAACAAAATAGATATAAAGGAAAGTTCTTCCAGTATATTACCCCATTCCCTGATAATGAAAACATTATGCAAAAAGCAACAGGAGAAGATAATTTTATGGAATTTTCAATCCTTAACGGCGCTTATTTCATTGAAACAAATGGCGGAGGCAAAACAGATTTTACCAATCAAGCTATTAAAAGCGACCCAACGATAGGCGCCTATCGTGCTAATGCAGCCTGTGCTCAGTTTTCAAGAACAATTGCCCAAATGATCTATGGCAGTCCAAAACGTCCATTCGGTTATGCTTTTGGTGGAAGCGGCGGCGCTTATCGTACAGTGGGTGCAATAGAAAGTACCCAAGGAGTATGGGATGGTGCTGTTCCTTTTGTCCTTGGTTCTCCCATGGCTATTCCAAATGTATTTGCAGTAAGGATGCACGCGATGCGAATATTAAAGAACAAGCTTCCTCAAATAATTGATGCTATTGAACCAGGAGGATCTGGCGATATATATGCCGGTTTGAATGAAGAAGAAAAATCTGCTTTAATGGAAGTAACAAAAATGGGCTTCCCTCCAGCTTCGTGGTATGGATATAAAAATATGGGCATTCATGGCTTTTTAGTACTCTATCAGGGTGTTGTATCTGCTGATAAAAAATATTTTACTGAAGATTTTTGGAATAAGCCTGGCTACCTTGGAGCTAATCCTACCGAATCTCTCAAAAAAGCTCATCTACAAAAGAAAACTATTATCGCGTCATTAATTAATTCAGAGAATGGAGTTAAACTAGGCTTAACTGAGGCCATTCCCGAAAACGAACGAGGAACAGCAGACAAAGCATGGAAAAGCATGGGTGGATTTGGTAATGATATGCCTGTAGCCTATCAAGTAAATGATCAAATGCCTGATGTTGACTTCTTAGGAGGCGATCTGATTATTCTAAATGGCAAAGCAAAAGGAACAACATTACAAATTACCAAAGTCATAGGAGATAAAGTTGTTTTGGCTCCAACAAATCCAACAGACAAACTTGCAAAAATCGCTCCTGGGGATTCTGTTCAAGTGGATAATTCTAATTTTCTAGCCATTCAAACGTATCATCGTCATCAAGTTCCGAGTAAAGATTATTATGTATGGGATCAGTTCCGCAATAAAAATGGAGAACCAATTTATCCACAAAGAGCTATTCAACTTGGTCCGATATTCACACGTAGTGCTGCAGGATGTCTGCCTACTGGAAAAATTCAAGGGAAAGTAATCGTTCTCTGTTCAATGATGGACAGAGAAGCCTTTCCTTGGCAAGGAGACTGGTACAGAAACAAAGTAAAAGAATATTTAGGGGATAAAACCGATGACAACTTTCGGCTATGGTATATTGAGCATGCCATACACGGCGGAGTTGATGATTCGTTGCATGTAGTCAGTTATACAGGAGCACTACAACAAGCTCTACTCGATTTAAGTGATTGGGTAGAGAAAAAAATTACTCCAGCAGCGACAACGAATTACCAAATCAAAGATGGACAAGTAGTTGTTCCAGCATCAGCAGATGAAAGGGAAGGAATACAGCCTGTCGTTTACGCTACGGCCAATGGTACAAAACGTGCAGATATATCTATTGGTGAGACCGTAACATTCAAAACATCAGTAGATATACCAAAAGATAAGGGGAAACTGATTAATGCGATATGGAATTTCGATGGTGACAAAACCTTTTATAGTCCTATAGATCTATCGAAGGCAAAAATCACTAACAATGGCTGTCATATAGAGTTTACTACAACTTACAAATTTGTTAAACCCGGTACATTCTTTCCTACTGTAAGAGTCGCTTCTCAGAGAGATGGAAATACAAAAACTATTTATACATTAATCGGTAATTTAGACAGAGTAAGAGTTGTTGTCAAATAAATAAATGATTAGTCATAAATATTATACGAACTGGGCATTTTTATATTACCCATATAGAATAATCCATTCCAAATAACTTTTTAAGACTACTGCATACAATTATTGAAGACTATTCCCTATATTTGCATGGAATTGGTAGAAATATGAGGGTTAAACATAATATTACAGGCTATGTTAAACACAGACGATTTGGAGTTGCTGGCTAAACGAGGCATTAGCGAACAACAAATAGCAAGACAGATATCTTGTTTTGAAAAAGGATTTCCATATTTAAAGATTGTGGCATCTGCTTCAACCGAGAAAGGAATTATGACTGTTCCACAAAAAGAACAAGTTGTATATATGAATGCATGGGATGCCTATCTTGAAAAGAACAAAAAGATTATGAAATTTGTCCCGGCTTCAGGTGCAGCTAGCCGTATGTTTAAAAATTTATATGAATATCTTTCATCCGGCTACGACAATCCTTCAACAGCTTTTGAAAAGAAGTTTTTTGATGAGATTGAACACTTTGCATTTTACAACTCTTTAAATGCAGCCTGTTATAGAAATGAAGGGAAAGATATTCCTTCCTTGATAGAAGAAGGCTTATACAAAAAAATCATATCAAATCTTCTGACAGCAAAAGGATTAAATTATGGTCGCTTGCCTAAAGGATTATTGTTGTTCCATGCGTATCCAAGCAGTAAGATTCGTACAGCGATGGAAGAACATCTGTCTGAAGGAGCCCTATATGCTAAAAATGAGGCTGGTGAAGTCAATATTCATTTTACTGTTTCGCCAGAGCATCAAGAATTATTTGAACATGTGGCAGAAACAGACCTTTCATACTACGAACAACGATTTTCTGTCAAATACAATATTTCCTTTAGTGTTCAAAAACCTAGTACAGATACCATTGCAGCAGATTTGGAGAATAAACCCTTCCGCGACAATGAAGGAAAGCTTGTCTTTCGTCCCGGCGGGCACGGCGCATTGATCGAAAACTTAAATGATATCAGCGCAGATATCGTTTTCATCAAAAATATTGATAATGTTGTACCGGACGGCTTCAAATGTGCTACCGTAATTTATAAGAAAGTACTTGCAGGTATTCTGGTCACAGTTCAGCGAAAGATTTTCAATTACCTGGAAATCATAGATAAAGGGAACTATTCGCATGAACAAATACAAGAGATGATTCACTTCCTGCAGGATACTTTATGTATTAAGAATCCTGAAACCAAACTTTTGGAAGATGCTGAACTTATTCTATACATTAAAAATAAACTTAACCGTCCAATCCGTGTTTGCGGCATGGTAAAAAATGTAGGAGAACCCGGAGGTGGACCTTTCCTCGCTACCAATTCTGATGGGACTGTTTCTCCTCAAATACTGGAAAGCTCTCAAATAGACCTGAATAACCCCGATATGAAAATGTTATTTGAGAAAGGAACACATTTTAATCCGGTAGATTTAGTCTGTGCCTTGAAAGATTATAAAGGGAACAAATTCAATTTACCTGATTATGTAGATAATAATACTGGTTTTATCTCTCGTAAAAGCAAAGATGGTCGCGAACTAAAAGCGCTTGAACTACCAGGACTTTGGAATGGTGCCATGAGCGATTGGAATACAATTTTCGTCGAAGTTCCTATTGAGACATTCAATCCAGTAAAAACTGTAAACGATCTGCTCAGACGCGAGCATCAGTGCAACTGACACTAATATCATAAAAAGAGAAGATAATCTTTCAAGTAAACAATAATTTTTGAGCTTAACTTATAAAATGAAAGAAAAAAGTAGATTTTTCTTCAAAACTATTTGGTCATAAGATTTATTGTTTTACCTTTGCAGCGTCAAACAGAAAATGTATTAGACATGATGAACATTTCATTACATATTATTATTCTCGTGGTGGTCCTTCTAGTCATTAGCAGGTAAGGAGAAAGGTATGTAAGAAAATGCAATATGATATTAAAAATATTTCTTAAGCCTTTCTCCATATCGAGAAGGGCTTTTTTATTATAAAGGACAAAAGTTATGATGAAGAATCAATTAAGAAGCTCGCTTTGCACGGAAGGTCGCCGTATGGCCGGGGCTCGTGCATTATGGTGCGCCGATGGCATGAAGAAAGAACAATTCGGCAAACCCATAATCGCCATAGTCAATTCATTTACACAGTTCGTACCCGGACATGTGCATCTACATGAAATTGGACAAGTCGTGAAAGCTGAGATTGAAAAATTAGGTTGCTTCGCGGCTGAGTTCAATACAATTGCTATTGATGATGGTATAGCTATGGGACATGATGGCATGTTATACTCTCTCCCTTCACGCGACATCATTGCCGATAGTGTTGAATATATGATCAATGCCCATAAAGCCGATGCAATGATCTGCATCAGCAATTGCGACAAAATCACCCCGGGAATGCTGATGGCTACTATGAGACTAAACATTCCTACCGTCTTTGTTTCAGGCGGACCTATGGAAGCTGGCGAATTAGGTGAACGGCGCTTGGACTTGATTGATGCAATGATTGATGCTGCCGACAGTTCTGTCAGCGATGAACAGATAGAAAAAGTAGAACAAAATGCATGTCCCGGCTGCGGTTGCTGCTCCGGAATGTTTACTGCTAACTCCATGAATTGCTTGAATGAAGCTATTGGCTTGGCTCTTCCTGGCAATGGTACAATTCTTGCTACACATGCAAACAGAATTCAACTGTTTCGCGATGCTGCTCACTTGATTGTTAATAACGCTTTCAAATATTATCAAGATGGCGACGAGTCTGTTCTTCCTAGAAACATAGCTACTCGTCAAGCTTTTCTCAATGCAATGTCACTTGATATTGCCATGGGTGGTTCGACCAATACAGTTCTTCATCTACTGGCTGTAGCTCAAGAAGCGGGTGCATCGTTCACTATGGATGATATTGATATGTTATCCCGTAAAATTCCATGCATATGCAAAGTTGCACCCAGCTGTGCTTATCATGTTCAAGACGTCAACCGAGCTGGAGGTATTCTCTCTATTATGAACGAACTACTTAAAGCTCACCTCATTGACGGAAATGTCAAACGGGCAGATGGCATGACCTTAAGCGAAGCCATTGACAATTATGCCATCACATCACAACATGTTAAAGAGCAGGCAATAAAAATATACAAGAGTGCTCCAGGGCACAAGTTCAGCATTCAGATGGGTTCGCAAGAAAACTATTTTAAAGAACTTGACACAGATCGTGCCAACGGCTGTATTCGTGATATCAAGCATGCCTATTCCAAAGATGGAGGTTTAGCTATTCTGAAAGGAAATATTGCAATTGATGGCTGTGTTGTTAAAACAGCCGGTGTCGACGAAAGTATTTGGAAATTCTCAGGACCCGCTAAAGTATTTGACTCACAAGAAGCTGCATGCGATGGTATTTTAGGAGGCAAAGTAGTTGCAGGCGATGTTGTTGTTATCACTCACGAAGGACCTAAAGGTGGGCCTGGAATGCAAGAGATGCTCTATCCTACTTCGTACATCAAAAGCCGCCATTTAGGAAAAGCTTGCGCACTGATCACCGACGGACGTTTCAGTGGTGGAACATCCGGACTTTCTATAGGACACATTTCTCCTGAAGCCGCTGCCGGAGGAACTATAGGACTGCTTAAAGACAATGATATCATTGAAATCAATATTCCTGAACGGAGTATCAATGTTAAACTTTCTGATGCAGAACTTGCAGAACGTCGCAGAATCGAAGAGAAACGTGGAAGTAAAGCATTCACTCCTCCATATCGTCAGAGGAACATATCCAAAGCATTAAAAGCGTATGCAAAAATGGTTTCATCCGCTGATAAGGGAGGTATCCGTATTGTTGAAGATTAAAAAATGATTTGTATGGAAAAACAATTAATAACAGGTTCAGAAGCATTATTAAAATCACTGATTGCAGAAGGTGTTAGCACTATTTTTGGTTATCCTGGTGGAGCTGTCATTCCTGTATACGATTGTCTATATGATTATAAAGACAAAATCAGACATATTTTAGTCCGTCATGAACAAGGGGCGACCCATGCAGCGCAAGGATACGCCCGAGTATCAGGAAAAGTCGGCGTTGCTTTAGTGACCTCAGGTCCTGGTGCAACAAATACCCTCACAGGCATTGCTGATGCAATGATTGATAGTACTCCTTTAGTTGTAATTACTGGACAAGTCTCTTCAGGACTCCTTGGAACAGATGCTTTTCAAGAAGTCGATGTAATTGGTATTACTCAACCAATCACAAAGTGGGCTTACCAAATACGCCGTGCTGAAGATATTGCCTGGGCAGTAGCACGCGCATTCTATATTGCTTCAACTGGACGTCCCGGACCGGTTGTTCTCGATTTTACCAAAGATGCACAGATTGGACACATCGAATATGAATACAAGAAAATTCACTTTATTCGTAGTTACCAACCAGAGCCTGACATCAAACCGGAACGCATTGCGGAAGCGGCAGCTTTAATAAATGCTGCAAAAAAGCCGTTTTGCCTAGTTGGACAAGGCGTCATTCTTGGGCACGCAGAAGAAGAAGTCAAAGCGTTTTTGACAAAAAATGATATTCCTTCAGGCTGTACTACCTTGGGATTATCTGCCCTACCCTCCGATTTTCCACAAAATAAGGGAATGCTAGGTATGCATGGTAATATTGGTCCAAATCGTAAAACAAACGAATGCGATGTATTAATTGCCATTGGTATGCGTTTTGATGACCGTGTCACTGGAGATTTAAAGACTTATGCCAAACAGGCTAAAGTTATTCATTTGGATATTGACAATTCAGAGATTGGCAAAAACGTAAAAGTTGATGTAAAGATTCTTGGCAATGCGAAAAAAACCGTTCCCCTGCTTACAGATATGATTGATATTCGCCAACGTCCAGAATGGAATGCTGAATTCAAACCGGATGAACAAGAAGAATATGATAAAGTTATCGACAAAGAGCTCCATCCAACATCGGGATATCTGAAAATGGGAGAAGTAGTTAATGCCGTTTCCGAAGCCACGCATCATGATGCCATAATCGTCACTGATGTGGGACAGAATCAAATGATTGGAGTGAGATATTTTAAATACAAACAAACCCGCAGCGTTGTCACTTCAGGCGGATTGGGAACAATGGGATTTGGCCTTCCGGCTACGATCGGGGCCAAAATCGGAATGCCTGAACGTACAGTCTGTTTTTTTACTGGCGATGGAGGTCTGCAAATGACCATACAAGAACTAGGTACCATCATGCAAGAAAAATTAGATGTAAAAATAATTCTTCTTGACAATAATTTCTTAGGTATGGTTCGCCAATGGCAAGAACTGTTCTTTCACAAGCGCTATTCATCAACGCAAATGGATAATCCGAATTTTGTGGCAATTGCCAAAGCATACGGAATAGCTTCGCGTGAAGTACGACGCAGAGAAGACTTGAACGAGGCAATTAAAGAAATGCTAGAGCATGACGGTCCTTATCTTCTAGTAGCTGATGTAGAAGAACAAGGTATGGTTTACCCAATGATCCCTGCAGGGACTACAGTTACAAACATCCTAACAGGCGAATAAATAGAAAGGAGATAAAGTTATGACAACAAAAACATTATATACAGTTATAATCTTTTCAGAAAATATCGTTGGTTTACTAAATCAAATAACCGTTATCTTCACTCGCAGACAACTTAATATTGAAACGCTGTCGGTATCACCATCGGCTATTCAAGGTATTCATAAGTTTACAATCACGACTTTTGCCGACGAGGACACTATTGATAAAGTAGTTAAACAAATTGATAAGCGCGTAGATATTCTGAAAGCATATTACAATACTGATGAAGACTTGGTATTCCAAGAAATAGCTCTTTACAAGCTTAGTACGGAACTGTTTATTAAAATGGGTACGGTTGAGGATTTAATACGTAAATACAATGCTCGAATTCTAGAAATGAATCAAGATTGTGTTGTCCTTGAAAAAAGTGGTCATTACGAAGAAACGCAAGCTCTTTTCAAAGAATTGAGTGATTCTATTGGAGTATTGCAGTTTATCCGTTCAGGACGTATAGCTATCACAAAAAGCAGAGTAGAGCGACTGAGTGATATGCTGGCTGAAATGGAAAGGAAACTTAAAGGAGAATAATGATGATTGATAAGAATGTAGGTGTATGCCACTTCTCAACTGAATCCTATCAAATGGATTTTCTCGGACAATTTCCTTTGTCTGCTATTGGAAATTATCTGCTTCATACAGCATCATTTCATGCAGCAAAACACGGTTTTGGATATGATGAAATGACAGGGAATAATACGGCATGGGTTTTGTCACGTATTGCCATTGAAATGTTCGAGCATCCTCTACAGCTAAATGGACTAAATATCTATACGTGGGTGACCGATGTTAACAAATTCTTCACCAATCGTTGCTTTGAAATTACAGACAGCACTGATAAGACACTTGGTTACGCTCATTCCATTTGGGCTGCTATCGATATGGAAACACGTCGTCCTACCCTATTAAATATAGAAAAACTAAAGGATGTCTTTTCTAATCGTGCGTGTCCTATTGAAAAACCGGGAAAAATTATTGCGGCAGAAACAGACGACGCATTATACGAACCCTACAAAGTTAAATATAGTGACATTGATATCAACGGTCATCTCAACAGCATTAAATATATTGAACATCTTCTAAACCTATTTGATCTTGATATGTTTAGGAACAATTATATTAGCCGTTTTGAAATATCATACATATCTGAAGGTCATTTTGGTATGGATCTAATGCTTTATAAAAAGGCTTTAGAGAATAATAAATACAGTTTGTCCATCTGTCATGAAGGCAAAGCTATATGTCGAGCATCCGTCACCTGGACAAAATCAAACAATAAATGAATTTTTTATCAACAAGTTTTTAATAACAAAAACAAATGGCAGTAATGAATTTTGGCGGTGTTAACGAGAATGTCGTTACCCGCGAAGAGTTTCCTCTCGAAAAAGCGAGAGAAGTATTGAAAGACGACGTAATAGCCGTATTAGGTTATGGTGTACAAGGTCCTGGTCAAAGCCTGAACTTGCGTGACAATGGCTTCAAAGTCATTGTTGGTCAACGTCCTGGAAAGACCTATGATAAAGCAAAAGCCGATGGCTGGGTTCCTGGTGAAACATTGTTTAGCATTGAAGAAGCTTGCGAAAAGGCAACAATCATTGAAGTTCTGCTTTCTGATGCAGCTCAGATTGAATGCTGGCCTATGATTAAAAAACATCTCACTGCAGGCAAGGCTCTTTATTTCTCACATGGATTTGGCATCACTTACCAAGACCGTACACATATTATTCCTCCAAAGGATGTTGATGTAATCATGGTTGCACCTAAAGGTTCAGGAACATCATTACGTCGTATGTTTTTACAGGGTCGCGGATTGAACTGTAGCTATGCTATCTTCCAGGATGCTACAGGAAAAGCCTGGGATCGTGTTATCGCATTAGGCATCGCTATAGGTTCTGGATATCTGTTTGAAACAACTTTCAAAAGAGAAACTTATTCTGACTTGACTGGCGAACGTGGTTCATTGATGGGCGCTATCCAGGGATTACTTCTTGCTCAATATGAGACATTGCGTGAACATGGGCATGAACCATCAGAAGCATTTAACGAAACAGTAGAAGAACTGACTCAGTCGCTGATGCCTTTATTTGCAGAAAAAGGTATGGACTGGATGTATGCAAACTGTTCTACAACCGCACAACGTGGTGCTTTAGACTGGATGATTCCATTCCACGATGCAGTAAAACCCGTATTCGAGAAACTTTACAACGAAGTTGCAGCCGGACATGAAGCTCAACGTTCTATCGATTCCAATTCTCAACTGGATTATCGTGAGAAATTGAATCAAGAACTTAAAGCTCTTCATGATAGCGAAATGTGGCAAACTGGTGCAGTTGTTCGTAAATTACGCCCAGAGAACAACTAACCCTATTTTATATTAAAAATTGAATCCTTCTGCCCAAAAGCAGAAGGATTTTTTTATTTTAAAATTTCCCTTGAGCAGAAATCTAAAATATGTTGGGAGAATCGAATATTCTAGTTACATTTGCACATTGTAATTTAAGTGATATGGCGAAGAAGAGTGCAACTAAAAAAGACGATAGCGCAAATTTATGGAGTCTGCTAAGGGACTTCTTTACAAATGAAAGGACCCGTTTTATCACTGGGTTAATATTTGCTATCATTACTATATATGTAGGCTTGGCATTAATATCTTTCTTTTTTACTGGAGGTATTGACCAAAGTAAAATTGAGAACGTTCCTTTGAAAGACTTAATAACCAATCATGGAGCCGTCTCCAATTGGACAGGCGTAAGAGGTGCCGTGCTTTCAGATCTATTAATGAACCGGTGGTTCGGAGTATCTTCATTTTTTATGCTTTTCTTTTTAGGTGCATTCGGTGTAAAACTAATGAATCTCAGAAAAGTATCATTACTAAGGCAGTTTATTTTTTGCTCTGTAATGACCTTATGGGGATCTCTATTTTTCGCTTTTACATTCATACAAAACTATGAAGACTCGTTTATATATTTAGGTGGACAACATGGACTGTACATGTCACAAATTATGATAAACAATATAGGTATTCCAGGTACAATTTTATTTCTCGCTGGTTCTTTATTGATTATCATCATTTTATCCAGTAAACGCACTGTGCCATTTCTCCAAAGACTTTTTTCATTCTCATGGATGAAACGCAAACCGAAAGAGTATAAAGAAGAAACAAACGTCGGACAAGAAATAATAGCACCTACCATCTCTGAAGAGCCAGATGAACAACCAGAGATAAATAGCTCATTCGACACATCTATAACTGAAGATAATGAGAATAACAACTTCGAAGTTACTGTTCCAAAAGATGAAGAATCCTATATCGCTTCTTCGGATGAAGAAATAGAAGACAAAACCCTTGAACAAGAAAATGTTCCTGAAGAAAACGACCCATCTTTTAGTGTTGAAGTGCCCGTTGGAGAAGACGAAAACTACGATGCATCAGCCATGGGCGAATATGATCCCAAGTTAGATTTATCTTCTTTCCACAACCCGCCCATCGAGTTACTAAAGAAATATGATGTCAGTGAACATCAAGTAGATATGGACGAACAGAATGCAAATCAGAAGCGAATCAAACAAACATTGGAAAGTTTCGGCATTAGCATTGCCTCTATAAAAGCAACTGTAGGTCCAACTGTAACCTTGTATGAGGTAATTCCTGATACAGGTGTACGTATTTCAAAAATCAAAAATCTAGAAGACGATATAGCCCTTAATCTTTCTGCTCTTGGCATCCGTATCATTGCGCCTATGCCAGGTAAAGGAACTATTGGAATAGAAGTTCCAAATAAGGACCCACAAATAGTTTCTATGCAATCAGTTGTTGCCACACGCAAATTCCAAGAGAACAAATATGATCTTCCAGTTGTACTGGGTAAAACCATTACAAACGAAATATTCATGTTTGATCTTTGTAAAATGCCACATCTATTAGTCGCCGGAGCAACAGGGCAAGGAAAATCTGTCGGACTGAATGCAATTATCACTTCATTATTATATAGAAAGCATCCTTCAGAATTAAAGTTTGTACTAGTCGATCCTAAAATGGTTGAATTTGGTATCTATGCGGGATTGGAACGCCATTATATGGCAAAGCTTCCAGACGCAGATAAAGCTGTTATCACTGACTGTACAAAAGTTGTAATGACTTTGAAATCTATCTGTAAAGAAATGGATAACCGTTATGAACTTCTGATGAAAGCTCATGTACGTAACATCAAAGAATATAATGCAAAATTCATCTCTCGTCATCTCAATCCCGAAAAAGGGCATCGGTTTATGCCTTTTATCGTTGTCATTATTGATGAGTATGGCGATTTGATTATGCAAGCAGGAAAAGATATTGAATTACCTATTGCACGTATTGCACAGAAAGCGAGAGCTGTTGGTATTCACATGGTAATCGCCACACAGCGTCCATCGACCAACATCATTACAGGTATCATTAAAGCGAACTTCCCCGCCCGAATGGCTTTCCGTGTAATGCAAATGGTCGATTCTCGAACTATTCTTGATGCACCTGGAGCAAATCAACTCATAGGCCGAGGAGACTTGCTTTTTTCGCAAGGAGGAGAAACGACGCGTGTGCAATGTGCTTTTGTAGATACACCTGAAGTTGAACAAATAGTAAATTATATCTCGCAACAAGCTGGATACCCAACTGCTTATCTGTTACCTGAATATGTAGATGAAGATGGTGGCGTTAAGGCTCCGGGTGCGGTTGATTTATCAGATCGTGATCCATTATTCGAAGAAGCAGCACGACTTATTGTTATTCAACAGCAAGGTTCTACCTCTCTTATCCAACGGAAATTTTCTATAGGATATAATCGAGCCGGTCGCATTATGGATCAAATGGAAGCAGCAGGTATTGTAGGTCCATTTGAAGGGAGTAAAGCTCGTCAAGTACTAATGCCTGATGAATATAGTTTGGAGCAATTATTGAATACATTAAAATAATATGACGAAAAAAATTAAAACAGGATGTATTATAGCTATCCTATTATGGATAACTGGTATTTTCAACTTCCAAAGTATAGCTCAAAACGCAGTATCTATATTAGATAAAGCTGCTTCCACATACGAAAAATCAAACGGGTTAACGGCTAATTTTACGATGTATATGAGCAATAAAGGACAAAAAGCAGGTACTTTATCTGGGATAATTGATATCAAGGGAAATAAGTTTGTGCTAAAGACTCAAGAAATGACAACATGGTTTAATGGTATAACTCAATGGACATATATGGCACAAACTGAAGAAGTAAATGTAACGACTCCATCAAAAGAAGAGTTGCAAACAACAAACCCATCCATTTTACTTCATTCTTATAAAAAAGGATTCACTCCGACCTATAAAGGTGAAAGTACAGCACAAAACGGAAAAGCGGCCTACAATATAGAACTTTTGCCTCGTAAAAAAGGTGATATCATTAAAGTAGAACTTCAGATTGAAAAATATTCAAATCTTCCCGCTTCAATCTCTGTTGTAATGAAAAACGGTACAGCTTCAAATGTATACATTACAAAAATGAAAACCGGAATGAACCAGCCTGATAGTTTTTTTGTTTTCAACAAAAAGAATTATCCTAATGTAGAAATTGTCGATTTGAGATAAATAGTTTTAATTCAATGAATAAAAATATGAGCAATACAATAAATGAAAAAGTTCGCTGCTTGATTATAGGTTCCGGTCCTGCCGGATACACAGCAGCTATATATGCGTCGAGAGCAAACCTTTCGCCTGTATTATATGAAGGTATACAACCAGGCGGACAGTTGACAACAACAACTGAGGTTGAAAACTTTCCCGGCTATCCAGAAGGAGTGGATGGAAATCAATTAATGGAAGATTTAAAGAAACAGGCTACACGTTTCGGTGCAGACATTCGTGCAGGAATTGCTACTAAAGCAGATCTGTCTTCTGCCCCTTATAAAATTACGATTGATGAAGAAAAAATAATTGAAACTGAAACATTGATAATATCTACCGGAGCAACAGCCAAATATTTAGGATTACCCGATGAACAAAAATATGCAGGTATGGGTGTCTCTGCGTGTGCAACCTGCGATGGTTTCTTCTATCGTAAAAAAAATGTTGCCGTAGTTGGCGGTGGTGACACAGCCTGCGAAGAAGCACTTTATTTGGCAAGTCTTGCTAAACAAGTATACTTAATTGTTCGAAAGCCCTATTTACGCGCATCAAAAGTCATGCAAGAACGTGTCATGAAAAAAGCAAACATCAAGGTATTATTCGAACATAATACAATCGGACTTTTTGGAGAAAAGGGCGTCGAAGGTGCACATTTAGTCAAACATAAAGGGCTACCTGATGAAGAAAAAGTAGATATTGCTATTGATGGTTTCTTTTTGGCTATTGGTCACAAGCCCAATTCTGATATATTTAAAATATGGATTGACACAGACGAAATTGGTTACATTAAAACCATACCGGGTACACCAAAAACAAAAGTTCCGGGAGTATTTGCCGCGGGTGATGTCGCAGATCCTCATTACCGCCAAGCTATTACAGCAGCAGGTAGTGGTTGTGCAGCAGCCATTGAAGCAGAACGATATTTATCTGAAATAGGAAAATAATTAACTTATAATATAATTTGATTGATGATGAAATACTTTAAATTTTCTTTTGCCCTTTTACTTTGTCTACTAGTAGCAGCTTCTGTTGAAGCTAAAGGAAAAGTAAAAGTAATAGCTCACAGAGGTTACTGGAAAACAGAAGGTTCTGCCCAAAACTCTATTCGCTCATTAGAACTAGCGAATCAAATTAAAGTCTATGGCTCTGAATTCGATGTGCATCTAACAGCAGATGATGTTCCTGTTATTCATCATGACCCCCAAATTAAGAATGTAGATATCCAAACTACTCCATATGCACAATTAAAAAATATGACATTAGATAATGGAGAGACATTACCAACCCTTGAACAATATCTAGACAAATTCAAACAACTTAAAGTAAAGTTGATTTTTGAATTAAAGCCTCATGCTACCCCTGAACGCAACCAAAAAGCAGCTCAAATAGTAGTAGCTATGATTAATGCAAAGAAATTACAAAAAAGAACCGAATACATTACTTTCAATATGGATGCAGGCAAAGAGTTAATTCGCTTATCCCCTAAAACTCCCGTTTATTATTTAAATGGAGATGTTGCGCCAAAAGAATTAAAAGAATTGGGATATGCAGGATTGGATTACAATTACAAAGCAATGCAAAAACATCCGGATTGGTTCAAAGATGCGAAAGCTTTAAAAATGAAAGTAAACGTATGGACTGTTGACGACGAGAAACTAATGAAAGAGATGATCGAAGATGGTACAAACTTTATAACTACAAATGAACCATTAACGGCATTAAAAGTTTGTGCTGCTGAATAAAGGATAAAATGAGAAAATGCTGTTTGATATTGTGGGCTGTATGGATTATACAGTTCACAATGGCTGTTGAACCTCCCAAACAAGAGGTACGGGGAGTATGGCTTACAACAATTTTTGGACTGGATTGGCCTCATAGACCAGCAATTACTGAAGAAGCATGTGAAACTCAAAAGCATGATTTATGTAATATCTTGGATAAATTGCAAAAGGCCCACTTCAACATGGTCTTCTTTCAGGTACGCATGAGAGGAGATGTTAATTTCAAATCAGAAGTAGAACCAGCAAGCAAAACAATTTCAGGCAATTACGGAGAGATGCCTAGCTATGATCCTCTAGCCTTTGCCATTGAGGAATGTCACAAACGTGGAATGGAATGCCATGCATGGTTTATTACATTCCCTGTTGGCTCTGCTAAAAGCGTAAAAAGCCAAGGAAGTTGGTCCGTTGTAAAACGCCATCCAGACCTTTGCAAATTATACAATGGAGAATGGTTCTTAGATCCAGGACTTCCAGGTACATCCGATTACCTTTTATCTCTGATTAAAGAAGTCGTTAATAACTATGATGTTGATGGTGTCCACTTTGACTGGATTCGTTATCCGGGATCTGCTAACAAATTTCCGGATAAAATACTTTATAAAAAATCAGGCACAGAATTGTCTTTGGCAGACTGGAGAAGAGAAAACATCAATAAAATCGTATACCGAATATATGATTGGGTGAAATCCGTAAAACCATACGTAGTAGTAAGCAGTTCTCCTTTAGGTAAATATAGTCGCATTCCACGCGTTCCCAATGCAGGATGGACTGGTTACGAAACGGTTTATCAAGACGCTGAGAATTGGATGCGCGCTGGAAAACAAGATATGATTGTACCAATGATGTATTATTTACATAACAATTTTTTCCCATTTGTCGACAATTGGGTAGAAAACAGCAATGGACGACTGGTTGTTCCTGGACTAGGAGCATATCGAATGACAAACGGTGAAGGAAATTGGACTCTCAATGATATCACAGACCAAATTGACTATAGCCGATATTATGGAGGCGCCGGATGTGCTTTTTTCCGTTGTTCAAATGTAGTGGATAATACAAAAGGACTATATGATGAACTCGTAAACAACTACTACAAGTATCCCGCATTATTACCTCCTTTAAAATGGCTTGACAATTCGACTCCCGCAGCACCTGAAGAGATATTAGTAGAACATATTAACGGTGCTCTGAAATTATCATGGCAAAAACCTAAAAAAGAAAGACAGACACTTACATATACTGTGTATTATTCAAAATCTGATTCTTTAGACTATACTTCGCCAAAAAACATTTTAGTTACAAATACTCGTGACACAACACTCTACTTTCCTTTAAATTCTGACACTGAACAAGAATTCACCTTTTCTGTTTCAGCGTCAACGCGCTTTCATATAGAAAGTAGACCATCGCGAGAAACCTACTATTATTTTTCCAAGTACGTTAAATAATACTAACATACAAATTTTATATAAATAGATATATTGCTGAAAATTAAAATTTTAACTTTCAATCTCTATAATAATCAGTATTTTTGCTGCATCATCTAACAAAAAAAATTATAGATGATGCAGCGTTTTCACTCAAATTTGCATCTATAGTTTAGTATAGTTCTAAAAAGAACATAAAGGCAGAAAACTGAATGACGGAAGAGCAACTGATAGAAGGTTGTAAGAGAGGCAAAAGGCAAGCTCAGGAAGAGCTTTACAATACATTCTCAAACAAAATGATGGGTGTATGTCTGCGTTATGCAGGTGAAAGAGAAACCGCCCGAGATTTGTTACAAGAAGGTTTTGTAAAAGTCTTTACCAAAATTAAAGATTACAGTGGCTCTGGATCATTTGAAGGTTGGATGCGAAAGATCTTTGTCAATTGTGCTTTGGAATACTTGCGTATGCATGATGCAATGCGAGAAACTGTTGATTTAAATAATTTGGAATCTATACAAACATCGAACAGCTCGCCTATAAAAGCATTGACGGCATCGGAGTTAATGGGACTTATCAAATCATTACCTGTCGGCTACCGAACTGTATTCAATATGTTTGCCATCGAAGGATATACTCATAAAGAAATTAGTTCGATGCTCAATATAACAGAAAGCTCGTCACGTTCACAGTTAGCACACGCTAGGCAAATATTACAAAGCAAGGTCAATGAATTGTACTAAAAGTATAAAAAATGGAGAATGAGGAAAAAGACATATTAGATAAACTGTTTCAATCGAAATTACATGATTTCGAAGCAGAAACGGATCCAAGTGACTGGGAAGCTATATCCCGCCGCCTGGATAAAGGAAAATCTATTCCGTTCCATAAAGCCATATTCTATTGGGCAGTTGCAGCCACAATAGCTCTTCTGATTCTAACTGGTGGTATTTATCTGTATAATCATGGACATAAACAACAGGCATTGGCCAACATTGAAGAGTACACGCAAAAAACAGAGCAATTACTATCTGAACAGCAAGAATTGCCTGTCACAGTAATTAAAGAGAACAAAAAGATATCAAACGTTATTGCTTCAGCAGCTATAACTTCAACAACAAAAGCAGATGCGGTTATTCCTGCGAATCCAACAGCATCGATGTCAGAAGAAACAGAAAAAAAGACAGTTTCAAATGAAGTAGAGAACATTCAATCTAAAGAAATAAAAGATATTTCTTCAGAGATTACTGAAACAAAAACTCAGACTGAAGAATCCGAAAATGACAAATCATCTTTGAATGTGCAAACAGCCAAATCATCTCCTGCAAAAATAATTAATGAGAAAAGTAAGAAGAAGCGCATTAAAAGATGGGGATTTGGAATGGGGGCAGGATCTCTGTCCACAGAATTCAGTTCTATATCTTCTTTTGGAGATATGGCATCCAACTATGCTAACATGGACGCCATTCCTCTTCAATTGATTAATATCTCTTCATATCAAAAGGTGGACAAAGATATAAATTCAAGCTATCTACAAAATTTCACTTTAAACAATTTCAACAGTTTTGCAGCCAAAACCAATGTTCACCATAAGCGTCCCATCAGCTTTGGCATAGGTATCAGTTACATGTTGAACAAACGTTTATATTTATTATCAGGATTAAATTATACTTATTTATCTTCAAGTTGGGAAGCTAATGATGATTATAATATTAAAACGACACAAAAATTACATTTTTTAGGTGTACCTTTGTCTGTCTCATACAAGATTGCCGAATGGCACAACTTGAATTTTTATGCAGCTGCAGGAGGTATGACAGAAATGAATATCGCTGGAAAATTATCTTCCACGCTTCATAACACAGAAAAAGGCACAGAAGAAAGTTCAAGTAAAAATATTCGGATGAAACCTTGGCAATGGTCTATCAACGGCCGAATTGGCGTAAGCTATCCGTTGTGGCGCTTTATCAGCGTTTATACAGAAGCAGGTGTTGGCTATTATTTCGACAATGGAAGTGAAATTGAAACGATCCATAACGAAAAGCCATTTGACGTGACCTTGCAAGCAGGTTTCCGTTTGGGATTTTAATGAAATATAAATAATAAAAGTACTCAATTAAAAGTATAGTAAAATGAAGAAGTTTAGAATCTTAAGTTTGGCAGCAATTGCTGTAATGTTGATGACGTTTGTTTCTTGCCTGGATAGTGGTAATAATACAAGCACAGGAACCGTCTATGGTGTGGTTGATTATAACGACTCCTTCAAAAAGGTCGTTTACGGTCTGGATGGCGGTGTATACTATGTTCCAACAATTGTAAGTGATGCATCTCTCCAATCAGGGGACTGCGTAGGTGTATATGGCACAATCGATTATGAATCAGCTGATAATGCAAATGCATCCACTACAGGTTATTATGTGATGAATGCTTCCGAGTATGAGAAATACACTTCATATTCTGCAACAGGATTTATGCCATCTGACACTAGTTCTGTGCAAACAGGAGAAATGCCTGTCATGGCAACTTCTTCTTTAGGAAGTGGCACATACATCAAAGGTCATCTCTTTCTCGCATTACAATTTGCAAACATAAAGAGCGATCAAAAAAACAGTTTCTCACTGTCTTATGATCTAGACAATGTCAGCACGGAAAGCGGTTCTCGCGTTTATAATCTCTACGTAAGAGCCAGAAAAGTAGATGATGGTTCAAAATCTGCATCAACAGCATATTTAACAATTCCGTTTGAAATGAGTAATTTCTTTACACAAGCGACTGCTATTGAAAAAGGCCTTGGCAACACTGCCATAAATGTTCGCTTAAATTATATCAGCGCATTAAACAGCGATTTGACACAGGCCACTTGGACCAAATCGGACGTATATTCATATACTATTTCGAGCAAATAATTATTGACAAGAAATAATCCAACATTAATACGCGGGTGATGCTAATCAGATTCCGCATCTGATAAATGCATCATCCGCGCTTACTTTTTTTCGTAAAAGAGCAAAACTATTCCTATTGAATATAAAAACAGGAGCATTTGTTAAAGTATACAATTGTAGGATAATCCTTTTTTGCTATCTTTGTGCGTTTCTCTCTCAAAACGAAAAGAGATGATGTGTTTTTTAATATTCAACAGAAAATGAAGAAGAAGTTATTATATGGATTTTTTGCAGTAACGATTTCAGCGTTAAGCTCTTGTCTTGGCGACCCTGCTACTAATCTTACATTAGCAAGCCAGACCGGTGTGATTAGTACAAGCCCTTTAAAATCAATATACGTTAAAGGCGGCGATATTATTTCCTCTTCCGACTTTCAATCTTCAACCTTCGGAGATGGAGAATGCGTGCTATTTGATTATGCAATTGATATGAATCAAGGGCCAATTACCCAGGATGGAATTTCTTATCGGACAGCTACGATATACAATAATACAATTACTAAGGTTAATCAATGGCCCATAAGGAATGAACTTGGCGACACTATTACTCCTACAACTAACGAATTATCGCTTTCGCTAGTGCAAAGTCGTTTTTCTTATATTAAAGGCAAACTGTTTTTATTTACCGAAATAGCAAATCATAAGACAGCTCAGGTAGACAGTTTTTCATTGTCTTATAACCCAGCACAACAATTAGGCAGTGATGTGACATATGATCTTTATCTCCACACCATCCGCCAACAAACAGATTCAACTGCAGGTTCTACAATGATAATTCCATGCGCTTTTGATATACAATCATTCGCAAACAATGCAAAAAGTAAGGACAACAATGGTACAAAACAAATAAACTTCAGAATCAATTATGTTTCTAGCTTCAACAACGACACTACTAAATGTGTATGGAAAAGCTCGGACATATTCACAATTGAAAAACAGACCAACTGACAGCCTGTAAACGAAAGGATTTAGTGATGTATAAGGAGATTTTTAAATGGATGGTCGTCATCATATCCCAACCACCAAAGGCTTGGGATATGTTAACGAAAAAAGAAGAGAAGAACGATGATTTCTTGTCTCGATTTGTATATCCATTAATTGGATTTGTGACGGTTGCCGCTTTCCTAGGTGTAATATTTACCAGAAAAGAGTTTGATGTTGAAATGGCTTTGAAATCATCAATCAAAGCCTTGGTTTCTTCTTTTGGAGGATTCTACTTGGCAGCCTATTTTTTAAATGAATTATGGAAATCCATTTTCGGTAGAGAAAAAGATATGAAGCTATGGCAACGGTTTGTTGGCTACTCTTCTTCTATGATGTTTGCATTAAACATCATACTATCATTACTCCCTGAATTTTTCTTTTTGCGTGTGTTCATACTTTATACATTCTATATCATTTGGGAAGGTGCTGGTCCATACATGCAAATTGAAGAAAACGTTCGCCTGAAATTTGTAGGTATCACAACGGCAATTGTATTAATTATGCCATTCCTTATTGAATTGATTTTGTATTTATTGATGCCCGGTTTACGTTATTGACACATTAAAGCATGAAAGAAAAGATAGCAAGTACTGTACAAATAAAAAATAAACGGGCCACTTTCGATTATGAAGTGATTGAGACCTTTGAAGCAGGCATTGTTCTAACAGGAACGGAAATTAAGTCCATCCGAATGAGCAAGGCTAGTCTGGTCGATACATTTTGTTTAGTTGAACATGGCGAAGTGTGGGTAAAGAATATGTATGTTGGCGAATATTTTTATGGTACATACAATAATCACTCCAGTCGCCGGGATCGCAAACTGTTGCTGAATAAAAAAGAGATTCGGAAGATTGATACTGCCATTCGTAACAGCGGATTTACAGTTGTTCCTCTTCGTTTATTCATCAATGATAAAGGATTAGCCAAATTGGTAATTGCCATTGCCAAAGGGAAAAAAGAATACGATAAACGTGAGTCCATTAAAGAGCGCGATGACAAAAGAGAAATAGATCGCGCATTCAAACATTAGAATAGAAACTTATGAACAGAGATTACTTTATAAATCTCCTCAAACAACGAATATTGATTTTAGATGGTGCGATGGGTACCATGATTCAGCGATTCAAATTAACGGAGAAAGATTATCGCGGAGAAAAATTCAATAATTGGTCGTGCGACTTACGTGGAAACAATGACTTGCTCTGCCTGACGAAACCCGACATTATTAAATCCATTCATCGTCAATATTTAAATGCCGGTGCAGATATTTTTACCACAAACACTTTTAGTGCGAATGCAATATCCATGGCCGATTATGGCATGCAAGATTACGTACAGGATATAAATCTAGCAGCAGGTCGTCTCGCTCGTGAAGTAGCTGAAAATTTCATGGTTGAACATCCAGAAAGGGAGATACTAATTGCCGGTTCTGTCGGTCCGACAAACAAAACGGCTTCAATGAGCCCTGATGTAAATGATCCAGCGTATAGAGCTGTCACTTATATGGATTTGTATCAAGCTTACACAGAACAAATAGAAGCTTTGATTGAAAGTGGTGTAGATATCATTCTTTTTGAAACTACGTTTGATACCCTGAATGCGAAAGCTGGACTGGAAGCCGCCGACGCTGTGTTAAAAGCGAAAGGTAAAGACATGCCAGTAATGTTGTCGTTAACTCTTTCTGCACAAGGCGGACGAACTTTTTCCGGGCAGACATTAATGGCTTTTTTAGCTTCCATTCAACATACACATATCGTCAGCGTAGGTTTAAATTGTTCTTTTGGCGCTGCAGACATGAAGCCTTATTTGGAAGAATTGGCACAACATGCTCCCTATTTCATCAGTGCTTATCCTAACGCGGGACTGCCAAACAGTTTTGGGGGTTATGACGAAACGCCTGAAAAAATGTCGATGCATGTAAAACCATACATTGAAGAAAATCTAATTAACGTATTAGGTGGTTGTTGTGGAACTACACCAGATCATATAGCCCAATTTCCAGCCATGGTGAAGGGAGCTAAGCCACATGTTCCTGTAGCAAAACCTAATTGTCTATGGCTTTCAGGATTGGAATTATTGGAAGTTAAGCCAGAAAACAACTTCATCAATATTGGCGAACGTTGCAATGTTGCCGGATCGCGCAAATTTCTTCGTCTAATTAAAGAAGAGAACTATGAAGAGGCATTGACTATTGCGCGTAAACAAGTTGAAGACGGAGCCCAAGTAATTGATATAAATATGGATGACGGTATGCTGGATGCCGTAAAAGAAATGACTACTTTTCTGAACCTAATTGCCTCTGAACCAGATATTGCTCGTGTTCCTATAATGATTGATTCATCAAAATGGGAAGTGATAGAAAAAGGACTGATGTGTATTCAAGGCAAAAGTATTGTTAACTCCATTTCATTGAAAGAAGGCGAAGCTCAATTTCTACAGCATGCGGAACGTATTCAACAACTTGGAGCCGCAACAGTAGTTATGGCATTCGACGAGCAAGGACAAGCCGATACTTTTGAAAGGAAAATAGCTGTCTGCCAACGGGCCTATCATTTGCTGATTGACAAATTACAATTCAATCCGAATGATATCATCTTCGATCCAAATATATTAGCTATTGCTACAGGTATGGAAGAGCACAACAACTATGCTCTTGATTTTATCCGTGCCGTTGAGTGGATCAAGAATAATTTGCCACAGGCAAAAGTAAGTGGGGGCGTGAGCAATCTATCTTTTTCATTCAGAGGAAATAATTATGTACGCGAAGCCATGCATGCCGTATTCCTCTACCATGCAATCAGAAAAGGTATGGATATGGGCATTGTCAACCCGTCGACATCATTACAATATGAAGATATTGAACCCACTTTTAGAAATCTTCTTGAAGATGTTATTCTAGCACGAAAACCTGAAGCTGCAGAAGAATTAATTCTTTATGCCCAAAATCTTCATGTCAAGACACAGGAAGGTTCTCTTGAAGACAAAGGACTCGAATGGCGTAAACTGCCGCTAAACGAACGATTGGAATTTGCATTGGTCAAAGGGATAGGTGACTATTTGGAAGAAGACTTGATGGAAGCTTTGAAAAATTATCCCAAAGCTGTTAATATCATTGACGGGCCACTGATGAGCGGTATGAATAAAGTAGGAACTCTATTTGGTGCCGGTAAAATGTTTCTTCCCCAAGTCGTCAAAACTGCCCGAACCATGAAAAAAGCTGTCGCCATCTTAAAGCCGACTATTGAAGCCGAGAAAGCCTCATCAAAAGCATCAAAAGCAGGTAAAGTTCTGTTTGCTACCGTAAAGGGAGACGTACACGATATTGGCAAAAATATTGTTTCGATCGTATTAGCTTGCAACAACTATGAAGTCATTGATTTAGGAGTCATGGTCCCGGCAGATGTGATTGTAAAAAAAGCGCAAGAAGAAAAGCCTGATCTGGTTTGTCTATCCGGATTAATCACACCATCATTAGAAGAAATGGTGCATGTAACAGACGAGATGCAAAAAGCAGGATTACAAATTCCTATCATGGTCGGAGGTGCAACTACATCCAAACTTCATACGGCTTTAAAGATTGCCCCTCATTACAATTATCCTGTTATCCATGTACTTGACGCGTCTCAAAACCCTTTGATAGCAGCGAAACTACTCAATCCGGCAACACGAGATGCCTACATTGAAAACTTGAATAAAGAATACGAGTCCTTACGTGAATCAGCTGAAAAGAAAAAAGAGACACTCGTTTCACTTGCTGAAGCCCGTTCTCATAAAATCGATATCGAATGGTCAAATTATAAACCTTCTATTCCCAAACAAACAGGAACTCACATCATTTCGTCCATTCCATTAAAAGAAATAATTCCTTATATCCATTGGACATTCTTTTTCAATGCATGGAAGTTGAATGGAAATGCAGTTAAAGTGAACCATCATACAAACGCATGTTCCTGCGAAGCTTGCAACTCTCATGTAGAGAGCGAAGATTCGAAAACTTCCGAAGCACAACACTTATATCAAGATGCCATACAGCTATTGCACCTGTTGATAGAAAAGAAAATAGATTGCTGCAAAGCCATTTACGGATTCTTCCCGGCAAACAGTGAGGGAGATAACATCCTCATCAGTAATCTCATGTTTCCAATGCTTCGCCAACAAGCAAAACGTGAAGACAACATTTACAAATCATTGGCAGATTATGTCATTCCTTCATCTGCACAACAGACTGATTATTTGGGAGCATTTGTAGTTACAGCTGGCGCTAACCTTGAAAACCTGAAAAAGGAATTTGAGGATAAAAACGACACTTACAGTGCCGTATTACTGCAAACATTAACAGACCGTCTAGCAGAAGCAACGGCCGAATATCTGCACAAAATGGTACGAGAAGAATTTTGGGGTTATGCTGCCAACGAAAACCTATCCATTGAAGATATGTTTCGCGTCAAATATCAAGGTATCCGACCAGCAATAGGCTATCCGTCCATTCCTGACCAGTTACAAAATCACACTCTTGACAAATTGCTTGACATGTCGAAGATAGGTGTTTCACTAACCGAAAATGGAGCGATGTATCCAACAGCTTCAGTCAGCGGTTTGTATTTTGCACATCCTTTAGCACAATACTTTATGATTGGTTCTATAGGAAATGACCAATTGAAAGATTATGCCGAACGCCGCCATCTGACAGAAGAGGAAGTTCGTAAATTACTAAATAAGAATATCAATTGAAACAAAAAAAAATTCGTACCCGTTGGATTATATTGGCTGTAATGCTAATATATTGCTGGCTTACAATGGCTGTTTCCGGCATGGGCGAATGGTATGCTCGTCATTTATACCGATGGATATCCGCAGTTCTTTCTTGGATTTCATATTGGACATTGTTTTCTTTGGATGATATATTTATTTATGGGAGTATAGCTGGCATTATCATTTATTGTATCTATGCCCATATTAAACATCTAAACTGGAAACACACGCTTGGACGCACTGTAGAATATCTGCTTTGGGTTTATGCATGGTTTTATATAGGTTGGGGATTAAATTATTTCCGCGAAGATTTCTATTCACGAACTCATACGCCTAAGATTGAATATACAGAGACACAGTATAATCAGTTTCTAAGGACATACACTGACTCTCTAAACGCATCGTTTGTCGAAGTCAATACGATAAATCGGGACCTGGTTGCCACAAAAGTAAAAGAGTCTTACAAAAAGATGGCCGATCGCTTAGGGTTAATCAAACCGGCCAGCAATCTGCATGCAAAACCGATGCTCCTCACCTCTTTTATGAGCGGTGTAGGTGTACTAGGTTACATGGGGCCTTTTTTCAATGAATACAATCTGAATACAAATCTGCTACCTGTCCAATATCCATTCACCTATGCACACGAAATGGCTCATTTATTGGGAACATCAAGCGAAGGTGAAGCCAATCTGTATGGATTTTTAGTCTGTACACATTCCGATGTCAAGGAGATGCGCTTTTCAGGTTATCTTTCACTCCTTCCCTACGTCATGAAAAGCGCGAAGCAACATCTCAAAGAAAAGCAATACAATGATTGGAAGGCAACGCTTTCGCCTCAAGTAAAAAAAGCATATAATCAAAAACGCGCTTACTGGGATCAGCTTTATAACCCGTTGATCGGAAAAGCACAAGATACACTCTACAACTGGTTCTTAAAAGGCAATCAGGTAAAAGACGGCAGTAACAATTATGCAAACGTCATCACTTTACTGATAAATATTAAAAATGCCGGATATATTTGATTTTGAAAGAAAAATCCATGTAATGCTTTGCAATATTTATTTATTCATGTAAATTTGTCCACGAATACTTAAAACAAAAAACATGGATAACACTCGACGCTCTTTTCTCAAAAAAATCACTGTGGCCGGGTTAGGCACAGCTGGATTAGTTGCAAGTGAACAAGCACATGCAACAGAAACAACAAGTGAGTCAACAGCAAAAGACAAGAAAAAAGCTGTGGGCAAAGATGATGGTAAACTTCGCTTTGGCTTTATCGGTACAGGCGGACGTTGTCAGGAACATATTAACAATGTTCTTTCTATTCCCGGAAACAAGATTGTAGCTATTTGTGACATTCAGGAAAAGTCAATTAAAAGGAGTCTGGATCACATAGCCAAGTACAATGTTGATGCTCCCAAAGTATACAATACCGGAAGTGAAACCGAATTCGAAAACATGTTGAAAAACGAGGAATTCGACTGTGTTATCATTGCTAGTCCTTGGGAATGGCACACACCTATGGCTATTGCAGCTATGAAAGCCGGTGTTCCGTATGTTGGCGTTGAAGTTTCTGCAGCCATTTCCCTGGAAGAATGCTGGGATCTGGTCAACGTTTCCGAATCGACAGGAAGCCAGCTTAATATTTTAGAAAACGTATGCTACCGCCGCGACTGTATGGCTACACTTAACATGGTACGCCAAGGTCTTTTTGGAGAAATACTCCATGCAACCTGTGGCTATCAGCATGATCTTCGTGGAGGAAAACTGAATGCGCCAAACACATTGTGTTTCGGTAAAGAAGCCGAAGGTGAATCACAATGGCGAACGAATCATTCTGTACATTTCAACGGCGATGTTTATCCAACTCATGGAGTTGGTCCAGTAGCCATGTGTATGGATATCAATAGAGGCAATCGATTCTTGACAATTTCTTCCATAGCCACCCAATCGCGAGGATTACACAAATATATAGTTGACCATGGAGGCGAGAATCATCCATTGGCAAAAGTTCAGTTTAATCTGGGTGATATTGTTACATCTATGATTCACTGTGCTAACGGACAATCCATTATTGTTACACACGACACGAACACGCCTCGCCCATATTCATTAGGATTCCGCATACAAGGGACTGAAGGACTGTGGATGAACGACGGCAACCATTTATACATTGAAGGAAAATCCAGTAAAAATGATGTTTGGGATAATGCTGAAGACTGGTTCAAGAAATACGACCATCCATTCTGGGTTCAGCACGGAGCAGAAGCTACGAATGCCGGACATGGCGGAATGGACTATGTGATGATGTGCGACTTTATCGATGCTATCCGCAATAAGAAGCCAGCGCCAATGGATTGTTATGACGCTGCAGCATGGAGTGCCATTTCAGGATTGTCAGAAATGTCGGTTGCTCGAGGCGGTGCCTTAGTCGATTTTCCGGATTTCACTCGCGGGCAGTGGATTAATCGTAAACCCGCATTCGCTTTAACAGAAAAATAAATCAATCAAAATAACAAATAAATCATAAAGGAAATGGATAATACTCGACGTTCTTTTCTTAAAAAAATGACCGCAGCCGGAATTGGTACTGCTGGGTTGGTATTAAGTGGGCAGGCTAACGCTGCCGATGTTGTAACTGAAGCAACTGCCAAAGACAAAAAAAAGCCTGCAGGCAAAGATGATGGCAAACTGCGTTTTGGTTTTATTGGTACAGGTTCGCGTTGTCAGGAACATATCAATAATGTATTGTCAATACCAGGCAATAAGATCGTAGCCATCTGCGATATACAACAAAAATCTATTCAAAAAACATTAGACCATATTGCCAAGTTCAATGTGGATGCTCCGAAAGTATACACAGGCAGCGAGCGCGAATTCGAAAAAATGCTCAGCAATGAGGATTTCGACTGCGTTATCATCGCAAGCCCTTGGGAATGGCATACACCAATGGCTGTTGCAGCTATGAAAGCCGGCGTTCCATACGTAGGTGTCGAAGTATCTGCAGCCATTTCTTTGGAAGAATGTTGGGATTTGGTTAACACATCCGAGTCAACAGGAAGCCAGCTTAATATCATGGAAAATGTTTGCTACCGTCGCGATTGTATGGCTGCACTCAATATGGTACGCCAAGGTTTGTTCGGCGAACTGACACATGCAAGATGCGGTTATCAGCACGACTTGCGTGGTGTTAAATTCAATGATGGCGAACATTATAGCTACGTTCCGGGAAGTGGTGATTTGCGCATGGGACCAACAGCTTTCTCTGAAGCTCAATGGCGTGGCAATCATTCAGTTCATTTCAATGGAGATATTTATCCGACTCATGGTATTGGTCCGGTTGGAACATGTCTGGACATCAATCGTGGAAACATCTTCGTTTCTATAGCATCTATGGCCACACAATCTCGTGGACTGCACAAGTTTATCGTCGATAATGGCGGTGCAAACCATCCGTTGGCAAAAGTTCAATTCAATCTGGGCGATATCGTAACCTCCATGATTCATTGCGCTAATGGCCAAACTATCATCGTTACTCATGATACCAACTCTCCTCGCCCTTATTCACTCGGCTTCCGCATCCAGGGAACCGAAGGTCTGTGGATGAATGATGGCGATCATGTTTATATTCAAGGCAAATCAGCCAAGGATGATGAATGGGATGCAGCCGACACATGGTTCAAGAAATATGATCATCCATTGTGGGTAAAACATGGTGCTGAAGCAACAAATGCGGGTCATGGTGGTATGGATTACATCATGATGACTGATCTGATCGATGCTATTCACAATAAGAAACCGGCACCAATGGATTGCTACGATGCAGCAGCATGGAGTGCAATCTCCGGTTTATCTGAAATGTCTATCGCTCGCGGTGGTGCTTTAATAGATTTTCCTGATTTCACTCGTGGACAATGGATTAATCGCAAACCGTCATTTGCACTGGGAGAATAATAAGAATATCCTTGCTCCCGTTGGAAAAGTCTAGTTGAAAGAATGAATTTCTTTCGAATAAAAAATGAAATTCATTCGAATGCAGAAAGCATTTTATTCGAATGTAGTGACACTTTCATTCGAATGAAAAGGTTCACCCATTCGAATGAATTTTTGACATTTAAGGCAGCTTTGATTTTTCCAACGGGAATATTTATAATTAAGAAGATTCACTATTGATTTTGATTATGAAGACTTTATTACTTTCCGCTCTGATAGCGGCTCTTGCAACAACAATTTCAGCTCAGGAAAAAAGTTTCTGGAAAGAAGACTTCTCGTCAGGAAAACTACCTTCAGGATGGATCGTTGCCGATTCGTCTAAGTCAGGCAAATGCGAATGGTTAATCACCAATCAGCCCTATCCCGGATCGTTTCAGTTCGAACAACAAGCACCTCCTATCGCCTCAACCAGTCGCGGTTATCACATGCAATTCCGCCCGGGAGTTGCCACAGGAGAAGAAGTTACGAAGTGGAACCAACGGGGTGAATATCCTAACGGATATTTTCAGACAAACGCTATCGACTGTTCGGACAAAAGCGACGTAATCCTGAAATTCCAGCACCTGTTCAGATGGAACAACTGGTTCACGGGCAATCGCGCCGGATTATGGGTTGGCGTCAGCAATGACGGCAAAACGTGGAAAGAGTATAATGTCATCAACAAAATTCCGGCAGCGACTCTTCTCCATGCACCTATCAATGAAGAAATAAACATCAGCGAAACAGCCGGCGGACAAAAGACGGTCTACCTGCGTTTCTTCTGGCGCGACATCTTTTCCTGGTACTGGATGGTGGATGATATCGAACTGGCACAGCCTTACGAACATGATTTAGCATTGATGGGAATCACCTCACACAAGGAAACAGGCAACGCGTTTACAAAAGCCGATATACTGAAAGTCAAAGTTAAAAACGTTGGTTCTCAGCCTGTAAATGAGGATTTCACTGTTTCTGCTTCGTTAAATAATGGTCAAAAACTAACTGCAACAGTCAAAGCTTCCGAAAAACCAATACAAAAGCAAGAAGAATACGAAGTTGCCTTTCCTGCAACCAACCTGACACAAATGGGTTCTTACAAAATTGCTTTCGAACTACAATACGCAAAAGATCAGCGGTCCGAAAACAATACTCTGAAAACGAACTTGTATGCTGCCAAGATGAGTCTGGGCAATCTAAGTAAAATCAATAAAATCAACAACAATGAATACGAGTTCGTTTCTGGTTATGCCAAAGTAAAATTACTTTTCTACCGCGACGATATTTTCCGTATTTGGTTAGCTCCGGACGGTGAATATACGAATCCGGCAGGCAACAATATCGTAGTCGATTATGGCATAAAGAATCCGCATGTAGCTATGAGCAACGCCGGTGACTATTACAAGTTTACCACTGCCAAATGCGTCGTTCGCGTATATAAGAACCCGATCCGCTTTGCCATGTACGACAAAAACAACAAATCCGTTCTGTTTGAAGAATCGGAACCATTGAGTTTCGGATTGAAAACCAGTCAGATCCTCCGCCGCAGTGCCGACGAAGATTTTTATGGCTGTGGCATGCAGCAAGGCAATTTCTCACACAAAGGAAAAGCATTGGACATTGCCGTAACAGGATGGGATGAAGATCAAGCATCCAATCCGGCGCCATTTTATATGTCAACTAAAGGCTACGGCGCTTTCCGTAACACATTTGCTCCCGGACGTTACGCATTCGACAGTACAGCTGTAGCTTCAAAATATTACGATGACGGATTCAAGATGCTGGGGAATCTTAGTACGCTGACACATGATGAGAATCGTTTCGACGCATTCTATTTCTTCGGTCCTTCACTCAAGCAGATCCTCAATGACTACACGGATATCACCGGCAAACCTTTTATGCCTGCTATGTGGATGCTTACGATGGGCGACGCTGATTGTTACAACAAAGGCGAACAGCGCACGGGATGGAAACAAACAACACCTGATGTCATCAGTCAGGTAGGCGACAAATATGTTGAATACGACATGCCTCGCGGTTGGATTTTACCCAACGACGGCTATGGTTGCGGATATGTAAAACTTGATTCGGTAGTGCAGGAATTGGGTAAACGTGGCTTCCATACAGGTTTGTGGACTGAGAATGGCGTCGACAAGATTGCATATGAAGTAGGCAAATGCGGGACTCGTCTTTGCAAGCTCGATGTAGCTTGGGTTGGCGACGGATATGAATTTGCCTTAAATGGCTGCAAGTCGGCTTTCGAAGGAATTCAGAACAACACAAACGAGCGCGGTTTCGTATGGTCGGTTTGCGGCTGGGCGGGAACACAGCGCTATTCAACCGTTTGGAGCGGCGACCAGTCAAGCAACTGGGATTATATACGTTATCACATTCCGACCATAACGGGAGCAGGACTTTCAGCCATGAATGCAGCGACCAGCGATGTAGATGGCATATTTGGAGGTTCGCCAAAAACCTATACGCGCGACTTGGAATGGAAAGTATTCACTCCAATATTCATGACGATGAGTGGTTGGGCGGATGCCGACCGTCAACCTTGGGTTTACGGACATCCTTACACGGATATCAACCGCAATTACTTGAAATTGAAGATGCGTCTTAATCCATATACTTATACTTATTGTCACGAAGCACACACAACAGGTGTTCCAATGGCTCGTGCAATGGTACTCGAATTTCCAAACGACCTTGTAACACGCGACACGACAACTCAATACCAGTTCATGAGTGGCGAATGGTTGATGGTTGCACCTGTTTACACACGCAAAAACATCCGCGAACACATCTATTTTCCTCAAGGTGAATGGTACGATTTCTGGACAGGCGACAAATATGAAGGTAGTAAATGGCTCGACAAATACAATGCAGCATTGGATATCTGTCCGGTATTCGTACGCGAAGGCGCTATTATTCCGCTTTATCCTGATATGAATTATGTAGGCGAAAAACCTACCAGCTGCCTGACACTTCAGCTTTATCCATCAGGTAACACCTCATTCAATCTCTATGAAGACGATTGTCTGACACGCGATTATGAAAAAGGTGATTTTGCAGAGACATTGATTTCAGTCAGCGCTCCGGAGAAACAACAAGGCAAGGTAACTGTCAATATTACCAAAGCCAAAGGTGATTTCAAAGGCCGCCATCAGCAAAGAGACTATATTCTTGACGTACGTTATCTCAAATCACCGGCAAATATACAAGCGAACGGTAAAACATTGTCAGAAATTTCAGAAGCAGATTTAAATGCAGGAAATGAGGGCTGGAACTACAATTCAACCGATCGCCATGGACGTCTGAAAGTTAGAATAAATAAATTATCTACAAACGACAACCAGATAATAACGATAAATTAATATCTTTGTACCATAAAAGAATCACATAAATATTAAAATTATGGGCGACAATAAAAATGACTTTATGTACGACGAAGATGATTCAGTAGCATATATCCAGAATTATCTCCCACAAGAAATGAAAAACAGATTCTCTAAAGACGATATCAATTATATCGTTGATGTCATGTATGACTTCTACGATTCAAAAGACAGTCTGGATAAAAATGTAACCCCATCAGACAACGATGAAATTGAAATTGATGAAGATGAACTGATTACATACGTAATCAAAAATGCCAAGAAAGATGGTGTTGGTGAATATACGTCAGAAGAAATCACCTTCATTGTACAAGGTGAATTAGAGTACTGCGAATCGATTCATCTATTTGAATAATTGAAGAATTGATAAATGTATTATAAATTGAGTGTTAAATAATAAGACAATGAAACATTTAAAATTATTATCAGTATTACTCTGCTTTGCTGTAGTATTCAGCAGTTGCGGGACATGGAGTAATACAGCTAAAGGAACAGCTATTGGCGTTGGTGGCGGTGCAGCTGCCGGTGCAGGTATTGGTGCGATTGCCGGAAATACGGCTTTAGGTTCAATCATTGGTGCTGCCGTTGGTGGTGCTGCCGGTGCATTGATTGGAAAGAAGATGGACAAACAAAAGAAAGAACTGGAATCAACACTTCCTGAGAACACCAAGGTTGAAAGCATCAACGACGGTGAAGCTCTGAAGGTTACTTTCGATTCTGGAATATTGTTTGCAACCAATTCAAGTGCTGTCAGCTCTGCTTCAAAGAGCGCACTTCGTGATTTGGCAACAAGTTTGAACAATAACCCGGAGACAAACATCAAGATTGTTGGTCATACAGACAACGTAGGCAAGGTTGATTACAACCAGACTCTTTCAGAAAAACGTGCAAAGAGCGTTTACGATTATCTGATGGACGATCAGGGTATTGGCAGCAAACGTATGACTTACGAAGGACACGGTATGAAAGAACCTGTTGCGGATAACACCTCAGAAGTAGGTCGTTCACAAAACCGCCGCGT
>DAIMYP010000017.1:49807-60244 GCA_036734445.1 Tannerellaceae bacterium
AAGAACCTGTTGCGGATAACACCTCAGAAGTAGGTCGTTCACAAAACCGCCGCGTTGAAATTCTGATCCTTCCGAATGAGAAGATGGTTCAGGATGCCAAGGCAGGAACATTGAAATAACAAAAGATTCGCAAGAAGCGGCACTTCCCAGCGCATTTTCATTACGTTGAAGCAAGAAGTGCTACTTCTTCAACCTTTTTCAAAATTATAGTCCGAGAAGTATCACTTCTTGGACTTTTTTTATGTTTTTAGTCCGGGAAATAAAATTTACAGGACCATTTTCAGAAAAATGGTCCAAGAAGTGATACTTCTTCAAACATTTTTCTGTTTTTAGTCGAAGAAGCGGCACTTCTAAGACTTTCTCTTTATTTTTAGTCCAAGAAGTGCCGCTTCCTTATATATCCGAATGAAAACCCTTATGAAACCGCAGCCTGATCAATCAAGGTTGTAACCATTTCATTGAATTCCTTGTTCTTCATCAAATCTTCAATATTGAGATGCATACGATAACGCCAGTAATGACGTGGGTTCGCCGGAATATTGATACGTTCTTTATCCGGATCGGCCAAACGAATCTTCTCATCAATAGAAAGCCAATCCTGCAACGACAAAATACAAAGCATTGACGGGCACATGAGATTTTGCATCACAATATCGCGTGCCAACTCTCCGGACAACTCTTTTGGCGCTTCGCCCGAACGGCAAAGAACGGTGTTGTAATATGCCTGAGTGCGTTGACGGTCTTCTCTCCACCAACCTCTGAGTGTAGGCATATCATGCGTTGAAATTGTACAAACGGAACGATAAGGATTACTCGAAAGCAGTGAGAATCGGATGCTTGAATTCTTTGGCATTGACTGGATCTCGAGCGAAAGAATTCGCAGATCATTCATCAACCATGGCACACAAGCCGGCACCATTCCAAGATCTTCTGCACAAGCAAGCATTCGGGTAGATTGAGTCAATGTTGGCAACTTTTTCATCGCCTGATCATACCAGAACTGATTGTTACGCTCATAGTAGTAATCATCATACAGACGATTGAATGCAGCTTTCTCGTTATCATTAAGCATTTCGAAAACATAATCCAGCTGCACAGCTATACGCGGATGGAAATACCCGGCCTTTTTATGGTCGCGAACGAAAAGCACTTCGCTGATCAACGAATAGAGTCCATCGCGAATGCACTTGTCATCGTCGGTTGTCTTGCCGGCGAAAGCAGCTTCAACTTTGCGCTGCGTATCGTATGCACTCTTCATCTTGTACATATCATCGTGCGTACGGTCAAGATAAGTTTTGCGTACTTCATCCGCCCATTTGCCAAAGATCTTATCAACAATCCAGTCGGTAATGAATGGTTGCGTAAATAATTCTTCACGGAAGCTGAGCCCGAAATATTCAATTTCATCCGGTGTCAAGCCGAGTGAAGGCGAGAACTGTCCCAGAAGTCCATGAACCGCATTGATAGGAATCTCCCAGATACGGAAGAATCCAAGGATATGATCAATACGATAAGCATCAAAATACTGCGCCATCTTTGTAAAGCGATTGACCCACCATTTGCAATGATCTTTCAGCATTGTATCCCAATTATACGTTGGGAAGCCCCAATTCTGTCCGTTTGCGGAGAAAGGATCCGGCGGAGCACCCGCTTGTCCATTCAGGTTGAAATAATAAGGTTCTATCCAAGCCTCAACACTATCGGGACTGATTCCTATTGGAATATCTCCTTTGAGGATTATCCCTTTATCGCGAGCATGCGCATGAGCTTCGGTCATCTGCTTATCCAAAATATACTGTACAAAATAGTAGAACGCTACCAGTTTAAACGACTTGTCGCTCGTGGTTGACAGATGTTCCCGCTGTTTGTCATCAAACGTGCGGTGTTCAGGCCACTGACTAAACTTTGACGTACCATATTTATCACGATAGTAACAGAAAGCGGCATACGGCACAAGCCATTCCTTGTTTGATTCAAAGAAAGTCTTGAAGGCTTTTGTTGCCAACGTATGTTTACCTTCCTGAGCAAACAAATCTTTCAGATAATCGAGCTTTGCATTATTCACGCGCTCATAATCAATCTGAGGAAGCGCATTGAGTTCCTTTTGCAAAGCAGCATAAGTCTTACGTTTGGCAGCATCGTCCAACTGAGGCAAAGCACGCAAATCAGCATACATCGGATGCAAGGCATAAATGCTGATGCTATTATAAGGATAAGAGTCCGTCCAAGTATGTGTAATCGACGTGTCGTTGACAGGAAGAATCTGAAGCACGCGCTGCCGTGTTTTTGCTACCCAGTCAATCATCTTGCACAAGTCGCCGAAGTCGCCCACACCAAAACCACCCTTGCTGCGCAGCGAGAAAACCGGAATCACTGTTCCGGCAGCTTTCCAGCGTTTCTGGTAGATCTCCACTTCCGAGTACTCGTTAACATCCACCGTAGCCGGAGCAACCGTAGCTATTCCAAAACGATTAAAGCCTTCTTCCCAAATGACCTTACCAGGATCATTGTCATCCAATACAACGAATTTAAAGTTGAATGCCGACATATCCAAAGTCGACAGATCAATGGAAGCCACCCATTCATTATAATTATGCTCAACCATTGGAATCGCCTTCTTAGTATCCCATTCTCCAAGTGCTTTGTCCGAGCCGCAAATCGCCAATCGTTGTCCTTTGCGCAACTGAGGCGCACGCGTCTTCATCACCATTGTACTCTGGTAATTGGTTGGTTCACTCAACGCCAGTTTACGCGGAAATACACAATCGGTAAATGCCGAAGAATAGAAGAACGAAGAGGGAGATATATCCGTCCAGATGTCCGTTGTTATATACAGCAAAGCCTTGCGACATGAGAACTCCAGTCTGTGAGGAATCTCCGCCCACTCGCAGCGCTCCTCTTCACCTTTTTCGTATACGACATAAGAGTAATCAATATAAGCGATTCCTTCATTGTCGAACGTTGCGTCCGCTTTCCATACGTCACCATCATCGGTACGCATCTTTACAACAGTTTTCGCAATCTGTTTTCCCTCATTATCGAATTCGGATATCCTGATAAACAGGTTCTCACCGTAAGCGGTTTTATATCCTATATTGAATTGTACTACCATAAATTATGAATTAAATATTATGCGAGATTTATATTAAAACACTTATTCTTCCTTACGTTCGCCAATCGTTTCTTTGATTACGAATACGCATGCAGCTCCAATCAGCAGGAATATTCCCGCCATCATCAGCATGTGTGACTGTGTACCGCCAACAAGTGTCAGAATCGTTCCACCCAAAGCTGCCGCAATAATCTGCGGGACACAAATAGTGCCATTAAACAATCCAAGATAAACACCCATATGACTGCCATTAAGTGCATTGGTCACAATTGTAAATGGCAAAGCGAGCATAGCTGCCCATGTACAACCGACCATCAGATACGGAATAAACAATACATATTGATTATGGATGAACGGAACCATACAGAATCCGATGCCGCCGATAATCAGACTCAATGCATAAACAACTTTTCTATTCTTAAACAGCGGAATAACGATTGCCCAGATGACACTTCCAATTGCTTGAACAGCGAACAGAACGCCCACCCAATTGCCGGCTTCCTGATAACCAGAAGAAGCTGCATCCGTTGTGTTCCAACAAGTATCAGCAATCGTACCATTGGTGTAAGTCCACATATACATGAATGCCGCCCAACAGAAAAACTGAACGATACCGACTGTCCAGAACGCACGTGGCGCCTCTGCCAGCAATTTGAACACATTAACCTTCTCTTCATTGAGCGGTTTATCCAATCCATGATATTCAGCGTATTCCTTCGGAGGCATCTCTTTAACCTTCGCTGTCGTATAAACCACACACAGAATCAGGATTGCAGCACCGACGTAAAACGAATAAATCACCGAATCAGGAACAACTCCTTTATCAGCTATATTGCTTATTCCAAGGAATGTAAATACAAACGGGAATACATATCCTACCAGTGAACCGGCATTGCAAAGAAAACTCTGGATAGAATAGGCCAAACCTTTCTGCTTCTCATTAACCATATCGCCAACAAGCATTTTGAACGGTTGCATTGCCATATTAATACTTGTATCGAGAAACATCAGAGAGAAAAGTCCGAACATCATAGCAGTAGAGACAGTCATACCAAAACTTCCTGCGTTTGGTAACAGACACATCACCAAAACAGCCAGTGCAGCACCGATAAACAAATAAGGAATACGACGGCCGTAACGGCACCAGGTTTTATCACTCAATGTACCAATGATCGGCTGAACAATAATTCCCATCAATGGCGGAAGAATCCAAAAATAGCTCAAGCTATGAGGATCGGCGCCCAGTGTTGCAAATATTCGACTGATGTTAGCGCTTTGCAAAGCATACGCAATCTGTACGCCAAAAAATCCGAAACTCAAATTCCAAAGTTTCCAAAAACTCAAATCCTGCTTTGTTTTCATACTATTATCATTTAACTATTCCTTTTTGTCAACATCCGGTTAACGGTGCTCTTCATACTTATTTTAAGTCAAAGCTTGACAAATCATGAATGCAAAGTTATCAAATAATCGCAGATAATAAAATTACTCTCTTAGAATTCTGCTTTCTTCTCGATACAAATGAGCTGTTTTGTTACAGGATGAGTGAATTCGATATATTCGGCATGCAGATAAAGACGATCCGCTTTGGTTCCATACAGCGCATCACCTTTGATTGGAGCATCAAGACCTTGTGCACATGCAGCACTAACGCGCAGTTGGTGCGTTCTGCCGGTAAGCGGATAAAAGGCAATGCGCGTCTCTCCCACCCTATGTTCGAGTACTTTGTATCGGGTAACGGCAGGTTTGCCATAAACCTCATCCACAACCTGTCGCGGACGATCGTCGGGATCCGGACGAAGAGGCAGTGAAATGATTCCTTCATCCGCTTCAACAGCGCCTTCCAGCAGTGCGACATAACGCTTTTTGATGCTATGATTCTTAAACTGTGCCTGCAAGTTCTGATGAATATCTTTCGTCTTTGCTGCCAGTAGAAGTCCGGACGTATCCATATCCAGACGATGCACAATCATCGGACCGGTAGCTTCCGGATACAGCCGATGCAGCAAACTACTGATTGACTCGTTATCGGATTTGCCCGGAACCGACAACATCCCCGCAGGTTTGTTGACTGCCAAAAGCCATTCGTCCTCATAAACGATATCCAGTTTTTCGTCGTGATGCTTTTTAGCCAGCAACGGGTTCGGTTCTACATCCAGACCTTGCAGCATGTGTTTCAAAATAGGTTCGCACTTGTTCTTGCACGCCGGATAATAACAGCCGTCGCGACGAATCTCGGCTTTCGGTGAACGGCCGCGCCAAAACTCCGCCATTGCTACAGGTTTCAAGTGATTCAGATAAGCATACTGCAACAGTTTCGGCGCTGCACATTCGCCCGCACCCGAAGGCGGTTCGCTTTCGAACAGTTCGGGGAGAAGTCTGATTTCGCCTCTTGCATTGAGAATCTTAAATTGTGAGAACAGCTTCATCTGCAACGCTTCGGAACGGCGTTTACGCTCTTCCTTCAATCGGGCAATGACTGAATCCATTTGCTGCAAGGCTGTTTGTAAGGCAGATATACGACTGTTCCATGCTTCTTTCTCACGTTTGAAACTGGCTTTCTGATGCTGGCTCTCACGAATCAACGCAGACAAGGTCGCCTCATCCGGATTCTGACTGCGCAAAACATCGCGCCGACTCTTCTCTTCGGCCATCCGCGTTTTGGTTTCAATAAGAAACTGCTGATATGAAGCCGTTTCGCTTGCCAGGTTTTCCTTACATTTTATATAAGCATCCTCTTTTTCAAGAGATGTTATTCGCTTGTTGATATCAGATATTTCACGTTCCTCCACCTTGAAAAATCCCTGTGGTTGAAGCAAATCATAGATAGGCGGAACGAAATATTCATGTTGGTTCGAACCATCAAGATTGCCAGAAAAAGCAGCCACAAAACCCAAATCCTCCTGTTCGGTCAGAACCACCAGAACACCGAACATTTTTCCCGCAGCCAGTTCTTCCTGCCATCGCGTCTGCGCATCAAGATATATCTGCAACTGACGCGCCGCTTTCACACACAAAGGATGCGGTGTGTAATGGAAGGGACAGGTAAACTTCTCAGGCAGAGATATATGCTCCGTCTCTTCGTCAAAACAGTGAAAATATGCCGGTATCATTCTTCCAGATTCTCTTGTTCGTACTGCAAAAGTAAAATAATCTTATTACCTTTAGCCACAAAAAATAGAGGAATATGAAATATAGATTCATACTGTTCATGGCTTTCGCCTCCGTGTGTGCTTTTGCGCAAGACAATCTTTCGGCACTGATGCCGATGCCGAACCATATTTCCGAAAACGGAAAACAATACTTCGCAGTCGACAAGACGAAAACGACAATTGAAATCTCCGCCGACAGTTTAAGAAACGAAGCTTCTATTGCAAAGGAAATCTTGCACGAACGATTGAATATTGAACTTCCGACACAGATTGCCAACCATCTGTCCGCCAGCAAAACAAAGCGCATCCGTTTGCTGATCGACCCTTCAATCAGTGGAACCGAACACTACATTCTGACAGTCACAAGCAGCGAACTCACAATACGAAGCGCTACGCGCGCAGGCATCTTTTACGGATTAATGACGCTTGATCAGTTGCTTATGGGCGATTACAGTCATACGCAGGCAAGCAGAATCCAAGCCATCACAATCGACGATGCACCACGTTTTGCCTATCGTGCACTAATGATTGATCCGGCACGCAATTTCCTTCCTGCCAAAGATGTAAAATTCTACATCGACCGCATGGCGCACTATAAATATAATGTATTGCAGATACATCTGACCGACGATCAAGGTTGGCGCCTAGAAATCAAGTCGCATCCGGAACTGACCTCCGCCACGGCTTCGCAAGGCAAATTCTATACACAGGAAGAGATGAAAGATATCATTGCTTATGCAGCCAACCGCCATATCACGATCATTCCTGAAATAGATATTCCGGGACACACCGTTTCATTGCTCGCCGTCCATCCGGAAATGGGTTGCACCAACACCGATACGATGCCGAAAAACGTTGGCAAAACCACCAACATGATGCTTTGTGCCAGTCAGTTGCCCGTATACGACTTATGCAACGACATCATAAAAGAAGTTGCCCGCATCTTTCCTTCCGAATATATTCATCTGGGAGGCGACGAAGCGGCTGTGGCTCAAAACTGGGCCAAATGCGATCGTTGCCAGTTGTTGATGAAAGAAAACGGTTACACCGATGCATCGCAGCTGATGAATATCTTCTTTGGGAAAATCATCCCGATGGTTCGCGCCGAAGGCAAGAAAGCCATGCTCTGGTGCGAACTGGACAATATCCGCATGCCTGCTTCCAAATATCTGTTCGATTATCCCAAAGACGTTGCGCTCGTCACTTGGCGCAACGGCCTCACTCCGCTCTGTCTGAAACTCACGGGCGAAGCCGGAAATGACATCATTATGGCACCCGGAGAATATACTTACCTTGATTATCCGCAATACAAAAACGACTTGCCCGAGTTCGACAATTGGGGAATGCCGATGACGACACTCGAAACCTGTTACCAGTTTGATCCGGGATACGGAAAGCCCGCCGCGGAACAAAAACATATCAAAGGCGTGATGGGTACACTTTGGGGCGAAGCCATGAAAGACATCAACCGCGTGAATTACATGACTTATCCGCGCGCGTTGGCGCTTGCCGAAGCTGGATGGACAAACATGGAGCATCGCGGTTGGCGCTCATTCCTGCAACGCATGTATCCCAATCTGGATGATATGATGAAAAACGGCGTATCACTGCGCGTTCCTTTCGAAGTAGTGCGCAAATAAAAACGGGGTTATTTCACGATTCTAAATGGAGTCGGCGTGTCGCCCGTCCATTGATACAGATAGACTTTCGCAGTCTGTCCACCTTCGACCGTGCGGTTGTGAGCAATATAATAGTAACCGTTGCCGAGCGGAGCAAAACCTGTCGAACCGAACAACATCTCCCATCCGTAGATGCCATTGACTTCGTCATAAAGTCCATCCTTCAGCAACGAAAGAACTTCGCCCTTCTCGTCTGTTGGCGAACCTTTGAGCGTTTGAAGTGAAGGCGCTACGGAGCCGTCTACAATATATAAGGTATTATTCAGGAACTGCCATTTACTGCCGCGGTAAACGAACATAAACCAGTTGCCTGTAAAGCGGTCGTAACCCAGATTCTGTACGCCGTAAGTCGTATTGCCTGTATAAACGAAATACTTTCCGTTGGGTTCGGCGGGACCGGACTGATGCAGTTCGTTCTGCGTCAGCGGTTTTGCATAACTGTTCCAGTTGGTGATATCATATTGCAACAATACATTGTAATCATTGTCCGTTCGTTTCGTGTCGCCTCTAACGCCGTATGCGCAAGTCAGATACTGTTTGCCGTCTTTTTTACCAAAAACCGGACCGAAAGTAACGCCATCGATCCCCGCGCAGGCATATTTGCTGGGCGTTGCTGAATAATCGGCAACTACCGTCCGCAGATAGACGGCTTTCAGGATATTCGCGTCGGTATAATCCATATTTTCGCGATCGATCTTGCTTCCGTCGAAGATGGCAATATACCAGGAATCAGGGAAATGCTTCGCCGAATGTTCTTTGTTCAGAATGCCTTTGCCTATCTCATCGTTCTTATATTCCAATGAACCATACACTTTCCCATCCGTTTCATTAAAAGTGAGGCAACCCAGATGGCCCAGCAATCCGGTCACCGTTCCGATCAGCTTCCCTTTCATGTCGGTCTTCACCAACATCGTCGTGAAAGAATAATAGATATAGCCGTTCTTTTTATCGACGGCAATACCTTGCACATGGCCTGTATTCCAAGGTCCTGTGGTAATGGTTTTTGCATACGTAACTTTGCTGCCGGCTTTACTTCCTCCTTTAGCAAACACTACATTCGATGCCAGTCCGACAAGGAATATAATTGCGAAACTGATGATTGCTTTCCTGTTCATCTTTTCATTATGATTAAATGGATGTTTGATTCGATAGAAATATCTGCTTCATTCGGAAGAACCATTCGTTTGACATATGTCAAAATATAAATACACAATTGTAGAAATACAAGAACACATCTATCAAACGAACCATTCATTCGAATGGAAGCAGCGTTTCATTTATTTGCACAGTGCTTTCTTTAAGGAAGAAAGAGCAGAAACAAGTACTGAACGCGGGCAACCAACGTTCAAACGCATGTGACCTTCGCCACCGGGACCAAAAATACTACCGTCATTCAAAGCCAGTCCTGCCTTATTCTGGAACAGATCAACCAGTTCCGTTTGACTGAGTTTCATATCGCTGCAGTCGAGCCATACGAGGAATGAGGCTTGCGGAAGATAAACTTTTATCTGCGGGATATTGTCTTTGAGATAATTATCGACGAAACGAACATTGTCGACAACATACGTACGCATCTGCTGCAACCATTCTGCGCCGTAAGTGTAAGCGGCTTCGGTAGCAGCATAGGCAAAGATTGTTCCGGCATTGAACTCGCCGGCTTCCAAAAATGAATAGAACTGATTGCGGAGCGCCTCGTCAGGAATAATGGCATACGAAGTGACGATTCCGGCGATATTAAATGTTTTGCTCGGTGCCATAAAGGTAATGCTTCCCGCAGCAGCGGTATCGGAAACCGAAGCAAAAGGATGATGCGTGAAAGGCGGATAGGTCATCTCACAATGGATCTCGTCGGAAACGACCAGCACATGATGTTTCGCGCAGATCTCAGCCAACTGCTGCAGTTCGCTTTTCTCCCATACAACGCCGCCCGGATTGTGAGGGTTACAGAGAATCAACATCTTGCAACCGTCGATGATAGTTTCCAACTGCTCGAAATCCATCCGATAAACGCCATCGACCATCTTCAGCGGATTGTAGACGACCTCGCGATGCAAATGTTGCGGAACGAGGCGGAACGGATGATATACAGGTGGTTGGATAATCACCTTATCACCGGGCTGCGTAAAGCATTGGACAGCGAACCCGATTCCCTTGACAATACCGGGAATATAACTGAGCCATTCGCGGCGAATATCCCAATCATGCTTGTATTTCACCCAATTTATAATACTATTATAATAATCATCCGAACCGAATGTATAGCCGAAGACTTCATGTTCGCAACGTTTCTTCAACGCATCGACAATAAAGTCCGGTGTGCGGAAATCCATATCGGCGACCCACAGCGGCACCAGATTATCGTTTCCGAAGTAATCCTTTAGCTCATCATACTTGACGCAGTTGGTACCGCGACGTTCGATGATCTCATCAAAATCGTAATGTTTCATCTCTATCGTTCATTTATCAACGGTGACAAAGATACGAATTTATAGCC
>DAIMYP010000018.1:0-7423 GCA_036734445.1 Tannerellaceae bacterium
GGTTGTTCATCGAATACTTTCAGTGTGATCGGCAATGCCTCAGCTACATTATTGTCGCCTTTGACATATATGACCTCGTCGTATTTGCCAACGTTCGTACCCGGATTAACCGTGAACGTGATGCTTTGCTTGCCAAGAGGATCGAGTGTACCCGTTTCAGGAGAAGCAGTCAGCCATGCAGGAAGTCCTACAATTGAATAGTTCTTTACAGAACCACCCGTGTTCTTGACATCAACATTGAATGTCATGGCTGCATTGAGCTTCTTTTCTTTGGCTATCGACGATTCGCTCCACTTCAACTGATTCTGATTGATGTATGCGCTCCAGGTAACCGGACTCAGCATCAGGTTGCCATTCAGATCGACTACATCTTTCACAGTGATGTTGATGGTTGTCTTTTCGATAGCTTCAGGCGACTCTGTCAGATTGATGACTAAAGCATCCTTGTTGACTACGAAATTGAACGGTATGGATACTTCCGGACCTTTAGCTCTGACAGGTGCCTTCTCCATAGTGGAAGTTGCGTCGGTCAGTTTAACCAAAGTCGAGTCATTAACCATGTCTTCGCCACTGTAAACCAATTCCTGTGCATTAGCCTTATTGGTAATATATTTGCTGAACGGCAGGTAAGCCATCAAGCCCATTTCCTTACCCTTCGGACAAACATTGTACTTATCGGCAATATAGGTCGATGGGAGAGCCATCTTCCAGAGTTGTACTTCGTCAATCAAACCATCAAAGAAGTAACCGGTAGTGTCATTGGCATTTGAAGCTTTCGTCCAGTTGCAAGCGCCTAGGTTCAGTGTGCCGTTCGACATTCCGCCCAAAAGACTTGCATCGAAATAAGTCTTCAGTGCGCCATCAATAAATATTTGTGCATTGCCTGCATTCCTGTTTACTGAAACTGCGAAATGGTGCCAGTTGCTATCCAAATAATTACCATCGACGTTTTCTGTATGACCGTTATTGCGGAAAATAAGTTTGCTGTCGATGAATCCGATAAATACTTTGTTGAAGCTTGAATTGATATCTGAAGTATCAGCCTTTGTCACTAATGATTTCTGTTTAATGGTTGCTATTGCGCTTACTCTTTTATCTGAACCATTAGCTAAGCCATTAGATACCATAGCTGCATTTTTATTGGATGGGTTCGCCTTGAACCAGAATTCCAATGTATAATCCATCGCATCGGTAATAGTCAGTTTTGAAGAATTGACTTTTGCAATAGCTGACTTACCATTGAATAACAAAGCCATTCCGTCGAGTGTACTCCAAGTTGCACCGTTTATCCAAGCGGTAGCTCCTTGAGCCTTGTCGGTAACAGTTGTGCCCTTACCTTCGTTCATCGGATAGTAGTCCATCATGCCCAGTTCCTGACCGGTATAGATGGTCAGTTTGTTGGCATTAATGTTGTCTCCGTTTATTACTTTGTTCCAAACGCGTGCTTCGTGCATTTTCCCTGCAAAGAAATTTGTTTCTTTCATACCGCGTCCGAAATAGAGAGGACCAGAACCTGTGTATTTAACATTATATTCATTAATAATCGCTTTGCCACCTCCAAAGTATGCATTGAGCAACTGAGTGTTTGCATTGTATGTCATGGAAACATGAGCCCAGTCGGTTGTTTTGAAGTTTTGAGGTGACGAAGAATAAGTCTTGTCTCCAATTTGTACTTGTATGGACTTGTCCGCACCAATCGAGAGTTCCAATGCATTGTCAGCCGTACCGTGGCTGAACAGTGTCATCTTTTGTCCGAGCGATGAAGGCAGTACCCACATCTCAACTGTGAAACTCTTGTCGGAAAGGTTACGTTCGGCTTGAGTAGCCAGGTAAGAAGCCTTGCCGTCGAAGGTAAGCGATGTTGAATGATTCGTATTCGTACCGTTGCGAATTCCGGTAACTTCGAAGTTCTTCACATTCGTCATAACTCCTTCTGCAATCTCTTCGTTGAAGGTTACCTTCAGTTCGTCACCTACGTCCAGAACGCCATCGGCAGGTTGAACGTTACCAAAGACGACAGGTCGTTTGGTGTCTTTTGTACCACTGGCTAAAGCAGAAGTCTTCGTGACGAAATCGTTGCCCACCTTGCTGAAGGATACGGCACGAATATCGTACTTTTGATCTTCGGCTCCATAGAAACGACTGTCAATAGTAGCACCGGTAATCATTGCCTTCTCACCGGAAGCTGCATTGAATTTAGTCGAATCATTGTAGTAGCTGCAGATGGTAGTCCACTTCGAATCAGATTCCGACGAAGCCTTGTACTGGAGTTCGATATGATCGAATCCGGTAAAGTTAACATCAAAACCATCCACTGTAATCGGCATGTAATATTTGCCGGCGATGGAATCGAGTGGCGAATTGGTATTCAGTGTCCACTTGTCCGTCGGACTCTTGATGTTGATGTCTGAAGACGACGGAATGAAGTGTACAGAGAGATAAACTGTATCAGCGATATCCGGTAAGAAATCGGTCGGATCCGATTGACACTGAGATCTCAATACCAGTGCCAAGTTATCATAGTTGTATTCTGTTCCTCGACCTACTTCCAACACTTTGTTCAGAACGTCGCCGCTTGGTACATTGATGCTGCGTCCGTCGCTAAGCGGAACTCCATCAATGGTAAACTTTGCACCATGTTGATTTTGCCAGTCAACCATAGAAAGTGTATAAAGAACTGAACTATTAAAGTCAGCATCCGAATACATCTTCAAATTGAATTTGGCTGTCTCGTTGGATGGTACATTATTGATTACAGGATTGTCGACCATCAAAACAGGTTTTTCAATTTGTACAGTAGCCTCATCCAATGTAGTGCCCGGGTTATAATATTTCGTTACTCGTTCGCCTTCATAAGGACAAGAAGTAGCGCCACCTTTTGTTATGAAAACAAAATTGCCCCATTGTTGAGTGGAAATAAGACCTAAGTTTTTATCTCGTTCCCAGTTGTTCTTCATTGATTCCGTCCAGTTCTTATTGAAATCGCCGGATACCGGAGCAACACGTTTGACGTCTACACTCAGGTAATCGTCATCGCCTTCGTCGCTCAAGAAGAATCCGGAAGTACGTTCTTGTTCGTTGGTACCATTCCAGGAATGTCCACCTGAACCGTAACCTATCTCTTCAATGCTGACTTCTAATCCTGTCGCCTTAATCTTGAAACCTAATGTGGAAGCTATACCTGCACCAGCCAAGAAACTAAAAGTATAGGTAGAATCCACCGTGTAGTTATACTTCTCGGAATACTCTATAGGTGAACCTGCATGGAATGAGTAGTTGTTGATTGATGTTGCACTCAATTTCTCTTGTTCATTTTGTCTTAAAACACGTTCCCATTCTTTTATGGTTTGGTTGAGTGTATATACGGTATCTATTCCACTTATTCCTTTTTCAGGGGCAAAGACTTTATAATGGATATATTTTTTATTTTCTGCATTGTTATATCCATCTGGTCCGATATAGTTATTATTAACGTCCAGATTATCTTTGCCATAATCCATATCAGTAGAATCCAGTAGTGACAAATAAACCAGCTTGCCCGTGTTATTGGCTCGGGTTTTAGCTTCATCTTCTGATATTCCTCTGACAAGGAATGAATTCCTCAATCTTTTGATATTTGGAATCAATGTCTGCTCTATATGAACCTGAGGAAAAGCAAACAGGGTAGCTGATTGTGTATTTATATGCATAGCCAGATTGTTGACCAAACGATATTTACCATTATCCGCCTCTTTGATAGAGGTAAGGCTTCCGCCTGTACCTTGTGTCTTTTCGGCAGCTTCATACATGTCTTTGGTCATGATACCGATATTGGCAGCAGGACCGTAATAAATATTGTTTGTTGTTCCCACAAAGACGTCGCCATCGGCACCAACGTATAGCGGGTTGCTGCTGGTCTGATATCGAGTGGTCGTCGTTATCGAATACGATGTACCATTCTCGGTGCTGCTCTCAGCTTCCTGCTTTACTTTTGCGCCAACATTGTCATCTATAGATGTAGTTATCATATCCATAAAGCCGGGTCCTCCAACGCCAGTTACTTCAGTGCATCCAAGGTATGACAAGAAGTTCTCTTCACCTTCATGCTTTTTCCCTATGCTTGTAGTATATTTGTAAGTCATGGTTTGACCGGCTTCGACATAAGAATAGCTGTTGCTTCCCGGAGGATCGCGCAGAATATTCATCAATCGAATCGGGCCGGATGTTACGAAATCATTTCCCAAACTCTTGAAACCTAATAAGTAGGCTTTTAATTGTGGAGCCAGAACGTTTTTGCTATCTATAGTCATAGACATATCGAGTGTCCGCAGCTGTCCTTCACTGTCCAATTGTGAGAAATTGATATTGTTGACTTCTATATCCACCATCGCTTCTCCGTTTTTATCCAGATTGACATAATTTGATGCGGCGGTAGTACTGAAACCATTAGATATCATTACTTGTCCATTTTGCACAATTACTTTATCCACTTTCATGCCATTGCCGGAAGTTACATTATTATAATAGTAATCTTCGTGAGCCGATACTTTCATTTTGTAGGTTGCCATGTGGAAGACAGGATAACCAAACAGATAAGTATTGGTCTTTGAGTCATAAAGTGGAACACTGTCATTGTGCCCTGCCAGATTCTGAGCCAAATAAGTCTTATCTCCGAAATAATTTAATGCTGATCCATTTTCGTATTGCTGGTAAGTCAATGATGTATTGACTCTGTAGATACGATTGAATTTTGCATTGTAGGTCAAGCTGTCGGTAGTCTTTTGGGCTGTATCGGCATAGGAAGATGTTTGAACGTTGAACACATTGCTCAGATCTAATATCTGTGATGTCGTGCCGGTTGGGAATAATGAATTGTATCCATCGGCGGATATATTTGTGATTTTATACTTGACCGGATACAAGTTGGCAATATATTCACCGGTTAGAGAATCAGGCGCAATTACAATCTGAGATCGTGAGAAATAGACATGATTATTGTGCTCGGGATTGTGATGAATCATTAAAGAATCAACAACGACTCCGACACCTTTATCGATGATAAAAGATGACGAATTATCGAGTTCCAAAACAAGTTTCAGATTGCTTCCGATATTGTTTTTCGACAGGGAGAATCCAAGTGCTTTTGCTTCTTCTACTGTTCCACCTGCAACACGTCCGATCAATTTTACTTTCGTCTTATCCCAGAAACGCAGATTTGACATAGGTTCTTGATAGTTGAAATTAACGCCGTTGTCGTTTTGCAGCAGACCGCCATTGGCAAAAATGTGGTTGTTTTTTAATACTTTTACCGTCTGTTCGCCAACCGGAACACTGAATTTGAAATAGCCATTTTCATCGCTCTTTATATATTTGCCATTGCTGGTTACAGCAGATCCGTTTATCTCGAATGTGGCATCTTTTACAGGAACCGTACTGTTTTCGTAGAATACGTATCCGTTTATCTCGATGGCAGACTTGTCCGAGAAGTTGATGTTCGAGTAGTTCGGTTGTGTAGAACTGATAGTGATGGTCTGTTGTGCAGGAATAAACGTATGGTTAGGATAATAAGGGGTCAGGGTATAGTCAGAGCCTGTGCCCACGTAAGGAATACCTGTTATACGATAATATCCCGTTGCATCGGTTATTCCGCGGAGACTGAGCTGTGATTCTGTAGGCACCTCATCTTTGCCACTACTGTGCGTTGCATTGAAGACGGTACCGTGATGGGCATTATAAGTCTCTCCGGAATACGAGAAGTCATAGAATTTGTCGTTCACCGGTTCGTTGAAACGCCAGTATGCATACAATCCTTCTTCGTTTCCTATCAGCAGACGGTTGAAAGTCTGTGCGATTTCATTTTGTCCGGCTGCATTCTTTTGGTTCAATGCGCGTTCCCAGATACGTACTTCATCGATATAGCCGGCAAAACCTTTGCCTAAGGTGACTTTATCGGTAGTAACTGCTCCTACGTGATTTGCAATATCGAGTTTATCCACTAATACTGAATCGATAAAGAATCGTATTGAGTCCGCTCCTTGTGTAATAGTCAGCTGACTGAAGTGGTCAGTTGGAAGCGTGCTTGGTGAATTAACGAAAGTTGTACCACCGTCTGCACTGAATTCCAGTTTCCCCTCGACAATTTTTAATAAGTAACGGCCCCAATTGAAAATAGTGCCCGTATCTTTTTTTGTCGGTTTGACATACATCTGAATCGTTGCCAATTCGGGAATTTTAATAGTGGAATCTGTTTCCAGATAACTGTTGTCTGCATCTTTGAAAAGGTAGCTGTAGCTGGTAAGTATGCTTCCGGTATTTACATCGGAGGCGCTGTTTACCCGTACATCTACATTTGCAACGGCATCACCGTAAGAGAAAGTGATCAGTCCGCTTATCGTACCTGTCGGGCTGCGGAAACCACGATCTGTCATGGGCGATATGTTTTCGTTGATGTTGTTATTGCAGTTGCTGAAAGACTTGATGCGATATTCATAAACTACGCCGGCACTTCCTTCCTTATCATCATAATAGGTTACATTTGCCTCTGTGGATCCTACTTTTTGGAAGATAGTATCGCTACCGTTCACTAATCTTCGCTCAACTACGAAGCTTTCAGTCGGTTTGCCGTCGGTAGTCCATTGCACGCGTGTAAACGTGGGATAATACCCTTTAGAAGCTGTAACGCTGGTAATTTGGGCTAAAACAGAAGGCTGTAAAACTTTGTCGGCTTTTGCCTTGACAGCTTCTGTATCTTTATAATTATCTGTTCCGGGTCTGACCATGACAGCATAATCATAACTGTGGCAAAAAGTCAGGTTTTTATCTATATAGCTCTTAACTGTAGTGTCATTTATGGCAAAATTCTCCACCTTGTTGCTGGAACTCAAGTCTGTTCTGACAATATAAACTTTAGCTCCAGTTGTCCATACCACTGAGTTCGATGAAACGGGTTCCAGTGTCCACGACACTTCCACACTACTATTATCTGCGGTCATTTTTGCTGTGGCAGATTGTATCCCACGATGGTGCATTGCTTTTGTGATGGATTTTTCTTGACAAAATTTCCATTCCCAGGTGCTTGCCGCTTTTCGACGGATGCGATAATAAATTGTTTTATTAAGATTTTCAGCACCTGTCTTGTCAATCATAGAGTAGGACAGTGTTGTCTTGTCAAATGCCACTTCACCTACAGTGATTGTACTTGTAGTGGAAAATCCTGAATCGGTAGAACGCTCAACTTCAAATGTGCTTGCTTGATAGTCGTTTGAAGCATTATCGGCTATATTCCAAGTCAACTTGGTATCTCCATTGGCTGAATCAGCTGCTGCAAAGTTAATCGCTTGCCGGAAGGGTAAGAGAGTGATTTGTGCTGTTTTAGCACAGGTTGCATGATCGCTTATCTTATATGTATAAGTGAAAGAAACATTTTGTGCATTGTCTGATACAT
>DAIMYP010000018.1:7523-27576 GCA_036734445.1 Tannerellaceae bacterium
GTAAGAGTAATACTTTCGCCTGCATATTCGGATGGTATATACCAACGAAAATGGGCCGTAGAAACCTTGTAGCCACCAGTGATGCTTTCTATACCTAAGTAATACGGCAATTCTGTTCCGCTTAAATTTGTATAATTTCCTGCTAAATCTTTTATTTGAGTAAAGCCTTTGTTGGTAAAGGCTTTTATCCATACATGATCGTTAGCGAGTGATTGCTCACCACTCGAGCCGGTCATTTCTCCATCAAGTGTTTTGAAAAAAATCAGATCAACTGAAGTTTTATTTTCACCGATTGAAGCGCTTAAGCGAGAACCACTTAATAACCCTTCATGATCTCCACTACTTTCATATACAGGCAGATCTATATCTATGTATCCATCATTTGCAAGCGAAGTGAAGGTCGCTTTCATATTGACGTTTGTGCTGTTAATATAGTAATCTACTGCTTTTGCCGCTTGCCAGCTTGGCACAAGCAACAATATTACTAACATCAGTCGCCACAACCTCTTCCAACGGGGCGGCGACGCTTTTGAAAATTTGTACATGTGTTCCATACTCTTTAAATTTAAATTGTTTGACAACTCATTTGTTAATAAAATTTTTAATTGCTTACTCATTTTTTATTAGGTTAAATATGCTCCATGGTGTGTGTTCATGGTTTGAGCATTTTTTTCCCATCGGTGAAATTAGGTATGGAGTGAACAGGTTATGGAAGAATTCGTAAAAAAAAAGGAAGAAATTGTACAAATCTGCAGTTTTTGGATTAAAAATTGGTTTTTGGACCTTTTTATGAAAGATTATTGAGAAAGATGATAGGAATACCACTGTTTTGAAAGAAATGTATTCGAGTAACGATATCTTGTTTTTGAGTAGGAGTTTCATGAAAAGAAAAAAATACTTTGATGCGGAGGGCACTGAAAACGCGGATCAATATGTTTTATGCGTATTGATCCGCGTTATCTGGATCTGCGCAGTTCGTGCCATCTGCATCCGAAAGTTCCGCGCTGATCAGCCTCCGGTTAATTATAGGCCTCCGGGCTTCTCGTCAGGTTTGCTGCCGGTGTCGATATTTACCTGGTCGGCAATCACTTTTGACGACTTGCCGGAAGACTTCTTTTTCTCCGCTTCCTTGCGTTTTCGCAGTTCTTCAACAGTGATGCCCAGAGCTGCAGCTTCGGCCTTCTCGGCTTCCTCGGCTTTCTTTTTGTTTGCGCTGAGAATACCCATCTGCAGGTTGTAGGTATTCTGTGTTTCCTTGATCAGGTTGTTGATGTCGGCCACGAACTTCTCTGCTTCAGGATTCGTTTGAAGCTGAACAGTAGCGTTGGCCTTGTCTACAATTTCGGAATACAACCGGTCGGTTTCCGTGCGTGCCGCTTTGGTATCGGTTGCTGCCGGGATCTCCGAGGTGCGCTGGTTGTTGAGCGCAATAAACTCGTTGTTCAATTCCTCCAGTTTGTCGAGCACCGGCGTCAGGCCCAGTGTTGTGATATGCACTTTCAGATTGTCTGCCCTAAGGTCTTTCAGCAACCCGATAACCTCGGCATCTTCCTGCGCATACGCGTGGTTGTAGATGGCCTGATAAGGTTTTATTACCGGTTTGAGAGCTGCGAAAGCTTCTCGCTGTGCGGCGAAAGGCGCCTTCTCGGCCAGATAATAAGAGTTGAAAATGTAGTACAACACCTGATCGCGCTGCTGGTCCTTGGCCTCGAGCTGCGGACTGAGCACCGATCCCGACTGACGCTTTACAATGTCCTGCTCCACAAGCTGCGACTGCTGATAAGCCGCAGCTGTAGAAGTGCTGACGTTGAGCTTCGTTGCCGTGGTTGCCGTGAAATACTGGTAGACTTTATGGTGGAAGTCTACATGATTGGCGTTGGTTAGCCTGTTCGGATTGTAAATTTTAATTTTTGTAGCCATAATACGACTGTTTTATAATTATTAAAAAAGGAAAATTGATTCAGCAGGTTTGCCAAAGCATCCCAAGTTGTCTTGCGAAGGCTTTGTTGTATTACAAAGCGGCGCCCGTTGCCTTTTGCCCGTTTTGCAGGTTAACAAAAGCATCTCAAGTTGCCTTTTGTCCATTTTGCACGATTGCAAGACGTCGCCCGTTGCCTTTTGCTCACTTTGCGAGGTTGCAAAGGTTTCCCAGGTTGCCTTGATCCTATTGTACAACTCTGCAAAGGCTTGCCTGTCGTCTTTTGCCCTCATTGCAGCGTTGCAAAAGCTTGCCGGGTGGCTGCCTGCCCTCATTGCATAATTGCAAGGAGTCGTAAACGACCTTTTATGTTTTGCAGCGTTGCAAAAGCTATACGGCAGGCTTTCCTTTGCGAGGAAAATTAATGCTCCACAATGTAACGGTTAATCAGCAGTTTTGCGGAAGTACTGGTATCGGTAGGAGATAACTCTTTTGGTCAAAGCGAAAGTAGTTGCTTTGGCCGGCGTAATTCTTTCGTGATGTTGGGTTTTTGGATGCATTGTTTGCTTATTATTTGATTTGTGTCAAAGATACGATATCTCGGACACATTACAAAATAAAACGAGGAGGAATTTCGGGCGATTCATGATTGAGGTTTGGGTTAGTACTTGTTTAATATGAATTTCCGGTATCGTTTTCGTTCGAACTCAGGTTCCTCTTAAACTGACTTGGCGATAGACCGGTTATGTTTTTGAATACGGCAGACAATACGCGTCGGCTGTTGAATCCGGCAGCTGAGGCCAGGTTTTCCATGGAAATGTTTTCTTTTGACGACAGTATCTGAATGGCTTTGCGGATGCGGTATTTGTTGACAAATGTATTGAAACTGTCACCGGTTGCGTTGATGGCGTTGGATACGTATGTGCGGTTGATGCCAAGTTTTTTGCAAAATGGGTCGAGTGTCAGTTCAGGATCAGTAAAACATTGCGTTTTCTCCAGATAGTCGCAAACTTTTTGTAATATTATCTTTTCGCTGTCCTGATTGCTGACGCTGTCCGGAGCGATGGCGCCGGTCCATATCTGGTGAGGTTTGTTTTCAGTTGCCCATTGCTGGTTTTTGATAACGAGGGCGCGGTAGTTCTTTCTAATCTGCGTAGAGAGAATCAGGAAAATAATCAGGAAGATGAAAATTCCGGCGAAGATGATGGAGGTGTAGACGAACCGGTTGTAGTTGAGCCGGCTTTCGTTGACTTTCTGCTGCAACTCGTACTGATCCATCTGCTTCTCGATACTGAGCATCTGACCGATGCTGTAATGCAGGTCGTACTGGTTGCGTGAGATGAAAACAGAGTCGAGATAGAGGTATGCCATGTCGCGATTGTTTGTCCCGGCACAGTATTTGCTCATCGACAGAAATTCGTTTTGACGGTTGGTGAGCACTATATTATGTTTGCGTACGAAGCAACTGTCGGCCATCTCGATATAATGTTGTGCTTCTTTATATTTTTTTGTGTTGCAAAGCACGTTGGCAATGCTGTTCGCCATCTCGTACGAAAAAGCAAAATCACCTTCGCGATACATCGTTTCGAATGACTCTTTCATTAGCGGAAGCGCCTTGTCGTATTGGCGCCGCAGGGCCTGATTCTTGCCCAGATAGCCATTGGCGATTGCTATCCACTGGCTGCTCAATTCCTTGATGCCGTATTTGTTTTTAAAAGAAATGATGGACCGGAACCATTTGTCAGACTGGTCGTAGTTGTGATAATAGTCGCGTTGCACAAGCCCCATGTTGTTGCGCGCCAGTATGAATATGCGCTGATTTTCGTTGTTTACCGGTGCCATGGCAACATCCGTGAAACACTTTTCGGCGCGGATATAATCTTTGTAGGCAAGGTACAATTCTCCCAGATGCAGCTTACAGTCCCAAATGTCGGGGTATTCTTTTGCTGTGACTCCTTTCATGACATTCTCGAGTTGATGGGTATAAGCGATTCCGTTGATGATATCATCTTGTATCTTGAGGTCGAGGATGCGCCTGGTGATACGTATTTCGAAGACCTTGTTTTTGGCTTTGCGGCTAGCGTCTAACATCTTCTGCAGTTTCTGTTCGAAAGTAGATTCGGATATGACTCGTATGTGGTCGTGGGCAAAGTTGGTTTCAAAGAAGTCGGCCTCTAGCTGCCATTGCTTGTCATGCAGTTTATCGGGCAGTTTACGCAGCTGCCTGATAGTTGCGGCGGCAAAGACAGGATTATTGGAGTCATAGCGTTTTCTCAGCGAGTCGCGCAGAGCAAAGTGATACGAGCCATAGGGCTTGCCGGCAAATTGCCTGAACGGATTATCGTCTGCAGAAGCCATGCACGGAATTATGAGCAGCGCAACAAGCAGCATTATCAGTGAGCCTTTTGAACTTTGCAGTGAGCCGGTATTGGTCATATTGTCTTTGAACTGGCTTGGCGACAGGCCGGTGAAGGTCTTGAATATCTTCGCGAACGTCTGCCGGTTGCCGAATCCCGAACTCTCGGCCAGATTCTCTATATTGATTTCTTTTTCTGAAGAGAGTATTTGGATGGCCTTGCGGATACGGTATTTGTTGATGAACGTATTGAAGCCTTCGCTGGTTTCGTTGATGGCGTTGGATACGTATGTGCGGTTGATGCCAAGGTCTTTCGACAGAGAGTCGAGCGACAGTGTAGCATCTGTATAGCATTGCGTGCATTCCAGATGATCGCAGATTTTTTTCAGTAATAGGTTCTGCTCTTCTTGTGCTTTGTCCGTTTCGGAAGTTGTGGAACTGGTCCACGACTGATAAGATTTGTCGTCGGCAGCCCATTGCTGGTTCTTTATAACGAGTGCCCGGTAGCCTTTCCTCAACTTGATATACAGCAGCAGTACGCCGATGAGAAGGATGAAGGCACCAATGGAAATGATGCAGGTAAAGAAGAAACGGTTGTAGTTGATCTGGCTTTCGTTATCCTTTTGTTGCAGGTCGTATTCGTCCATCTCCTTTTCGACGTTGAGCATCTGTCCAGTATTGAAATGGATGTCGTGCTCATCGCGTGCCATGAGGGCAGAGTCCATATAGAGGTTTGCAAGGTCAGGTTTGTTCATCCCAATGTAATATTTGCTCAGAATTTTGAACTCTCCTTCGCGGTCGTACAATTTCTTTTCTCCTGACTGACTGAGGCAACTGTCGCTCATGGAGAGGTAATGTCTGGCTTCGGCAAAGTTGCCCAGGTTGCAATAGCAGTCGGCCAGATTATTCGCCATATCCTGTGAATAGCTGTAATCGCCTTCGCTGTACATTGTGTCAAACGATTCTTTGAGCAGTGGAATAGCCTTTCCGTATTGGCGTAGAGAGACAAGGTCGTCGCCCATGTTGCCTTTGGCGATGGCAACCCATTGGTTTTCCAACTGCCGGATGCCATATCTTTCTTTAATATCAAGGATGGACTGGAACCATTTGTTGGATTCTGCGTAGTTCTGATAGTAGGTGCGTGCAATAAGTCCCAGGTCATTGCGCGCAAGAATAAATATCCTCTGGTTTTTGTCATTGATGGGCACTGCCACTACGTCCCTGAAACATTGTTCGGCACGCGGAAAATCTTTGTACTGGAAATATAATTCTCCCAAATGAAGCTTGCAATCAATGACATCGGGGTATTCTTCAATCGTGACTTCTTTCAGAAGGGATTCCATCTTATGGGCGTAAACCATCATGTTGCGGTCTCTGCTCATATCCAGAATACGGCGTACAATTCGTATGTTGAAAATCTTGTTGTTCGCTTTTTCGCTGACCTTGAGTAGTTCTTTCATTCTGCTGATCAGCTCTTCGGTGGTTATGCAATGCAGCCGGTCGAAAGAATATTTAACTTCGAGAAAGTCGGCTTCCAATTGCCATTGCTTGTCGTGAAGCTTGTCGGGCAGCTGCCTGAGCTTGTCAATGGCTGCCAATAGAGAATCAGGATGGTCATATAGCTTTCTGAGCGAATCGCGGAGAGCATAGTGATAGGATCCGTATGGCTTTCCGACAAATTGCATATAGGGATTCTTTTGCTGTGCGGAAGCAAAGGATGAGAGGATGAATAAAAATAATAATGTCTTTAGCAGATTCTTTTTCATGGATTGCGAGTTGTTCCTAATCTCTTCGCAAACATACATAAAAAATTTAATTTGCGAGCAGATTCAATGGAAATATGTTCATTGTTTAAGAAAAGATATTCGATTCATACTGATGATTAACAAGAGTCACCTTTTTTCATAATAAATAGGCCTCTCTCGTGGCTGATTTGTGATAAGAAATGATGCAGAAATGCAGACAGAAATCCATGAATTGTGTATCTTCGCCGCAAATATTCAGAATATGACAGATATGACAGACGTTATGAAGAACAGGCGGACTATCCGCAAGTATGCTAATCGCAACATACCGGAAACGTTACTCAACGAATTACTAGAGATAGCAACGCGTGCTTCGAACACAGGAAATATGCAACTATACAGTATAGTGATTACGCGTCATCCGGCAATGAAAGAAAAGTTGGCGCCGGCACATTTCAATCAGTCAATGATTACAGGCGCACCGGTAGTGCTCACTTTTTGCGCCGATGCGAACCGTTTTGTGAAATGGGCTGAACAGCGGAAAGCAGTAGCCGGATTCAACAATATGGAAACGTTTATCTCTGCAGCTATTGATACGACGATTTGTGCGCAGTCGTTCTGTAGTGCGGCTGAAGAAAGGGGATTGGGTATCTGTTATCTGGGAACAACAACCTGCAATACTGACCAAATCATAGAGATACTGAAGTTACCACACCTTGTTGTGCCGATTGTTACTGTAACTGTCGGTTATCCGGCTGAAGAACCGGTGCAGTCGGAACGGTTACCCCTCAATGCCGTCATTCATGAAGAAATGTATAATGATTATACACCGGCATCGATTGATCTTTTCTATAAGGCGAAAGAGGCCTTGGAAGTGAACAGGAAATTTGTTGAGGAGAACGGCAAGGAAACGTTGGCGCAGGTCTTTACTGATGTGCGTTATACGAAAGCCAACAATGAATATTTCTCTGAAGTATTTATGAACGTCTTAAAGAAGCAAGGTTTTCTAGGCTAAAGGCATCTCTTTGAGGAAAAATTCGCATATTCCTTGTGTGACTCGTAGTTTATGAAAGAAAAAGGAGCGTCCCAATATGCTTGAACTGCTCCTTTCTCTATTTTATTAAGATAATATGTCAGATGCGATAGAGCATCTTATATATCAAATTCTGTCGAGTACTGTTTCAATGAGATCCGTCATTGTCCCCTTGTAATCGGTGTTCATGTTCTTTGCCACGCGTCCGGCGATGATGCAGCAGACGGTCATGGCACGATGTCCCATCAGCGCTGAGATACCGGCTAGCGAAGCACTTTCCATCTCGTAGTTTGTAATCTGATGTCCGTCGTAACGGAAGGCCTCAATCTTTTGGTTAAGATTCGGGTCAGCCAGCGGAAGACGAAGCTGTCGTCCTTGCGGACCGTAGAATCCGTTAGCGGCAATCGTTGTTCCGCGAAGAATATCGTTGCCGGTGATCTGTTCTATAAGCGAACGGTCAGCTGTAACGACATATGGTTTGAGACGATCTATCTTCCAATCAAGCTGTTTCAGCAGTTCATCTTCAAAAGCAGTATCGCGCACTTTTTCAGTGTTGCCATAGAAATAAAGCACGCCGTCGAAACCGATAGATTTCTCGGCAGCAACGTATGTGCCGACAGGTGTTGAAGGTTGCAAACCGCCGGAAGTACCAACACGTACCAAAGTAAGTTGACGGAATGAAGGTTTGACGGTGCGCGTGGTAAAATCGATGTTTGCCAGTGCGTCAAGCTCGTTCATTACGATATCGAGGTTGTCACCGCCGATGCCATGCGACAACGTGGTGATGCGTTTGCCTTTATACATGCCAGTGATGGTATGAAATTCGCGGCTCGACACTTCGCATTCTTTTGAGTCGAAGTAAGAGGCAACTGTATTTACACGGTCAGGATCGCCAACCATAACCACACGGTCGGCCAGCTGTTCCGGTTTTAAGTGCAGATGAAATGCGCTTCCATCCGCATTGATAATTAGTTCTGAAGGAGCAATCATAGTCTATCCTTTTAATGGTTGTGAAGGAGTAGAAACCACAGGTTTGGCGATAGCATCGCGCATGTTGGTGTCAGCTTCTATATTCTTCATCTTATAATAATCCATAATTCCCAAGTTGCCCGAACGGAAGGCTTCAGCCATAGCGCGAGGTACTTCGGCTTCGGCTTCGATCACTTTGGCGCGGGCTTCCTGAGCCTTGGCTTTCATTTCCTGCTCGATGGCGACAGCCATGGCACGGCGCTCTTCGGCTTTAGCCTGAGCAATATTTTTGTCAGCTTGTGCTTGATCCATTTGAAGAAAAGCACCGATGTTCTTGCCGATATCAATGTCGGCAATGTCGATGGATAGAATCTCGAAGGCGGTCCCTGCATCCAAACCTTTGCGGAGAACCAATTTCGATATTGAATCAGGATTCTCAAGTACGGTCTTATGATTTTCAGACGATCCGATAGACGAAACGATACCTTCGCCAACGCGCGCCAGTACTGTTTCTTCGCCTGCACCACCAACCAGTTGCTTGATGTTTGCACGAACAGTGACACGTGCTTTGGCAATCAGCTGGATGCCATCTTTGGCAACGGCTGTGACTGGAGGCGTGTCAATTACTTTTGGATTGACTGACATTTGTACAGCTTCGAACACGTCACGTCCTGCCAAGTCAATAGCTGTCGCCATTTGGAACGGCAGGTCGATGTTTGCTTTTGAGGCAGAAACAAGGGCGTGAACTACTTTTTCTACATGTCCGCCTGCTAGATAGTGAGCTTCCAGCTCGTCACGGGTCAATGTTTTCAGACCAGCTTTGTGAGCTTCAATCATGGCACGTGTGATGACGTAAGGCGGCACATTTCGAATGCGCATCAGAAACAGTTGGATAAGCGAGATGTTGACTCCCGATACTTTGGCCGAGATCCATAACAATAACGGCACGTAATGAAAGAAGATGATGAGCAGCAACACCGCTGCGCCTAAAAGAACGAAAGGTAAAATAGTAACTTCCATATTAATTTGTTTTTAGGTGATTATTTATTTTTGCGCTCTACAATCACGTTGTAGCCATCAACGCGGATGACGGTGACTTCAGTTTTTTCGTCAATCAATTCGTCGAGCGATTTGGCTTCAACAATCACGCCATTGATGCGTGCTTTGCCGATAGGAGCGAGGCGCGACACGGTGACGCCTTCGTCGCCTACTTTGATACCTAAATCATGACTTGAGGTGAGTTTTGAATCGACGTTCGTTTTCAGAGCGATGCGGCTGAGCGATTTGGCGCGCAGCATCCAGATGAAAGCGATACCGAAAGTAATGAGCGAAGCGAATAAGGCTAAATTGCCTGTCCACCAACTGAGCTTGTAGGCATAATACAATCCACCGACAGCGAATATGAATCCGCCAATACCTGCAACGGTAATGCCGGGAAACAGGAATATCTCCATCAAGATAAGTATGACAGCCGTGATAAGCAGAAATGCGATGATGATAACAGCGAACATATCAGTATGATTTATCGTTTGTTGTTCAGTAAATTAATCTCTGCATTGCGGGCATCCTTCTCCAACGATTCGGGTTGTCCGTATAAATTGTACAGTTCAGCTTCCGCTTTCAGAATAGTCTCCTTTAATTGCTCCTGGCTGCCTTTAGCTGCCTTTGCGTATGAAGTACGCAGGTTATTGAGTCTACCTTCCATCTCTTTGATTTGCTTGTCGATTGCAAGACTTTTTTCATAGAAATTGCGAGCTTCAGGGCTTTTGAATTCATTGAGTGTGTAATAAGTGGTTCCGTTGCCAAGCATGAATTCGAAGTCTTTCTGAATTGTTTTTTCTCCTGTTGTCGATTGCGTATGGGCTAGACGAATCAAGTCTGCATAATTGGCACCTTCTTTCCAAGAATCTTTGATAGATGTAATTTCTGCACGGGCGCGTTTCATGTCGACATTATCGCTTTCTATACGGCTGTTGTTGCTGTTTGGAATAAACAGGTAAACGCAGACTTTACCTTCCGGCTGGAAGCGATCTGAAACGAACCAGCCGAGGCCTTTCATCTCATCGTACACAATCATGTAGTCATTGTATAGCGAGTTGAATGGCATTCCCAACTGCTCTGGAGCCAGATAAGTGTCAGAATTGATGTTGTACCGTGTAACGAAGAGATCATAGCCACCAATAGAGCCGTTGCTTTTAGATGCATAATAGATTGTTACGCCATCAGAAAGGACGTAGGGATAGTTGTCGTCTTCCTTGCTGTTGATAGTCATCGGCAGTTGTTTCTCATCGCCCCATTTGTCCATTAACAGCGACTGTGTAAAAAGACAATAATGATTATCGCCCGATGGATGAGCATAGTAAATCTTGTTGCCTTTTTGGTTTTTGTAAACAACGGAATTGATCTCTTCATTTGTTCCAAAAAATTGTTTGTAAGGTGTAAGCGTTCCTGCTTCACTACTTAGTGAATAAGCCGAAAGGAAATCATTCTTGTCAACCGTTATGCTGTCGATAATTTGTACATTTTCCACTTTGTCAACCATTCGTTGTCCGTTTTTGGCAAGTTCTCGTTTGGCTTCCCATTCAGTCGTTTCTTGTTTCTTTTCACTTAGTTGGTTGATGTATTCGTCGTACATGGCGACCGATTCATCGAAACGGTAAGTTTTAAAATAAATGTCAGCCAGATAACGGCAAGCATTCTGATTTTTACGTTTGAATGCGACGTTGAGATGTTTCTCTGCAACTTCCATATTGCCTGTTTCATAGCAACATACGCCATACCATAAATTGTATGACGGATTACTTGGTACCTGTTTGACAAGTTTCTCAAAAGCCGGCATGGCTTCTGCATACTTCCCTTCGTTATACAACTTCTTAGCTTGGTCAAGGCTTTGTGCAGCTATTGTACTACAAAGCATTGCTATCCCTATTGTATAAAACAGTTTATTTGAAAACCACTTCATTTGTTCGTTATTTTTCTAATGATTTTACGGAGTTTCAAAGGTAATAATATTTTCTGTAGCTCAAACAAATCGAACAAGAAATATGTAATTTTGCCTCCCGATTAAGTAAAGGTATGGCAGCAGTGACAACAGATGAATTTCTTTTCCGCAAGGTGGAGGAGAAATTGAAGAAAGCAATTTACGATTATGGTTTGATAGCCGACGGCGATCGTGTTTTAGTTGGTCTTTCGGGTGGTAAAGATTCGCTTGCGCTCGTCGATCTCCTTGGAAGACGCAGCAAGGTTTTCAATCCGCGTTTTGAAGTCGTTGTCGCTCATATTGTGATGACAAATATTCCTTATCGTTCTGATCTGAACTATCTTAAATCTTGTGCCGACGAACATGGATTGCCGTTCTTTGTGCGTGAGACTTCTTTTGATGCGTCAACCGATAGTCGTAAAACGCCCTGTTTCCTTTGCTCATGGATGCGTCGTAAAGCTTTGTTCGATCTGGCAAAAGAACAGAACTGCAACAAGATTGCGCTTGCGCATCATCAGGACGATATGCTTGTTACACTACTTATGAATATGCTTTACCAAGGTTCTATCAGCACCATGCCTCCGAAGTTGAAGATGAGCAAGTTCAACATGGAAATTATCCGTCCGCTATGTCTTGTTGAAGAGGCGGAACTTCGACAGATTGCTGCTTGGAAAGGTTTCAAAAGTCAAATGAAATTGTGCCCTTACGAAAAATCTTCACGGCGTACAGATGCTAAAGCGCTGTTCGCCCGCATGGAAGCGCTTAATCCGGAGGCGCGTTACAGTTTGTGGCATAGTCTGGAAAATATTCAAACCGATTATTTACCTAAAAAGATAAAATAAAATTATGCGAGGAATTTCAACAATCCTGTTATTGGTCGTATCCAATATTTTTATGACGTGCGCCTGGTATGGTCATCTGAAATTGAAGCAACAGTTCAGTTGGTTTGAGCATTTACCTATCATAGGCGTCATCCTTTTCTCCTGGTGTATTGCCTTTTTTGAGTATTGTGCACAGGTTCCGGCTAATCGCATCGGGTTTCGTGACAATGGTGGTCCGTTCAGTTTGATTCAGTTGAAAGTGATTCAAGAAGTCATCACGCTGGTGGTGTTTGTTTGTTTCAGTACTGTTGCATTCAAAGGAGAGTCGTTCAAGTGGAATCACGCGCTAGCTTTCTTATTTTTGATTGCTGCAGTTTATCTTGTATTTAAAAAATAAAAATGATAGCGCTGCATTCTTTTCGGAATATTCCGGATGCGAATGCAACGCTATTTGCTATGTTCTAACTTCGAAGAATCTGTTAACTCTTTGCTATTTCAGAGCTTGTTTCGTCGTCATCATCGTCGTCGTCTTCTTTTGGTGCTTTTTTTACAAAAAGCGCACTCAACTCGAACAGACCGTAAAGTGGGAAAAATACTACACTTAATGTAAACGGATCGCTACTCGGTGTGATAAACGCTGCTGCTACAAGCAGTCCCACGATAGCATGACGTCTGTATTTGTGGAAGAAAGAGCGGTTTAATATACCGATCTTCGATAGAAGCCATGAAACGAGCGGCATCTCAAAGACAATTCCCATAATAAAGATAAGCATTAGAAAATTATTCATATAAGAGTCGAGAGACACTTGCTGAACAATCTCGCTGCTTAACTGATAGGTTGCCAAGAATCTCAGTGTCATCGGGAATACAGTAAAATAACCGACAGCACAACCGATGAAGAACATAATTGTTCCCATTAGAAATACCAAGCGAACATTCCGCATTTCGTTCTCATACAAAGCCGGGCGAATGAATTTCCATATTTCCCAAACTAAATAGGGAAATGTGAGAACTAATGCTACCCAAAATGACAACGTCATGTGGGTAAAAAATTGAGAAGCCAAGGAGATGTTGAACACCTGTACATGAAAATTATCATTGCAGAAATCAGGCAATACATCAAGCCACGGACTTACATTGATAAGCCACTGGTTCAGTTCGCACAGCCATCTGTAAAAGATAAAATCAGAAGTACATGGCGCCATGATGACGCGGTCGAAAATACCATTCGCACCGCGCATGAAGGCGAATACAACGATTGCAAAGATAAATAGAGCTAATATAGAGCGAAATAGAGTCCAACGGAGTGCTTCCAGGTGATCCCAGAACGACATTTCATCTGATGAATCCATTGTCTTTATTGCTTATCTGTTGGTTTGTTCTGATCTTTTGTGTTATCTATATCAATATCGTCTTCTATACCTTTGACTCCATCTTTGAAGTTCTTGACACCTTTACCGATGCCTTTCATCAGTTCCGGAATTTTCTTTCCGCCAAAGAGTAACAATACGACAATCGCAATGATGATAATCTCACCAGTTCCGAGATTTCCTAGAAATAATAATTCGTTCATGATCTATAAATAATTTGTTGTTAGTAATCTTCATTTCGAGGCAAAGATACAATTTGTAACGATTAATAGTTCAGTTAAAACTAAATTATTACCTTTGCGCCGTATTAAAAAACTGAAATTAGAAAACGATTAGAAAGATGAAAGCGTATGTATTCCCCGGTCAGGGCGCACAGTTTGTTGGGATGGGAAAAGATCTCTACGACAATAATGCCGTTGCAAAAGACATGTTTGAAAAAGCAAACGAGATCCTTGGTTTCCGTATCACTGACTTGATGTTCGCCGGAACCGATGAAGATTTGAAACAGACGAAAGTTACTCAACCTGCTATTTTTCTTCACTCCGTTATTCTTGCTAAAACATTGGGTGATGAATTCAAACCTGATATGACAGCAGGACATTCGTTAGGCGAGTTTTCTGCTTTGGTTGCAGCCGGTGCTCTTTCCTTTGAGGATGGTTTGCAGTTGGTTTCTAAACGCGCCAAGGCTATGCAGAAAGCTTGTGAGGCTAAGCCTTCTACGATGGCCGCTATCATTGGTCTGCCTGATGAGAAGGTCGCTGAGATTTGTGCAAGCATAGAAAATGAAGTGGTTGTCTGCGCTAATTATAATTGCCCTGGACAGATTGTTATTTCCGGTACTATTCCGGGTATCGATGCGGCTTGTGAAAAGCTACAGGCTGCAGGTGCCAAACGCGCATTGAAACTGAAAGTTGGCGGTGCATTTCATTCTCCTTTGATGGAATCGGCACGTACTGAACTGGCGGCTGCTATTGAGGTTGCTCATTTCAGCGAGCCTGTTTGTCCGGTTTATCAGAATGTAAGTACTGTAGCAGAGACTGAACCCGCAAAGATAAAGGCCAACCTTATTGCTCAGTTGACAAATCCTGTTCATTGGACACAGAGCGTTCAGAATATGATTGCCGATGGTGCCGATCATTTCATTGAATTAGGACCGGGTACAGTGCTTCAGCATTTGATTGCAAAGATAAGCAAAGAGGTAATTACTGAAGGAATGCAATAATTCTCTTCGTGAAAACAAAATAGAGAACCTTGCTGCTATTCTGCATCAAGGTTTTTTTATTGCTGAAATCGAACCTTCAGCATTTTCTGAATGTTGTCAGTAGTCCTTTTCATTTGCCAGATTCCACATGTTTATGAAAGATGCTTCGGTGATGTTTAACAGTTTATCCCAGTTAAGCTTTTCTATTTGGTCGGAAGGTTGATGGTAATCAGGATGTCCGTCAGTATGATACCAAATAATGGGTATATCCAATTTGGCAAATGATGAGTTGTCGCTACCGCCGACAGGTTTGTCCCATGGATGATAATCAGGAGTAAGATGCAACTGATAGTTTTCGATATCTTTCTTGAGCCATTCGCCGAAAACCGGATGCGATTTTGTGTAGAAATAGACGAACTGTGTTGGCCGTGACTCTTGGTTGTTACGTCCAATCATATCATAGTTCAGATAGGCTTTCACCTTTTTTATCTTCGGAAAAGACAGACAGAAATACTGTGAGCCAAGTAATCCTTTTTCTTCTCCATCCCAGAACGCAAAAATCACTGTTCGTTCAGGCTGAATGCCCGAAGCGATAAATGCTTTTGCTACTTGCAACACGGCAGAAACGCCCGAAGCATTGTCGTCGGCTCCATTATATATGCAGTCGCCTTCTAAAGTCGGATCAATGCCTAAGTGGTCATAATGAGCGCCAATCACTACGAATTCGTTTGGATTCTTTCCTTCTATCTTGCCTAAAACATTGTTCAGTAACAATATACGGTGAACGCCCTTTTTTATAAGAGCAATAGAGTCTGGATGAATCTGGAAACGGCTTTTTTGTTGTCGTTCTTTTGCACAAGCTTCAAATGGTTGAAGATAGGAATCAGAAAGAGGTCGTATGCCCAGCACTTGAAGATTCGATGCAATGTATTCGGCAGCGATGCGTCCATGATTAGTTCCGGCTTCGCGTCCTTGCATTGCATCGCTGGACAAGAAGCCTATATATGCTTTAGCACTGTATTGGTTGATGGTCGCCAATCCTTTCTTTATTGATGACTGAGCCTGTATTGGGAAGATACTGCATAAAAGCGCCAATATGAATAATTCGATTTTTTTCATTTTGTACTTGTTTATTGTTTGAGATAGTTCTCTTTAAAATTGATGTTCGACAAAGATACAAATTTTGATCAATATTAATGAAAAGATAATTCGAATTGAACTTGAAATGGAATTTAAAAAATACAGATTGAAAACCTGATTTTTTTATGTCGACAGCTGACACTTTCCATAATTATATCATTAATGCCTCGAATTGAATTAAAATTTATTTGAGAAACTGTTTGGTTTTATTAGAGTATCATTTTTTATTTTAGTAGGGACAATACTTTATCTATATGAGTGGTTCGATTCAGTTTTGTAGCAATCAAATATAAATTCATTGCAATCAAATAAAATGCTTATATTTGCATCTTGATTTAAATCCGATTACAACGAATGATAGATTTCAATGCAATACCTTCGCCGTGTTATGTGATGGAAGAAAAATTGCTTCGCAGAAATTTGTCGCTCATCAAGAGCGTCAAAGAGAGGGCTGGGGTGAATATCATATTGGCTTTTAAAGCTTTTGCTCTTTGGAAGTCATTTCCTATCGTCAGGGAATACATTCCCTACTCAACTGCTAGTTCAAAATACGAAGCACGATTGGCTTTTGAGGAGATGGGCAGTTTGGCTCATACTTATTCGCCAGCATATACGGTGTCCGATTTTCCGGAAATATTAAAATACAGCAGCCATATTACGTTCAATTCACTATCTCAGTTTGAACGTTTTTATCCTATGGTGGAGGCTTGGGGAAAGAAGGTGTCTTGCGGTTTGCGTATCAATCCAGAGTATTCCGAAGTGAAGACGGCTCTTTATAATCCGTGTGCCCCAGGTTCACGAATGGGAATCGTGAGCGACTTGCTGGGTGACAGACTACCCAAAGGTATTGAAGGATTGCATTTCCATACACTGTGCGAATCGACACCGTTTGAATTGGAACGTACTTTGCAGGCTGTCGAAAAACGATTCGGACGTTTTCTGCCACATATCAAATGGTTAAATATGGGCGGCGGACATCTTATGACACGTAAGGATTATGATGTGGAGTATCTAATTGTTCTGCTGAAGGATTTTAAAGCCAGATATCCAAACTTGTCTATTATCCTTGAACCGGGAAGTGCTTTTGGGTGGCAAACAGGATTCTTGCTGACAACAGTTGTTGATATTGTAGAGAATCATGGTATCAAGACGGCTATTATGGACGCATCATTTACATGCCATATGCCTGACTGTCTGGAAATGCCTTATAAACCAGAAATCCGCAATGCCACAGATCCTATTGATGGAAAACCAACCTATCGTATTGGAGGTAACAGTTGTCTGAGCGGTGATTATATGGGTGAGTGGTCGTTCGAACAGCCACTGAAGATCGGCGACAAGCTGATTTTTGAAGATATGATCCATTATACAATTGTTAAAACAAACATGTTCAATGGCATCCCACATCCGGCGTTAGCGCTTTGGAGTAACGAGGATAAGTTGGTGATGTATCGTCAGTTTGGTTATGAAGATTATAAATGCAGAATGGATTGATTAATTGCTAAATAGTTTGTATCTTAGCAAACTGATTTAAGAAGAAATTATAAAGAATTACAATATGGGCATTTTTAGCTTTTTCAGTAAAGAAAAGAAAGAAACCTTAGATAAAGGGTTATCAAAAACGAAAGAGAATGTATTCTCAAAGATTACCAGAGCTATCGCCGGCAAGAGCAGAGTCGATGATGATGTGTTGGATAATTTGGAAGAGGTGCTAATCACTTCGGACGTAGGCGTTGAAACGACGTTGAAAATCATCAGTAGGATACAGGATCGGGTGGCTAAAGACAAATATGTGACGACTCAGGAGCTGACATCATTGCTCCGTGAAGAAATTGCCGCTCTGCTCACCGAAAATAATACCGAAGATAACGAAAGCTTTTCTTTACCTGAGAATAAGAAGCCGTATGTTATAATGGTAGTCGGCGTAAATGGCGTGGGCAAAACAACAACTATCGGTAAGCTGGCTTATCAGTTTAAGAAAGCCGGAATGAAAGTATATCTGGGCGCTGCTGATACATTCCGTGCAGCTGCTGTCGAACAGTTGGATATTTGGGGCGAACGCGTAGGTGTACCCGTTATTAAACAGAAGATGGGCGCTGATCCTGCTTCGGTGGCTTTTGATACATTGAGTTCAGCAAAGGCGAATGATGCCGATGTGGTGATTATTGACACGGCAGGTCGTTTGCATAACAAGATTAATCTAATGAATGAACTGACGAAAATCAAGAATGTGATGAAGAAGGTTATCCAAGATGCCCCACAGGAGGTGCTGTTGGTTTTGGACGGATCGACTGGGCAGAATGCATTTGAACAAGCAAAGCAATTTACAGCTGCTACGGAGGTGAATGCGCTGGCGGTAACTAAACTCGATGGTACAGCCAAAGGCGGCGTAGTGATTGGTATATCAGACCAGTTCCGCATTCCTGTGAAATACATTGGACTGGGCGAAGGTATTGAAGACCTTCAACTGTTTAATAAAAAAGAGTTTGTGAATTCGTTGTTCGGCGAATGATATGCGTAAGAATAAAGTAGATATAATTACCTTGGGTTGTTCGAAAAACCTGGTTGATTCGGAGCAGCTGATGCGTCAGTTTGCAGCAAACGGATATGCGGTTGAACATGATCCGCACAAGATCAATGGCGAGATCGTAGTGGTCAACACATGCGGGTTCATTGGCGATGCACAGGAAGAATCAATCAATATGATCCTCGAGCTTGGAGAAGCTAAGAAAGCTGGGAAGATTGGAAAGCTTTTCGTCATGGGTTGTCTTTCAGAGAGGTTTCTCAAGGAGATGCAGAAAGAGTTGCCCGAGGTAGATAAGTTTTACGGTAAGTTCAATTGGAAAGGGCTGATTACCGACCTGGGAAAATCCTATTACCAGGAGCTGGCATTAGATCGAGTACTTACTACACCTAAGCATTATGCTTATTTGAAGATTGCCGAAGGATGCAACCGTACCTGTTCATACTGCGCTATTCCGATCAGTACTGGACATTATCAGTCAGTTCCAATGGAGGAACTTGAGCGAGAAGTACGATGTTTGGTGGCTCAGGGTGTGAAGGAACTGCAGGTGATCGCGCAGGATCTGACTTACTATGGTTTCGATCTGTACAAACGCTATGCGCTGCCCGAACTTGTGGAGCGACTGTCTGATATTCCGGGCGTTGAATGGATCCGGCTGCATTACGGCTATCCGTCTCATTTCCCTTACGAGCTGCTGCGCGTCATGCGCGAACGCGACAATGTCTGCAAATATATGGATATCGCGCTACAACATATCAGCGACAAGATGCTGAAACTCATGCGGCGCAATATCACCAAGGAAGAAACGTATGCCTTGATTCAGCGGATGCGCGACGAAGTGCCGGGCATTCATATTCGCACCACGCTGATGGTGGGACATCCCGGCGAGACCGACGACGATTTCCAGCAGCTTATGCGCTTCGTCGAGGATGAACGCTTCGAACGCATGGGCGCTTTCGCCTACAGCCACGAACAGGGCACTTATTCATACAAGAATTATAAGGACGAGATCCCGCAGGAGGTCAAACAGCAGCGTCTGGATGCTTTGATGAATCTCCAGGAAGGCATTTCGGCAGAGGTCAATGCGGCGAAGGTGGACAAACAACTGAAGGTGATCATCGACAGGGAAGAGGACGACTTCTTCGTGGGACGCTCCGAATATGACTCGCCGGAAGTGGATCCCGAAATACTGATCGCTAAAGAACAGCCGCTCACGATCGGACAGTTCTACAACGTGAGAATAACCGATTCGCAGGCGTTTGATTTATATGGGACAATGGTGAAATGAGTTTGCATACAACAGATACGGAAGAAGATATGAAGAATAAGGAATTGATTACAGAATTGTCAAAAAGGTTGAACCTGCCTCCACAGGATGTTGCGGAGACGCTGGCAGCGTTTGCTTCTGTGGTCGGTTCACGGCTCGTCGACAATGATACGGTCTATCTGCAAGGATTGGGACAGTTTGAAGTGAAGAAAAAGATGGAACGGATCTCCGTCAATCCATCCAACGGCAAGCGATATCTCGTTCCTCCCAAACTGGTTCCGGTGTTTAAACCGGGTATGACGATGCGTACAAAACTTAAGGAAATGAAGGAAGATGAATAGCCGACTCACCATACAGGATTTGGCCGCTCTTTTATCTGAGAGTACGGGCAAGGACAAAGAAAGCATGGAACGTTTTCTGAAGGTGCTTGTTGCGGCTGTGTCCGAAGGTGTGGTGAACGACCGGCTCATGAAAGTGAAAGGTCTAGGCACGTTCAAGATTATCCCCGTCGAAAAGCGCGAAAGCATTGATGTGAATACCGGTGCCCGATTCCTTATCCCGGCGCATTATAAATTCTCGTTCCTCCCGGATAAGGAGCTGCGGGAACTGGTGAACAGGCCGTTCGCTTTCTTCGAAACAACAGAGATTAACGATAATGTGGACTTTTCGGATATGACGCTCTCCAAAGATTCCGATACGGAAAATAATGATGAAGAGGATGAAGCAGAA
>DAIMYP010000018.1:27676-45600 GCA_036734445.1 Tannerellaceae bacterium
AAGTGGAAGATCCTGTGCATCATCCTTTCGGCAGTCATTGTGCTGATGGTAGTCGCTTTTGCCTACCTGAACAGCGATACGATGCTGAAACGGACGCATAAGCATCTGTTTATGACGGAAAGTAGCGTGGCGAACAAACCCGCTCCGACAACAATGCCGGCGGATACAGCCCAAACAGCTCCACAAAAGACAGACACGACAAGCCTGAATACAAATCAGGATGCAACGATGCTGGGAACTTCCAACGCCGGATCGGCAACGCCGTCTTCTGCAACGACGCCATCTGCCAAAACAGAGCCTGCCAAGACCACAGCAAACGAATCGAACGCAAAGCCGGATGTGATAGCGAAGGTGAAAATCGAACCGGGAATCCGATTGACGCTCATCTCGCTCAAATATTACGGAAGCAAGATATTTTGGGTATATCTGTATGAGTACAATAAGGAGAGAATAAAGGATCCGAATAATATCCCTATTGGTGTAGTGATTAAAGTCCCGTCTCCGTCAGTCTATGGAATAGATAAGTCCGATGCGGCTTCAATAAGAAAGGCGTCCGACAAACAGTCAGAAATACTGAGTAAGAAATGAAGAAATGTCGAATTTGCATGATAAAAGAATACTAAAATGTTCGAAACGAGTTAGTATTATTTAACTGCGAAAGTGAAGAATGCGAATTTAACATTTCTAATTTTGTGCGTCCTAAAATGTGGGGCAGTGAGATAAAGAATGAAACAATAAATTATATAACAGAAATTCTATGAGTCAGACAGTAGACATTCGTGAGTTGAATGAGCGAATTGAAAGTAAGAGTTCGTTTGTGAACATGATTACGATGGGAATGGACCAGGTAATTGTTGGTCAGAAACATTTGGTTGAATCATTGTTGATTGGTTTGCTTGCAGACGGACATATTTTGTTGGAAGGCGTTCCGGGTTTGGCAAAAACATTGGCCATTAAAACGCTGGCATCGTTAATTGATGCAAAATACAGCCGAATCCAGTTTACTCCGGATTTGTTGCCGGCAGATGTTGTCGGTACAATGATTTACAGTCAGAAGAATGAAGATTTTCAAGTAAAGCAGGGACCGATTTTTGCCAATTTCGTGTTGGCAGATGAAATAAACCGTGCGCCCGCAAAAGTACAGAGTGCACTGCTCGAAGCAATGCAGGAACGTCAGGTGACCATAAGTGAAAATACCTATAAGCTGCCGCAACCATTCCTGGTTATGGCAACGCAGAACCCTATCGAGCAGGAAGGCACCTATCCGCTGCCGGAAGCTCAGGTCGATCGTTTCATGCTGAAGGTGATTATCAGCTATCCGAAGAAAGAAGAAGAGAAACTGATCATCCGCGAAAACATCACCGGCAAAGCTCCGGATATCAAACCGATCCTGACAACGAAGGACATTATGGAAGCACGCGACGTCGTTCGCGAAGTGTATATCGATGAGAAGATCGAACGCTATATCGTTGATATCGTGTTCTCAACCCGTTTCCCGCAGGAATATGGTCTGCCGAACCTGGCAAACATGATTTCGTTCGGTGCTTCGCCTCGTGCATCCATTAACTTGGCGCTGGCTGCTCGCGCTTACGCTTTCATCAAACGCAGAGGATACGTGATCCCGGAAGATATCCGCGCCGTATGTCACGATGTAATGTGCCATCGTATCGGTCTGAGCTATGAAGCTGAAGCAAACAATCTGACACCGCAGGAGGTTATCAGTGAAATATTGAACAAGGTCGAGGTGCCTTGATCAAGACAACGAACGGTCGCGTTGACGATCATTCGTTCGAGAAGGTCATTCGTCTATTTATGGTTAATAATAAAAGATGGAAACAAGTGAACTATTAAAGAAAGTTCGGCAGATTGAGATAAAAACACGCGGATTGTCGCGGAATATCTTTGCAGGACAATATCATTCGGCATTCAAAGGACGCGGTATGGCGTTCAGCGAAGTGCGCGAGTATCAGTATGGCGACGATATTCGCGATGTCGACTGGAATGTCACGGCTCGCTTTGTGCGCCCGTATGTGAAGATTTTCGAGGAGGAACGCGAGATGACCGTGATGCTGCTGATCGATGTCTCCGGAAGCAGAAACTACGGTACTGCCAATGTGATGAAGCAAAGCATCATTACTGAAATTGCAGCTACCCTCGCTTTCTCCGCTATCCAGAACAATGATAAGATCGGCGTGCTGTTCTTCTCTGATAAGATCGAAAAGTTTATACCGCCGCAGAAAGGACGTAAACATATATTATATGTCATTCGTGAACTGATTGATTTTCGTCCTACGGATACGAAAACAAACATTGCTCAGGTGCTGAAGTATCTCACCAATGCGATAAAGAAGCGCTGCACCGCATTCCTCATTTCTGACTTTATCGATAAAGACAGTTTCAAGGACGATCTGACGATTGCCAATCGTAAACACGATATCGTGGCTATCCAGGTGTACGATCGCCGCGAAACAGAACTGCCTCCGGTCGGACTGATGAAAATCAAGGATGCCGAGAGTGGCGAGGAACGCTGGATCGATACTTCGTCCGCTCGCGTGCGCAGAGCGTACAGAGAATGGTGGGACGACAGGCAGAAGGCAATGAATGATTCGTTTAAGAAGTGCCGCGTAGATTCTGTATCTATAAGTACTGAAGATGATTATGTGAAATCATTAATTACTTTATTTGATAAACGTAGCTAAAGCATGCAAATGAATTATATAAAGAAAAGCATTCTATTCCTGATCCTCGCCGGAATGTTCCTTTCGGGAGGAAAAATGTATGCGCAAAGGCCGCTACTGAGTGTTTCGGTGGATTCGGCAGCCATACTGATTGGGCAACAGACTGTTTTGCATTTGACAATGACAACGGACAAAGCGAAGAGAGTCCAACTGGTCATTCCGCAAGATACGCTGATGCAGGGCGTTGAAGTGCTCGACGCTTCAAAACCTGATTCGACGCTGATCGAAAACGGTAAACTGGTGATCAAGCAGGATTTGCTGGTGACTTCCTTTGATTCGGCTCTGTATCTGCTGCCGCCGTTTATGGCCATTGATGGAACGGATACTGTTTATTCAAATCAGGTGGCTCTGAAAGTGTCGACGCTTCCGGTTATCAATAAGTATTATGATATAAAGGGCGTTTGGAAGCCTCCGTTCGTGCTGGCCGACTATTATGTTTGGATCTTTGGCGTGCTGATCACGCTGTTCCTAATCTGCGTTGTCGGTTATATCATACAACGCAAGCGCAATAAACAGTCGATTCTTCCATTCAAAAAGGCTGAGCCGCAATTGCCGCCTTTCGAACAAGCGATAAAAGAGCTCGACGAGGTGAAACAACAGAAACTGTGGCAGCAAGGGCGTAACAAGGAATATTATACATTGATCACGGAAGCTCTGCGTCGCTATATCGTTGGCCGATTCGGCATTGGCGCTATGGAGATGACTTCGAGTGAGATCCTGGATGAGATGTACAAGCAGGCAGAAGCCGAGTCGGCTTACAAAAGCTTGAAACAGATTATGCAACTGTCTGATTTCGTTAAGTTCGCCAAGTTTACTCCGCTGCCTGATGAAAACGATCTGAGTATGATGAATGCTTATCTTTTCGTCAATCAGACAAAGCCGATCGTTGTTCCTCCTCCGGGCGAGAAGGAAAAAGAAAATGAAGAGAAAAACTCTTCGGAAAAAAATAATACAATTGAAATAAAGAAGTAAAATGGTATTTGCAAATCCTACATATCTATATTTGTTGCTGTTGCTCATTCCGATTATCGGATGGTATATCTACAAACTTAGCAAAAGTCAGGCAAGCTTGCAGGTATCCTCTTCGGATGGCTTTACAGCCTCGGGAGCATCTTCGTGGAAAGTGTGGTTGCGGCATGTGCCCTTTGTTTTGAGGACAATCGCAATCATCTTGCTGATCGTTATCCTGGCACGGCCGCAATCAACCAACAGCTGGCAGAACTCAAATACGGAAGGTATTGATATTATGATGGCAATGGATATTTCGACCAGTATGTTGGCACAGGATCTGAAGCCGAATCGTTTGGAAGCGGCTAAAGATGTGGCAGCGGCTTTTATCAATGGACGTCCGCACGATAACATCGGACTGGTTGTGTTTGCGGCAGAAAGCTTTACGCAATGCCCGCTGACAATCGATCATGGTGTACTGCTGAATTTGTTTAAAGGCATTCAGCCGGGAATTATCGAAGATGGTACAGCTATTGGTCTTGGTCTTGCTAACGCTGTTAGTCGAATCAAAGACAGTCAGGCAAAATCGAAGGTGATCATACTTCTGACTGATGGTGTGAATAATACAGGTGAGATTGCGCCGGTTACAGCAGCCGGAATTGCTAAAACATTTGGTATTCGTGTCTATACGATTGGTGTTGGAACGAAAGGAGAAGCTCCTTATCCGTTCCAGACTGCATATGGCATTCAGTATCAGAATGTGCCTGTTGAGATTGATGAACCGACATTGAAACAGATTTCTGCAACGACTGGTGGGCAGTACTTTCGTGCTACTGACAACGCTAGCCTGAAAGAAATATATTCGGAGATTGATCAGTTGGAGAAGACAAAGATCAGTGTCCAGCAATACAGCAAGAAACAGGACGAGTATGAAAAGTGGGCTATATTGCTCCTGTCTCTGTTGGTTATAGAGTTTTTATTGAGAAATACATTGGTAAGAAATATACCGTAAATAAGAAAGACTTATGTTTCGTTTTGCACATCCGGACTTTTTATATTTATTGTTCATACTTCCTGTATTGTTTGCATTTTTCGTGTATGCAGTCATTAGGAAGAAAAGAGCAATAAAGAAATATGGTAATCCTCAACTGTTGAGCGAACTGATGCCGGAGGTATCACCTAAGCGTCAGCAGTTAAAATTTTGGTTGTTGTTCGGAGCCATTGTGATGGTGATTATTGTGATGGCGGGACCGCAGTTCGGTTCCAAACTTGAGACTGTAAAACGTCAAGGTATCGAGATAATGGTTTGCTTGGATGTTTCGAACTCCATGATGGCGGAGGATGTGACGCCGTGCCGTCTGGATAAAGCCAAACAGATGTTGTCGAAACTTACAGATGGCTTTTCTAACGATAAGATGGGTTTGATTGTTTTTGCTGGCGATGCATTTACACAGTTACCTATCACTTCTGATTATGTTTCAGCAAAAATGTTCCTTTCGTCAATCAATCCATCGATGGTTTCAACGCAAGGAACGGCTATCGGAGCAGCTATTGATCTGGCTATGCGCTCGTTTACACCAGATGAGAAATCTTCGAAAGCAGTTATAGTCATTACAGATGGCGAGAATCATGAAGATGATGCCGTGAAGGCGGCAGCTTCGGCTTACGACAAGAAGATTCGTGTTTGTGTTGTGGGAATGGGAGATCCGAAAGGTTCACCGATACCTGTTGGACAAGGTAATAACTATATGAAAGATGGCACTGGAAACGTGGTGATTACAAAGCTGAGCGAGCAAATGTGTCAAGAAATTGCAGCTGCCGGACATGGTATATATGTGAGGGCTGATAATTCAAACGGTGCTTTGCGTGCTTTGCAGAAAGAGTTCGATAAGATGAACAAATCGGATGTGGAAAGTAAAGTGTATTCAGAATATGACGATCATTTCCAGACTTTTGCCTGGATTGCACTTATCCTCCTCGTGTTAGATGTCTTCACGCTGGACAGAAAGAATCGTATATTCCGGAAAATCAAATTATTCTCTTAAATATCTGAAAAATGAGATATATGCGAAAGTCAATTATATGGATGATGTTGTTGATGTTCTGCTCGGGTGCAGTCTTCGCTCAGAAAGCTGAGCGTAAGCATTTACGCGAAGGCAACGGATTATACAACAAAAAGAAATATACTGAAGCTGAGATTGCCTATCGAAAGGGTTTGGAAGTGAATCCTCGTTCTGTTGAAGGAACTTATAATTTGGGCAATGCTTTATACAAACAGAAAAAGTATTCTGAAGCTGGTCAGCAATATCAGTTGCTGGCAGGGCGTGCCGAGAAAATAGCCAAGACACCAGACGGCAAAGCTCGTTTGGCACAGGTTTTCCATAACATGGGAAATATAGGCATGCAAAGCAAACAATATGCGCAAAGTGTAGAAGCCTACAAACAGTCTTTACGTTTTAATCCTGAAGACAATCAGACGCGTTACAATCTGGCACTAGCACAGAAACTGCTGAAAGATCAGCAAAATCAACAGAAGCAGGATCAGAATAAAGATCAGAATAAGGATAAGAACAAAGATCAGAACAAGCAGAATCAGCAACAGCAGGATCAGCAGAGCAAACAGGATAATAAGAAAGATAACAAGACGCAGCAACAACCTCAGAAAAATGAGGAGATGAGCAAGGATAATGCTCAACAAATGCTCGATGCGTTCTTGCAAGATGAAAAGAATACGCAAGAAAAAGTTAAGAAGGCGCAGGCTCAACAGCAACGACGCCGGAAGATTGATAAACAATGGTAATGTTTGATAATAAAAAAGTGATATAAAAATGAGAAAATGGGTTTTCTTATTGGTTCTCTTTACCACGCTGGTGTCGACAGCCGATGCAGCAAATGTTGTGTTTAGAGCTTCGGCTCCACAAGCTGTCGCCATGGGAGAGAATTTTAGAATATCTTATACGGTAAATGCCGAGGGAAAGGATTTGCGTGTGCCGGAGCTTTCAGCTTTCGATGTTTTGTATGGCCCGACTACTTCAAACAGTATGAGTACGCAAATCATTAATGGCAGCATGACTTCCGAGGTCTCCATGACTTTTACGTATGTTTTGCAACCGAAAAAAGTCGGAACATTTAATGTGGCACCGGCTACAATCAAGGTCAAAGGCGCAAATTATACGTCAAATGCTTTGGTAATCAAAGTTCTTCCAGCTGACAAAGCCAATAGTGCTGCAACGCAAAGCTATAGCGAAGGCGGAGGAGGCAGTACGGTTGCTGTCGGCAAAGGCGACTTGTTCCTCGCTATCAATGTTTCAAAAAGAAGTGTTTATGAGCAGGAAGGTGTTCTGGTCACTTTCAAACTGTATGCCAATCCGAAGAAAGTGGATATTGCTGGCATCAATGATATCAAACTGCCGGAGTTCGAAGGATTTTTGACTCAGGATATAGAACTGCCACAGAATCGTCAGTTGACGCTTGAACATTATAATGGTCAGAATTATGGTGCGGTAGTTATTAAACAGAGTGTCGTTTATCCTCAACGTTCCGGTCGATTGACTATTCCTTCTGGACGTTTGGAACTGGCTCTGCGTATGGCTTCTCCCTCAAGAAGACCGAGGAGTGTTTTTGATCTGTTTGATGACAATAATACGATTGAAGTCAACAAGGTTGTCAATTCTGCTCCGGTTGCAATTGATGTTCGTCCGTTACCATCAGGCAAACCAGCTTCGTTCTCGGGAGCTGTTGGTTCTTTTGGTATGACGACAAGTATCAGTTCTAATAAGGTAAAAACAAACGACGCCGTAACAATCCGCGTTAACATCACCGGTAATGGCAACATCAAGCTGGTTAAGAATCCTGAAGTGAAGTTCCCTAATGATTTCGATGTATATGATCCGAAAGTAACAACTGATTTCAAGACGACAACGGCTGGTGCATCGGGTAGCAAAATAATTGAATACATGGCTATTCCGCGCTATGCAGGCGATTTTGAGATCCCTGCGGTTTCTTTGTCATTCTTTGATCCGAAATCGGGAACATATAAGACTTTGACCTCTTCTTCATTTAAACTTCATGTAGATAAAGGTGTCGGTGGCTCCAATTCTTCTGTTGTATCTAACTTCAGTAATAAGGAAAATGTCAAGTACTTAGGTAAGGATATTCGCTATCTGAAGATTGATAATGTTCGCTTCATTTCGCGCGAAGATGTATTCTTCGGTTCGTTAATGTATGCGTTGTGCTATATTATTCCGGCACTGCTCTTTATCGTATTCTTTATTATTTATCGTAAACAGATCAAGGAGAATTCCAATCTGGCACTGGTTCGTACAAAGAAAGCCAACAAGATTGCTGTCCGCCGCTTGAAGAATGCAGGCAAGCTGATGAAAGAAAACAAGAAAGAGGAGTTCTATGATGAGGTGCTACGTGCTTTGTGGGGGTATCTGAGTGATAAATTGAGTATTCCGCAGGCACAGCTGACGAAAGACAACGTAGAAGTCGAACTTGGAAAGTACGGTGTCGATGAGGCATTGACCAATGAGTTCATGGATATTCTGAATACTTGTGAATTCGCACGTTATGCTCCGGCGCAGGCTTCTGATGCAATGGATAAATTATATGAACTGACAGTTGATGCCATCGGAAAGATGGAAAATACAATAAAAAAGTAAGTCTATGAAAGTTAATATAAATATGAAGAGAATCGTATTTCTCTTTTTGGTTCAGTTGATGGCCGTCACGGTGTTCGCACAGCAAACGACTATTAAGGAAGCTGAAACGGCTTATCGAAAAGAAAACTATAATAAAGCCATCGAATTGTATGAAAAGTTGTTGAAAGACAATGGCGAATCGGCATCTGTCTATTATAATTTGGGAAATGCTTATTATAAGGCAGGCAAGGTGGCTCCATCTATCTTGAATTATGAACGCGCACTGGTCTTGAATCCGGGTGATGGTGATATTCGTTTTAATCTGCAGATGGCAAGGATGAAAGCAGTGGATAGAATCGAACCGGCAGGTGACTTTTTCTTGCTGCGATGGTTTCATGCTGTTGAAAACATGCAGAGTGCTGACACTTGGGCTTGTATAGGCATTGTTTGCTTTATCTTGTTTATTGGTTGTCTTATTTTGTTCTTTTTCTCCAAATATATCCGACTGAAAAAATTGGGATTCTATGGAGGCGTTCTTCTGCTACTGGTAGTGGTTTGCACCAATATATTTGCTGCAGATCAGAAAGACGACTTGGTTAACAGAAAGTATGCCATTATTTTTTCTCCGACAGTGACAATCAAAAGCACACCTGATGCAAGCGGAACGGATTTGTTTATTTTGCATGAAGGAACTAAGGTCCGGATCAAAAGTACGTTGAGCGGCTGGAAAGAAATTTCAACCGAAGACGGAAATGTGGGCTGGTTGCCAAGTACAGACATACAAGTTATATAATCTGTTGGCATATAGCATGATTGAAAAAATATTAGTTTACGAACGGGATGCATTTCTTGCACTCAACGGCAGTCATTACGAATTCCTTGATCGCTTCATGTGGCTCTTCTCAGGAAAAATCATATGGCTGCCGTTGGCTGTTTTTATTTTGTGCGTTCTGGTATATAAAAAGAACTGGCGCGAGTCGCTGCTGATATTGTTGGCTATTACCTTGACAATCACGTTGTGTGATCAGTTCGCTTCACATATTTGTAAACCTTATTTTATGCGCTTTCGTCCGACGCATCATCCGGATTTTATGTATCAGGTGAAAACCGTTTTCGATTATCGCGGTGGCATGTATGGTTTTATTTCGAGTCATGCGGCCAATGCTTTTGGTTTCGCTACGCTGATGTCTTTCGTTATGCGCAAACGCTTGTTTACATGGACGATATTCTTTTGGGCAACTTTGAATTCGTATACCCGGATTTATCTGGGTGTTCATTTTATTTCTGATGTTGTGGCCGGAGCTTTGTCAGGATTTGTTTTTGGATATCTGGTTTATCAATTATATAAATGGTTGCGCAATCGCTGGCTTGGCGAATCCTTGGCGCAGCAACCTGTCTATTCAGAGAAGCGTATTCGTTTGATTGTTTACGCAATAGCTATCACTATTGCAGCCATAATGATTCTCAATGTTCCACTTACTTGTTGGCTGCATAATTAAAGATGCCGTAAAGCATACTCCGTTTTTTTTTATTTTACCCAAATAATTTGTCTTTCTAATTTTTATTGTCTAAGTTAGTGGCAAAATACAAACGATTTATAAACCTTTAAAATAGTAGGAGTCATGACAAAGACAATAACATTTAACGGACTTCGCAGGCTCAAGGATAGTCTGCCCGATGGAAGCACGCATCGTATTGCTGAGGAATTAGGCCTTTCTGTAGAAACTGTTCGTAATTATTTCGGCGGACATAATTTCCAAGACGGAAAAAGTTGTGGTGTTCATATCGAACCCGGACCAGACGGTGGTTTGGTTGTATTAGATGACACAACTATATATGATCTTGCAATGGAAATATTGGCCGAAAAAACAAGTGCCCAGCAGGCAGAAATGGTGTAAGAAACTTAATTTGTATTTGAAAAATCTCATAACTGAATTCAAAGGTTGTGAGATTTTTTATTTTTCAACATTTCGTTCTATTGGATTGTTATATATGAAAAATACGAATATCATGGAAGATAAATTAGTAACTTTAGCAATTCACACTTTTGAGAAAGCTCAGATTCTCAAAACGATGCTCGAAACAGAAGGTATAGAGGTTTATCTGCACAATGTAAACCAAATACAACCGGTTGTTTCGGCAGGTGTTCGAGTACGCATTAAGGAAAGTGATTTGCCTCATGCTTTGCGTATTATTGAAGATAGTAAGTGGTTCTCACAGGAAACCGCTTCCCAGCAAGAAGAAAACGAAACGGACAAGATAAAAAAGATTCTTATCCCGATTGATTTTTCTGATTATTCTATTAAAGCTTGCGAGTTGGGCATCAATTATGCATCAAAAATTGGTGCGGAAGTAATGCTTATGCATGCTTATTTTAGCCCATATTTTCCTTCAGCAGTCCCATTGGGCGATACTTTGACATATCAATCTTCAGAAGAGGACGAAACAATGCAAAATGTATTGATTCACGTCCAAGCTGATATGAATGATATTTGTGATTCTATAAAGAAGAAGATGGACGCAGGCAAACTTCCTAAAGTGAAATATGATTATGTATTGCGTGAAGGCCTTCCTGAAGACGAGATAATCTCTTATAGTAAGGATTATCATCCTACGCTTATAGTCATGGGTACGCGTGGCAAGAGTCAGAAAGACATGGATTTAATAGGAAGTGTTACTGGCGAAGTGATTGAAGCCAACAGTGTACCGGTTCTGGCTGTGCCTGAGAATTTTCCATTTAATGATTTGGCAAAAGTCCAGAATATCGCTTTTGCAACATCATTCAATCAGCGCGACTTATTAGCGTTTGATGAATTTATGCAGATTATGAAGCCTTATAAAGCTCATATTCATTTATTTAATATATCAACGAGCCATGATGAGTGGAACGAGATTCGTCTTTCAGGAGTAAACGAATATTTCAAAAAACAGTATCCGGATGCTGATATTACGCATCAAGTGCTTGCGGATGGAGATTTGTTGCTTGCTGTTGAAAAGTTTGTTCTTGAGAATCATATTGATGTGATTGCATTGAGTACGTATCGAAGGAATATTTTGGCACGCATGTTTAATTCAAGCATTGCACGTCGTATGTTGTTTCATACAGATACGTCTCTTTTGGTTATGCATGCAACAGCGTGAAGTTGTCTATATATAATAATGTATAGGAATTTGTTTATGGGGTGTTTTCAAAAGTATATACTTTCCAAGTCAAAAGTATATACTTTCATACCTCAAAAGTATATACTTTAATAGTGTAAAAGTATATACTTTCGTATACCCAAAGTATATACTTTTTGAATGCGATGTAGTATATTGTAATATAGGATGTATGAAACTTACTTCTGTATGCTATCGACCAAGAATATGATGTTGGCCATAAAGAGGCGTACAGAAATGGCAAGCAAGATGATTCCGAAGAATTTGCGGATAATGTAGATACCGCCTTTTCCTAGTATGCGTTGTATTTGCTTAGTCAGTCGAATTACGATGTACACCCAAATCATATTTAAGACTAATGCGATGAGGATGTTGATACTTGCATATTCGGCACGTAACGAAAGCAAAGTGGTAAAAGCACCGGCACCGGCAACAAGCGGAAAGACTAATGGAACTAAGGTGGCCTCTTTGATAGGGCCCAGGTTCTTAAATATCTCTATATCCAATATCATTTCGAGCGACATCAGGAAGATAACTATCGAACCGGCAACAGCGAAAGATTCAATATCAACATGAAAGAGTCTTAGCATGTAGTCGCCGGCATAAAAGAAGCCGATCATGAGAAGAAAGGAGATAATTGTAGCTTTAGGTGCGTTGACATCCCTGCCTTTCTCTCTTAATGATATTATAATAGGTATAGAACCGATAATATCGATTACGGCAAACAGTACGATGAACGCACTGATCATTTGTTGAAAGTTAAATTCAGAAAACATAAAATGAAATTTAGAATTATGCCTCGAAAGTACAAATAAATTTAGTTCTTCATTTCATTTTTAGTTAAACAAAATGAGTGTGGTGAACTTATTTTTGCTTCGTTTTGTTATTATTATTGTAAAAGTAAACTAAATTTATCCATTCTTTATGTTGTAAATCAAGATATTAATGGTATTTGTTTTTCATATAAGTAGAGTTTGTTATTTGTTTTTGTCCGTATGCAACTGTGAAGTTTCATACGGACTTTCTTATTTAAGTCATATATTTTAGGGTCTTAAAGATAAATTTTTTCGTAAAAAATTCATTTGCTCAGAAATTTTATATATTTTTGGGGCGAGAATAGATAAGAATGAATAAATACTGTTGACTAAATAAAAGTCTGTTTGAGGATCTTAGGAGAATGTGTGCTCCATTTGGCTATCTAATAGTTTTCTACTAAGATTGAGAAGGCGACTGTGTGTCACGTGTTTTAAAGAAATGTCTAACATAAAGAATGTGTATTATGATGAAAAGGTTAACTTGTATCCTGCTATTCCTTTTTGTGGGGATTAGTATGGTGATTGCCCAGAACACGAGAGTGTCTGGTACGGTTACTTCCGCAGATGATGGCTTGCCTGTTATCGGGGCTTCCGTCGTAGTTAAAGGTACTACACTCGGAACAGTAACAGATATGGATGGAAAGTTCTCTATCGAAGTTCCTTCCAGCTCAAAACTGCTGAAAATTTCTTACGTTGGTATGAAGTCGCAGGAAGTTGCAGCAAAGACAGGTCTGAAAGTGGTTCTCGATTCTGATTCGGAGAACTTGGATGAAGTAGTCGTAACGGCTATGGGTATTAAGCGGTCTGAAAAGGCTATCGGTTATTCAGCAACTTCAGTTGGTGGTGAAACAATTTCCAACAAACGTACTACAGATGTGATGTCTGGTTTGGCTGGTAAGGTTGCAGGTGTGCAGATTTCTACTACCTCTTCTGACCCGGGTGCTTCAAATTCAGTTGTTATTCGTGGTGTGAGCTCTTTGTCTGGATCTAACCAGCCGTTGTATATTGTCGATGGTGTTCCATTGAATAATACAGCAACATACTCTAGTGATGGTTTGAATAAAGGCTACGACTTTGGTAGTGGTTCGAATGCTGTAAACCCGGATGATGTTGAAAACATGACCATCTTGAAAGGTGCTGCTGCAACTGCTTTGTATGGTAGCCGTGCTGCCAGTGGTGTGATTATGATTACAACCAAAAGTGGCAAACTTCAGAAAAAAGGTTTAGGTGTTGAATATAATGGTGGTCTCCAATGGGAAACCTTGCTTCGTATCCCTGAACTTCAAAATGAGTTCGGTATGGGATGGTATGGCAACAAGACTTTGATTGAGAATGGTTCTTGGGGTCCTCGTTTGGATGGTTCAATGCAGCTTTGGGGTAATGTTTATGACAATTCTCAAAAGTTGAAACCATTTTTACCTATGGAAAACAATGTAAAAGACTTCTTTGATACAGGTGTTCGTTATAACAATAGTATTTCATTTAACGGTGCTTCCGAAAAGAGTACCTATTTCGTATCCTTCTCACAGATAAGTGATGATGGTATGATCCCAACCAATGCAGATAGTTATAATAAGTATACCTTCTCAACAAGAGGTAGCCATAAGGTTGGTCATCTGACGTTTTCAAGTTCTGTAAACTATGCTTATCAGAAAAACAAATTCGTAAGCACTGGTCAGGGCAAAACTACAATGTACAATTCAATCATGCAGACTCCGCGTGATATCAGTATTATTGGTTTGAAAGACTTGAGTGATCCGTTCAATTCTCCGGGTTACTATTATACACCTTATGGTGTAACCAATCCATATTATGTATTGAATAATTTCCAGAATCAATATGAATCAGAACGTTTCTATGGAAAGTTCCAGATGGATTATGATTTCCTGAAATATTTCAAATTTACCTATCGTTTTGGTTTGGATACTTCTACTGGTCACCACAATACAGGCGATCCTAACTTGAGTGCCATGTATGCAGGACAGCCTGACTGGGCAGATGCTTTAAAAAGTCTTACAGGTACTGTAACACAACAGACCACTCGTCGTCGTGAAATCAATCAGGATGTTCTTTTAAACTTTGAAATGCCAATAAATGACTTTAATGTTAATGCATTGGTTGGTTTCAATGGTAACGAACGTCAGGAAAGTTATTTGTATGCTGAAGTAAACAATTTGACTATCCCTACTTGGTTCGATTTGAGCAACTCTGCTGATAAACCTGTTGTTGACCAACATAAACAGTTGCGTCGTTTGATGGGTGCTCTTGGTCAGTTTGAAGGATCTTGGAAGAATATGGCTTACTTGACTGTTACGGCTCGTAACGACTGGTCATCAACACTGCCTAAAGGAAACCGCTCATTTTTCTATCCAGGTGTTACCGGTAGCTTTATTTTTACAGAGCTTCTGAGTGATAAATTGAAAGAAGTTGTTTCTTTTGGTAAGGTTCGTGCCGCTTGGGGTAAAACTGGTAACGATGCAAGACCTTATATGGTTAGTTCAGTTTATGCTCAAGGTGCAGCTAATTCTAGTGGCTGGGGCGAAAGTAATTTCCCATTCTCTAAGGTCGGCGTTAATGCTTTCAGTGTTGGTAATGTAATTGGTAGTAACACTTTAAGTCCTGAAATGACAACCGAAACCGAGTTCGGTTTGAATATGGCATTCTTGAAAAACCGTATTTCTGTTGATGCTTCTTTCTATAACCGTAATTCAGATAAGCAGATCTTCTCTTTGAATATGGATCCGGCTTCAGGTTATACCGCACAGAATATGAACTTAGGTAAGATTCGTAATAAAGGTATTGAGTTGTTAGTCAACTTCACTCCTGTTAAGTTGAAAGACTTTAGCTGGGATGTAAGCTGGAACTTTACGAAGAACTGGAGTAAAGTAATCAGTCTGCCTGAAGAATTAGGTGGTATTACTTCCATCTATGGTTTCTCCGGTGGTACACAAATGTATGCAATAGTAGGTCAACCAGTCGGCGTTTTCAAGGCAGTTGTTCCTGAATACGATCCGGAGGGCCACATTGTTGTCAACTCCAGTACAGGATTGCCGGTAGAGGCTCCTGAACAGATTGTAGGAAGCATGAATTACAAATATCAGATGGGCTTCTCTACTACATTGAAATATAAGGGCGTTAGTTTGACAGCTGATTTGGATGTTCGTCACGGTGGTAAGATGTATTCTCGTACGAAAAACATCGAATATTTCACCGGTAATGCAATCCAAACGACTTACAATGATCGTAATCCGTTCATCGTTCCAAATTCTGTAAATAAGATTACTGCCGCTGATGGTTCGGTATCTTATGTTGAGAATACGACATTTTTGAATGAGACTAATATCTATAATTATTGGAATAATGGTGCTTCCGAGTTGGCTAGTGCTGACTTGATTGATAAATCATATGTGAAACTGCGTTCACTTATCTTGGGTTGGGATGTTCCTACCAAATGGTTGGCTAAGACTCCATTCCAAGGTGTGAAACTCTCTGCTTTTGGAAATAACCTCTTTGTATGGACTCCAAAATCCAATACATTCGTTGATCCAGAGTTGACTTCTTTTGGTAATGATTTACAAGGTAACTTCGGTGAGTATTCAGCAAACCCAAGTTCTCGTAAGTTTGGCTTCAACTTGATGGTTAAATTTTAAAAGAAAGAATTTGATATGAAAAAGATATTATTATATGCTTCATTAGGAGCCTTAATGCTTACCGGTTGTAATCTGAATATTAACGATGATCCGGATTATCCGAATAATTCTGCTGTTTCGGCTGATCTTATTTTCCCGGCTATAGAGAACTCTATTGCTGCAACAACTGGTGATCAGATGTTTAATTATGGCGGCTTCTTTGCACAGTATTTTGAGCAGATGCCTGAAGCCAACCAGTATAATAGTTTTTGCGAACAGACGCTTTATGAATCTTCGCAGGTTCTGGACCGTTGTTATCGTACGATTTATGCCGGCGCTTTGGAAGATGTAAAAACTGTTCTGGAAAAGACAACAAATCCTGCTGATATTTTTGCAGCTACTGTTTTACGTGCTTATGCATTCCAGTTAATGGTCGATAATATGAGCGATTGCCCGTATTCAGAGGCTTTGCAAGGAAATGCCAATTCATCACCAAAATGGGAAGACGGCAAAACCGTTTATTTAGGCGTTTTGGGTGAGATTGATGCTGCAGAAGCTGCTTTAACTTCTAGTTCGGCTATTACTGTAACCGACCCATTGATGAGCAAAAGTTTGAGTCAGTGGAAAGGTTTTGCTAATGCATTACGCCTGCGTATGTATATGCGTTTAATTGATGGTGGTATTGATGCTGCTACCTATACTGAAAAGGCTAAAGCTTTGGTTCAGGCTAACAACTTCTTTACAGGTGATATCAAGTTTGATGTTTATATGGATCAGAAAGGTCAGTATAATCCTTGGTATGCAGGTAAGGATGCTCTAGGTACAAATAACCATTGTGCAGCTCATCCAATTATATCTTACATGAGTTCAACGAGTGATCCACGTATTGCTTATGGTTTCTTGAAGAATGATGCCAAGGGTGTTTATGTTGGTCAGATGCCGGGTGCTAAGACTGTCATGAAATCTTGGGGGACAAATACAGATTGGAAGAATAAGGATGTCAGTGCATTCGATTATGATTTGAAGGGAAATGCAGGTCATGGTAAACCAGTCTATTTCTTTACTCAAGCTGAATTGCAGTTCTTGATTGCTGAAGTAGATGTTCGTTTCTTGAATAATCCTTCAGGTGCAAAGACAGCTTACGAAGAAGCTATTGCTTCCGACTTCTCTGCTCGTGGCATGGCTGGTCAGGAAACGAAATTCTTGGCAGGTGCTAAAGTCAATTGGGATGGTGCTACAACTTCTGCAGAGCAGTTACATCTGATCTATATGCAGAAATGGGTTGCATTCTTCTATATGAACCATATGGAAGCTTGGTCAGAAATCCGTCGTACGGATACGCCGAACCTCTCTTCTCATACAGGTAAGGAAATCTATGAGAATCCGAGCGTTTATAATGCTGGTGATTTGATTATTCCTGCTGTTAACGGTCTCGAATCAGGTGGTTTGATCAAACGTTTGTATTATCCGAAGGTTGCTCGTCAGCTGAATAAGAATACGCCAGCTGAGGTTCCAATTAGTACACCGGTATTTTGGGATGTTAAATAATTATAGACTTTTAAAAGAGAAATAATATGAAAAAGATAATATATAGTTTTATTTTGTGTCTCTCTTTGGTCGCATTTGGCTCTTGCAGTGACGATACAACGCAAGATACTTCTAAAGTTACACACTTCGTAACGTTTACTTTAAATGGAGATAAGGTAATGCAGATTCCTGTAGGTTCTACATTTAAGGATCCGGGAGTTGTAGCAATGGAAGGAACCGAAGATGTTACATCGAGCATGAAGACAGATGGTACGGTTGATGGTAATTCTGTAGGAGTTTATAACCTTACTTACAGTGCAGTCAACCAGGATGGTTTTTCAAGTTCAGCTAAGCGTACTGTCGCTGTTTATGATCCAAACGTAACAGCAAATATTGCAGGCAGTTATTTAGTAGGTAAAGGTTCATTCCGTTTGAGAGCAGGTGTTACCACTGCTTATAGCGGCT
>DAIMYP010000018.1:45700-59290 GCA_036734445.1 Tannerellaceae bacterium
GTTACTTATGCTGGTATGGATTTCACTGTTATATTAACTAAATAAAGAATAGGTGATATGAAAAAATATATTTCAATTTTATTCGCGCTGCTCTTAGTGGCTTTTACGGGTTGTGATGTTGAAACTGACACCGATCCAGGTGGAACGGGTGTGCAAACGATGGCTGGTCATTGGGTAGTTACATTCACTACTCCAACGGGTAAGGCTTATGGTCCTATGGATTTGTATACTTATAATACAGCTGCTGACAATGGAACAGAAATGTGGATTAATGATAAAAATGGATTTTGGAATTTTAATATCAAATGCCCTGTAACGTATAGTTCACTTACTTTTGCAACGGGCTCTACACCATCTACAAGTATTGCAACAAATAAAGACGGAAGTGCTTATGATATTACAGTTGCTATTACTGATGGCAAAATAGTTCTGAATGGTGCAAAATCTCCGGCAGGACATGTGACTGATGCTATTTCATTTGGAGTAGAGTTCCAGGATGATCCGGGCAGTGTTTATACATGTACTGGTTATCGTTACACAGGTTTTACTGAAGATAATTAATGTATTGAATTTTTGATTGAATAAATCAAGTAGAAGATAGACCGGAATGACTTTTAAGTTATTCCGGTTTTTTTGTTGTGATTATACCAAAGTTTTGAGAATCTTATGGATTGTATTTCCATGTTTAGCTTGTCTATTCCATTTTGAATTTGTATTTTCGTGGACTCATTAAGACAAAAAAATATGTCAGTAAAATCGTATATAGAATCAAATAAAGAGCGTTTTCTCAATGAACTTTTTTCGTTGATACGCATTCCATCCATCAGTGCTAAACAGGAAAACAAGTCGGATATGCTGGCTTGTGCCAATCGTTGGGTTGAATTATTGCTTTCGTCGGGAGCAGATAAGGCTCTGGTTATGCCGACAGCAGGCAATCCGGTGGTTTATGGCGAGAAATTATTCTCTAAAGATGCGCCAACTGTCTTGATATATGCGCATTATGATGTGATGCCTGCGGAACCGATGGAACTTTGGACAAGCAGTCCTTTTGAACCTGAAATACGCGAAGGACGCATTTGGGCTCGTGGCGCGGATGATGATAAAGGACAAAGTATGATGCAGGTCAAAGGTTTCGAAACGGCGTTGAAGACGGGTTTGTTGCATTGCAATGTCAAATTTATTTTCGAAGGAGAGGAGGAAATAGGTTCCACTAATCTGGCTGCCTTTTGTGAAACGCATAAGGAATTGCTTAAAGCCGATGTGATACTTGTCTCCGATACAAGTATGGTTAGTGCAGATGTGCCTTCATTAACAACAGGTTTGCGCGGTCTTGCTTATTGGCAAATAGAAGTGACCGGACCTAATCGGGATCTTCATTCCGGACATTTTGGTGGAGCAGTGGCAAATCCGATCAATGTGTTATGCAAACTGATTGCAGATATCACGAATGCTGATGGAAAAATAACGATTCCCGGATTTTATGATGATGTAGAAGAAGTTTCAGATTCCGAACGCCGGATGATTGCACAGATTCCTTTTAATGAAGAAAAATATAAAGAAGCCATTGGCGTGAATACTTTATACGGCGAGAAAGGTTATTCTACATTGGAACGTAATAGTATTCGTCCGTCGTTTGATGTTTGCGGCATTTGGGGCGGATATACAGGTGAAGGCAGCAAAACGGTTTTGCCTTCAAAAGCTTTTGCTAAAGTATCCTGCCGTTTGGTTCCCCATCAGAATCATGCCAAGATTTCAAAATTGTTTGAAGATTATCTGAATTCAGTAACACCCGCGTACGTAAAGGTGAAGGTTGTTCCGACACATGGTGGCGAAGGTTATGTCTGTCCAATTAATCTTTCGGCATATAAAGCAGCTGAAGAAGCGATGACAATCGCATTTGGAAAACGTCCGCTTGCAGTTCGCAGAGGCGGAAGTATTCCGATTATTTCTACTTTTGAACATGTATTAGGAATAAAGACGGTATTGATGGGATTCGGTTTGGAACAAAACGCCATTCATTCACCCAACGAAAGTTGTATGTTGGATTTCTTTTATAAAGGCATCGAATCGGTTGCCGAGTTTTACAGAATTTGGAAAGGATGAGGAATCAATTAGATATTTTTTTTGCGATTCGTTTACAAATCTCTTCCAGATAATCGGCATCTGTCTGATCGAAGCTTTCTAATTGCTCACTGTCAACATCCAATACGGCAATAACGCTGTCGTTCTGGATGATGGGTACAACTATTTCAGATCGCGAGAGGGAACTGCATGCAATATGTCCTGGAAACTTTTCAACATCAGGAACAATGATTGTATGCGCTTCTTTCCATGCAGTACCGCATACGCCTTTGCCAAATTTGATGCGAGTACAAGCTAAAGGACCTTGAAACGGAGCTAAAACAAGCATATTTTCTTTGACAACATAAAAACCGACCCAGAAAAACTGAAATGACTGTTTCAATGCCGCTGCAATATTGGCCATGTTTGCAACTGGATCAGTCTCTGCAGAAACTAATGCTTCTATTTGAGGAATAAGTGTTTGGTATAATTCCTTTTTGTTGTTTCCTTTAATAATCAAATTCTCCGACATATCTTAATTGAATTTTTAAGCAAATATACAAACTCTGATTAAAATTCATATCTTTGTTGTATGGAAAAGACTAATGCGCCATTAATCCTTGGAACGGAGAAGATCAGTAAACTGTTGATGCAGTTTGCGATGCCTGCCATTATTGCGATGACAGCTTCCTCCATTTATAATATAGTGGACAGTATATTTATTGGGCATGGAGTAGGAGCATTGGCTATTTCCGGTTTGGCTATTACTTTTCCTTTAATGAATTTAGCAGCGGCGTTTGGTTCCTTGGTCGGTGTAGGCGCTTCTACATGGGTTTCCGTGAAATTAGGTGAAAGAGACTATGAAGGAGCAAACCATGTATTAGGAAATGTGTTGGTCTTGAATGTAATATTGGGTTTGCTGTTTACAGTAGTCTTTTTGTGTTTTCTGGATCCTATATTGCTTTTTTTCGGTGCTAGTGATGTGACGTTGCCTTATGCACATGATTATATGGTTGTTATCTTGTTAGGCAATGTCGTAACTCATTTGTATTTTGGTCTGAATGCCGTGTTGAGAGCGTCCGGTTTCCCAAAATTGGCCATGTATGCTACATTGGCTGCGGTTGTTATCAATTGCATATTGAATCCATTGTTTATTTTTGGATTCGGTTGGGGAATAAAAGGTTCAGCTATTGCAACGGTTATTGCACAAGTTATCTCTCTGGTTGGACAAATGATTCATTTCTTTAATCCTAAACAGTTGCTCCATTTCAAAAAAGGTATTTATGGATTAAAAAGCGAACTGGTAAAAGGAATTTTGTCTATAGGAATGTCTCCGTTTTTGATGAATCTTTGCGCCTGCTTGATTGTGATAGTAATCAATCGCAGTTTGAAAGAATATGGCGGCGATATGGCTGTAGGAGCTTATGGGTTGGTAAATCGCGTTGGTTTCTTGTTTGTTATGATTGTCATGGGTTTCAACCAGGGCATGCAACCAATAGCCGGTTATAATTTCGGTGCCCGTTTGTATCCTCGTGTAACTGAGGTGACAAAATTAACAATGTTATATGCCACAGGAGTTACAACTCTTGGCTTTTTACTTTGTGAACTCATCCCTTCATCTATCATACGCATGTTCACCACTGATGCTGAACTGATTAAGGTTTCTGTTTACGGCTTGCGTATTACATTTGCTGTTTTTCCTATTGTCGGATTTCAAATGGTTGCTACTAATTTCTTTACTTCCATAGGAATGGCCAAGAAAGCTATATTTCTTTCCTTGAGCAGACAGTTGTTATTTTTGTTGCCTTGTTTACTTTTTCTTCCTCCTTTCTATGGAGTGACTGGGGTTTGGTTAAGCAGTCCGATATCCGATATTGTGTCGACTGTTGTCACCTCTTGGGTATTGATATATCAGTTCCGTCAGTTTAAAATACAAGATAAAAAAGTAGAAATATCTCAATAATAAGATTTATATGAAACATTTATTCAAAGCAATCTTTGCATTCATTTTATTCTTTGCCTCTTTCTATGGTGAAGCTCAAACGAAGGAGATAACTATTCTTTCGGTAAACGATATCCATGCAGCAGTCGATCGGTTTCCACAATTTGAAGCGGTTGTAGATAGCGTTCGGGCAGTGCATCCTGATCTTCTGTTATTTTCTGCTGGAGATAACCGAACTGGTAATCCGGTGAATGACAAATATTCTGTTGTATCTTATCCGATTGTTGCTTTGATGAATAGAGCCGGATTTAATCTTTCGGCAGTAGGTAACCATGATTTTGATTCAACTCCCGCTGGATTCCGTGAAGTGATCAACAATTCCAATTTCCGTTATATTTGCGCAAACATGTATGCACCCGACACGATGCGTATGCATATTGAACCATATAAAATATTTGAATGTGATGGTGTGCGTATAGCCATATTGGGTTTGTTGCAATTAGGTTCGAATGGGCTTCCTGATTCTCATCCGAAAAATCTCAAGAATATACGTTTTCGTTCTCCATTTGAAGTTGCCCAAGAATATTCCTGGTTGCGCGACCGTTGTGATGTATTTATTGTCCTTTCGCATGATGGTTATGAAGAAGATTTGGAGTTGGCCAGGAATTTTCCGGTAGCTGATGTGATTTTGGGTGGTCATTCTCATTCTAAAGTAGAAGGAACAATGAGTAATGGGGTGCTCGTTACACAAGCAGAGAAGCAACTGAGATATGTAACGGAATTGACGCTTAAAGTCGCTGATGGCAAGGTTATAGAGAAAACGTCGCATCTCATAAATGTAAAAGATAATCCCCGAAAAAATGAAGATGTACAAACGATGGTCAACAAGTTTAATGACAATAAAGAGTTGAAGCGAGTTTTGGCTCAAGCCAAAAAAAGTTTTTCAAATAAAGAAGAGCTGGGTAGCATGATGGCTGATGCAATCTGTGTTGAAACGGGAGCCGATATTGCATTGCAGAATTCAGGAGGTGTCCGTCTTGATTCACTTTCTGCCGGACCAATCACATTGGGTGATGTTTATCGTCTGGATCCATTTGGCAATGAGATTGTCATGTTTAATATGACCGGTGATGAAGTCAAACAGATGATTCTTGCTACTTGCAAGGCTGATTATTCTGGTCCAGGCTATATTTCAGGAATAAAATACACCATTACTTTCGGTGAAGATAAGAAGGATCTGAAAGGTGTTGATGTCTGGATGGCAGATGGTTCACCTATTGATGAAAAACGAATTTATAAAGTTGTCATGAATAGTTATATCGCTTCTGTCAGTGATTTTAAAAAGAAAGATGAAGGACAGAATTTGTTTCGTACCTGTTCGGATGCAATCATAGATTATCTCACCAAACAGTCTGTTGTAGATTATAGTGGGGTCAGACGGATCACAATAAAAAGAATAAAATAGCGTTATATTTTTGTGAAGAACATAATTATTTAGTTGTTTCCTTATGAGTCATTGCTATTCTTATAAATATGTAATATTTACCTTAGTGTTATTTATAGCGCTAGCGATATGTTCGTGTGGAAGGAATAAAAATGCCAGGTATACAGAAGAACAGCGCAAGACTATATCTAATCTGATCAGAAAAAATGATTCAATTCCCTTATTGGAAGATTTATTGAATGGCTATACAAAGGAAAAAAATCTTTTGGGTATTGTTCTTGTTGAAAAAGAATTAGGAAAAGACTATCGTGAGACCAGTCGTTTCATGGATGCCATCAATAGTCATCGGAATAGTTTGTGGGCAGCTAAACAATTAAAAGATACAATTGAAATCATACAAGCCTTGAATAACATTGGTACGAACTTCCGTCGTTTGGGTATTATAGACGAGGCTTCGAATTATCATTATCGTGCTTTGACATATAGTGAACAATTCAGTGATGATACTTCCTATATGGCTCGAAAGAATCGTGTGGTTTCATTGAATGGAATAGGAAATATATATTTGACTCTTAATAATTACGATGCTGCCGCCAGGATAATTAGAATGGCGCTTGTTGGAGAACAGCAGTTAAAGAGTGCATTGGGACAAGCTATTAATTATGCTAATTTGGGTTCAATTTACGAATCACGAGGAATGAATGATTCAGCGTTGGTTTACTATCAGCACTCAATGAAATTCAATCGTTTGGCAAAGTCTGATTTGGGAATATCTCTTTGTTACGACCATTTTGGAAAATTGGCTGAGAAACGTGGAGACTGGGACTCAGCCTTGAGAGAGTATAAGTCCGCTTACGACATCATGGTCAAAAAGAGTGATACTTGGCATTGGTTGGAATCTTGTGTTTCACTTGCACGTGTAAATATCACTAAGAACGACATGCAATTGGCAAATAAATATTTGGCAGAGGCAGAGCAGTCTGCAAAGAAGATAAATTCATTGGAATATCTGGCAGATGTATATAAACTTAAATATTTGTTTTACAAGAAAGCTGGTGATAATACCAAGGCTTTGGACTGTTATATCCTGAGTCATACATATGCGGACAGCATTTCCAATGCAGAAAAATTGAATAAAATACAGAATTTGCGAGTGAATTATGTACAGAATAAGAGTCATAGAGAACTTTCCCTGATCCAAAAAAATTATATGATGGAGCAGCGAACCAAAAAAATTGTCATTTTGCTTAGTGCTTCCATCTTGTTCCTATTTGCCATTGCATTAGGGTTGACCTTGTATGCTTTGCGAATGAAATCGCGCAGTCAGCAGATGATGAAGAAATTGGAGCAGATTAGGAATAGTTTTCTTACGAATGTTACTCATGAGTTTCGAACGCCTTTGACCGTGATACTTGGTTTGTCCAGACAATTGAAGGATGAACAAAATATAGATAGGAACACCATCAAACATTTAGGTGAAATGATTGAACGCCAAGGAGATAATATGCTTGAACTAGTCAATCAATTGCTTGATGTGTCTAAGGTTAAATCGCAGATTGGCGAACCTGATTGGCGAACAGGGAATATTGTGGCTTATCTGCGGATGATGATGGAATCATATCAGGTTCTGGCGCGACAGAAAAAGATTGATCTAACTTTTGCTCCTGCCGAGATGACAATTGAAATGGACTTTGTCCCGGAGTATTTGGGAAAAATCGTTAGGAATCTATTGTCAAATGCCATGAAGTTTACGCCAGAGTACGGTCGGATAATTGTAACTGTTGAGCGAAAAGAATCAGAACTGAATTTGCTTGTAGCAGATAGTGGCTCCGGAATAGACGCGATTGATCTCCCACATATTTTTGAAACTTTCTATCAAGGTTCAAATAGTGAGGCAAAGATGGGAACAGGCGTCGGTTTGTCTTTGGTGAAACAGATGATTGTTTGCATGGGCGGACAGATAGAGGTAGAAAGTTCTAAAAATAGTGGTACAATATTTTCCATATCTTTGCCGATACAACATCAGGTTGAACAGAAGAAAACTTGGTCACCTGAAAATGGAACTATTGCAGTACAGCAGTACGAAGAACAGAGTGACGAAATGGAAGATGGTAAAATAGATTCTATTCTACCTTCAATATTGGTCGTTGAAGATAATGCGGATGTTTCATATTACATTGGTTCCCTTCTTACTGACAACTATAATGTGTATTATGCTCATAACGGCGAGGAAGGATTGGTTAAGGCTAAGGAAATAGTTCCTGATCTGATTGTTACAGATCTGATGATGCCCGGAATGGATGGATATGATTTATGTCGTGAAGTGCGTCATTGTGAGTTGATCAATCATATCCCTATCATTATTATAACAGCAAAGATAGAGGAAGCTGATCGCTTGTTGGGTTTGGATGTTGGAGCAGACGCTTACCTTAATAAGCCGTTTAATGCAGAAGAATTAAAAATGCGTATTTCGAAGTTGTTGGAACAGCGTTGTCTGTTGAGGGAAAAATATTCGCGCTCATTTATGAATGGCGAAAACGACCAAACAGAGTTACCTAATATTGAACAGACCTATCTGAATCGTTTGACAGATGTTATTTATGATCAGATGAGCGATTATAATTTCAATTCCGAAGCCTTGGCCGACAAAATGTGTGTAAGTGTTTCACAGTTGAACAGAAAGATTAAAGCAATCACCGGATTTAACTCATCCGGATACATTATGCAAGTAAGGATGGAAAAAGCTCGTAAACTTTTGGTCTCTACTTCTGATCCTGTTGGCGAAATTGGTGTAAAATGTGGTTTCCCGGATATCTCTTATTTCTCTCGAATGTTTAAAATGACTTTCAAGATGACACCGTCGCAGTGTCGTAAATCTCCTCAATAAGTTTATTTGCCTATTTATGCTCAATTTTGAGATTTGACTAAGTACTTGTCTGAAAAACAAGCGCTTGCAATGATTCTATGCGCATATATGTCAAATCTTTGAAATGTGAATGCGCACTGTAGTCAAAACGATGCGCATATGCGTCAAACATATTTTTGTGTCACAAACTACTTTTACAACCAAGTTTAACAAAAAAGTAATATTTATGGAAGACGAAGAAACTAAGCAATCGCAAACATTTAAGGAAGTGCAGGATGAACTTGCAGAATGGCGAGAGCGCATCGAACAGGCGGCAGAAGCTGATGATAGAATGCGTGCTCCAAAACAAGATACAAAAGATTATATTCCTTCTATTTTTAACAAGGAATGCCTGGTGAAGCAGATTAAAAGAATATTTTCTCTGAAGTAATAATAGAATAAGGATAAATCCAACAAATTCAAATGAGTCATGAAAACAATTATTAATCAGTTATTTAACATTGTTTTTGTCGTAATTTTTATTGGTGTGATTTCTTCTTGTTCAAAAGATGATCCAACACCGGAATCTCCGAAGCCATCGACGATAAATGTGACCGGTGTTTCCTTGAATAAGTCAACCTTGAGTTTGGCTGCAGGTACTCATGAAACTTTGACTGCTACAATCGCTCCATCAAATGCAACAAATAAGAGTGTATCCTGGTCGTCCGACAAATCAGATGTCGCTACAGTTGACGCAAATGGTAGCGTTTCTTCATTAAAGGTGGGTGAAGCGAATATTACGGTAACAACTGTCGATGGCTCAAAAACGGCATCTTGTAAAGTAACAGTTACAGAAGTTCCTGTTGCTGTTACAGGTATTGCACTTAATAAGACTGAAATGAAGCTTGGTGTTGGAGGCGTTGATACATTAAAAGTTACTTTTACTCCGGCAAATGCAACAAATAAGAAAGTGACTTGGCAAATAAATGACGCGACTATAGCTAAAGTAGAAGATGGTGTTATCACAGCTTTGAAAGCTGGAGAAGCAACAATCACTGCCACTTCTGATGACGGTTCTAAAACAGCAACATGTAAGTTGACGGTGAATCAGCCAATCAAAGTAACGTCTGTTAAACTTAATAAATCTGTAATGGCTATACGATTGGAAGAACAACAAGCTTTAATAGCTACTATCACTCCTGAAAATGCATCAAATAAAAATGTAACATGGAAAAGTGATGATCTTTCAATTGCAACAGTTGGTGAAACCGGTATAGTGCAAGGGCTTAAGATTGGTAATACGATAATAACCGTTACAACTGCGGATGGAAATAAAACAGCGCAGTGTACTGTCTATGTTACAGCAAAGGATGTGGCTGTAACTAGCGTTTCATTGAATAAGACCTCTACCAATATAAATATTGGAGCCAGTGAAACATTGATTGCTACTGTTAGTCCTGATGATGCTACGAATAAAACAGTAACTTGGACATCAAGTAATCCGGCTGTCGTTCAATCAGTGGGCGGAGGTGCAATCACTGCCAAAAGTGCGGGTACTGCTGATATTACGGTGAAAACAGAGGATGGAGATAAGACGGCAACTTGTAAGGTGACTGTTAACGCTGCAACCGTTCTTGTTAGTGATATTTCGCTTCATCAAGTTTGGGCAGAACCTTATGAAGGAGGTTTTCAAGAAATACAAGCTGATATCATACCTAATAATGCAGCCAATAAAGGACTTAAATGGAGCTTCGTTGCAAATTCTGGTGAGAGTCAATATTTTACGTTAGAAAAAACATCTGCAGGAGCTACTACTACTCAGACTGCAAAATTGACTTGCTCTAAACCTGGTGGCGCTTCTTGCTACGTATTTACTGACGCATTGGATGGAAGCCGCATATCCAGAAAGACAGAAGTGCATTTTTCTCCGGTTTATTTCTTTAATACGGCTACAAATCCGGATACAAAGGTAACCTCGTTGACATTATCGAAAGGCGAATCAATGAAACTGATACTTGCTACTAGTGCAACAGGTGCAGTCGTGCCTCAATCAAAAATCGTTTGGAGCACAAGTGATGCTTCGGTTGCAACGGTATCCGACGGATTAGTTACTATTACAAATGGCGGCACATGTACGATATCTGCAAAAATAAATAACCTTGTCACAAAGACTCTCCCGGTAACAGGTATAGCTATCGGTGCTACAAATATGATTATTAGTCAGAATCAAGCGGTAACTTATTCGTATGCTGATCCGGAAGCGTATGGCGGTGTCGTTTTGGGCGTCACTTTATATCCTGCAAATTCAACGGATGTAGTATCATGGGCTTCTGAAAATATAAATAAAGCCTCTGTTGTTGTGAAAAATGGCAAATGTTATGTATATCCGAAAAATGTTACAAGCGATACATACGTGAATATTGTTGCGTCAGATCCTGGAACATCTTTGAAGCAAAAATGTGAAGTGAGGATTTTACCTTATAGCGATGTTCATTTATATTATAAGTATCAAACGGCATGGCGCCTCGTGACAAATAATTCTTTTAAAATAGCAAGAGGTAATGTGCAGACATTTTGTGTAGGCTTTGAAACAACACAAGGTCTTCATATAATAGGATCAAATTGGAACTTTCTATCGACCGATCTTCCATTTTCATACGAAAAGACAAGCACTACTTTCACGATTACTGCAACGAAGAGCGGAATGGCTACTGTAAGAGCGAAAATAGGAATAAGTAGTGCCAATCTGGTTTTGCCTCTGGAAATTACAGTTCCATGATTGGATGGCTTATTCGGACAGAAATTGGCGTTATTGCATTTTATATAGTGTTTATTGTTTCGATTAATAATTAAAATTTGATTTTATGAAAACACGTAATTTATTGAAGAAAAAAAGCTTTTGGGTATTTGTTCTGATGTTTGGTGTTGCATTTTCTGCATCAGCTCAATTTAATTTGAATAAGTTGGGAAAGGCTGTTAAAAGTGCTGCCGGCTCGCGCGTAGAAGCTGAAGTGAAAAGCAAATCCGATCAAGCGGTAAAGAAAAGCATTGATAACACTGAGAAATCAGTTAAGAATGCAGGTAGTTCAAGTGCAGGTTCTAAAGCTGCGTCGACAGCTGATTATTCAAAAATAGCTGCTAATGCAATCTATGTGAATTCGGCAACGGGATCAAATCGCAATAGTGGAACAAAAGATCAGCCTTTAAAAGATTTGCAGAAAGCTGTAAATACGGTTTCCGATGGCGGTGTGATTCTTGTTGCTGAAGGCAATTATTTGGGTAATCTGGATGCTGGATATATTGAAGTAAAGAAATATTGTTCGATCATCGGCGGCTATTCAAGCGATTTTTCTTCGCATGACCCGCTGAAGTATCATTCGATGATTCAACCGGGTATAGCTCAAGCGGGTACAAGCGGAAGCCACGGATTGTTGGATTTGAATGTCAGGGGAAGTCGAAAAGGCGTTTTGCTTATTGATGGGCTGGTATTTGATAAGGGAATAATGAATAAGTACTGTAAACCGATACCAAGCAATCCTATTGCTTCGACACCGGAAGGTTGTGAAACCGGACGCATGGTTCTGGTCGGCGAGTCGCCAACGTGTCCACTTATGGATGGCGCTCCTGTTGCACAGCAACTTATCCATGGTGATATAGAAGGACAGGTGATCATTCGCAACTGTACATTTACGAATGGCTATCATTTTGCTATTCAGTTAGGCAATTATGGTGGATTATGCAACATCTACAATAATGTGTTTATATCGAACCGTATGGCTTCCTGCGAAGTTCGCAGTATGAATAAGGAAGTGGGTGAAGCTACCGTCGATTTTCATAATAATACAGTCCTGTTCTCATGGTGTCGCGATAAAACGATGGAAGATATGGGTTATGGATTCCGGTTCATGACGGGTGTGAATGCGGATGTTCATAACAATATTTTCGGCTGTACAAACTTTGGAGCATTGGATCGTACTTATGTTGATGCGGATAAGGCAAAAGAGTCACAGAGAAAGACTTCAGCTTATGACAACTTGTTCTTTGCCAATAAGGAAGCCGATTTGATGTTGCCATCGGGTGGCGGCAAGTTCTTGCGTGTCTTCGCCAAGAGTTTTGAAGATGCTGAACAGCTGGCCAAGTATGAAGGCAACCGTGAGATGAATGAATCGGAAGTAAGTGCAATCAGCAAAGTGATTGATGCTCCGTATTTGAAGGGATTTTTAGGAATGACTTCATCTACCACGCTTAAATACAATCCGAATTCGGCAGTAAATACATTCCGTTCGGCTATGGGTATGAACAGTGTAGGTTCTGAAACGACAAGAGTCTCTATGTATGCCAATCGTTATCCTTTGGAAAAAGCATACAGTCTCTTTGGCGCTCTGTCAAATTATGGCGCTCAAGTTCCTGAAAAATGATTTGTGTTAAGACATTGGATTTATTAATACAAAATTAATATGGAAATCAAGGTTTTAGTCATTGTTGTCTGCTGCTTGTTTATGACCGGCAGTAAGAGTGTGGTTAGTGCTTCGGACTTGAATGTATCGGACAAGGCAACGACTTTAGCCGAAGGTTTGAGTCCCGGAATTTCTACTATTGATCAACGCGCAGATAAAGATATAAAGAACAAAACTTTGACTATAGATAAAGGTTTGGAACACTCATTTGTTTGTGTAGAATCTGAGTCAACAGTAGCTGATTATAATTGAATTAATTAGAAAGCTGAGATTCTATATGAAAATTGTAGGGTAAAATGAACGCCACGTTTTGATTTATCAAGGTTTGATAAACGTTAAAACGTGGCGTTTTTATATCTATTACAGAAATTAGCGTTAAATTTGTGGGTTAGTCTGCTGTTATGATTATTGATATGCACAATGACATAAAAAAGACAGGCGTATAGTGTATAGGTTTTCCCTTTTGTTGAACTAAAATTTGAATGAATATGAAAAGAGCATTTCCTTATTTTTGGGGTTGGACTATTGTTCTTTTGTTGTCAATGCTTCTTCCGTTCCACACTGAAGCTCAGATTCGCAACAGTAGTAATATGATTATCGGGCGGATAGATAAAAGCGGCACGGTGCGCTCTTCTGCCAATCTGCGTATGGGCAAGATTGATGCCGATGGAACAATCCGCAATGCCAACAATTCGCGCATTGGCAAAATCGATGCCGACGGTACGATTCGCAATGCTTCGAACGCGCGCATTGGCAAAGTCGAGAGCGATGGAACTGTTTATAATGATACGAATGCGCTCATCGGTTCGGTTCAGTCTGATGGAACTGTCCACGATTCAAC
>DAIMYP010000019.1:0-56525 GCA_036734445.1 Tannerellaceae bacterium
ATAAATTCCCCCTTATCATACAAGGTACGGAAAAAATCCGAAGCCACTTGAGTATGAATGGCCGAAGTTGTTCTCGAATAGATATCGAATGAGATTCCGAAATCCTCAAAACTTTTCTTGATTATACTATGATAACGATCTACAATATCTTGTGGAGTAACACCTTCTTTTTTTGCTCTGAGAGTGATTGGTACACCATGTTCGTCAGATCCGCCAATCATCAAAACATCTTCACCTTTAAGACGAAGATAGCGGGCATAAATATCAGCAGGCACATATACTCCGGCCAAATGGCCAATATGTACTGGACCGTTCGCATACGGCAACGCCGTTGTTATCAGTGTTCTCTTAAATTGCTTTTCCATGTGATATATCCTTTTTGATGCACAAAGTTATAGAATTATTATCACATGCCCCAACTCTCACGGTCCAAATTTCTGTAATTGATTGCTTCTGCTAAATGACGGGCTTCGATGTTCGGTGATAAATCCAGATCCGCAATGGTTCGCGACACTTTTAATATCCTGTCGTAAGCCCTTGCTGAAAGACTAAAACGCTGCATTGCCGTCTTGAGCAAAACCAATCCGCCAGCGTCAGGAACAGCATACTCGTGAAGTTGCTTTGATGTCATCTGTGCATTGCTGTAAATGCCTTCACAATTGGCAAAGCGCTTCTCTTGAATCTCACGCGCCCTAACAACTCTTTCACGAATATCATTGCTCGATTCTGAAGGTCGTTGTTCCGAAATCTTTTCAAAAGGGACAGGCACTACTTCCACTTGAATATCTATTCTGTCCAATAAAGGACCTGAGATTCGATTCATGTATTTCTGTACGGCTCCCGGTGGACAAACACATGGACGAGTAGGATGGTTGTAATACCCGCATGGACAAGGATTCATCGAAGCAACCAACATAAAACTTGCCGGATATTCTACTGAAAAACGAGCACGAGAGACAGTAATTGTTCTGTCTTCCAACGGCTGGCGCATCACTTCCAAAACATTCCTATTAAACTCGGGCAGCTCATCTAAAAAGAGAACTCCATTGTGTGCCAGACTAATCTCACCCGGTTGCGGATAAGCCCCACCTCCAACCATTGCCACATTAGAAATGGTATGATGAGGTGAACGAAACGGACGCTGAGTCATCAGAGATGTATCGACACCTATCTTTCCTGCCACAGAATGTATCTTCGTCGTTTCAAGAGATTCCTGCAAGGTAAACGGTGGTAAGATAGTTGGCAGGCGCTTAGCCAACATTGATTTTCCACTTCCAGGGGACCCAATAAGAATCAAATTGTGTCCGCCAGCCGCTGCTACTTCCATCGCACGTTTAACATTTTCCTGTCCTCGGACATCTGAAAAATCAACATCGAACTGATGTTGGCGTGCATAAAATTCTTCGCGTGTATTTACAACCGTAGGTTCTAACGTTTTACTTCCCGCCATAAATTCTATAACCTCTTTGATGTTCGAGACGCCATAAACATCAAGATTATTTACCACAGCAGCCTCAAGTGCATTCTGTTTTGGAACAATAAAACCTTTGAATCCATCTTCACGTGCTTTAATGGCAATAGGCAATACACCTTTCACAGGCAATACACTTCCGTCAAGCGACAGTTCTCCCATAATCATAAACTGACTCAAACGAGAACTGTCCAACTCCTCAGCTGCTGCCAAAATAGCTATAGCCAGCGGCAAATCATAAGCCGTTCCTTCCTTGCGTATATCGGCAGGCGACATATTTACAACAATACGATAACGGGGAAACTTATATCCGCTTACTTGAAGTGCGGAAATGATACGTTCATGACTCTCACGTACAGCCACATCCGGCAACCCAACTAAAAAAAATTGGATACCACGTGTACAACTCACTTCAATTGTAACAACTGTTGCTGTAATGCCTTGCACTGCAGCAGCGAAAGATTTGACCAACATAGTTAAGAATCTCGATTACTTATAATTTAATTTACTTGATTTATCAAATTTTCCAATGTTTGTTTGATTTCTACACTATTATCTGCCTTCAAAAGAATCTTTTTATCCTTCCCTATAAGAAAACAACGAGGCAAAGCGCTCACATTATACAGATTAATCAGCATTGCCGCTTGCCCAGCCGAATCAGTCACCAAGTTCCATGCTATTGTATCTTTTGATAATAATTCGCGCACAGCCTTCTGATCATCATCCAAACTAACAAGTAACATTTTTAACTTATCCTTCGAATATTTAGTTGCAGCTTCACTCAAGAACTTATTTTCCGATTGGCACATATCGCACCATGGAGCAGTGAAGTTGAGCAGCACATATTTTCCGGCAAAAGAATCCAAACTGACAGATTTTCCATAAACATTCTTTACTGTAAAACTTGGAGCTTCGGCACCGATTGCGGTTTGCTTTACTTTTACGCTATATTTCTTCAAGTTCTTTACCAAATAGAAATTTTTCAGTTTCGGACTCAAAATAGCCAATAACTCATCCATCACGCGTGTATCATCAGAATTCACAAAAAAGTCTTCTATCAAAACAACCGACGATTCTCTATCAGGATTATCTTTAATCTCTTCTTTTATCTTCTCACTAAGTTGATGATTCACATTTGCCAAGCGAGACATCACATCTGTACTTTCCATCGCATTCGGATTCATTTTCTCTTTATTCAAAGCCGCATTTAAATCCTCCTGTTCTTTAAGTAAAGAAGCATATTTCTTACGTAAGGCGGATAATTGGTCATTGATTTCCCCACCCTTTACTTGTAACATTGAAGGATATTTAGCATTTCCTGTCACAGTGTATTTACCTCTTCCATCCAGATAAATTGTTGTCCAATGCGTTCTACCTTCAAAATATAACGTCACACTCTCATAATCGCCCACTTTTTGATGAATAGAAAACTGACCCGGTTTCTTACACATCACCGTATCAACCACTTTAGCGTTTTCTCCTTCAAAGACTGCATATACAGCAGGGTCATTCAGATTAGAAAGCTTCCCTTCAATCCGATAAGATCCGCCTTTGCCACACGAAGACATAAATGCAGATATGATGATAATACATAAAAGTAATAAACGCTTCAGCATACTATATGAGATATTTGAAGAAATTTCGGGGGTAAAGATAGAAAGAAATTTTAAAACATACTAATATTTATAATAAATTTAAGGCTATAAAATAAAAAAAAGCGCAGAATTTTCATCCTGCGCTTTTATATTTAAGAATCTAATTACAATTTCGGACCAGCTGCAACCAACTTCTTTCCTTCTTCATTGCCTTCGTATTTAACGAAATTCTTAATGAAGCGAGAAGCCAAATCTTTAGCCTTTGTATCCCATTCGCTAGCTGCTTTATAAGTATCACGTGGATCGAGGATATTGGTATCAACACCTGGCAATACTGTAGGAACAACAAAATTGAAATATGGGATAACCTTCGTTGGAGCCTTATCAATGCTACCATCAAGGATTGCGTCAATAATACCACGAGTATCACGAATAGAGATACGTTTGCCAGAACCATTCCAGCCTGTATTTACTAAGTATGCCTTAGCACCGCTCTTCTGCATGTGTTTAACCAGTTCCTCAGCATACTTTGTAGGATGCAATTCAAGGAATGCTTGACCGAAGCAAGCAGAGAATGTAGGAGTAGGCTCTGTAATACCACGTTCTGTACCAGCCAATTTAGCGGTGAAACCAGAAAGGAAGTAATACTTTGTCTGTTCCGGATCAAGGATAGATACTGGAGGAAGTACGCCAAATGCATCAGCTGACAAGAAAATGACTTGTTTTGCAGCCGGAGCATGAGAAATAGGACGTACGATATTGTTAATATGATAGATAGGATAAGATACACGGGTATTCTCCGTTACGCTCTTGTCTGCGAAGTCAATCTTACCATTTTTATCTACTGTAACATTCTCAAGAAGAGCATCACGACGGATTGCATTGAAGATATCAGGTTCAGAGTCCTTATCCAAATTGATAACCTTAGCATAGCAACCACCTTCGAAGTTGAACACGCCATTGTCATCCCATCCGTGTTCATCATCACCAATCAACAGACGTTTAGGATCAGTTGACAATGTAGTCTTGCCTGTTCCAGAAAGGCCGAAGAAAACAGCTGTATTCTCGCCGTTCATATCTGTATTTGCAGAGCAATGCATAGAAGCAATACCCTTCAATGGCAAGAAGTAATTCATCATTGAGAACAAACCTTTTTTCATTTCACCACCATACCATGTATTGATGATTACCTGTTCCTTTGATGTTACGTTGAACATTGCAACTGTCTCAGAGTTCAATCCGAGTTCCTGATAGTTCTCAACTTTAGCCTTTGAAGCATTGTAAACGATGAAATCAGGTTCCTGATCGAATTCAGCCTGATTCATAGGACGGATGAACATGTTGGTTACGAAATGAGCCTGCCATGCAACTTCCATGATGAAGCGAACCTTCATACGTGTATCAACATTGGCACCACAGAAACCATCAACAACAAACAGTCTTTTGTTTGAAAGTTCCTTCAAAGCGATATCCTTACATGTAGACCATGCTTTTGGAGATGCTTTCTTGTTATCATTCTTAAATTCTGGAGTTGTCCACCATACTGTATTTTCTGATGTCTCATCTTCTACAATGAATTTGTCCTTAGGAGAACGGCCTGTGTAAACACCGGTCATTACGTTTACAGCACCTAACTCAGTTACTTGACCTTTGTCAAAACCTGTCAGATCTTCTTTTGTCTCTTCATTATACAACACTTCATAAGAAGGATTGTAAAGAATTTCTGGAGTCCCAGTAATTCCGTACTTTGTTAAATCAATTTTTGCCATTTTGCAATTAATTTTTAATGATTGACTATTATTATTTTTCTCTTTTCGATATCAATGCAGGAGTTATCATTATTCCTGTCTTTTGTTGCCTTTTCCTGCTTTAAGGCGATACAAAAGTAATACTTTTTTCTGTGCAGAATATAGTATTAAGGAATTTTTTCAGTATTCGCTACACTTTTCCAAGCAATTAACAATATTGACTATCAATTTGCTATGTGTAGTTTGCATTTTGATATAATAACACAAAAAGCGGAGATAAAGTTGTTATCCCCGCTCCTTCTTTAACATGAAATTGTCATTTAATTTCCCAAACTTCACCTTTCATCAACAGGTCTTTCAGTTTACGAATAGGTGTTTTAGCTTGTACATCTTTGATTTGCTGATGAACTGACTCATCGTATGTTGGAGCTTCAACATCACGAATAATACCTAAAGCCAATGGCATATCATCTTTCATCATAGCAAGCATCATATGTAACGTATTGTCTTTTTCATGAGAGTTATGCACCAAGATATCGTCAATGGTGTAACCATCCTGACCAATTGTTACTGCCTTTAATTTAAGACCATCCAAAACAATGCCTTTCTCATTATTTTTTCCGAACAACATCTTTTCGCCATCACGAAGGAAGATAGTTCTATCCGGACGAAATTCCTTATCAACAATAGATTTATGAATGCCATTATTAAAAATCATACAGTTTACAAGCACTTCCGTTACAGAAGTTCCCTTATGACGAGCAGAGGCTGCCAATATTTCTTGTGTATTTTTCAAATCGACATCTATTGTACGGGCAAAGAAGTTACCACGAGCACCTATAGCCAATTCAGCCGGAATAAAAGGATCCTCAACGGTTCCGAATGGTGAACTCTTAGAAACAAAGCCACGATCAGAAGTTGGTGAATACTGACCTTTTGTCAATCCATATATCTTATTATTGAATAGGACAATATTTATGTCGACATTCCTACGAACAGCATGAATAAAATGGTTGCCACCGATAGCCAGACAATCGCCATCACCGGTCATCAACCAAACACTCAAATCAGGACGCGCGGTCTTTACTCCGGTAGCAATAGCAGCACCACGACCATGAATTGTATGAAATCCATACGTATTCATATAATAAGTCAGACGCGAAGAGCATCCAATACCTGAAATCACAGCCGTATTTGATGGAGCGACACCCACTTCTGCCATTGCTTTATGCAAGCTGCTTAAAACAGCGTGGTCACCACAACCCGGGCACCAACGTACATACTGATCGCTCTTAAAATCGTTAGGACTATATTTTAATTCTCCAGTTGTCATCTTTTAAGCCTCCAATATTTTAGTAAATTCATCAACTAGTTCTGCTACAATAAACGGTTGACCTTGTATGCGGTTTAATTTATAAGGATTGAAATCCTCAACCTTTCCACGTAGATAGTTGGCAAATTGTCCACTATTCTGCTCTGCAACAACCACTTTCTTATATTTCTTCAATACTTCTTTCGTATTCTTAGGAAGCGGATTGATAAACTTGAAGTGAGCTAATGCCACTTTCTTGCCTTGTTCTTGCATAATTTCCATAGCTTCATACAGATGTCCGTATGTTCCACCCCAACCTACAATCAGCAAATCAGCGTTCTTATCACCAAGAACTTCCAATTCTGGAATAGAATCAGCGATCTTATCTATCTTTTCCTGACGCGTCAAAACCATCTTCTGGTGATTAATAGGATCTGTTGAAATAGCACTTGTCTCATAATCTTTTTCCAGACCGCCCAGACGATGCATAAATCCTTCCGTTCCAGGGATTGCCCAATAACGAACCAAAGTTTCTTTATTTCTGCGATAAGGCTTCCATGGCTTTTCGCCATCGTAGTTAGATACATAATTCGGTGTAATCGTCGGATACTTATCCAAATCAGGCAATTTCCATGCCGACGAACCATTAGCAATAAAGGCATCTGAAAGCATAATTACCGGTGTCATGTGTTCAATAGCCAGTTTTCCAGCCCAGAATGCGGTATCGAAACAATCGGTAGGTGTTGAAGCCGCAATAACGACAACTTGACTTTCACCATTACGCCCATAAAGAGCCTGCAGTAAATCAGTCTGTTCACTCTTGGTAGGCATACCTGTTGAAGGTCCACCACGTTGAACATCAATAATAACCAATGGCAATTCAGCAATCACCGCCAAACCAATTGCTTCACTTTTCAAAGCCAGACCCGGACCGGATGTTGACGTGGCAGCCAAACAACCAGCGAAACTAGCACCAATTGCGGTAGAGATTCCGGCAATTTCATCTTCTGCCTGAACAGTGATAACGCCTAAATCCTTACGTTTTGCCAATTCATGTAGAATATCTGTTGCAGGAGTGATAGGATAACTTCCCAGGAAAAGACGCAAACCGGATTTCTCGGCAGCGGCTATAAGTCCATAAGAGGTTGCTTTATTTCCATTGACATCTGTATAGAATCCCGGTTCTGCCTTCTTGCTTTCAATACGATAAGTAGAAACAGAAGCATGAATATTATGACCATAGTTGTAACCGTCAGTCAAAGCTTTAATATTTGCTTTTGCAATATCCGGTTTTTTTGCAAACTTATTCTGAAGCAAATGCATAGCTTCTTCCAAAGGACGTTCGAACAACCAACAAACCAAACCCAAAGCAAACATGTTCTTACAGCGAAGAGCGGACTTATTATCCAAACCGAAATCTGCCAAGCCTTCTTTTACCATCGTTGAGATAGCCGCGCCAACAACTTGTACGCTATTCAGTCCCAATTCCTTGAAAGGATCATCCGTTGTATACAGTGCCTTATCAAGATCACTTTTTTGGAATGAATCCGTATCAATAATCACAATAGCATCTTTCTTAATGTTTTTCACATTCACCTTCAATGCTGCCGGATTCATAGCAACCAATACATCGGCTTTATCGCCCGGTGTAAAAATCTTACGTGATCCCAAATGAACTTGGAATCCAGATACGCCACTCAATGTTCCCTGAGGAGCGCGGACTTCTGCCGGATAATCAGGGAATGTGGAAATTTCGTTTCCAAAGATAGCCGACAGATTAGAGAATATGGTTCCCGTAAGCTGCATGCCATCACCTGAATCTCCAGAAAAACGAATCACAACCTTTTCCAAAGTTGTCACTTTTGTCTGTTCTGCCATAATATTATAAAATACAGTTTTAATATATTGTTTATGTTTCCCAATTCAAATCGGGTGCAAAGTAACGCATAAACTTTACGAAAACAAAACTTTTACGGTTAAAAGGCAGATAAGTATAAATCAATATCGTTAGACGAAAAATTAAACTGCTTAGATATATATCCGTTAACTGTTTTTCCACAATACATGTATACTCCATTCTTAAATCCAGGATCGGTTTTTATCATGCCTTGGATGCTTCCGGCGTCACCCAATCGGAAAAGCATCGGAACAAAAATATTACTCAATGCCATGGAAGTTGTACGCGCCACGTAATTGCTGATATTTTGTTTGCAATAATGCAACACGCCATATTGTTCGAATACCGCCGGATCAGAAGGCGTCAAACAACAAGTCGTCTCAAAACAGCCTCCCTGGTTCACTCGCAAATCAATAATCAGAGACCCTTTTTTCATCGATTGTATCACATCTTCTGCAATCACATATCTGTGACAGGTATTGATATATCGCATTGCCCCAATCACGACATCTGCACTATGAAATGCATTCAGCAGAACATTTGGATGGAACGTCGACGTGAACAGACTTTGTCCTAAAGTTTGCTGTATCGTACGAAGTTTGCTTATATCATCGTCGAACACCTTCACCGTCGCTCCCAAAGCCATCGCTGCACGAGCCGCCACTGTTCCTGCATTGCCTGCGCCTACAATCACGACCTCAGTGGGCGAAACTCCCGGAACACCTCCCAGCAATATGCCTTTACCTCCCTGCGAATTACTCAACATTTCCGAAGCTATAGAAATGGCTGTAGCACCCTCGATCTCAGAAATGGTATTCAAAACCATACTACGGTGCATCTCATCTGTTAAGGTCTCATAAGCTATAGCCGTAATGCGTTTGGACATCATCAGTTCAAAAGCCTCTTGCGTAAAGCAATTGGATTGGACGGTAGAGAAAATAACTGAACGGGGTTTCATCAATGCCACTTCTTCCACACAAGGCGGTAAAATCTTTAGAATAACATCCGCCTGATATACTTCAGCGGAAGTGGCTACAATATCTGCTCCCGCTTCCGAATAATAGTTATCAGAATAATTAATGCCCAGACCGGCGCCTGTTTCGAATAACACATGATGGCCACAATCGGTAATCATATCAACCGCTTCGGGTGTCAAAGCCAGCCGTCGTTCAGACTCTGTCTGTTCACAAGGAATACCTATCAGCAAACGATTCGTCACCTTTCCGAGTTCTTTCAACAACTCCTGAGGAATATACGCGCATTGATTCTGTTTGTTATTCATCATTCCCATGCCTCTACATTATTATTTGTGCGAATACTTTCTTTAATATCTTTCGATTGCAACAGTTCTGCCAACGCATCAGATAGTTTATGAACATCTATCTCAGTCATCATCACTTCGGCATTAAAAATCACTTCCGCTTTGTTATAGAATGGTTCTCTTTTTTTCAAACTATCCGAGATAAAAGTTTTCAAGGCTTCACCATGGCGACCTTGCAAAACAGGGCGTACATTTTTACATACTTCCAATCGGTTTGCCAACTCATCGACAGAGACTTTCAGATAGACTGTTGTCCCTACTTCATTCATAAAATCCATATTGTCAAAAAAGCAAGGTGCACCTCCACCTGTCGATACCAATACATCTTCAAACATAGCCACTTCATGAAGCATCCTGCGCTCGATATCCCTAAACGATTCTTCTCCCTTTTCAGCAAAAAGCTGTTCGACAGTCTTATGGAAACGTCCCTCGATATAGTAATCCATATCTATAAATGAAAGACCTAACTTTTCAGACAAATTCCTCCCGACGGTTGTCTTTCCCGCTCCCATATAACCTATCAGAAATATACGCTTCATATCGTTCAAATAATTGATGCAAATGTAAACTATTTCCGATAAGAAGTCAAAAATAAACGGTATAATTCTTCTTATGCAACTTCTTATCAAAGAAAGCAATGCCGACAGAGTGCAAATCCATTGAAACAGTTACTTCCGGACAATCACAAGCCTTCTTCCACAAATTACGCATGAAGTCATTTGCACGAATTTCATTGAACACAAACACTGTACTGTCGGTAGCATGTTTCAAACAAGTTTCAAAAATCCATTCATTATCATTTCCTTCATATGCTGTATTAAAATAGACAAAGTCAGGATAAGGCATCTTCTGCAATGCTTCCGGAAGGGTAGTCTGATAATTACCCACACGCAAATCTACCGGACAACGTGCACCTTTTTCAAAAGCAACTTGTATGATGGGCACGAACTCAGAAATATTTACCAATGAGATGCAATTGAGATTCGGCGCATAGGAAGTAAGGTACAAAGTAGACAGCCCCATGTCCGTACCTATTTGCAAAATATTTCTGGACCTCAAATAGTTTGTCAATCTGAACAACAATGCTCCTTCTTTCGGCCGAATAGCTTCGCGTTTGACAATAGTGGCCAGCGTAGTATTCCGCTTCTCACCACCTTTGCGCCTGTCGGGATAAGCTAAAGGCGTATCTCTGAACAGCAGTTCTTTCCGAATCAGTTCGATATCATAATAGCGATAATATTCACAAGGAGTCTCAATCGCTTTCGTTATCAGATTATAAACGAATGGCGAATGAACGCCGAATCCACCCTGATAACACAGAGCACGATAGATAAACGTATCTTTCAAAAAAGCTTTAATATCTGGCATGTGTATATCATATATTAGTAATCACTTATTCAAAGTATCGAATACAAAGTTATCCAAATTCGTAAACATAGCGAAATAAATTCGTTAAATAGCTGCTATACTTCTTCTGAAGATGAAAATACGTGCCCATTTCGTACTTCATTCACCGAAAATAATCCTTGATTCGTCGAAACGGCGCCAAAACTTATCGCGATAATGTTGCATGAGCGGTTCGGTTTCTATAGTTTTGCTTCAAATTTAAAATCAAACAGATATGAAAACGAATCAAGATGCATTTACAGTATTTAGCAAGATGTCGAGTCGTATTATCACGGCCGTTGCATTCATTGCTGCCGGAGTGATTATGACAGGTCACAACGCCGGAATGATTTCAAACTACTGGTACAATATTTTTATTTCATGGCAGATGCTGCTCATCGTAATCGGAGTGATGCAGCTGTTTGTCCGCCGTTTTCTCAGTGCCGTTCTGCTGATTATCATCGGCGGGTTCTTCCTTTTGCCAATAATCGGCGATTTCAACGCTTCATTATTTCAGCTAAGTTGGCCTAATATTCTCATTCTTATTGGTGCCATCATCCTGCTCCGCCTTTTCAAGCCGAGCAAAAAAGGAGTTCAGCATTGTCTTTACACAGAAGATTCTTTCGGAGACAGTTCTTCTGAGAACGGTTTTGTAAAGATTAATGATGTTTTTTCTTCTTCCAAACTGATTGTTCTCGACCCGATTTTCAAAGGTGCGAAAATAAGGTGTTCTTTCGCAGGAACCATTCTAGATCTACGTCGCACGAAGTTGGAAGCCAGAGAGACTTATATTGATATTGATTGCGATTTTGGAGGGATAGATATCCATCTGCCAGAGAATTGGAAAATACAAACACAACTGAACACCTTCGCAGGCAGTTGTGACGACAAGCGATTCACCGATATGGCGGCTCTCGATACGGAACACACGTTATTCATTCGCGGGAAACTTTCTTTTGGAGGCATCGAACTGAAATAGAAGTTGAAGCATGCAACATTATCCATTCACAACATCCGTTTATCACCGTATTGTCGGAATCACAGCAGCGTTGGTCATTTGGGCGATTCTGTGCTGTCTGCTATGTCTTTATTCCAACATCGGATGGATGACTGCCTTGTGCGACAGTTTTATATATGTAGCATTGTTGGCAGGTTGCAGCCTAATACTCTGGTTCGCCACCAACGCCATTCGATCTCTGTATATACATGCAGCACTGGCATTTATCGTACAACTGATCTGTATAACGGGAAGTCTGATTGTCTGGTTGCTTTTCGGACAAGACATCCATATTGATTATTTGCACACATTGCCTCTTCGAATCGTTTTTGGAATTACCATATGGATTATCCTACAACAATGGTATCAGCAATTTTCCATAAAAGAGGAAGAAGAGGCACCCGAAGTTACAGAACCGTCTGCATCTATTCAAGGGGAAGAGAAAGATGTGTTGGACCGGATTACCGTTAAAGACGGTTCGCGCATTCATCTGATTCATGTCGAAGAATTGCTTTATATCCAAGCTTGCGGCGATTACGTGACGCTTGTTACAGCCGAAGGTCAGTTCGTGGAAGATCAGACAATGAAATACTTAGAAGCACATTTGCCAGAAAGTATGTTCGTACGCATCCATCGTTCATGTATTGTCAACGTAGAACAAATCATACGGGTAGAACTATTCGGCAAAGAAAATTACAAAGTAAAATTGAAGAATGGCACTTGTCTGAAAGTAAGCCTCAGCGGCTACAAAGCCCTAAAATCGCACCTGTCGTTATAAGTTAATAATCATAGACTGTAGGCTATTAATGCAAGTATTAACATACTTTATACGGCAGAAACTTGATAAAAAGGCTTGACATCTGTACATTTGCATCGTGGTTTTTTCATAATAGTATTAGATTTAAGGTTAACAAAGTTGGTTAGGGGTTGTCGTGAGACAATCCTTAATTTTTTATATACCTATATGATTGATAATCAGTACGGCATTTCATTCGAATGGAGCAACCATTTCATTCGAATGAAATGTTCATTCCATTCGGAAGAAACCCTTCGCGCTTCCGAATGTATTTGAAAATTGATTCGAATGAAAATCAGGTTTTCTTCTAATGAAAAAATTACAATAAAGCAACCATGGATTCCGTTTAGCTAATAAAGTTTCATCTATAAAAGAAAGTTTCCATGGATAAATTAAAATCATTGTGGTGAAGTAGATGATATTTCTAAAGATAAATATTTAGTTTTATGAAAAAAAATCAAGTTGTAATATGTTTGATTTTTTGTGTGTTATGTATTTTCTCTCCTTTCCAATTAGCAGCACAAACTCAAACTAAAAAGCATCTTAGCCTTAAGCTAAATGCAGATTCTGTGATACACCAAATGAAAGGAGGTATTGGTGCTTCCTGGCACACGCTTATTCATGAAATGCCCTTTGATAATACCAAATATGACTTTCCTGCCAGTCTGGTATCTCCTAGAGGTAGCGCTTTTGCCGGGAATCCACCTTTAGCAGACACGGCAGCTTGGAAACAATTATATAAGTATGCCAATTGGCTGGGTCTAAATTTTGTACGCGTAGAAATGGCACAGCACATGTATGAGCCCAAGCGAAATGTTTTTGATTGGAACAATGACGAGATGCAAACGTTATACCGAATTCTCGATTGGTGCGAAGCCAATCACGCTGATGTTTTTCTTCAGCAAATGTGGGGACAGGTGGAGTGGAATTCGTTCAATGGCGTGCATCCATTGGTTAGTTCGCCAAAATCCGTTGATGATTTTGCAAACGGAATAGCCACTATGCTGAAATATCTCACACTTACAAAAAAATACAAGTGCATCAAGTATTTCTGTATGGTTAATGAACCTCCCGGAGGAACTTGGGGATATTGGTGGTCGGCTGGAAGTTACGAAGGACCAACTATTACTGATGCTTGGGAAGCACTGAACAAGGCATTTAAGAAAGAAAACATTTCTATTCCCATTTCAGGACCCGACTGGACGGATTTGCCACCCTGCAATCCTGAAAAGATGAAATTTGATAAATATCTATCGGCCTTTGATATTCATTCTTATCATGGCATTTATTCTCGTAAGGATGGCTCAAAAATCATTAATGATTGGGTAAAATATGCAGCTTCAAAAAGTAAACCTTTTTTTGTATCTGAAATAGGAAATATGAATTTGGGTTGGGGCAGAGATAATCCCGCACCAAAGTCTTTCAAGGCCTCTCTTTCCAATGCTTCCGATATTGTTTTAGGCATGAATCTGGGCGTGGACGGATTTAATCGTTGGAGTTTCACAAATCGTGGAAACTTGGACGGGCAATGGCAATTGGTAAAAACATACGATATTCCATCAAAAACTTATTTAAATAATGTACAGCCTGAAAAGGAAGCTTATTATGGTTATGGCATGATTACCCGCTTTATGGGTAAATATGTTTCAATCTTATCAACTAAATCAGATCAAAAACTTGATGGCGTAATCTTTACTTCCTACAAAAACAGGGATGGAAATATTACTATATTAGTCGTAAACAACACCAAAGAATCTGTTATTTTAGATATTGCAGTGGAGAATGCAAATAAAAAACAAGCATTTTATTTGTATCAAGTGACTGAAAACATTCTCAAAACTGTTGATTTTAAACTCAATCCTGTTACAAAATATAAAAAATCCAATATACTTAATTCAGTTGAAATTTTACCGGAGAGCATAACTGTGCTTACCACAAATGGACTCAGACATGAAAATTGTGGAGTGATTGAGTAATTTTTTATTCTGCCTATGGGTTAAGAAAAAATACACACGATCTTACATTATTGTATAATTGATGCGAATGAAAATCAGGTTTTCTTCTAATGAAAAACTTACAATAAAGCAACCATGGATTCCGTTTAGCTAATAAAGTTTTACCTATAAAAGAGAGTTCCCATGGATAAATTAAAATCAATGTTGCACAAATGTCTGGAAAGTGCTCGACAGTTTCCGGTAGAGTTGCTCCTTGGAGTTACATTCTTTGTCCTTTACGTGGTGTATTTTCAATTGCCGAAAGACAGTAATCAGTCAGTAGCTGATGTGCTGGTCTTTTTCTTCCCTCTTTTCGTACTGACTTACGTATGCCATCTTTGGTCGACTGAAAGCAAATGCCAATGGATGAAAATCATTTATTGGCTATCATATCTGGTGTATATTCCGCTGTTGTTCATGAATATAAAACAATTTGTAGACAGTTATGCCTTCGGATTCACTTGTCTGCTTGCCGTTTTCGCCCTATTTGTCGGGAAGCATAAACTGGACAACAAACCGTTTGCATCCGAATGTCTGCATACATCTGTCAATCTGTTTCTTGCAGCACTTCTGGGAGGAATGGTGATAGCTGCCTTTGCGGCAATTTGGCTTTCTTTTAGTTATATTTTTGGCATCGAAGAGACTTCCAGACCATTGCAATATTGCGTTTTGTTCACACTGTTCGTCATCATTCCTATGTTGTTTGCGAACTTCAACAACCGCAGTCGCGATCCGCAATGGGAACAGTCAAAGGTGATTCATTGGGTGTTGGATTTTATTCTCTCGCCTTCAATCATTATATATACGGTTATTCTCTATATCTATTTCATTCAAATCACTTGTCAATGGGAATTGCCAAAAGGCGGCGTTGCTTATATGGTGATGGCTTTTGTGATTGTTTCGCTGCTCGGAATACTGTTGCAGAATCTTTTACAGAAACATTATTATAATTGGTTTTATCAGTATTTCACTTGGTATGCCTTGCCTCCGCTGGTTCTTTTCTGGATTGGAACGGTTTATCGTATTTCGCTTTACAGTCTGACCGAAAGTCGTGTTTATTTGCTGATAGCCGGTGTTTTGATGACTTTGTTCATATTCTTCTTACTATTCAAACGTGTTTGCAATTATCGTTCGATGTTACTCATCAGCTGCGCTGCCATTATTGTTTTTACTTTCATTCCAGGGATAAGTGCACATCATATTGGTATTTATGCACAAACCAAGCGCTTAGAATCGTGCATCAAAAAGCTGCATCTGCTAGATGAAAAAACACATAAACTAATTGTGAATGATCATTACGACTACAAAGCTTTGGCAAAAGACAGCATCAAAGGCGATCAATTGGCCGAAGTAAGCGATATCTACTCTTATCTGAGTCAAACAAAAGGGAAAACGGCAATAAAGGAAATGTACGGAGAATGGAAATTTGATGCAGATAAATATCAAATGAACCGCGAAACAGATAAGACAAGAATCACAATCACACAGAAAACACCAGTCGATGTCAGCCAGTATCCATTCTTATATCCTGACGACGATTACTCTGTAAATGAGGAAAAAGGACAGATCCTAGTCAAAGCGACAGATAGCAGTAAAATATTGATGACTTATCCTGTTACCAATATGCTGAAAGATCATCCCGAGATGATAAACGAATCATCGGTGCACCCGGAACAGGTACTCACTTTCCGCAACGATTCACTTCTTTTGGTTCTCGATCGTATAACGATAGAAAAGAAGGATGGATCATATAAAATTTCGAACATATACAACAATAAACTTTTCTCTCGTGGAAAAAAATAGCAACGCTGCAGAAGTCGTTATTAACAAAGATTAGCGCCATAATGCTTGCTAATGTTATTGTGAACGCGTATATTTGCATCGTGGTTTTTTCATAATAGTATTAGATTTAAGGTTAACAAAGTTGGTTAGGGGTTGTCGTGAGACAATCCTTAATTTTTTTATATAGGTTTGTATATATTTCCCGGTAATGATTTGATTGTCCCATTCATTTCCAATTCAAAAAGTAACGGTGTCAATTGATAGACAGGAATCTTTGTCTGCAAGGAAAGTTCATTAATCCCAATTTCTTCATTCTTTTTGATTATCGAGACTATCTGTGATAACTGAGTATTTTCAGGGAAAAACATTTCAGTCTGTAGAGGTTCTTTCTTGGATGGACTCACTTCGGTATCCCAACGCAATGAGGAAATCAAATCGGTTGCAGAAGTAATCAGTCCGGCTTTATTAGTACGAATCAAGCTGTTACAACCTTTGGAATGATCGTCGTCAACGCGTCCGGGAAAACAATAGACATCACGTCCGTATGAAAAAGCGATATCCGCCGTAATCAGCGAACCGCCTTTTTCTGCCGATTCAATCACAACGGTAGCATCTGCCAAACCGGCAACAATACGATTCCTTCGGATAAAATTCTGTCTGTCTGGGTCGGTTCCACTTGGAAAATCAGTTAGTAATCCACCATGTTCAAGCATCTGAACAGCCGTAGAACGATGGACAGACGGATAAATCCGATCCAATCCGTGCGCAAGAACTGCCACAGTCGGCAATCCATACTTGAGCGCATTACGATGTGCACTGATATCTATGCCATATGCCAAACCGCTAATAATCAATAAGTCAGGGAACGATTGCGACAAGCCTTTGATCAGCGATTCCGAGAGCGAATAACCATAATCGGTGGCATTGCGCGTTCCGACAATGCTGATAATATGTTTGGCATTCATATTAGTATCGCCTTTGAAAAAGAACATCACCGGAGCATCTTCACATTCGCGTAACCGGGAAGGATAATCGGCATCGGTTATAAAGTAGCATTTGATGTTATTTTTCTCAACAAAGGCAAGTTCTTTTTCCGCTCGAGCGAGCACTTCCGGATTCTTTATTTCTTCAGCAATTTTATGACCGACACCTTGAATCCGTTCCAGCCATTGCGCTTTTTCGGCGAAAACAGCTTCTGCATCGCCGGCAGCCTGTAAAAGTTGACGCGCAATGATATCGCCAACTCCGTTAATCATAGTAAGGCCAATTTGGTAAATTCGTTTGTCTGACATTATGTTTTTGCTAATTGTTTGAGTAATTCATCAAAATATTCTCCTCGAGTTAATTTTTCGTTTTCTACAATCACTGAATCAATCTTGCCACGCACGGCAAGAATTTGATCAGAAGCGCGATAAATATCCTGTTCAAATACCAGTTTGACACCATCTTTGCGAACGTTTAAACAAGAAATATAGGCATCGCCGCTATGCAGTGGGTTCTTATATTGAATTTCAACACGCGAGACGAAAGCATCAATGCCTTTGTCATGCATGTGACTGAAGTTATCGCCAAGCGATTCAAGAAATTCATGACGCGCATGCTCCATATAATGCTGATAATTGGCATTATTGACCACACCCTGAAGATCGCATTCATAGTCACGCACCTTGTCTGTCAGTTTGAATATATAATCTTTCATTATTCAATGTTTTTTGTATTGTCTGTCGGAACCATTTTATACAAGCGGTCAGATGGACGAATCTTATCGGATACTCGAAGTGAGAAATGTTCGCCTTTGACAGTCTCTTCAACCGGTTTCAGTTCAACGCGAATGTCTTCGGCTTTCTGAATGATGGCTCCGGTTGTCGGACCGGTAATCAGGATTTCATCTCCTTCATGCAATATACCCGACTCCATCTCGAACTCAGCCACGCCAATCTTGTCAAAATATTTCACGCCGCGAGCTACGTATACTTTCTTCTTCGTTGCATTCGAACCATATTTGCTGCTCCATTCACCCAAACGCTGTCCAAGATAATATCCGTTCCAGAATCCACGATTGAAAACGCTTGCCAAACGCTTGTCCCAATCAGCGATCTTCGCCTCATCATACGTCCCATTACAATAAGCACGAACGGCTTCCTTGTAACATTCCGTTACAATGCGAACATACTCGGGACCGCGTGCGCGACCTTCAATTTTAAACACCCGAACACCTGCATCCATCATCTTGTTCATGAAATGAATCGTCTTCAAGTCTTTGGGTGACATGATATACTGATTTTCAACATCGAGCTCCACTTCACTGTCTTTATCTTTCACCGTATAGGCGCGGCGGCATATCTGCATGCAAGCACCACGGTTGGCAGAAGCATTCATCTCATGCAGACTCAGATAACATTTCCCGGAGATGGCCATGCATAAAGCGCCATGAGCAAACATCTCGATGCGAATCAGCTGTCCGTTTGGACCTTTGATCTGCTGCTCTATAATCTGCTTGTGGATTTCGCTCACCTGATTTAAATTCAACTCACGTGCAAGAACCACAACATCGGCAAACTGAGCATAAAACTTCAACGCTTCGGCATTCGAAATATTCAGTTGAGTGGAAAGATGGACCTCTTGACCGATGCTGTTCGCATAACTCATCGCTGCAACATCGCAAGCAATGATTGCCGATACTTCAGCTTCTTTAGCTGCATCGATAACTGTACGCATCAGCGGCAAGTCTTCACCATAAATTACCGTATTCACCGTCAGATAACTTTTAATACCATGTTCCTGACAAATGGAAACGATCTTGCGCAAATCGTCCGTCGTGAAATTGTTTGAGGAATGGGCACGCATATTCAATCCCTCTATCCCAAAATAGATGGAATCCGCTCCTCCTTGTATTGCAGCCATCAACGATTCGTACGAACCGACAGGCGCCATGATTTCAAAATCCTTCTCTTCCAACTCAATATCCTTTATTACGCGTACAAAGATAAGCCTTTCTTCTCAACTGTCAAGATAAAAATCCGTACATTTGCGCATCATTAGAGTATTATGAAAATTGGAAATATAGATTTAGGCGAACGGCCTGTTTTTCTAGCACCTATGGAAGATGTAACTGATATTGCCTTCCGGTTGATGTGCAAACGCTTTGGTGCAGATATGGTGTACACCGAGTTCGTTTCGAGCGATGCGCTCATCCGCAGCGTCGATTCGACGGAACGCAAACTGACTGTCTCCGACGAAGAACGCCCCGTTGCCATCCAGATTTATGGCAAAGATGTAAATGCCATGGTTGAAGCAGCTAAGATCTGCGAAGAGGCAGGTCCAGATATTCTGGATATCAATTTCGGATGCCCTGTAAAACGTGTGGCTGGCAAAGGCGCCGGAGCAGGATTATTGCGGAATATTCCTCTGATGCTTGAGATTACGCGTGCCGTCGTAGATGCCGTACATATTCCCGTCACCGTAAAGACGCGCCTCGGATGGGACTGCAACAATCTGATTATCGAAGAATTGGCTGAGCAACTGCAGGATTGCGGAATCGCAGCGCTGACCATCCACGGACGAACACGTTCGCAAATGTACACAGGCGAAGCAGACTGGACATTGATCGGCAAAGTAAAAAACAATCCGCGCATACATATTCCCATCATTGGCAATGGTGATGTAACATCTGCTGAAATCTGCAAGGAAAAATTCGAACAATATGGCGTTGACGGCGTGATGATCGGTCGTGCAAGTATCGGTCGCCCATGGGTTTTCCGTGAAGTGAAGCATTTTCTGCAAACGAATGAACTATTGCCTGCTGAGCCTTTCACCTGGTACACAGATATTCTGAAGCAACAGGTTCTGCAAAGTGTAGAGCGTTTGGACGAACGGCGCGGAATCTTGCACATACGCCGCCATTTGGCACTCACACCAATATTCAAAGGCATTGCCGACTTCAAACGCACACGCATCGAGATGCTCCGTGCAGAAACTGTGGAAGAACTGTTCCGAATCATCGACGACATTCCGAATCATTTTGAGGTCTGAGCAATCTCATCTATTTTTTTCTTCATCATCGCCAGATGACGCACATTCGCATAAAAAAGGCTGTGAACTATAATAGCCACAGCCTCTTTCATTATATCAAACGTCTAAACGTTATCAGTCTTTGAGCTTTGCACACAAGAACTCGCGATTCAAACGAGCGATGTTGCTGACAGAAATGTTCTTCGGACATTCCATCTCACAAGCACGGGTGTTCGTACAGTTACCAAATCCCAGTTCATCCATCTTTGCAACCATTGCTTTTGCGCGACGGGCAGCTTCAACACGACCTTGCGGAAGCAGAGCCAGCTGACTGACTTTTGCAGATACGAACAACATGGCAGAACCGTTCTTGCAGGCAGCAGCGCAAGCGCCGCAACCGATACAAGCAGCTGCATCCATAGCCAAATCTGCATTCTTCTTTGGAATAGGAATTGCGTTAGCATCAGGAACGCCACCGGTGTTGACAGAAACGAATCCGCCTGCCTGAATAATCTTGTCGTAAGCTGAACGATCAACCATCAAATCGCGAATGATCGGGAATCCGGCAGAACGCCACGGTTCGATAGTAATCGTCTCTCCATCGTGGAAACGACGCATGTAAAGCTGACAGGTTGTTGCGCCTGTAGCCGGACCGTGAGGATGACCGTTTACATATAATGAGCACATACCGCAGATACCTTCACGGCAGTCATGGTCGAATACGATAGGTTCTTTGCCTTCGTTAATCAGTTGCTCATTCAGAATATCCAACATCTCCAGGAATGATGTACCCTGATAGATGTCTTTTAGTTGGTAAGTTTCGAACTGTCCTTTTTCTTTCGGACCTTTCTGACGCCAAACTTTCAGTGTTATATTTATATTCTTATCCATGATTCTTAATTTTTACTTCTTATAGTTACGTGTTTGAGGAACTACAAATTCATAATTCAACATTTCCTTCAGCATGACAGGATCTTCGTCTTCGCCCTGATATTGCCAGCAGGAAACATACATGAACTTATCATCATGGCGCAGAGCTTCACCCTCTTCCGTCTGATGTTCAACACGGAAGTGACCACCACAGGATTCTGCACGGTCTAATGCATCATGAGCCATCAGTGTACCGATTTCAATAAAGTCAGCTAAACGGAGAGCCTTCTCAAGCTCAACATTCTGATCAGCGCCTTTGCCAGGAATATGAACATTGCTCCAGAATTCCTGTTTCAAATCCTTCAGTTTAGCAATAGCTTCCTTTAAACCTTTCTCATCACGAGCCATACCAATATATTCCCACATGATGTGACCCAATTTCTTATGAATTGAATCAACAGATTCTTTTCCCTGAATGCTCATCAGTTTGTCTATACGAGCCTGAATCTTCTTCTCTGATTCTTCGAACTCAGGCAGATCAGTACTGAAACGCGGAACCTGGATCTGGTCAGAAAGATAATTCTGAATGGTGTATGGCAATACAAAATAACCATCTGCCAAACCTTGCATCAAAGCAGATGCGCCCAAACGGTTTGCACCGTGATCAGAGAAGTTGGCTTCACCAATAGCAAACAAGCCCGGAATAGAAGTCATCAGTTCATAATCAACCCAAAGACCACCCATTGAGTAGTGCAATGCCGGATAAATCATCATCGGCGTTTCATATGGATTATCATCGGTGATTTCTTCATACATATCGAACAAATTGCCATATTTCTGCTTAACAACCTCTTTACCCAAACGACCTATAGCCTCTGAGAAATCAAGGAATACGGCACGACCGGTATTGTTAACACCGTAACCAGCATCGCAACGTTCTTTAGCTGCACGTGAAGCAACATCACGAGGAACCAAGTTGCCAAATGCCGGATAACGACGTTCCAAATAATAATCGCGGTCAGCTTCCGGAATATCTTTACCCTTCTTTGTTCCTGCCTGCAATGCTTTTGCATCTTCGAGTTTCTTCGGAACCCAGATACGACCATCATTACGCAGTGATTCCGACATCAATGTCAGTTTCGACTGATAATCGCCATGTACCGGAATACAAGTCGGGTGAATCTGAACCATACATGGATTTGCGAAGTATGCACCTTTCTTGAAGCACTCCCAAGCAGCAGAGCCATTTGATGCCATTGCGTTTGTAGAGAGGAAGAAAGTATTTACATAACCGCCTGTTGCAACAACAACTGCATGTGCAGCATAACGTTCGATCTTGCCACTGATCAGATTGCGGGTAACAATACCACGAGCACGACCGTCAACAAGAACAACATCCAGCATCTCATGACGTGTGTACATCTTCACCTTACCTTTGCCGATCTGACGACTCAATGCAGAATATGCACCCAGCAACAACTGCTGTCCCGTCTGACCGCGGGCATAGAACGTACGTGAAACCTGAGCACCACCGAATGAACGGTTGTCGAGCAAGCCTCCATATTCGCGAGCGAATGGAACGCCTTGAGCTACGCACTGGTCAATAATATTATTGGAAACTTCAGCCAGACGATAAACGTTAGCTTCGCGTGAACGATAGTCGCCACCTTTAATTGTATCATAGAACAAACGATAGACAGAGTCGCCATCGTTCTGGTAATTCTTTGCAGCATTGATACCGCCCTGTGCAGCAATTGAGTGCGCACGACGAGGAGAATCCTGAATGCAGAAGTTCAATACGTTGAATCCCATTTCAGCAAGAGATGCAGCAGCAGATGCTCCAGCCAAACCGGTACCGACAACGATAATATCCAAACGACGTTTGTTTGCTGGGTTCACCAGTTTCTGGTGAGCTTTATAATTTTTCCACTTTTCAGCCAATGGCCCTTGAGGAATTCTAGAATTTATTTCAGTCATAATGATTTAATTTCTATTTGTGTTCACCAATAATTATTTACAGCCGGTACATGCTTGTGCGGCATCACATGCAGATTGACAAGCAGACTGACAGCATTGAGTCATATCGCCACCAACACCTTTAATATAGAAGATGATAGTGATTATTGCGAACAGACCACAGATGATTGTTGCAACAATCTGACCGATACACTGCCAACGTTTGATCCAAATCGTATTATTCCAACCGAGTGTTTGAAGAGCACTCCAAAAACCATGAGTCAGATGGAACCAAAGAGCGGCGAACCAGATAAGGTACAGCACTGTTACAATGATGTTCCCTTTAAAATAGTAGTTAATGAATTGGGCGCCATCTTGTGGATTAATGCTTCCCTCAACACCTGCCAGTTCAGCAAACATCATATGATACCAGAACTGATAAAGGTGCAGGATGATAAACAGAATCACAATAAGACCCAGCACGAACATGTTTTGTGAAGCCCATTCTACGTTCTTCGGACGCGCGCTGATCGAATAACGGTCGTTACCGCGGGCTTTCCGGTTCTGGAGCGTAAGCATGAATGCATACACAAAGTGAATAATAACAAAGGCTGCCAGAACCAGCGTTCCAACAACCGCATACCAATTAGCGCCCAAAAGCGAACAAACCGTGTTGTACGCGGCACCCGAGAATGCTGCGGTCACGTTCATCGACAAGTGGAACAGTAAAAACAGAATAAGGAACAAACCTGATAAACTCATTATCAGTTTTTTCCCGATAGAAGAATTAAGTAACCACATAAGATAATAATTTAAGTTATTTAATCGATTGATAATTTCGTTTGACCGATTTAATATTCTGCAAAGATAGCGTTAAAAGCATATATCTAGCAAAAGATTAAAGAAAAATTTCGCCAATTGCGGTTTTTGAAGAGACTCAAATGGCTTATGCATGAATAATTGTATTGATTTAGCAACTCTCATATTATTGAGTGAATCAAAGTATTTGCAGATTTCGAAAAAAGTAGTTCCTTTGTAATATGAAACAGTCAGGAATATTCATTATATGTGCTCTACTAATGATGCTTACCGCTTGTACCGGGAAGCCTTCACAAAGTCATGTTATTTCCGTCACTATTGAGCCTCAACGCTATTTTGCCGAGAAGATTGCAGGCGATAAATTTGTGATTCATGCCGTTGTTCCTTCTGGTCAAAGTCCGGAGACTTATGATCCGACACCAAAGCAAATGGTTGATATTGGTCAAAGCCGTGCTTATCTACGCATTGGATACATTGGATTCGAACAAGTTTGGATGAAAAAAATCGAAAGTAATAATCCTAACTTGAAAGTTTTTGATATGTCAGAAGGGATGAAGCTTGTAACTGATACGACAGAAGAGCATCATGGCGAAGCCGAAGAGTCGCACCATCACCATCATGGTGGTATCGACCCGCATATTTGGAATTCTGTGGAAGGAGCGAAAGCAATTGCATGGAATATGCTCAATGCCTTTATTAATTTGGACCGGGATAACACAGCTTATTACTGGAAAAATTACAAGACGCTTCTTAATGAGATAGAAAACACGGAAGCAACCTTAAAACAACTTCTAGCGCCACTTGCCGGGCAAAGTTTTATCATCTATCATCCTGCGCTGACTTATTTTGCTGCAGAGTTCAGATTGAAACAACTCTGCTTGGAAATTGATGGTAAAGAACCTTCGCCACTTCAACTGAAGGAACTCGTTGAAATGGCAAAAGTCAATCATACACATATTGTTTTCATCCAGCAGGAGTTCGATCAGAAGAATGCCGAACTTATTGCTAAAGAGACAGGTTGCCGCCTGGTTGCCATCAATCCGCTGGATTATAACTGGAACAAAGAATTGATACGAATAGCAAAAATACTGGCAGATGGACAAACTCATTGAACTGGAAAATGTAACCGCTGGTTACGGGAACAAGATTGTTCTTAAAGAAATCTCACTGACCATCTTCAGGGATGATTTTCTTGGAATCATCGGTCCTAATGGCGGAGGCAAAACAACTCTCCTCAAAGTCATTCTGGGATTAGTCGCACCAAAGAGCGGAACCGTACATTTCTTTGATGGAGAGAAGAATGTGTCGTCTATAAAAATCGGATACCTACCTCAGTTAAACAATATTGACAAGAAATTTCCCATCTCCGTGCGTGATGTTATTGCTTCTGGACTTGCGTCCGAAAAACCAACATTCCGCTCATTTACGGACGAACAGAACGAGCGCATCGAGAAAGTCATCTCACAAATGGGACTGAACGAACTTTCCCAGCGCCCGATTGGAGAACTTTCAGGCGGACAATTACAGCGTGTTCTGTTAGGTCGTTCTATCGTTTCGCATCCGCAAATACTGATTTTGGACGAACCGAACTCATACGTTGACAAGCGCTTCGAATCACATTTCTACCAATTACTGGAAGAAATAAACAAAGAAAGTGCTGTCATTCTTGTCTCTCACGATATAGGGACTGTTTTATCAATGGTGAAAAATATAGCCTGCGTGAATGAAACACTTCATTATCATTCAGGCTCTAATGTTTCTGCCGAATGGTTAGGCGAAAAGTATGCTTGTCCGATTGAACTGATCGGTCATGGAGACCTGCCGCACCGCGTTTTAAAAAAACACGATTCATAATCCGCATCCATGATACTCAATACGCTGTGTCTAATTAGTTTGCCTGAAATAGGATTAATTGTTTACATTGCCATCCTACTGTTCGGACTTAAAGCCGTTTCACAGAATCCAACTCTTAGTCGTGGACAAAAAGGAATATGGATACTGACTATCATAATCTTAAACTGGATCGGATTACTTTGGTATTATTACGTATATTATATAAAAGATAGATAACATGAAAATACTCATCACAGGAGCAAGCGGATTCATCGGTGGATTCCTTGTTGGAGAAGCTCTAAATCGCGGATATGAAGTCTGGGCAGGCGTTCGCCCATCCAGCAGTCGCGAGAATTTACAAGACGCAAGAATCAAATTCATCGATTTGAAATATAATGACCTGATTGCCTTGACCGCTCAACTAAGCGATTTCGCGGCCAAAGAAGGTGCCTGGGATTATGTGATTCACAATGCCGGACTCACCAAAACACTTGATAAACGCAACTTCTTCCGTGTCAATGCAGAGAATACTCATCGACTCATTGAAGCTTTATCCGCATCCGATTGCAAACCGAAGAAATTCATTCTGATGAGCAGCCTGAGCAGCTTCGGGGCTGTCGACGAGAAAACATTTAAGCCCATTCGTCTCGACGACCCTCAAAAGCCGAACACAGCATACGGAAAAAGCAAACTTGAAGCAGAAAACTATCTTCGCTCTCAAAATTACTTTCCTTATATCATTCTTCGACCAACCGGCGTTTACGGCCCCGGAGAGAAAGATTATCTTGTAGAATTGCAAGCCATTCAGTCGGGATTTGATTTTGTATCAGGTTTCACGCCTCAGCGTCTCACTTTCATCTATGTGAAAGATCTTGTTAAAGCAGCTTTTCTGGCTATTGAGAACGCAACCGTCAACAACAAAGCTTATTTTGTAGCTGATGGTGATGTCCACACCGACACTGAATATTCCCGCCTGATACAGGAACTTTTAGGAAAAAGATTCGTTCTTCATGCGCGTGTTCCCATGTGGACAGCTCATATTGCCTGTCAATGTTCGGAATGGATGGGTAAATTATTGAAAAAAAGCATGACACTCAATACAGATAAATACATCATCCTGAAACAGCGCAACTGGATTTGTGAAGTTGCTCCGATTCAGGATGACTTAGGTTTCAAAGCCGACTATCCTTTAAGACGCGGTTTGGAAGAATGTATTCGTTGGTATCGCGACCACGGTTGGTTGAAATAAGTTATTTGATCTCCTCAACCGTGCCTTTCCCAATAATTTTCTGATGAACTGCCGTCGGACCTTTATAGCGAATTGTGCCTTTTCCGATAATAGTTGCTTTCAGATTATCTGTCGGATGGACGACGGCTGTCCCTGTACCGGCAATCTTGCAGCTTACTTGTGGAATAGCCACATTCACTGCATCGATATTTCCGCTTGTAGCAATATCCATTGATGCTTCATCAGCTTTGCCATCTTTCAGATTAATACTACCTGATGTCAAGATATTACATGAAAGCTTGCCTATCTGCACGTTATTCATTGTAATTGTACCTTTGCTGGACGATTTCAAAGAAAGTGAACTTACTTTAACTGTACCATTTGTCAGAACGGTACCATTAGATGAAGCTGTGAGTGATAACTCATCGCCTGTTATATTTCCATTGACTGTGACCGAAGCCACATCAGACGTATTCACCTTCTTCAACCACTTTGAATTGGTCTTCACAATAAACTTGGTGAAATGATCAATATAAGCACCACTAAAGCCTACTGACAGTTCGCGATTATCAATATCGATATTTACATACTGATGCAAATTCTCATCGACAGTAACTTCCAAATAAGGAGCACTATTAGACTGCTCATAGATTAACTCGACGGCTTCTTCAATTTTAATAGAATTATAGTCATCGATAGCGATTTTTTTAGTCGTCAACTTCCCGTCACCTTTCACATGGTCCATTGCCTGAGCCGAAAAAAAGATACCCAACAGGAAAATCATCAACCACAATCCTTTTGTTTTCATGTTCTATTATTTTTGTTATACTTATCTATAACCGAAATTCAATCCTTTTGGTTGCAAAATTATGAATAATTGAGCACAATCTGCCTAAGAGTTTTCAATCCTTTATAGATTTGTGTTTCAACAGTACGAACAGATAAATCCAGCATTGCTGCGATTTCGCTACTTTTCTTTTCTTCAAAAAAATGCATTTCGAATATTTCTCTGCATTTGTCAGGAAGAGTTTGTATAGCTTGATGGATAGCTGCAACCTGTTCTCTCCGGATAAGGATTTCATCCATCGAAACACGTTCGAGTTCCATAATTTTCAATCTTACTGAGGCTTTGGCAATATATTCTTCTTCAATAGTTTGATGGCGTAAAAAATTAAGGGAGGCATTCTGAACACAACGAAAGAGGTAACTACCAGCCGTATCACCGGTTGGCAGTTCCTCTTGTTTCCATAGCTCGATAAAGACATCGTGTACCAAGTCTTCAGCCGTGCTTTTGTCTACAAACCTACTGGCAAACAAAATCAGCCGGGAGGAATAGCTTTCATATAAATGTCTAAATGTATCAAGCTTTTGTGTTCTTGAATAGTTCATCCTATTTTTTTATGTACGCTTGTGTATCGACTTTCTCAATGACTTCGCCAGTGCGTAATCGAACCCAAGTATTAAATGTACGACTGCCTTCTTTCAGGAGAATGACGCGCCCGCCATTGCCTTCCGGCAGATTATTGTATACCGTCTTTCCACCTGTAAAGCGTCCGTAAGTCAACATGATTCCGTTATAATCAACGATATAATCATCATCATGATCGTGCCCAACAAATGTAGCAACCACGTCTTTAGCTTCAAGCATTGCTGTGTATAATCCTGTGTTCAATTCCGGAGCGCACGCTTTTTCCCATCTGTGACCGATCATTCTTATATTCTCATTTCCGGCTGCCTGATTATATTCCGGCAGTGGAATATGGAAGAATGCATATGAAGGAAGCGGCGTTCCGCCATTAGCGGCTGTAAAAGATTTGCTTTCTTTCTTATACCATTCAATCTGTTCCGGCAAAATCCAGCCATAGCCTTTAATCTGCGGCAATGTTGAATAATCATGCGAATCGAGGCAATAGATTACAGCAGCATCTTTATCGCCGGTAGCCGACTTGATTGACAGTGCAAAGTTAGAATTCCCCGGAATACCTTGGACCGTCTTGCCTACATTATTTTTCTGTTTTTCTACATACTGTTGCAGTTCAGCCTGCGGTGTTCCCTGTTCGTGATCATGATTTCCCCAAGCAATGGCATAAGGCACATTATGCTTGATGATCGGTTCCAATACTTTTGCCAAACCGGGTATTGCTGGCGGCGAAAAGATCAGATCGCCTGTAACAATCACCAGATCCGGTTTTTCTGCATCGAGTACACTGTTGATGCAATCCAAGGCAAGCTGCGAAGTATCCTGCTTGTTGTAACAATAATGAACATCTGTAAACTGTACGATCTTAAACGTTTTGTCTTTGTGAAATTTCAAAGGCAATGTTTGTGCCCCAAGCTGGAACACAAACATTACACATATCACAATTAAATTGATTACTTTCATCTATTTAAATTTTAATCACTTCAAAAGCCACATCAGCTGATTCTCGTCATCCGAACCTCCGTACTGACTGGCAACAGCTGCATTCACATTTTCAGTATTGTAATCATACTCATCCTGCGAATACATCCAACGAACAGGCATCTTGCTTGTATCGTTGTTTCTGTTTGACTTAGGATTAATCGGAAGAACCGGATAACCCGTACGGCGATATTCATAAAAGGCATTGAACGGAATCTGGAAGAATGTAGAGAGATATTTCTGTTCGATAATCTGTCCGATCTGACGTTCGGTAGTACTTGCAAATGCCACCGCACTACCTTGCAGATAAGTATTGATATAATCGCTGGTAATCTTCATTCCATGATTATACTCAACGTTATCCGGTGTATTGTCGGCCGTGAATGCCATCGAAGCACGAATACCGTCTTCATAATAACTCTTTGCGCTTCCACTAATCAAACCTCTTACAGCTGCTTCAGCCAGGATAAACTTCATCTCAGCATAGCTCAACAAATAAGTCGGTTCGGATACTGGCAATTGATAAAAACGTTTGTTCGGTTGAGAAACGCCACCTGCCTGAACGGCTGCCTGAATATCCGAGAAAATCATGGTCGGTTCAACACCATTATAAGCTTTCCAGTCGGTAACAGCCAATCCCTGTGCAACTGCATTCTTTGTAGGCTGAGCATAATAGAACAAACGATAGTCGTTGAACTTCTTCAAAGAATCGACAACCTCAGACGACATCTGGATAAATGCCAGGTAGTTATTGCCCTCTTCATAGAACGGATATTTCTGTCCGGCATTATCAGAATGAACCAGTTGCAGATTATCAGCATTCGATTCAAAAATCGGCTTGCTTGAAACGATAGACTGGAATCTTTCTTTCACCTTCAGATCCGATTCGCCTGTTTTCTTATACAGATTGATAAGCACCTTCAATTCGAGAACGTTCGCTGCCTTGCGCCATTTGGCACAAGAACCGCCGTATACAGGATCGCCTTCAAAATCGGTACCGTTTTGAAACAGCTGATCAGCCTTTTCCAACTCGTTGAGTATTCCGGCGAACACTTCCTTTTGCGTATCATATTTTGGATATTCTATCCCAGATTCACCTTGCATGGCTTCGCTGTAAGGAATATCACCCAAACGCAAAGTCATATCGAAGAATTTGTAAGCACGCATCACATGCCCCAAGCCTTCGTACGAATTTTTCAATCCGTCAGTAGCAGCAAATGCCACCATCTTATCCACATTATATAATACTTTCATCGATGAGAAATCCTGTCGGTTCAGCTTGTTGAATGCATAATCGATATCATTTTCCTCTGTCCATGCAATATATTTACTTAACATGTCATCACGCATAAACCCTTTATCGGTTCCGTGTTCTTCCATGATTTCGAGAATCAGATTCGTAGCCAACATGCTCGATGTAACAATCGTTGACTCATTCGGGTTGGTATTATAATCATCGAATTTATTGTCGCATCCGCCCATCATGAATGAACTGGCAACAAGGCAACCAACTAAACCTATATTTAATATATTTCGTTTCATATTAAAATCTCCTTAGTCATTAAAATTCCAGTTTAAAGTTCACACCGATATATCTAACAGACGGTGAATTCAAGTCATCAGAAGCCTTATCAGGATCTGCGAACTTATATTCTTTAGTCCAAAGTAACAAATTTTGTCCGACAAGTGCAATAGAAGAATTGGAAATACCAATTTTTTTAGACAATGAATTCGGAATATCATACGTCAGCGACAACTCACGCAGCTTGATAAACGTCTCGCTCAGGTAATTTACATCTGCACCTTTACGAAAATAACTTTTTATATAAGTTTCGTATGATACAGGCGTTTCATTCTTTGCAAATACACGATTATCAGAAGTGATACGACCGTAAGAATCGTAGGTAGCCGAACCGGATACTACATAAACACCATCGGCAACATAGTTCTTCTTCCCATTAACGACCTCATCATAACGCCATTGGTTATCGGTATCAGGATGAGCACCGGTCTTCCACATGTTGGCATTTGTTGAAGCATACGACAAACCGCCTATACGACCATCAACGCTAACCGAGAAAGTGAACTTCTTATACTTGAATGTATTCGTCAAACCCCAAACCCAGTTCGGATCATAATAACCAATCTTACTGGTATAATCGAACAACTTCGGATAACCGTTGGTCATAATAATGTTTCCATTCGGATCATATTGGAAGTCATTGTCTTCACAATAGTCAACGCGAGCGCCTTTGTAAACCCAAAGTTTGTCAGCACTGTATTTCGGATCAATCTTTGCAAAATATCTGCGTGATGTAGACCAGTTGGTTACAGCCGTCCATTTGAAATCTTTCGTGATAATCGGTGTTGCTTCCAAAACCAACTCGAAACCACGACGAACATACTCTTCATCATTATTGATCAGCACATTTTCGAAACCTGACATCGATGAAATAGTTGTCTGAACCGTATTGTTGTACGTCAGCTTGTTATAGTAAGTCAAATCGGCTTTGATGCGATTGTTCTTCAAGAAATACATTGAAGTACCGATCTCATACGTACGGTTTGTGATTGGTTTCACATGACCACGCATTGTCGTTGGATAAGCAGCTGTGTTCAAACCATCCCAAACAGCGTTGGTGATTGAGTAAGCCTGATTCGTTGCATAGATACTCAGGTCGTTCTTCGACACTGTCCACGAACCTCTCAACTTCCAGAATGTAAACCAATCCGGCAACTTGATAACTTGCGACATAATAGCACTCAGACCAACCGATGGATAGAAATATGAATTATCGCCATCAGGAAGTGTTGACGACCAGTCGTTACGTCCCGTTACATCCAAATAGAATGTATTGTCATAACCAAATGTTGCTTTACCGAACAAACTGTTTACCTGCTTGTTGGCAACATATGAATCGACCGTTGGACTTGCTACAGAAGCTTTCAGCGAATAGAATCCAGGAACCGAGAGACCGTTCTTTGTAGTAGCCTTCAAATATTTGTCACGATAATAATAGAGAGAAGCACCAACCAATCCGTCAATACTAAACTTTCCAATCTTACCGTTTCCAGTCAGGATGAAATCGTTATTCGTCGTGAATATATCTTCACTCTTCTCTGAATAGTAACCTTTATCGGTACTGCCCCAGTTTCGTTGTGAATGGATATCCAATGGAGCGCGGCGCTTTGTTGCATTGTTTGTATAGTCATAACCGCCACGGATCAAAGCCTTCAACCACGGTGTAATCTGATAATTGATAGTCAACATACCGTTAGTCTTTGTGTTGTCGACACGATTGATTTTCTCGTAAGCCGACAAATATGGATTATCATACCATGAATCACGCATCCAGTTCTGTTTCTCATTCGGAATCACCCAGTAATCCTTATATTGAGTAACATCGTATTCAGGACCTGTCCAAACCAACATATTATAAATGTATCCCTGAGCGCCATAACCTGTACCGGCTGTATTCGGAGCAACCTGTTTGTTGAAACCCAGTGTACCTTCAATATTTACTTTGTCACCCAGCTTCATCGTTCCACCAATAGAATATCTGAACTCTTTACCTTTCTCGTTAGGATATTGTCCCTTATCATAGATGAAAGAAGCCGATGAACGTACGCTACCATTCTTTCCAGACTGTGTAACGCTGACGTTGGTATTGCTGATCATACTGAATTCAGTGAAGTTTTTGAAGTTGTCTTTACCTGCTGAAGTCAGCTCCTTATCAACCATTGTATGTGTATAAGGATCATACTGCGAATAGATACGGCCGATATCCAACTTATCACCCCAAACTTCATCATCGGTATTATATTTTCCTCCGTAACCAGAGCTGTAAGAATGTTGAACTTTCGGCAATGCCAATGTTCCGGCATTGATCATGTTACTGCTGTTTACTGTAACAGTGAAACCTTCCTTACCGCCTTTCTTCGTTGTAATCATCACTGCACCACTACCACCACGAGAACCGTACAATGCAGATGCTGTTGCACCTTTCAATACGTCGATTGTTTCGATATCATCGGAATTGATATCAGCAAGTGTCAGATTTGTAGGAACACCATCCAATACCAACAGAGGCGTCTCACCACGAAGGGAGAGCGTCGGACTTTCCATAAATTCAGTAGAGTTGAAAACGGTCAAACCGGAAATACGACCGGTCAAGCTCGTTGCAACATTGACACCTTTTACTTTTTCAAACTGTTCGCCACCGACTTTCTGAGTTGCATAACCCAAAGCCTTTTCTGAACGTTTCATACCCAAAGCGGTAACAACCAGTTCGTCCAATTGCTGCGTTGCTTCGGCCAGCGTAATCGTAAAATGGCGATGTGTGCCGACCTGTGCTTCCTGATTGGTATAACCGATATATGAAAATACAAGTACGGATTGTTCACTAGGAACCACCAATGAGAAGTTGCCGTCAACATCAGTCACGACACCCACAGTTGTTCCTTTAACAAACACGTTTGCCCCGATAATCGGCTGATTGTCCTTGTCGACCACCCGACCACTGATGGTTACATTTTTTACACTGCTGCTTCCCCGCTGTTGAAGGAGAATGTGTTTTTCTTTGAAACTGTAGCTCAAGTTCATCTTGCTTGCCAGTTCATCCAATACGGCTCCAAGAGCTTTCTTGTTGGCATGAATGGAGATGCTCTTGTTAGCGCCCAGGTCTTCTGTCTTGTAAAAGAACATGTAACCAGTCTGCTTCTCAATCTCCTTGAGCACATTGTACACCGATCCATTAGATACATTAATGGACACAAGTTGCGTTGGAGCAACTTCTTCTGCTGAAATTGCCATTATTCCCATAAAGAGGAGAATAATGATTTTGCATAGTGACTTTTGCATGGTTTATACTTTAAAAGGATTATAAATTAATTAATAAATATCTTGTTATTTTTCATTGTCATTGCGAACTGCTTATCGTAATTGATAATGTCCAATATATCCTTGATCGACTGGTCGGTCGTAAACGAGCCCGAATAGCGGGTATCTCTTATCGCCGGATTCGTCAGTTCAATCTTCACGCCATAGGTTTTTTCCAGACGCTGCAAGATATGATATAGTGGGTCGTCATCAAAATAGAGGAACTTGTTCACCCATGATTTAGTGCTGTCAATATCTACAGTCGAGACTATAGACTGCTTATTCAAAAAATCAACCAGAACCTGCTGGTTAGGCTTCAAGAAAATAAACTTTCCGTACTGACCGTTGGCGTTCATAGACTGCATCTTCACGCTTCCTTTTATCAGTATGGTTGTTGCATAATCCTCATCGGCATAGTCCTGTACATTAAATACAGTACCGAGCACTTCGATTCTTTGCTTATGAGTATACACAACAAATGGTTTTTCTTTATTCTTGGTTACTTCAAACAATGCTTCACCATTGAGATAGACGGTTCGTGTATCTTTTCCAAATTGTGTATCATAACGAAGCTGCGAGGCCTTGTTCAAAGTCACCTTTGTTCCGTCAGGCAAAAGCATGGAACTAATCTTCGCTCCTTCTTCGGTATTAATAATCGTACTTTGTATTACTGGTTCTTTCTGGAAAAGGCGCTGTACGCCCAGTGTGACTGCGATAGCGACAACCGCCACTGCAGCATACTTCAGGAAGTTCAGTCGCATCGTGCGCCGTGGCATCAAAATTTTAGACTCCAAACGACGCCAGCTCTCACTGACAAAGTTCACCGGAAGCTCATCAGCCTGATGCAGCTCGTCGATATGCTTCAGTTCGAAAAACAGCTTCTTATGCGACTCGCTTTCGCTGAGCCACTGTTCAAGTTGTGCCATCTCTTCTGCACCGATCGTGCCTTCGAGATAACGAACGATTATACTGTCGTCTATGTCGTTTTCCTTTTCCATACATAAAGAATACACTTCAAAAGAAAAAACTACGTATAAGCATTATTTAATTTTTGAAATTTTTTTTATAGCAAGAGTCATCGTATTTTTGTGAATGATAGATGTAACTTTTTTAGTTGACAAACGTCTATATAGTTAGAAACAAAAAATAATTCAAGAATATGATGAAAACAAGAGTTTTTACAATGATGTGCCTCTTGGCTATGTGCGCTTTTGCATCCCGCGCCGAAATAATTAAAGGGAATGGTCAGATAATCACAAAGGCTGTAAGCGTGTCCGACTATCACGAGATAGAGATCAGTGGAAATATATCATGCAACACGGTCAGCAAATCGTTCATGGGTCTTGTTAAGAACATTACAAACAATGGCAACTGTCCGAAATTCTACTATTCACAGAAGTCGGGCGAGCACAAGGTAACAGTAACAATAGATTCAAACCTCTTCCCGTATCTGAAGATCACTACAGACCGCGGTAAACTGACGTTTACGACCAAAGGTCATGACAACCTCAACGCCACCCGCCTCGAAGTGAACGCTTGTTCATCGTCTTTTGACGGATTAAAGAACACAGGTTGTTTCGATTTCTATACGCTCACCGGCATTGATGGTGGCGGATTATCAATCGAATGCAACGGTTCGGGAGATGTTTATCTCGATCATCTTCTCCGTCTGAACCGTCTTTCGCTCAATGTTACCGGTTCAAGCGATGTTAAGACAGTCAATGCAGCATGTAACTTTATCTATATCACTGTTACCGGTTCGGGCGATGTCGATATCACGGGCAAAGCTGACGAAGGCACCTACAATGTTTCAGGCAGCGGTGACATCAAAGCTTACAACTGCATCATCAAGAAACTGACCTGCGGCGTTAGCGGCAGCGGCGACATCCATTGCCATGCCACACAGAAACTCAGCGCTTCAGTCTCCGGATCTGGCGATCTGAAATACATGGGCAACCCAGAAACTTCAAACCATGTTACCGGATCAGGGGATATTGCACATGTGAAATAAACATTTCTGATGGATATTGATAAGAGACGCAGAATCTGCGTCTCTTATTTTTCATGGCATACAAATATATGAAAAGTGATCAAAGCGTCCCTCCAGAAACTTTAGTCAATGATACCCTTCACCAAAACTTGCTGACAAACTGCACAACTGATCCTTTCCTGCGATAACGCTAAATAACCAACCAAATAACAATTGTTTCAGACGACTTGAACAGCAGCAAAATGATCTTTCTCATTAGCCTTTACGCAAAAGACTCTACCTTCGTTATCATTAGGAAGAATCGGATAGCAACTATATACCAAGAATTAATTTGCACTAATAAAAATTCTTCCATTGTAATACATATTCTCGCCATCAATCAAATCTTCAATATAAATCAATTTTATCAACTCAATAATCTTCATATTAAGATTATTATATAAATTTGCCAATTGAAAAATAGTTTTCAACCAGCAACATGCAAGAAGCTCTATTGATCCATCAGCTAAAAAATGGCTCACGGACGGCATTTAATACCATTTATGATATATATGCGGCTCGTTTATATGCTTTTTGTTTCCAATATATCAAATCGCGTCAAGATGTTGAAGAGATTGTAGAAGACGTTTTCATCAAATTGTGGCAGAACAAGAATACCATCCGCAATGAGAATTCTCTTCAAGCGCTTCTGTTCATCATGGCTAAAGGTGCATTGATAGATGCTTATCGTTCACGCTTGAATGAACCCGAATATGAAGAATATGTCGGATATTGCAATGAATCTAAATTATCGGTACAAGACACTTCCAGTCATGTAGAATATGATGATTTTTGTCATGAACTTCAAAGAGCCATGAGAAAATTATCAGATACACAACGAAGTATCTTCAATGCTTGCAAACTACAGCAACTCACAAATAAGGAGGTTGCCGAGAAGTTCTCACTAAGCGAACAAACTGTTAAAAATCAGCTCTCATTAAGTTTGAAAATTCTACGTGGAGAACTGAAAAACAGTTGGATATGGATTGCTATATTATTAAATTGTTAAATACACTTCATGTAAAGTACAAAAACTGATTTTTTACGTCTTACATAATATATGATGAATACATTAGAAGAAAAATATATACACAATGAGCTTACAGCGGAAGAATTGAAACAGCTTCGCCAAGAGGTTCTGCAGCTTTCAGACGAATCTATTGCAGCTACAATGCAAGATCATTGGATGAATGACGAGATTGATACGACAACTGTCCCTGTCTCACGACTGGATCAGATAAAAAATCGGATCAACACTTCATCGTTTTCTTCTAACTCTTATTCTTGGCTTCGCCGAACAGCACAAATTGCAGCTGCTATCATTATACCTTTGCTAATTCTCTCTACATTATATTTATATAGAGAGAATAAAAGTTTGGGGACAAATGAAATGATTGTATCTACAAATCTGGGCGAAAGAGCGAATATCACTTTGCCTGATGGCACTCACGTGACGTTAAATGCCGAATCAAAATTAAAATACGTACCTCAAACATTCAATAAAAGCGAACGACTAATCCATTTTGAAGGGGAAGCTTATTTCGATGTAATGAAAAACAAGAATATTCCTTTCTTGATTCGCACAACAGACGTGCAAATCAAAGTGGTAGGAACAAAATTTAATCTATTTGCACGCGACAAAGAGCCTGTGGCAGAACTTTTTTTGGAAGAAGGAAAAGTACTCTTCACTTCTCTCTTATCGAATGAATGCCGAACAATCTCTCCCAACCAAAAAGCAACTTTCGACAAGAAGACAGGAGCCATCATAATAACTGATATAGATGCACAATCTATAGCTCCTTGGCGCAAAGGCGATCTTGTTTTCCATAATGCCCAATTCGCTAACATCATTCATACGCTCGAAAACAATTATGGCGTTTCCATAAACATAACTTCCGATTCTAGTATACAAAAAGACCTATTCTCAGGCACAGTCCCAACCAACAACATCTCCGAAGCACTGGAAATCATAGGCAAAGCTTATCATTTAACGCCAACCATCGTGGATAAAAACGTGACATTGTCTGAAAGTCGCTGACGTTATCATAGTTTTTCTTGCCTAAAAACATGCTATAAAACATATCCATTTTACGGTACGTTATTTATCAGCTTTCGTCTTTCTTTGTAGTTTTATGTCTAACATCAAATAAATTTGTATAAAATGAGAAAGAGGAAACATTTGGGACAATCATTTATGTGGATTGTATTGTTTTCATTCTTATGTTGCGTAAGTATTGCAGCTCAAGAACAGCGAGCTACTGTCAATCTTAAGAATGCCACGTTGAGAGACGTTATCAGTACGATAGAAAAACAGACTACGTATCGTTTTTCATATCGTAATGTTGTATTGGATGAGAATAGAAATATTACTATTTCGCTAAAAAAAGCAAAAGTATCCACTATTCTCGATGTTGCCTTTATTGGGCGGAGTCTGGAATACAGTATTGTTTCAGAAAAATCAATCGTGATTTCTGATAAACAAAAAACCACTCCAAAAGCGGGTAACAATAAAAGAAAAATAACCGGAACGGTTCATGACGAGAAAGGAGAACCGATTATTGGAGCAAATGTGGTTGAAAGAGGAACCACAAACGGTATCATAACAGATATTGATGGTAATTTTTCATTAACGGTTCCTGATGAAGCTACATTAGTCATATCGTATATCGGATACAATACTCAAGAAATAAAAACTTCAGGTAAATCTTCCATAAACGTAAAACTTCTTGAAAACACACAAAACATTGAAGAAGTGGTCGTTATTGGTTATGGAACTGCCCGCAAGGTAGACCTTACAGGTTCTACATCGTCACTCGACGGTGATCGCATTAAACAAACTTCATCTCCTACGCTATCTAGACAATTACAAGGGCAAATGGCAGGTGTACAAGTATCACGTTCTACCGGAGACCCAAGCGCAAGCGCAACAATCAGAATTCGTGGTATCACGACTATGTCCGACAACGACCCATTGGTAATTGTTGACGGTGTACCTGGCAGCATCAATGATGTATCTTCTGATGACGTAAAGGACATTCAAGTATTGAAAGATGCAGCATCTGCTGCAATTTACGGTTCGCGTGCTGCGGCAGGTGTTATCCTGATCACGACCAAGCGTGCTAATAGTAAAGATTTCGCAATGTCATACAACCTTGAATATGGTACTGATGTTGCAACTACTAAGCCGAAATCTGCTAATGCTGTTGAATGGATGACCGGATTCAACGAAATGCGCTACAATGATGGTGCAACATCCATGTTCTCCGGATATTCAGAAGATTTTATCAATAATTATAACGCCAACCATATCAGTGATCCTGACAGCTATCCTGATGTAGATTGGATGAGCTACCTAAACAAATCAGCACATCATCAACGCCATACCTTTTCATTAAGTGGCGGCACTGACAAACTAAGAACAAACTTCAGCTTGAATTATTACAAGTCGGATGCTCTTATTGATGTAAAAGATTACCAGAAATTTAATATCCGTTCTAGCAACGATTATAACATTAATAACTGGATCCATGCAGCTGCGGACATTAATTTAATTTACTCAAAATCAATCACGCCACATAATGGTATTTGGTCTTATATGTATGAAAACAGCCTAATGCCTGCAATTTGGTCAGATGGAGAATATGCTGATGGCAAGGATGGAGATAATCCATACGCTGTTACAAATCTAAGTGGCCAAAATGATGGTAGAGGATATACGGTACACGGGAAACTACAATTGGATTTAACTCCTATTAAAAACCTCACATTTACTGCTGTAGCCGCACCAAACTACTATTTTTATAAAGGCAAAGACCACTCTAAGAAATACAAAGTACGTCGTATCAATGGCGACTATATTTACAGTCAGAATTTTGCTTCAACATCTGTTACAGAAGCAAGAAATGACAATCATAGTCTCACCATGCAATTCTATGGCAACTACAAATTACAACTCAACCGACATGCGATTAGTGCCATGGCCGGTTATGAGGATTATTCATACAATTGGGAAAACGAAAGTGCATGGCGTTCAAACTATACATTGGATAATTATCCGTACCTTAACTTAGGCCCCGCTGATTATCAATACAACAGCGGAAACGCGGGCCATAATGCCTACCGTTCGGTTTTCGGTCGTTTAATGTATTCATGGGCAGATCGCTATATGCTTCAGGCAAATATTCGTTCAGACGGTTCTTCTCGCTTTGCAAAAGGTCATCGTTGGGCAACATTTCCTTCTTTTAGTGCTGGATGGGTGATTTCTGAAGAACCTTGGTTTAAGAAATTCAATAAAATCAATTACCTGAAACTACGTGCATCATACGGTCAGCTTGGTAACGAACGTATCGGTTCTGAATTTCCTTATCAAGCTTTACTAAACTTTGGTACTGGATATATACCGAATGCGTCAACGGGGACTTCTGACATTGTTCAGACTGCCTATCAGTCGGACTATGCCTTTAACAATATTACGTGGGAAACAACCACGACATACGGTGTCGGTATCGACACAAAACTATTAAGGAATCGTCTTCGCTTCACTGGTGACTGGTATTATAAAAAAACCAAGAATATGTTGCTGACAGTTGGTTTCCCGTCATACTTCGGTTATAATGCTCCGCAAAATAATGCTGCAGACATGAATACCAAAGGATGGGATATCGAAATTGCTTGGAACGATCAAATCAATGATTTCAGATATGGAGCAAGTTTCAATCTTTCTGACTACCGCTCAAGAATGGGATATATGGCTGATAAGCAGAGCATCAGTTCTAATAAAATAACAGAAAAAGGCTCATACTATCAAGAATGGTATATGTATAAAAGCAATGGAATCATTTTAAATGATGCAGCCATGTACGATTCAGACGGAAATAAAATTCCAGTTTTAACAAACAACGACAAAGCAGGTTGTATCCAATATGTAGATGCCAATGGAGATGGTAAGATCACCGCTTCCGGCGACCGTGTACGTTTAGGCAATTCATTACCAGAAATGCAGTATGGCGGTTCTCTTTGGGCTGAATGGAAGAATTTTGATTTTAACTTGTCATTCCAAGGTATCGGTCACCAAAACGTATATTGGTCATGGGTTTCAACTCCTTTCGAATACCAGACATATTCATGTCCAAAAGTATTAATCGATAGTCATTGGAGTCCAAGTAATACAGATGAACAGAATGCCAAAGCCAAATATCCTAAATTGACAACAGGTAATATTACAAATGTTTATGCTGCAAGCGATTTTTATTTGTTTAATGGTGCATATATGCGAATCAAGAATATTACTTTAGGATATACGATTCCGAAATCAATCACAGAGAAGTTCTTTGTAAATAAACTTAGATTATACTTCGCAGCAAATGATTTACCTACACTATTTGACAATTATCCTAAAGGGTACGATCCTGAATGGGACCGCAGTGGCGATTTTATTATGAGTTCTTACATTTTTGGTCTTAATGTAACATTCTAAAAAATAAAACATTATGAAAATAATAAGTAAATATATATTTATAATTCTAACGGCATCTTGCTTAGCAGCCTGTGCTGATCTCAATTTAAATCCACTATCGGAAGGATCCAGTGAAAACTGGTATAACGATGAGACAGAAATTGAAATGTCGCTAAATGATTTATGGCGTACGGATTTCTTTCCTATCGACGATGTATCGTGGGACGATGACTGGTTGAACCGAAATGGTTCAAATGAAATGACATTGGGTACAATTACTTCTAAAAGTTCTATTGCCTCAACGCGCTGGACTGCAATGTATAAAGCCATCACCCGCTCGCTTAAAATATTAGATGCTTTAGATAAAGGCACAGCGAGTGGCGTAACTGAAGCTAAAATGCAACAATATAAAGGTGAAGCATACTTCATGTTAGGCTGCGCCTATGGAACACTGTCCATGTATTATGGCGACTGCGTGCTTTATAAAACTCCGATTTCTCTTGATGAAGCATACAAAGCTACCCGTTCGCCAAAAAGCGAAGTAATAGCTTTTGCTTACGAATGTTTGGATAAGGCTACTGAATATTTGCCAGAAACTTATAGTGGTCAACAAATACCAACAAAAGGTGCTACTTTAGGTTTCAAAGCTCGTATTGCATTATTCCATAGCGATTACAAAACAGCAGTCGATGCTTGCCAAAAGTGTATGGACTTAGGTGTTTATCAGTTGCACAGCAATTATAAAGACCTGTTCACCGCCAATTCATCAAAGGAACTGATATTTTACTTCCAAGGCAATTTGTCACAAAAAGTCGGAATTGGGATGTTTAGTTGCGTAAAGAATTATGTCATTCGCAAAATCGGCGGATTCTCCAACCAATGCCCTTCGTTAGAATTGTTCTGTGCATATACTTGTACTGATGGTCTACCTATCGACAAGTCACCGCTCTATAATCCAAAAGATCCTTTTGAAAACCGTGACCCTCGCTTAGCTTACACCATACAACCATTCAAAACAAAATATTCAAAAGATTATGCCGAATATGAGCAATCTAAAGTTGATGGCACATTCCCTTCAAAATATCCGGATTATATAACATTAGGTTATGAATATAATCCAAGCCCATACGCCACAACTGTTTATCAAGTATCTTCTGGAAAAATGGTTCTGAATAACGACTCAAAGGCTTCCAATCAACATTCCGTTTACAATGGCATCCTGTTAAGAAAATATGTAAAGAGTGATTGGGCCGATTATAACAGTTATGGTTTAGTTTCTGACAACATTTTCCCATATCTACGTTATGCCGAGATACTAATGTCGTATGTCGAGGCAAAGAACGAATTGGGAACAGTTACTCAAGAAGATTTAGACAAGACCATCAATTTGGTACGTGCAAGAGCTTATAATGGTTCCAACATCCAATATCCAAAAGTAACCATGGCTTCACAAAGTGAACTGCGCAAAATCATTCGCATGGAACGACGTGCTGAATTCCCATTTGAAAGTGTTCGTTATCGTGACTTATTACGTTGGCACATTGCTGAAAAGAGTCACAACAAACCGATGTATTACTTAAACCGCGAGTGGTCAGGTAATGCCAATTGGAACGGAAAGACTGGAAGCGAGTCGAACCGCACACTGTCATCAGACTTTATGGTTCTGCTTAAGAACTGGGATAATGGCAATTTCCCAATAGGTGGAGTTCCTACAATTGATGAAGACGGACTACCTGATTTATCGGGTATGCAGAAAGCAGGTTACATAACCACATTTTATATGATGGGATTTGATAAGAACAAAAACTATCTCTGGCCTATTCCTGCAGATGACATTCTTGTCAATCCAAACATAACACAAAATTCAGGCTATTAATAAATAGTGAATGTATATTATTAATGTATTATTTCAAAACGAATAGTCATGAAAAGAACAGTAATATTATTGTTTGCAATCCTTTTTGCCGCTAATCAAACAGGTTGGTCGGCAAAAAGGAATGAGACAAAGACTGTTGATGTATGTGTATATGGTGGTACTGCCAGTGGTGTAATCGCTGCTTATTCGGCTAAAATGATGGGAAAGTCAGTCCTGCTCATCGAACCCAGTAAATATCTTGGCGGTATGACCACAGGTGGACTAGGAAGCACCGACATAGGCAATAAATATGCAGTCACAGGATTATCGCGCCTGTTCTACCGCCGTATCGGTGAACATTACAACAAATTCGAACAATGGGCTTTCCCTCCAAGTGTTGCAACAAGTGTCATTAACCGTTACGTTAAAGATGCGAAACTTAATGTTCTCTATCAATATAGAATCATAAGTGCAAAGAAAAAGGGAACGACAATCGAAAATATACGTCTCGAAAATTCAAAGGACATAACAAAGAACATCGTCGTCTCAGCAAAGCAATTCATTGATTGTTCATATGAAGGTGATTTAATGGCCTGTGCAGGTGTTTCATACACTGTTGGACGCGAAGGGAACGAAGTTTATGGCGAAACAATTGACGGTGTACAAATTTCATACTATCATCAATTTGCAGATGGAATAGATCCCTATAAAAAAGAAGGTGATCCTTCGAGTGGCCTTGTTTGGGGTGTAAGCAATAATAAGCTGGCTTCCATAGGAAGTGGCGATACACTTGTACAAGCCTATAATTTCAGATTGTGTTTGACAACGGTTAAAGAGAACCAAGTGCCATTCACAAAGCCTAAAAATTATGATCCTTCGAAATATGTACTGCTTTCTCGTGCGCTCAAAATCATGGACAACAATATTCGTAGATTTCTTTTATATTGGGACAAAATGCCGGAAAAGAAATACGATGTAAACAATTGTGGACCTCTTTCTACGGATATGATAGGGATGAATTATGATTATCCAAACGGTGACTACGCTACACGCGAAAAAATATGGCAAGCTCATATCGACTACACAAAAGGGTTGATGTATTTTATGACACACGACGAAAGCATACCCAAACAATTTCGTGATAACGTTTCAAAATTTGGATGGGCAAAAGATGAATTTGTTGATAACGACAATTTTCCTACTCAATTATATATTCGTGAAGCACGACGCATGGTAGGCGAATATGTTATGACTCAACATAATTGTCAAGGCACGAAAACCGTAAACGATGGTATAGGTATGGCTGCTTACGGAATGGATTCACATAATTGTCAACGAATAGTAATAAATGACATGGTAAAGAATGAAGGCGACGTGGAAGTTGGAGGATTTTCACCTTACCCAATTTCTTACAAATGTATTACTCCAAAAGCCAAGGAATGTACGAATCTATTGGTTCCGGTTTGTGTCTCAGCCTCTCACATCGCATACGGTTCAATAAGAATGGAACCGGTATTTATGGTACTTGGAGAATCGGCCGGAGTTGCTGCTTGCATGGCAATTGATAAAAAATCAGCAGTGCAGAATATTGATGTTGCACAACTCCAGCAGAAACTTATAAACGATCCATATCTTGATGGTTCGACACCAGAGGTTCTGGTGGATGACACCGATGCGGACAATGTCAGTACAAATGGATTATGGGAAGAGAAAGTCGGACAACAATATAAGACGAGTTACATGCTATCCGAAAATAAAGATAAAAAATCAACCTATTCATTTCTCCCTTCTGTCAAGAAAAGAGGTGAATATGAAGTATTTCTTTATTGTCCTGAAATAGCTAATGCTCCATTATCAATGGATGTTGATGTAAAGAGCTACAATGGCATTAAGCACGTTACAATCGCTCCAAAAAATCATATAGGAGAATGGGTAAATCTCGGCACATATTCATTTAATGCCAGCGACAAAAATGAAATAATAATCAATGGTTCAAAAACTGACGGTCCAATATTTGCTGATGCTGTACTTTTAAGGCCTAAAAAATAACTTATTGAATTTTATATTAGAAGGACGAGATGTTACAATTTGATAATATCTCGTCTTTTCTACATTACTATAAAAACGCAAATCTTTTCATAACGTATTGGTAAACCTTATTTGTACAATTGATTTAGCAACAAGAGAGAACTGACAAAATAAAGGACAAACTTTTGAGTTTGCCCTTTATTTTTCAACGGAATTATACCACAATTACAAATTCAGTAATCAAGAAGACTGTTGATTCAAGCTCTTCTTAATTCAGGACTTTAATTACTTGATTTTCTGAAACTACAAGGTATACGCCACGAACAGGCAGATTGACGGAAGTTTCACTACTGTCTGCTTTATTGCAATAAACTTGAGCTCCACTAATGCTGATAATACGCCAGAGTTTTCCGACTGTCAGACCTTTGACATGAAGCATTCCATTCTGGACCCATGCAGTGAGATTACCAACATCTGGATTCTGGGCATCTGATACGATATGATTATAGGTGATGTCAATCTTTACAGAATTAATATTACTGCCAGTAACATTCACCGTAACCTTATAAGTTCCCGTCTGCAAACCGGATTGCGGGACAAGTTCAATATTCGCCGAGCCACCAACAGCCAAGCTCTTGATTGTAGATGTAGAAACTGTGAACAGGTTAGCATTATCACCTGACAAAGACACTGTCAGATCACCTGTCTCAATGTTTCCCGTATTCAAAATTGTCAATGTCAAGTCGCTTCCCTTAGACAGATCAATACTTCTCATTGTAATAGGAGTCGCCAAAATAACTCCGGATATATTTCGGGTAACCACTGTCACTGTGCCGAGTGTCAAAGTCACATTGTACGTAAACGAGCCATTGGTACCGTTCGGATTCTCTGCACTTCCGGCAACAGCGGGTGTTATGCTGACAAGCGAAACATCTCCGACCATCGTTTCGGAAGAACGAAGCACAAGATTGTAGAGAGAACCAAACATCTCATTCAGCGTCTTTAACAACCAGTCTTTCACGGCTTCTTCAGTGTTACCTGTAGCTTGAGCAATCCTGTATGAACCTCCTTCAATAGATGTTTTTGCATTTCCAACTTTTACCTTATTCAGTTGTTCCTGTGAAACAGTGAATGTAGTTGTAATGGTAATATTCGAGGATGGCATATTAAACGTGCGCTCATTGCCTGTGCCATAAATCGTTACCTCAGGCGTAGTCGTAATGCTTGCCAATTCGTAACCGCTGCTAGGATTAATTTTGATAGTAACAGGCGTTCCTGCCTTTGCTGATGTAGGGGTGACTGTAATCGAACCATTAGAAGACTTCTGTACAGTTATCGTATAGGTTGGCTCCGTATAGCTTGTAGCTATTATTGTTCCGTTTTTACTGGAAGTTATAATTGTTGTCGTACCAGTCTTTTGCAATTGGACTGTGAAAGAAAAGCTTCCATTCGTTCCTGCAGGATTGGCCGAAGTACCTGCTACAGCAGCTATAAAATCATTGCCAATAGTAATATCGCTAGCACTGATGCTGATTGTCATTGTTGAAAGTGCATTGATCTGCTGAGCCAACCATGTCTTCAATGTTTCAGTAGTGTTTGCCGTTGCTTGTGGAACACTTAAACTGGTCAGCCCTTCAATCAGCGTCTTTGCATTCTCTATGCCTGTCTGGTTGCTTGTCTTTTTAAATGACGTAGCAACAGTCACATTATATTCAGGCATATTGAAAGAATAGGTGGTATTTGTCCTTGAAACAGAAACCGTCGTGCTCACATTGTCTGTGTTGTAAACACTTAATGTGCCCAACTCGTATCCAACATTCGGTGTGACAGTAAGCGTAATCTTTTTGCCCGAAACGACAGTCGTCTGGTCTGCACTGACTGTTCCGTTATCCGAAGGATTGACAGTAACAACAAATACTTGCGTTGCAGCAATGATACCGCTCTTAATATCAGTCGTCAATGCAGCGCTGTTCGTTTTCTTTAAAGATACTGTAAACGTAAAACTGCCGTTTGTGCCAGTCTGTTGACTTGCCGTTCCTGCCACAGCAGCAGTGAAGTTTGCCAAAGTGATATCTGAAGTTGCAACGGTGATGCCTGTAGTACTCATGCCCGAAAGGCTGTTGATCTGTTTTGCCAACCATGTCTTGACTGTGGTTTCGTCGTTTGCTATAGCTTGGGCGACAGAGACATTAGTCATCGCATTGATCAGGCCTTGAGCGGTCTCCGCATTCTTCTGATCTGTTGTCTTCTTAAATGTTGCCATCACGGTGATATTTGAATTTGGCATACTGAATGTACGCGTAGTTCCGGTTCCGGAAAGCGTAAGCGTCGGTGTCGTTGAAATACTCTCCAACTCATAACCCGCAGCAGGCGTGATAGTCAGTTGTATATTATCATTCTGCTTTGCAGCTGTCGAGCTGGCTGTAACCGAACCATTGGATGTATTGCCTACGTTGATATTGAAATAACCCGCATAGGTTGTCGCTGTAATCACTCCGCTCTTTGAAGTTGTCGTTGCTGTTCTTGTACCTTTTTGCAAAACAACAGTAAACGAGAAACTACCCGATGTTCCTGCCGGTGAAGCTTGTGACCCTTCAATAGCGGAATTGAAGACGCTTCCCAAAGTGATGTTGGAGGCAGTCACAGTAATTCCTGTTGTTGACGATATGAGACTGTTGATCTGTGTAGCCAACCAGTTTTTAACATCCGTTTCGCTGTTTGCCGTTGCTTGCGGAACTGACACATTGCTCATCGCATTAATCAAGCTTTGTGCCGTTTCAACAGCTTGCTGATCAGCCGTCTTCTTGAAAGAAGCAGTTACAGCCACATTCGATGAAGGCATCGTAAATGTTCGTGTACTGCCAGTTCCGGAAATCGTGGTGGAAGGAGTTGTTGTTATATTATCCAACTCATAGCCGTCGTTAGCCGTGACCGAAAGTGTTATCTGTGTTCCTGCAGATCCGGTTGTCGGGCTAGCTGTCACAGAACCGTTTGTTGATACGTTTACATTGACCGAATAGATTGTCGTAGCTGTAATCACACCACTATTGCTTGCCGTCACTTGTGTCGTTTCTGTCTTTTGTAAATTGACTGAGAATTTGAAGCTTCCATTCTTTCTTGTAGAACTGCTCGACGCACCTTCAACAGCAGCAATGAAATTACTCAGTGTAATATTATCTGCCGTAACAGTTATTCCTGTAGCAGACATTCCCGAAAGACTGTTTATCTTAGCGATAAGCCAAGTCTTGACAGACGCTTCAGTATTGGCTGTTGCCTGATCGACAGTCACATTGCTCATCGCATCAATAAGGCTCTTCGCAGATTCAATAGCCAACTGGTCATCTGTCTTTGCAAATGAAGCACTTATTGTTACATTTGATGACGGCATTGTGAAAGTGCGTGTTGTCCCGCTTCCGGAAACCGTCACAGCATTATTTGAAGCATCAACCACACTCAGACTGCCCAGTTTGTATCCTGTATTCGGAGTGATTGTCAATGTTATGGTAGCACCCGAAAGAGCTACTGTATTATCGACAGCCACGGACCCGTTAGAAATCGTATTCTTTGTTACTGAATAAGCGGAAGTAGCTGTGATAACTCCATTAATATTGGAGGCTGTAACATTTGTTGTTCCATCTTTATGAAGAGCGACTGTGAAGGCGAAACTTCCATTCGTCCCGCTCAGTTTGCTTATATTGCCTGTTGTTGCGAAAGTCTTGCTTGTGATAGTCAATTCATCCGCAGCAACCGTATAACTTACAGAAGCACTCGTTAGAACTGCATTAATCTTCGCAAGCAAGGCAGCTTTAAGAGTAGCATCATCGTATGCCTCACTTTGAGTAAGTACGAAACTTGAATTTTCAATAGTCGCCTTAGCATTGTTGACTATTGTCTGGTTGTCGGAATAACCGAATGTAGCAGTTACTGTTACACCATAGTTCGGCATTGTGAATGTGCGTGTTGAACCTGTCGTATTTCCTGAACCGGACAGACTTACGATCGTACTTAGATTGCTCGTTCTTAACACCTGAATGCTCTTAAGTACATATCCAGTCTGTGTCGTTATAGACAGAGTCACAGTTTCTCCCGATGGCACTGACTTCCCGTCCGATGAAGACGGCGAACTTGCAGTGATGCTTCCACCGGTAAATGTACTGATACTAATGCCATAAACAGGAGTATTCACAGTCACAGCAATTGCTTCGCTCGTTACAGATGCGGTCTTTGTTCCGGTGACAGAGTTGTTCGTATTCTTAATAATAACATAATAATAGGTAGTTCCTATAGTTGCTGTTGAAGGAGAATATGAACTTGATGTAGCGCCATTGATACTTGTTCCTCCTGTAGTGCTGTTAGTCGAGTTGGAATACCATTGATACGACAATGTTCCGCCGTCGCCACTTGTTGCAGAGACTGTAATTGCCGATGGCGTGTCACCCTGCGAATAAGTTGTTTTTGTAGAAGTAGGCTGTGTCTTGATTGTTGGAGCAACTGCGTTAACGATTGCTGCAACTACCACTTTTGCAACACTGCTAGTCGTTGTAGCTGTTGTCGTATTACCGTCATAAGTCTTTGTATTGGTCACAACTACATAATAATAAAATGTGCCGATAGTTGTCGTCAAAGGCGTATAGGTACTTGTTGAAGCGCCATCTATTGCCGTTCCTCCGGTGTTGGCATTCGAAGTATTCGAATACCACTGATACGACAATGTTCCACTATCGGAAGCGGTTGCAGTCACTGATAAAGCAGTTGCAGTCGCTCCTTGCCCGTAATTGACACTGCTTGGTTGTGTTGAAATAGTCGGAGCTTGTGCAGTTACTGTTTTTGAATTGACAGTCATAGACAAAGATGTCGAACTTGGCGTAATGGCATCAGACGTTTTTATTTCTGCCAAAGTCTTTCCCACAAAAGAGGAAGGAGAGCTACCATAAGAGTATGGCACTCCGTAGATTGTATATGAACCTGCCGCCAATGTCCGAAAGTCTGCCGTAGCATTTTGCATCTTAATCTTACTGTCAGAGCTGCTGACAGCGACATAAGTGTAACTCATGCCGTTCGGAATAGCTGTTTCGGTGTAACAGGTTCCGGCAGTGCTGGTTGTTGTGACTGTTCCTTGAGTTGCCGACCTATTAAATAGCAAAAAATAATAATCTGTATTGGCATTGAGTGTGGCACTAAACTTATACGAGTAGTTATAGTATCCCTCTTGGGTATCTTTATAACCGCTTGAAGTCACAAAAGAAGAAGTGGAGGGTGTTGATGAATTATATATCGTCAAGAGACTACCTTGATCCACGTTGAATGTGTAACTTCCCGTAGCTGAAACTCTTACTTTTTTCATTTCATTATTAAAGTCCACATTCCCAAAAAAGTAAGCAGTATTAGAGTTTTGGCTTTGCTTTACTATAAATGGAAAAACAGTGCTCGTAAGATTAAATGTAAATGCGTTTTCAACAACCGGTGCCGCAGCACTAATGTTCAGGTTCAAAGCATTATCGCCGACAAACGCAGTTACAGCGCTTCCAAAAGCAGGTCTGCTTGTATAAGAATAGTGAGAAGGTGTTTTGCGGTTCACTACTATCTTATATGATTTAGAGTAATTACCATCATACGACGTTGCAGTGACAATAAACTCATTTATTCCAACCGTCAAACTCGCGCCACTCACATTTCCATTCACGGTAGCACCTGTAGAGGAAGTTGTTCCTGTAATGGTAATTGAAGAAACCGAATTTTCGACATTGACAGTATATGCAGTTGTTTGAGAGTCGAAAGCCGGAGAAAGCGATCCTGAACTGACAGTCAATCCGGATAAACAGACTCCAACCACATCCGAGTAAAGAGAGACAAGTCTTTTTGTACGGTTCAAAGTCAGTGTATTATTCCCCGTAGTGTCACTTCCAATCACAGCCCCATCTACAGTTTTGTTTGGATCCGAAAAATAAGGGATATTAGGATAATTCAAGCCATCTGTATTTGAAATAGTTTCATAGGTCATTATAGTGGAGAATCGTCCTGCAGTAGTATTGTTCGTTCCTCTCCAACCATATGAATATGAATAAATTCCACCTCCATCATTCTGCAACTTGTGATGTCCGCAACCCATATTGTGACCGATTTCATGGACCAACGTGGTCGTATTAGTTATCTGCTGTATTCTACAAACATTAAATGCCGAACCGGGAAAACCTCCTTCGTCAGCCAGAAGGAGTCCAACTCCGCCACTATCAAGCGTACCATTAGAAGCATAATCCGATTTTCTAAATAACGTGACAAGGTCCGCGTGATATTTGTCTCTATTAGTGATAATATCGTCCATCACTCCGTCTGATACTCTATACATATAATCCAATGCTGTATCATTATCTATACTTGAATCATCATAGGTTGTTTGATAAGCGTGTACCAGATTAAAAGTAATATTCGTTCCGGAATTACTCATTGCTGTATTTGATATTTGCATGGCAAGAGCAATAGCATTACCAATACTCGTGACATTTGCTTTTGCCCAAGCGACAGCCTCAGCCGTATAAACGACCATCACATCAATAGTGACTGCCGAAGTTAATGTAGCAGAACCATATGCAGACAATGCCCCAGGAAGCGTTTCACTTCCTTTATCTATATTTCTGGAAGCGACCCGATGGATTCCTGTGGAATTCGTTGCATTCGATGGCACTGCTTTCGGAAGAGACATCAGGTCTGTCGGCGCAGCAATTCCTTTGCAAGGTCTGTCGGCTTCATGGACTGCATCCGAAGCATAACGACATAGATAAGTTTTGCCATCTTTGTTCGTTGTCAAGAAAGACTTGTTGGCTGAAATCTGATCCATCGACATTGTAATACCAGATTCAGAGACAGCAAAGTAACAATAGTCGAAAGCGGCACCATTCACTTTTGCCGTAATTCCAACAACGCCATTATAATAATGTGTCACGTTGGTAATCACACCGGTAAGCTGATCGCCCTCAAAGAAGTCGAGCTGAAGAATGCTTCCTTTATCATTTTCAGTAAGCTGCATCAATTGAGGATTATAGTCAAAAGCACGAGCTTTCTCCGATTTTCCATAAATGCTTTTGATGGTTTCACTACTGTCAATAGCTTTCAGACTTTTCAAGGCTGAATTGTTATTGATATTGATTACCTGTTGCGCTGATATAGAACCACCAACAAGTAAAAAGAAGATTAAAAACATGCTCATTATTTGTGTACTGAAAAGAGCGTTTTTCTTCCGTGGATTGCCAATTACCTTTTTCATACCATTGTATTATTACAGCTTGTTTAAAAGAAATTATAATTACCCTTTTACCCACATATTCATTCCCCTAATCAATATGTGTGTATTAGAAATAGTATATACTGACCAACATAGCGAATTCCGTTTCATAAAAAAATACTCACACGTCATTCACTGAGTCAAACGTCAAATATAACAATTGCATTTATATTTACATGCAATTATATGAAATTTTTATTATAAAAAACACTAATGAAACTATATATCTTTAATCCATCTTCACTTTACCTCAAATGCCAATGCCAACGATTCGTTTTTCAGACCTTTAGGTAAAACGATATTAACAGTATTGCCATTAGCCTTCCATTTCATAGATTTACCAGTTTTCAAACAAATCATCTTGCTGCCTTTCTTCGGTACATTTCCTTCCCAGGAGATGGAAGAAGGAAGCGTTTCACCATCGCCTACCGTATAAATAGCGTAGCGGGTCTTTCCGTTCTTATCTGCAGTGAACCAAGTCTTTCCCGAATGATAATCGGCTGTCGGACGAGTGTTATAAATAGCTTTGCCGTTGGCATGCATCCATTGTCCGATCTGATGCAGACGAGCTACGCCTTCAGGTTCAATCAATCCTTCCGGAGTCGGTCCGACGCCAAGGACTAAGCAACCGCCTTTGGCAACAATCTCGACAATCATATTGACTACTTTGGCAGGTGTTTTGTATTTCGGATGTGGATTCCAACCCCAACTATCGGAAAGTGTGATGCAACTCTCCCACGGGAAAGTCAACTGCTTGTCGGGAATCTGATTCTCCGGTGTCTGATAGTTTTCATACGGTCCATGAATCGTACGATCTACCATGAGCAATCCCGGTTGATGGCTGCGTGCCATCTTTGCCATTCCAGGCATATCAATATCCTGATGATTCTCCTTGTTCACCTGTCCGCCATCGAGCCAAAGAATATCCATACTTCCATAGCGCGTCATCAGCTCTTCGACCTGATTATGAACGAACTGTGTAAACTGCTGCCAGCGCCACGGATACTTGTTGATGTCGTAGTTCACATTGCGATTGCCTGTTGGATAAACATCCCACCAATAATACTGCGAATGCCAATCCGGTTTAGAGAAGTAAGCGCCGATCATAAAATTCTGCTTGCGAAACGAATCGAACACATACTTCGCCACATCTCTCTTCGGATTATCTTTGAACGGACCATCTTTGGCAATGGAGTAATCGGTATATTTGCTGTCGAACATACAGAAACCATCATGATGCTTGGTTGTGAAAATCACATACTTCATTCCGGCATCTTTCATTGCATTCGCCCACTGATCGGGATCGAACTTCACCGGATTGAACTGCTTGCTCAATCCCCAATACCAGTCTTTATACTGCTGATAAGTACGTGTCGTATCGCGTTTTATCCAATCGTCAACACACAGATACCACGATTCCATAATTCCCGGCACCGAATAGATTCCCCAATGGAACAGTACGCCGAACTTCAGGTCCTGCCACTGACTCAACTTCTTCAAAACCAACGAATCCGTAGGCGGATCATATTCTTTAGAACGTTGATAAACATCGCCGCGCTGGGCAAAGAGTCCACCTGCAAACAGCAGACAAACAAGAACGGTAATGAATGTTTTTCTTCTCATGATAATCTGTGTTCAAAGCTTTTTATCATCTTTAATGATGGCTTGAGTTGCAAAGATAGAAATTCTATTGATTATTGTTAACATACCCGATTAAAAAATTTGCTTATCTTTACGCGATGGAGATACTATTTGAGGTATTACTCTATTAATATGTAAAGATTATGAAATATTATATTGCCCTCCTCGCCTTGTTTACTGCAAGCATTGCTGCCGTTGCCATAAGCGACAGAGGAAGACATTCATCTATTAAACAACAAAACAATATGAAAGAAATATACTTTGCAGGCGGTTGTTTCTGGGGAACAGAACATTTTATGAAACAGATTAACGGTGTTGTCGAGACCAGTGTGGGTTATGCCAATGGCAAAGATGGAATAAAGAATCCGACTTATGAGCAAGTATGCACGCATACAACCGGATTCGCCGAGACCGTCAAAGTCGTCTACGATCCATCAATAGCCGAATTGAAAACACTGCTCGGACTCTATTTTAAAATGATTGATCCAACACTGCTCAATCAGCAAGGCAACGACAAAGGCACACAATACCGAACAGGCATCTACTATACCGATTCCGAAGATCGACCGGTGATCGAAGCCGCACTGTCAGAACTGGCCAAAAGCTATTCAGAACCTATCGTGGTAGAAGCAGGACCATTAAAATCCTTCTACGATGCTGAAGAGTATCATCAGGATTATCTTGACAAACATCCCGACGGCTATTGCCACATCAGTCCTGAGTTGTTCGACTATGCTCGGAAAGCCAATACTAAAAAATGAAGTTTCAACATGGATATAGACAAGGATACACAACTATTCAACAATCTGTTTACGAACTACAAAGAGCGGTTCATCCACTTTGCACGAACGTATGTAGACGATGAGATGCTTGCAGAAGACATCACCGTTGAAAGTCTGATGTATTATTGGGAGAACCGGAAATCGCTCGATGCACATACCAACATCCTTGCCTATGTCCTTACCGTTATCAAACACAAATGCTTGGATCACTTGCGCCAAATACAAGTTCGGGAAGATTTTGCTGAATACGTTAAAACAAATGAAGCCCGAAAACTTGATTTGCGCATTTCCACCTTGGAAGCTTGTGACCCTGAAGAGATATTTTCAAAAGAGGTACAAGAAATCGTTGACAAAACACTTCTATCTCTTCCTCCACAGACGCGAGACATTTTTATCCGAAGCCGTTATCGCAATCAGAACCATAAAGAGATTGCAGAAGCATTGGGAATTACCACCAAAACTGTAGAATTTCATATCACAAAAGCGCTGAAAATACTTCGTGTGGCTTTAAAAGATTACTTGCCGGCATTACTTTTCTGGGGTATATAGATAGAACTGATATTCTGTTTTTCAATACATGAAGCACTTAGGTAAAGTACCTGTATTCCTCCTCCAGGGACTTTAGTCAGTGTTTCCCTTCACAGGAACTTGCTGACAAACAACACAATGCTGTGACAGAGCAAATATTGCAGACACGCTAAAGTGGTCTAACATTCTGTGACCCATCGTTTTATAGATTATGATATAAAGTACTGATTTTCAAGACCATTCATACCTGCTCACAACTGTTCGAGAACCTACATCGCTACAACCTGTATGAATCAAAGCTTTCCGCCTTCCGCTATTTCTCTGGTTTTGTCTCCTCTATCTTATGCAAATTTCTTCCGAACATTTGCTCCATTTCATTCGAAACAAATTTCCAATTCATTCGGAAGCGAAAGTCATTTCATTCGAAAGAAAAAAAATTTCATTCGAATCAAATGGTTCGCGCATTCGAATGTTTTTTGAGGCACTTCAGGATTGGATTTATAAAGCCTTATATTTTTGCACTCAAAAAGTATATACTCTTGAAATGGAAAGTATATACTCTTGAGGTACGAAAGTATATACTTTTAGGATACGGAAGTATATACTTTTGACATGCGAAAGTATATACTTTT
>DAIMYP010000020.1:0-55163 GCA_036734445.1 Tannerellaceae bacterium
ATGCGTAATCAGATTCGCGAACTGCTCACGAAATACGCACCGGTATCCGGCATCTTTTTTGATGCTGCCGAATGGAACAAGGATTCACTGGTTTGGGAGCCCGAAAAAATGTTTAAAGAGATTTATTCCATCGCTCCCGACATAATTATAAACAACCGTTGCGCAGTGCCGGGGGATTATTCAACTCCGGAGCAGAATATCGGCGACATTGATATGGATAATCAGTGGGAATCGTGTATGACGTTTACCGGTTTTTGGAGCTGGCATGGCTTTACTTCTAAAGTTATTCCTCTTCAAAAATGTCTGAACTATTTGATTTCATGTGCAGGCGGTAACGGAAATCTTTTGATGGATATAGGAACGATGCCTACCGGTCAGATAGATCCACGTGAAAAGAACCGGTTGTTAGGTGTTGGTGAATGGCTGAAGAAAAACGGCGAAGCGATATATATGACGCAGGGCGGACCGATCAAACCTGCGAAATGGGGAACATGTACGCGTAAAGGGAAAGATATGTATTTGTTGGTAAATAATTGGAGTGAGTTTCCTAAACATTTTCCTCCTTTCAAATTCAAGATTGAGGCGATCTCAGTCGGCAATGAATCTATTGATTATAAGAAAGATAAGAATGGCATAACTTTTGACGTTCCCGAGAAGATGAGAGATCCGTATGTAACGGTTATAAAAGTGAAGACAAATGCCGATTTATCTAAAACTGAATTAATTAGTTTCTAATCTATTTTAACTGAGTTTCCATATCAGTTGTAAATAGAAGGATTTATAGAGGTTGTCCCATCTGTAGAAAAATGTATATACTTTTGATTCAAAAAGTATATACTTCCATACCTCAATAGTATATACTTTCATATACCAAAAGTATATACTTTCGTACCCTCAAAGTATATACTTTTTTGAACAGGATATGTAGCTTCTTGAATGCGACTCCAAAGTGCCTCAAAAAACATTCGAATGCGCGAACCATTTCATTCGAAAGAAAAAAAATTTCTTTCGAATGAAATGACTTTCGCTTCCGAATGAATTGGGAATTTGTTTCGAATGAAATTCTCAATAGGTTCGGATGAAAACTTAAAATGAAACAAGTCAAAAACAGAAAAAGAGCGGATGACTGGAGGCATTGATGAATATGGGCTGTAGAAAACAGTAGTCTCGGGGACTGCTGAGTTAGTATGCAAAGCTTTGAATATAAGCGCTTTGATTCATAAAATAGAATGCATTGTGTTGCAAAGAGTTAGACTACTTTGCCGGTGCCAATAAAAACATGGCGTCACAGCATAGTATTGTCTCTCAGCAAGATCCGGTGAAGGGAAGCACTGACTAAAGTTTACGGGGAGTAGATAGTCAGTGCTTTGCCTATTCTTTACAAGCATTGCAAAACAATGAGAATAAGTATTTTAAATCTTCTTCTCGATGACCGCCTGTACAACATTCAGTACGTAATCGCCCAACTTTTCTGCTTCAGAAATGATATCCATATAGTAGACGCCGTCCTGATATTGGTATTTCTTGTCGTTGATGTCTTCAACGTTTTTATTCTTCAGCTCGTTGCGATAATTGTTGATTTCGTTCTCCAGATTGTATGAAGGATTGATGTCATTGGGTTCGGTTCCCGGCTTTTTCAAGATGATAATCATCCTATCAAGTGCATTTTCCACGAGTGCGAACATATGATCGATGCTGTGATTCTGTTCGTCGGTAAAAATAGATTTGAACTCGTTGCGGCGCTTGATGCTTCGCGACATGTTATTGCAGGCATCGCCAATACTTTCGATTTCGGAAACGGCACGGAGCATGACACGAATCTCTTCCTTACTTTCGGAACTCAAACGACCTTCGGCAACAAAAGTCAAATAGTTGGCAATCTCAATCTCCATACGGTCGCTGATGTTCTCGTATTTTTCAACTCGACCGTATGTCTTTAGAAATGCATCAACATCTTTTTGATATAGCAGCTCTTTTACCATCCCGAACATCCGGTCCGTACGTTCTGCAAAAAGTGTTATCTCTTTATGTGCCTGCACAATAGAAAGTTCTGAAGTGGATAACATACCACCGGAGATATAACGGAGACGATATTCTTCCTCTTCTTCTTTCTTGCCTTTGATAACGGAGCAAACAGTTTTCTCAATAATGTTTACAAACCAAATCATAATACAGGTATTGCTTACGTTGAAAGCTGTGTGGAACGCAGAAAGCATGAATGGGAGAGCTATGGCTCTATCGGTTACATGCATGACATTGGTAACGAACCATGAAATAGCACTTGTGAAGGGATAAAATACAACCAATACCCAACAGACACCGAACACGTTGAAAGCAAGATGTGCCAAAGCGGCTCGCCGGGCTTGTGTGTTGGCTGTTAAAGCCGCCAGGTTGGCTGTGATTGTGGTACCGATATTCTCGCCTAAAACCAAAGCAGCTCCTAAATGGAAGTCAATCCATCCGTTGGCGCACATGATTAAGGTAAGCGCCATAGTCGCTGATGAAGCCTGAACAATCATTGTCAGAATCGTACCAATCAGTAAGAATAGCAGAATGGAAGCAAATCCCATATCGGTGTAGTTCTGAACAAACGCCAGCATGTCCGGATTTGCCCCCAGATCAGGAGCGTTATTTTTTAATGCTTCGAGTCCCATGAACAGGAACGAGAAACCGAAGAGGAATTCGCCGAATGACTTATGTGAACTTTTAGGAGAGAAGAGAAGCGGAATACCGAAAGCGAGAAGCGGAAGGGCAAATGAGGAAATATCTACTTTGAATCCGAGAGCTGAGATTAACCATGCGGTAACGGTTGTTCCGATGTTCGCACCCATGATAACTCCGATAGATTGCGTTAGCGTTAAGAGCCCGGCGTTGACAAAACTGACGACCATGACTGTTGTCGCGGATGACGACTGGATGAGTGCTGTAATCAATATACCGGTCAATACGCCTGTCACTCGGTTGGTCGTCATTGCCGTCAGAATCCTTCGCAACCTGTCGCCTGCGAACTTCTGCAATCCTTCGCTCATGATCTTCATTCCATAAAGGAACAAGCCTAAAGAGCCGATAAGACGCAGAAAATCAAAAAAAGAATAGTCCATTTAAATAATGTTTAAGTGGATATATATCCGATTAATATTCCTACTTTCGGGGACAAATTTATAAATAATAGCTGATATAGTATGCCAGAGACGATTACAATTTATTGTAAAAATAACAAGATGTACAAAGAAGTGCCCGTTGGTTCTTCTCTGTTAGACATTTATCCCATGGTGGGTGCACCGCTTCATTATCGTCCGATGAATGCTCAAGTGAACAATAAGGTGCAAGGGTTGAATTATCGTTGTTGGGGACCAAAAGATATAGAATACGTTGATTATACGCAACTTTCGGGTATGCGGGCTTATGTCCGTTCGTTATGCCATATTTTTTCTAAAGCTGCAAATGATATCCTTCCAACGGCTGTTGTACGTTTGGAACATCCTGTTTCGAAAGGTTATTACTGTGTGCTGAGAAATGGAAAAGATTTGGATGAACAAACGATCGCGAAGATAAAGGCAAGGATGCAGGAAATTATCGATGCCGATTTGCCATTCCATCTGAAAACGGTGCAGACAGAAGCTGCTGCTGCTTTGTTTCACGAACGCGGAATGGAGGATAAGGTAAAACTGATACAGTCGGTAGGAATGCCTTATACTTCTTATTATGAGCTGGATGGATACGTTAATTATTTTTACGGTTGCCTGACGCCTTCGACGGGTTATATCTCTCTGTTCGATCTGATTCCTTATTTCGACGGTGTACTGCTGCGTGTTCCGAAGATGACTAATCCAAGCGAACTGGAACCTGTGATCAAACAGGACAAAATGTTTGAAGCCTACAAGCAGCATCTTACTCTTCAGCATACAGTGGGTTTAAATAATGTAGGCGATTTGAATCGCGCTATCGAACAAGGAATGACAAGTCAGATTATCATGGTTTCTGAAGCGATGCAGGAAAAGCAAGTAGCGAAGATTGCCGAAGAAATAGCACGCCGGTATGATGATGGTGTACGTATTGTTCTCATCTCCGGCCCTTCTTCTTCCGGAAAGACTACCTTCTGCAAGCGCTTGCAGATACAGTTGGTTACGAATCTGATTAACCCGGTCGGACTTTCGCTTGATGACTATTTCTTGAATCGTGAAGATACTCCGAAAGATGAATCTGGTGAATATGATTTTGAATCGTTGTATGCTTTGGATCTTCCTTATTTTAATAAGGATCTGCAGAGTCTTCTTGCCGGTAAAGAAATTGATGTGCCAAGTTTTGACTTCGAACTCGGACGTCGTGTTTTCAAGGGGAAGAAGATGCAGATGAAAGACAATGCGATTCTGGTTATTGAAGGTATTCATGGATTGAATCCGGAATTGACTTCGATGATTGATGAGAAATATAAATATCGTATTTATGTATCAGTGTTGACAACAATCTCACTGGATAATCACAACTGGATTCCTACGACCGACAACCGTATGTTGCGTCGAATCATTCGTGATTATCGTTTCCGTGGCTATTCAGCACGCGATACGATTGCTAGATGGCCGAGTGTTCGTCGCGGCGAAGATAAATGGATTTTCCCGTATCAGGAGAATGCCGATGCCATGTTCAATAGTGCAATGCTTTATGAACTGGCGGCTATGCGTAAGTATGCTGAACCTATTTTGGCACAAGTGCGTGAGAATGAACCCGAGAATGCAGAGGCTTATCGCTTGCTGCGTTTCTTGCGCTATTTTAGTTATCTGCCTGACGACAGTCTTCCGAGAACATCTCTGCTTCGTGAATTTTTGGGTGGAGGCGTATTTGAATATTGAGATGTGGTTTTGTAATTTATAGATAATGGCTTTTCTTGAGATTAAACATTGGCTGATAATTGTGTTTCTGCTCGTAGGATTTTCTTCCTGTTTCTTCAATACGGAGGAACAGAAGGCGAAACTTGCATTTTATAATCTGTCTACAACCGGTGAAGGTGCTATTTGGCATCCGGGTCGGAATACACTTTTTTGGGTGGATATTGAAGGAAAGAAGCTTTTTGAATATATTCCTGAAAAGAAAGGTTGTAGAGTATGGCGATTCGACAGGATGATATCGACTGTCGTCCCCGAAACAGATTCAACGGTGATTGTCGCTTTACAAAATGAACTTGTAAGAGTAAATCTGAACAGTGATCAAAATATTTCTGTTGCCCCGATTCCAGATAAAAATGGAGCAGTGCGTTGTAATGATGGCAAATGTGATCCGGCAGGTCGTTTATGGGTCGGTACGATGAGTCTGAAGCATGTCAAAGGAGATGGAATCTTGTATGTTGTGACTCCGGATAGAAAAGTAACGGAAAAGTTAAAGAAAGTCAGCATTTCGAATGGTATCGTTTGGTCTTCAGATAAGAAGTTTATGTATTATAATGATACGCCGACAAATCGCATTGCGCGTTACCGTTATAATGATAGCACAGGCGAAATATTGTACGATGGTGTTGCTGTAAATATCCCTAAAGGTACCGGTTCGCCAGATGGAATGACAATCGATAGCAATGATAATCTATGGGTTGCACAATGGGGTGGAAGCGGTGTGTACTGCTACAGTCCTTATACAGGCGAATTATTGATGAAGGTGAATGTGCCGGCATTACATGTGTCTTCGTGTGCTTTCGGTGGCGAACGTTTGGATACACTTTATATTACAACCGCACGTGCCGGTTTGACTAAAGAACAATTAGACAAATATCCACTTAGTGGAAGTTTGTTCAAATGTGCCCCAGGTGTTAGAGGAGTAGCAGCAAATGCTTTCGGTACGAGATGAATTTTAAATATTGTAGTAAATAGTACATAATATGACAAAGAAAAATCAATCTAAAAAAAATAATAAAGTAGAGAAAGAAAAAAGTCCTAACAGAAGCAAAAACAGACGAATGAAAAGAGAGGCAATGGTCAATTCCGTCATATCTGTTTTTAAGTCTTCTCCTAAAGAACTTTTTAATTATAAGCAGATAAGCAAACTGATTGGCGTTGAAAATCAGGTGCAGAAATTTGAAGTTGTGGATATCCTTTATGATCTGGCAGCTGATAATTTTATTTCTGAAATCGATCGAGGCCGTTATCGTTTTAATGATCTCGGAACAGTTGCAACGGGTACATTTGTAAGAAGAAGCAACGGAAAGAATTCGTTTATCCCTGAGGATGGCGGAACTCCGGTGTTTGTAGCTGAGCGTAATTCAGGACATGCTATGGATGGCGATAAGGTGAAAGTTCAGCTTTTGGCCAAACGGCGTAATGCTGATCCTGAGGCAGAAGTGATAGAAATTCTGGAAAGCAAGAACCGTACGATTGTTGGTAAACTGCAAGTGACCAAGGGCTTTGCATTCCTGATTACCGAAAGTAAAACGCTTGCAAATGATATATTTATTCCGAAAGACAAGCTTAAGGGCGGAAAGAATGGCGACAAGGTAGTTGCTCGAATTATTGAGTGGCCTGATGAAGCCAAGAATCCACTTGGTGAAGTGATTGATATACTAGGTAAAGCTGGAGAAAATAATGCCGAGATGCATGCAATTCTTGCAGAATTCGATCTGCCTTACAAATATCCGACAAATGTAGAGAAAGCAGCAGATAAGATTCCGGATACCATTCCAGCTGCAGAAATTGCCAAACGTGAAGATTTCCGGGATGTGACGACTTTCACCATCGATCCGAAGGATGCCAAAGACTTCGATGATGCGCTTTCAGCTCGCAAGCTCGAAAACGGTAATTGGGAAGTTGGTGTACATATTGCTGACGTGACACATTATGTGAAATTTGAAGGTGTGATTGATAAAGAGGCCTTTAAACGTGCTACTTCGGTATATCTTGTGGACCGTACCGTGCCAATGTTGCCTGAACGTCTTTGTAATCAGGTATGTTCTCTGCGGCCTGATGAAGAAAAACTGTGTTTCGCAGCAATCTTCGAACTGAATAGTAATGGAGATGTACAGAAATCGCATATTGCACGTACAGTTATCAGGAGTAATCGTCGCTTCACTTACGAAGAGGCGCAGAACGTGATTGAGACCGGCGAAGGCGACTGCAAGGAAGAAATTCTTGCGCTCAATGAGTTGGCTAAGAAGATGCGCGAACGCCGTTTTAAACATGGAGCTATCAGTTTCGAACGTTCGGAAGTGAAGTTTGACATTGATGAAAACGGTAAACCAATAGGAACGTATATCAAGATTGCTCAGGAAGCTAATAAGCTGGTTGAGGAATTTATGTTGCTGGCGAATCAGACAGTTGCTGAATCTGTCGGCAAGGTTCCTAAGGGAAAGACGAAAAAGACGTTTGTCTATCGTATTCACGAACAGCCGGATCCTGAAAGACTGGAAAACTTTTCGAACTTTATCAGCCGTTTTGGCTATAAATTGAAACTGACGGGTTCGAAGACGGATATGTCAAAAGGCATCAATAAGTTGCTGGATAATGTACAGGGTAAACCTGAAGAAAATTTGGTGGAGACCTTGGCTATCCGATCTATGCAAAAAGCACGTTATACGACTGAAAATGTGGGGCATTATGGATTGGCTATTGATTACTATACACATTTCACTTCACCTATCCGCCGTTATCCGGATATGATGGTTCACCGGTTGCTTGAACGCTATATGGAAGGCGGTCGAAGTGTGAACAAGTCAAAGTATGAAGAATATTGCGATCATTGTTCTGAAATGGAACAGGTGGCTGCCAATGCTGAACGTGCTTCTGTGAAATATAAGCAGGTGGAATTTATGGCCGACAAGATTGGTAAAGTGTTTGATGGTGTGATCAGTGGCGTTACCGAATGGGGATTATATGTTGAACTGATTGCAAACAAGTGCGAAGGATTGGTTCCTATTCGTGATCTTACCGGTGAATATTTCGATTATGATGAGAAAAACTATTGTCTGGTAGGACGCCGTACACATAAGACTTATCGCTTGGGTGACACTTTATCAGTAAAGATTGCACAAGCAAATTTGGAGAAGAAACAGTTGGATTTTGTGCTCGCTGAATAAAAGAGTTACACTATCTTTGCACCGGTATATAATTAGAACGATTATGACAACGATTAAGATTGACAGTTTAGATACAATACGTCAGGCAGCGAAGACCTTCATTGCCAATATGGACGACCGCACTGTTTTTGCTTTTTATGGAAAGATGGGTGCCGGAAAAACGACCTTTATTAAGGCCATCTGCGAAGAACTGGGTGTTACGGATGTTATCAACAGTCCGACGTTCGCTATCATTAACGAATATCGCAGTGAGTCGACTGCCGAGCTTATTTATCATTTTGATTTTTATCGGATTAATAAATTGAGTGAAGCTGAAGATATAGGTACTGAAGACTATTTTTATAGCGGTGCACTTTGCTTTATCGAATGGCCTGAAAAGATTGAAGAACTGCTTCCGGGTGATGTTGTCAATGTCAATATTGAGGAAAATGCTGATGGGTCGCGTACGGTAACAGTCGATTGAAATGGATCCAACGATTTATCTTCTTTTTGTGATTTTCATCCTAATGGGTGTGTTCTCACTTGTCGCTGCTACTTTTAATTTCGATTGGTATTTTGAAAGTGAGGGCGTTATGATGATTACACGACGTTTCGGGCGCAAAGGAGCACGTATTTTTTATGCTGTTTTAGGAATGGCTCTTATAGTAGGCGGGATTATTGGCATTTTGTGTTTGTAATTCTACGTATATAACTTTATTTTCTGCCAAAATCAGCTGGAATTTCTCCCCACTCGGAAGTTTCCCATTTAATGATTTGATTTGGATAGGTATTTGTGGCAAGCCATTTCTCAGCCCGCTCAATCAAATCAAATATGGGTGCGTTCTCGGGTAATCGTTCTAAAAGCGTTTTGCATTTTTTCTTCTTGATCCATCCGATGGCATTACGGCTATCGGAATATATCGGTAGCGAACAGCTATTTTTTTTAAGCAGTGCGAGTGCATGTACAATAGCGAGAAACTCGCCGATATTGTTTGTCCCTTTTTTCATCGGTCCCTGATGAAATATTTCTTGTTTGGTTGGAAGATACACGCCTCGATATTCCATGTCACCCGGATTGCCACTGCAGGCAGCATCAACGGCGATACTTTCCAGAATAGGTTGGGTAGCAGATTTTTCCGGTTTGGTGAGTAAAGAAACAGCTTTGGTTGAGGCTACACTTTTCAAATAATGTTCATAGCCGTTGGCATAAGCTTCGCGAGCTTCTTCTTCCGTGTCGAACGCCTTGTATTTAGCGCTTTTTTGTCCGTGAATTTGCTGTTTGCAAGCTTCCCAGTCGTCAAAAACGCCCGTTTTAGCACCATTCCAAACTACGTAATATTTATTCTTTGCCATGAACTGCTATTATTTGTATGTTTCTTTTTCTCGTCAAAGATAATTTTTTACTTTTGTTTGTAGGAAATATACATACTAATTTTTATGAAGACGAATAATATGACTTCTCGTTTGTTCCTGATTACACTCTGCTTCGGACTTTTGTCTGTTGGAGCAATGTCTGCATCTTTGGTCAGCAACAATAAAATACGTGTTCCTGTTCGGAAAACTGTAGTAGGTCGACAACTTTTTGCAGCTGGAAAATCAGATTATGTGATTGTTGTTTCGCCCGCAGCTTCAACTTCAGAAGTGACTGCGGCCAATGAGTTGCAAAGTTGTTTGAAAGAGATGAGCGGTATTACTTTGCCAATAAAAAAAGATTATATCAATAAAGGAAAGCATATTTTTGTGGGCTATAATAATTGGGTCGCAGCTTTGACAAAGGCTAAAAAGCCTGATTCTAAAGATGAAAGATATACATATTGTAATGTAGGAGGTGATATTTTCATATACGGAGGAAGTATACGGGGCACTTTATATGGTGTATATTCATTTTTGGAACATGAAATGGGTTGTCGCTGGTATACACCTACAGCTACAGTTATTCCTAAACGGTCATCATGGAGTTTTACTCGGCTCAATCGTTCGGAAGCCCCGGGAATAGCAAAGCGTAATATTCTCTATTTCGAAGCGAAAGATCCTGTTTGGGCAGCACATAATCTTTGCAATGAAGGTTGGTCAAGTGTAAGCAATGAATATGGTGGCCTGGAGTCTTATTTTGGAGCCCATACTTCTGGACTGTATGTCCCGGCCAGTGAGTTTTTTCAAGGACATCCAGAGTATTTCAGTTTGATTAATGGCAAACGGGATTCGGATGCACAACTGTGTTTGTCTAATCCTGAAGTTCTGCGTATCTGTATTGACAGAATCAAAAAAGCTATTATTGAGAATCCTAATTGCTGGGTTTATGATATGTCTCAGAATGATAATCAGAAACCTTGTCAGTGTGAACATTGTCAAGCTTTGGCTAAAAAATATGGTGGTGAATCAGGTGTATGGGTTTGGTTTGTGAACCAAGTAGCTGAGGCCATTGAGAAAGAGTTTCCGGATAAATATATAGGAACTTTTGCCTATCAATATTCGCGTCGTCCTCCTATAGGCATTGCTCCGCGACAAAATGTGGTTATACGGTTATGTAGCATTGAATGTTGTTTTGTCCATAGCTTGGATGCTTGTCCACAAAACAAATCTTTTATTGATGACATTATCCAATGGTCGAAGATTGCCCCACATCTATATATTTGGGATTATGTTGTTGCCTATTCACAGTATTTGGCGCCATTTCCCAATTTTAATGTCTTGCAGTCGAATATCCAGACATTTCAAAAGCATCATGCCATAGGAATTATGGAAGAGGCGCAATATCAGTCACGGGGAGGAGAGTTGGCCGAACTGCGAGCTTATCTGCTAGCGAAACTTTTATGGAATCCTTTTTGTGACGCTAATGCAGTTGTTGATGATTTTATCAATGGCTATTACGGAAGCGCTGCAAAAGCTATGAGACAGTATTTTGATTTGTTGCAGTCTATTGTTAAACCTGATACGCATCTGACCATTTATCCGAAAGCTGATGATCCAATCTTTACTGACGATTTTATTAAGAAAGGTTCTGCTCTCTTTGAAAAAGCAAAGAAAGATTGTGTTGATGAAGAAACTTTGAGTCGAATAGAAAGGGCTTCGTTAGCTATGCTCTACTTAAAATGCATGCGGAATAAAGAAGCTTCGAAACGTGATGGTACATATCAGGAACTTTTACGTATTGCTAAATGTTACAATGTGCAGATAAATGAAGGAACGGATTTGACAAAATTCCAAAATGAGATGAATAACGAGAATAATAATTAATAAATAGTATCGGATATGAAGAAGAGTATTATATATACGGGGACCGGTGATAAAGGAATGACATCGCTTGTCGGCGGTCAGCGTGTTTCTAAAGCTGATCAACGTATTGAGAGTTATGGAACAATTGATGAATTAAATTCTTTTATTGGGCTGCTCATTACTTCGCTGGAAGAGCAGGCAGATAAAGATTTTTTACTTTTTATACAGAACAAACTGTTTACTGTAGGCTCTTACTTGGCAACCGATCAGGAACATACTGAGTTGAAAATTAAAAGCAAGATAATGCCTGAAACAATTACCCGAGTTGAAAAGGAAATTGATCGTATTGATGAGGGTTTGCCAAAAATGCGTTATTTCGTTCTTCCGGGTGGAACACGTTCAGCAGCTTTGGCGCATGTGTGCCGTACCGTATGCAGAAGGGCAGAAAGGCAGATTTATCGCTTGTCGGCAATTTCGCCGGTGGAAGAGCCTGTATTAATTTTTATCAATAGACTATCTGATTATCTGTTTGTTATAGCTCGTAAGGAGTCTTTAAAAAATAATGGTAAAGAAATTATATGGGATATTACTTGCATCTAAAAAATAAAATTATACTTTTGCGAAAAATTAGATAACCCGACCATCAAAAGATGGCTAAACTTAATTCTTGACAGCTATGTATTGGACATTGGAATTAGCTTCATATTTGGAAGATGCACCTTGGCCTGCTACCAAGGATGAATTGATTGACTACGCGCAACGTTCAGGAGCGCCTTTGGAAGTCATTGAGAATTTGCAGGAAATTGAAGATGATGGCGAAATATATGAATGTATGGAAGATATTTGGCCAGACTATCCAAGTAAAGAGGATTTTTTCTTTAATGAAGAAGAATACTGATGTGCTGCGATAAGCGCTTGCAAATGATAACCTATATAGAAACGAGGTAAGGGAATTATGCTCTTACCTCGTTTTTTTGTTGTAATCTTTGTTTGTATGGACAGAAGTGCATTAAATAAATAAGATTGAATACAATTTCTTTTTAAAGATTGCGTTTTATACTTGTTGTCTGGCTATGATGCTGGAATTGAGTGATATCAATATTGATGAAGAAATATATCCTGCTTATTATAGGTTTGATAAGCTGTGTAACAACTGTCAAAGCACAGTATGATGCACAGTTAAGCCAATATTTTGCTGCAATGGGTTACTATAATCCTGCCTATGCAGGTTCATCGGGAACGATGAACCTGTTCGCACTGGACCGCTTGCAATGGATTGGTATAAAGGGAGCTCCGCGTTCGTTCTTTATTACTGCCGATATGCCGTTTTCATTTGGTAAAACAAATAATGGTGTGGGACTCACGGTGTTTACGGAAGGTATTGGACTTTTCCAAAATACCCATGTGGCAGGACAATACGCCTATAAACAAAAGCTGTTTGGTGGAACTTTAAGTATCGGATTACAGATTGGATTAGTGAATCAGTCGTTTGACGGTACGAAAGTCTATTATCCTTCTTCGGACTATTTTCAGGCAGAAGATGAGGCAATTCCAAAGGAACAGGTGACAGGAATGGCGATGGATATGAATTTTGGTCTTTACTATACTCGTAAGGACTTGTATGCTGGTTTTGGTATCACACATATTACACAACCGGAGATCAAATTGAATGAATATGCGAGTACGTTTATAAGTAGCACATATAATTTAACGGCCGGATACAATATTCAACTAAACAATCCGTTGTTTGAATTACAACCGTCTGTATTCCTTAAAACAGATATGCAGAGTTTCCAGACGGATATTACCGCCAGGTTGCTTTACAATAAGATGTTTAACGGAGGATTTTCCTGGCGTGTGAAAGAAGCGGTAGTGTTTTTAGTGGGAGCTAAGTTTGGAAATATTCAAGTGGGTTATGCTTACGATTTCCCGACTTCGCCTATTTTAAAAGGTAGTTCCGGAAGTCACGAACTTATGGTGAACTATCAGATTAAGCTGCAGAAAACAAAAGCAGGAAAGAACAGACATAAAAGTGTACGTATATTATAAGTATATGAAAAAAGTATTATTAGTACTTACGGCGGTTACTTTATTTACTTCATGCGGTCGGTCGTTGATCGGTGGTGGAGGAGAAGTGACAGGTGTACGTTCGGTGGCATTAAACGAACCTGCTCCTTATGGAATGTCTTTGGTTAAAAGAGGCTCTTTTGACATGGGACCTGCCGATAAGGATTCACTTTGGGGACTCAACCCAGAGACTAAAGGTGTTTCTTTTGATGCTTTCTGGATGGACGAGACGGAAACAACAAATGCGAAATATCGCCAGTTTGTTTATTGGGTCCGTGATTCGATTATCCGCGAGCGTTTGGCAGATCCGGCATACGGAGGGAATGATCTATTCAAGATTACTGAAGATAAGTATGGCGAACCGGTCACTCCGCATTTGGATTGGACTCGACCTATTCCCTGGAAGCGTGCTACTGAAGATGAACAGCGCGCAATAGAGAGTGTCTATACGACAAATCCAGTAACAGGCGAGAAGAAACTCGATCCGAAACAGATGAACTTTAAGTATGAATGGTATGATTATACTGCAGCTGCTCTTAGAAAAAATCAGTTGGATCCGAATGATCGTGTACGTAACACTGATGTTAAGGTCAATCCAGATGAAGTGGTTTTGATTTCGAAAGATACAGCTTATATCACGGAGGACGGTAAAGTCATTAATGAAACGATTACTCGCCCATTGAGCGGGCCGTGGGATTTCTTGAATACGCGTATTATTAATGTTTATCCTGACGAGACTTGCTGGGTGAACGATTTTAAGAATGCTTACAATGAACCGTATCTGCGTATGTATTTCTCTCATCCGGGATATGACGATTATCCTGTTGTCGGCGTTTCTTGGGAAATGGCTACTGCTTATTGTGTATGGCGCACAAATATGTTTAAAGAATCACTTAATCTTCCTGCTGGACAGACGATAGAACCGTTCAGACTCCCGACAGAAGGCGAGTGGGAATATGCTGCACGTACCGGTAAGAATGATAGAAAATATCCATGGGCAGGTGATGCTTTGGAAAGCAAAGGTTGTTTCCTTGGTAATTTCAAACCGGGCAAAGGCAATTATACGGAAGACGGTCATCTGATTACTTCTCGCGTTGGATCGTTTGCTCCTAACGAGTTTGGTTTGTATGACATGGCTGGTAACGTGTCTGAATGGACTTCAACTTCCTACTCGGAATCAGGGCCTAGCCAGATGAATGATATGAATCCTGACTTGCAGTATAATGCGGCAAAACAAGATCCGTATGCCATGAAGAAAAAAGTGGTTCGTGGTGGTTCGTGGAAAGATGTCGCTCAGTTCATCCGTTCTGATATGCGTACATTTGAGTTTCAAAACGAAACTCGTTCCTACATCGGCTTCCGCTGTGTAAGAACGCAGATCGGTTTCTCAAAAGCAAAAGGGAAGAATAAGTAATAGAATGATTGGAGTGGTTTAGTTTACCACAAAATAAAGAAATATACACATCATGGGAAAATATAGAATATATAAGAATCGTATTGAGATGTACTTGGCTAGCGAACGCGGTCGCCGAGTATTGAATTATACCTATAGCTGGGGTGCATCCATCGTTATCTTGGGTGCAATGTTTAAGATTTTGCATTTGCCGTATGCCAATCAGATATTGATGATTGCTATGACAGTCGAATCTATTGTGTTCTTTGTTTCGGCTTTTGAGCATCCGTTTAGCGAATATCATTGGGAGGATGTATTCCCTGTCTTAAAATCGAAGAATCCGATGGATCGTCCGGACTTTACGGGCACTAGTCTTGAAACGACAATTAATTCAACGGATAACATGGTAGACGATAATACCTTTGGTCATCCACATATAAATATTGGCGGGATGGGGGGAGGACCCGTTACTGCAGAAGCAAAGGTGAAGAATGGTATTGCCGAGCTGGGCTTGAATGTCAGTGAAGAAGATACAAAGAACCTGTCAGAAAGCATAAAGAAACTGAGCGGGGCAGCCGATCAGATTTCAAAAATGGCAGAGCTGACGGACGCTACACAGAAATATCTCGATCAGCTTTCAGGATTGTCAGATAATATGCAGCAGTTTAGCGATGCTACTAATTCGTTGGCTAGTATTTCAAATACACTGCTTAGTTCTTATAAAAGCATTACAGATAATTCTGAAGGCTTAAACCAGAATTCGCGTGGATATGTTCAGCAGATGGAATTGCTCAATCGAAATATCTCCGGTTTGAATACCATTTATGAGATACAGTTGAAGAGTATCAGCTCGCAAATAGAATCTCTTGAACATATAACAGGTGGTTTGAATCGTATCCGTGAGATGTATGATGGTTCTGTAGTGGATAGTTCTGTTTTCCGCAACGAAACTGAAAAGATGACGCATCAGTTGGCTGATTTGAATCAGGTCTATGCTCGTTTGCTTCAAGCTATGACGGTAAATATGGGCTATACCTCTGCTGTTCAGCAACCACAGCAACCACAACAACCGCAGTATCAGCAGCCGCAGCAACAACAATATCAGCCGCAACAGCAACCGAATAATTATCAACAGCCACAATATCCACCTTATGGTTATCAGCAGGCACCGTATAACAATAATTCAATGAAGTAAGCAATTATGTCAGGAATAGCAAATAATCCCAATTCGCCTCGTCAGAAGATGATAAACCTGATGTATCTGGTTTTCATCGCCATGATGGCACTCAATGTGTCGTCGGAGGTACTCGACGGTTTTGAATTGGTAGAAAATGGCTTGCGGACTTCCATCGCGAATACAACAAAGCGAAACACGATTGTCTCCGAAGAATTGGAATCGTACTATCAGACTAATCCGGAAAAGGTTCGTGCCTGGTACGAGAAAGGAAAAACGGTGCAGAATGCTTCTGACAGTTTGTACAATTTTGTTCAGGAATTGAAAGTGAAAATTGTAAAGATTGCCGACGGAAAGAAAGGCGATGTGAACAATATCGACCATAAGGATGATTTGGAAGCAGCATCGCGCGTGATGTTGTCCCCTGTATCCGGTCAAGGAAAGAAGCTCCGTTTGAGCATTGATTCCTATCGTAAAATGTTGGGAACATTGATTGAAGATACTGCAAAGTTGCGTATTATTGAAGCCAGCCTTTCGACAAAGGCTCCACGTAAAGCCGGTCTTAATACTCGTACTTGGGAAGAGGCTCTGTTTGAGAATATGCCTGTAGCAGCTGCAATAACTTTGCTTACCAAACTTCAGGGAGATATTCGATATGCCGAGGGCGAAGTGCTGTCTAATTTACTGAGCAGTGTGGATGTTCGCGATTATAAGGTGAACCAGATTACGGCACAAGTGATTCCTGAAAGTCAGATCGTTATGCGAGGTAGTCAGTATAAAGCAACTATCGTGCTTTCGGCTGTTGATTCAACAAAACGACCAACCGTATACGTTAATGGTCGAGCATTGCCGTATAATGCCAATGGTGTGTTCAGCACCGTTGCCGGTACTCCCGGAACTTATCCTATAAAAGGTTATATTGAGATGCCGGGAAGCGATGGCAGCATGATGCGTCGTGAGTTTTCGAGTGAATATTTTGTGACTGAACCGAGTGCAACTGTTGCACCTACATTAATGAATGTATTATATTCCGGTATCGCCAACCCGATACGTATTGCTGTACCAGGCGTTCCGAGCGGGAATGTGACGGCGACGATGACGAATGGGTCTTTGGTTCGTAAAGGTGATCAGTGGGAGGCTCGTCCTTCGGTCGTTGGAACAAACGCTGTCGTTTCAGTTATGGCAAAGATGGCCGATGGTAGAACAGTCGAGATGGCGAAAAGTAGTTTCCGTGTTCGTGCATTGCCTGACCCGATGCCATATATTGAATATAAGGATCAAAACGGTAATATGCGAAAGTTTCGTGGTGGAAAGATGTTGAAACGTAATCTGGTTGAGGCAAACGGTATTCTTGCTGCTATCGACGATGATTTGCTGAATGTTCCGTTCACGGTCTTAAGCTTTGAACTGACATTTTACGATTCGATGGGAAATGTGATCCCTGAGGTGGCGCAAGGCCCTCAGTTCTCGCAGCGCCAGAGAGATTATATCCGGCGTTTGGCTCGTGGTAAGCGTTTTTATATCACGCATGTATTGGTGAAAGGTCCTGATGGAAGAGATCGTACTATTTCGCCTATTGAAGTAATTGTTGATTAATAGATGAAAACGGAGCAGTCCGTTCGCTAAAAGTTATAAATATGAGACGCATTTATTATATAGTATCATTGATTGCCGCTTTATTAGTGGCAATTCCTTCGCAAGCTCAGGAAAACAAGGGTGCTGCTCAGCAGACAAAACGTCGTTCTCCTGAAGCAAGTCGGGGTGAGCGTGCTAAAGATAAGGACAAGGAAGAGGCAACCATGTCTGATCTGACTGTTAGAGCACAAGATTTGAATGAGCGGATGACGCAGCAGATTGGCAATGCACGATGGATGAGAATCATATACCGTCAGATCAACCTCACGGAGGAGCAGAATGCACCGTTGTATTATCCGACGCAGCCTATGAATGGGCAGATGAACCTCTTTTCAACACTCTTTCAGTTAGTGAGCGAAGGAAAAGTCAATGCTTACGAATACTTGGATGGATATGAAGATTTCAGCGATGAGCATTTGGTGAACTTGAAAGATATGCTGGATCGGTTTCACATCTTTTATGAAGTACAGACTAAGGGACGAGATACAACGTTTGTTGTCAACGATAGTGATATCCCTTCTGCTGATGTCAAGTCATACTATGTGAAAGAGGCTTGGTATTTCGACCAGAACAATTCCGTATTCGATGTGAAGATTCTTGCTATCTGTCCGATCCTGACTTCTGATGGCGATATTGGTACAACGACGATGGGTATGTTTTGGATTCCATACGAGAGTTTACGGCCTTATATCCGTACTTCGTTTATCATGACTTCGAACATTAATAATGCTATGACGTTTACCATGGACGACTATTTCCGACGGAGAATGTTCAAAGGTAATATTATTAAGACTCAGAATCTGATGAATCAGCCGTTACAGGCTTATTGTCCGACTCCAGACTCTTTAAAACGCGAACAGGATCGCATCGAAGGACAGTTGACTACATTTGAGAAAGCCCTTTGGTTGAAGCCGGACTCTTCTCAGTTGGCAGAGAATACAGGAAAAGGAAAGAAAGCTAAAAGCACGGCAACCTTGCGTGGTGTGAAAACCTCAACAGCCAAGGAGACAAAGCAGAAGGTGGCAAAACCGAAGGCTACAAAAACGGAAAGTTCGTCGGCCGTACGTAGTGTTCGTCGTAGAAGATAATTATATTATATATGAAAACATTATTATCACATATAAGCCCGATAGTCATATCGGGTTTTATGCTATCAGGACTATGCGCTTCCGCTCAAGTTACGCGCGCAGATTATTTGCGTGCAGACACAGTGATGAAGTGTGTAAGCCGCGTCTACTCGTCGGCAATTCGCCCGATATGGGTGGATAGTACTCACTATTTCTACTACAAGAACCATGAGAAAAATGGAGACTTCTATTATCTGGTGAATGCGGTTACAGGCAAGCAGCAGCGTGCTGCTACGAAGAAAGGACTTGCAGTTTTCGCAGGAAAAGACAAGCCATTGAAGTCTTCGCTATTGAATGAGGAAGAGCCTCAACCTATAAATCCGTATTACGAAGAACCTCCAAAAGTGGTTCTGATGCCTGTGATTTCACCCGACAAACAGTGGAAAGCCTATATTAAGGATAATAACGTGTACGTTTCCCATGAAGTGAAGAAAGGTGAGACCGAGGAGTTTGCTCTTTCGATGGATGGAACGGCCAACCTGCGCTATGACAGCACGGCGCTGATCTGGTCGCCCGACTCTAAAAAACTGGCGACACTAAAGGTGCGTGATGTTATCGAACGTCGTATTCCGCTGATCGAGTCGAGCCCTTCTACACAGAAACAACCTATATTGCAATGGCGTAATTATGCTAAGCCGGGTGATGTACTGCCGGTTTCGTCGCCCGTGCTTTTTGATGTGACGGCACGCAAGCAGATTCCTGTAAATGCTTCACAGTACGAGAATCAATTTGCTTTGTATCTGACGGGTTGGCGCAATGACAGCCGTGCTTTTACTTTCGAGTTCAATCAGCGCGGCCATCAACGTTATATTGTGGGTGAGGTGAGTGCCGAAGACGGGACGGTCCGTCATTTGGTGGATGAGAAAGCTAAGACATTCGTCTACTATAACAATAATTTTCGTTACGACTTGAACGACGGCAAGGAGATCCTTTGGATATCCGAACGCGACGGATGGCGGCATCTTTATCTGATTGATTGCACTTCGGGTAACGTCAAGCAACAGGTGACACGTGGCAAATGGGTGGTTCGCAAGGTGGATTATGTAGATGAGGCTAATCGGATGGTCTATTTCATGGCTTCAGGCTTCAACACTGGCGAAGACCCGTATAATCTGCATTATTGCAGCATTCGTCTAGATGGTACGGGCTTTAAGGATATGACTCCCGAAAATGCGAATCACCGGGTTACTTTTTCGCCCGACAGGAAGTATTTTGTTGATGTCTATTCCCGTCCGGACTTGCCTCCCGTCAGTCAGTTGAAGCGCACCAATGATGCTTCGACTGTGGTTGTTCTTCAGAAGTGTGATATCAGTCACATCTTGAATGAGGGTTGGACGATGCCAGAAGTGTTCTGTGCCAAAGGTCGTGATGGCAAGACAGATATTTGGGGTAATATCTATCGCCCTGGCCATTTCAATCCATCCAAGTCGTATCCGGTAGTGGAGTTTATTTATGCTGGTCCGCACGATTCGGATGTGACGAAAGATTTCAGTGTCGGTTCGCGACTGATGATGCGGCTGGTTGAGTTGGGCTTTATTGTTGTTCAGTCCGACGGAATGGGTACTTGCAATCGTTCGAAGGCTTTCCACGATGTATGCTGGAAGAACTTAAAGGATGCCGGCTATCCGGATCGTATTGCCTGGATTAAGGCTGCTGCTGAGAAATATAGCTATATGGATACGACGAGGGTTGGCGTTTATGGCTGGTCTGCAGGTGGTCAGAATGCGATGGCGGCGTTGCTGTGGTTCAACAACTTCTATAAGGCTGCGGTAGCGCTTTGCGGCTGCCACGACAACCGGATGGACAAGATTTGGTGGAACGAACAGTGGATGGGTTATCCGATAGATCAGTCGTACAGCGAATCGTCGAATGTTGATAATGCGTGGCGACTAAAGGGGAAACTTCTGCTGGTCAATGGCGAACTGGATGATAATGTGGATCCGGCGTCGACACTTCAAGTAGTCAGCGCATTGATGAAGGCAAACAAGAACTTCGAGCAGTTGTATCTGCCAGGAAAGACTCATAATTTGGGAGGTGATTTCGAATTGCATCGTCTCAATGATTTCTTTGTTAAGAATCTGATGCATCAAGAGCCACCGGAATGGGAGTAGTCGCTTTGAAGTAAATGAAATGCCTTCTATAGTGAATGTTATTTGTTAAGAAGAAAATTCTTTTTAATAAAAATAGCGCCTTTTTTATGGTAAATTGAATCTTTATGAGTCGGTATGACCTTTTCCTTTGCTAATAGAGAATCTTTCTTAGTTAAGAGGGAATCCATTTTGGCGAAAAGAGTATCATTTTTGATAATGATTGAATTATCCTTTATGCCGATTGAATCTTTCTTGGCGGTTTGCGCTTGTAGGCTTGTTTGAGGATGAAGGTCTGCTTCGGGATGCTGATTGAGGTAAGCACGGCGTTTGCTGATGACATCAGGTGTAGGCAGATTGTCGTATTCCTTCCAAGTGCCGTCGCGTTTGACGTTGCGGTCGTGAACATGCTTCTTGTGGCTGGTCAGGTCAGCAAGACTGAAGGTGGCCATTGCCGATGCAAAGTGATAGATGGGAATATTCTCGAAAGCCGGTACTGCCTTGATTTTTATGGGTGGATTATATCGCCAGAATACTTGCGGAGGCAGGTCTTTGAGCGCTACTTTGCGATGCGTCGTGTCGTTGCGTTGGATGTAGTTGGAGAAATCTTTCGAGATGGGCAGGTCGCTTTTTGGTGCCATGCGCATTGTCCCCGAGGGCTTAGAATCGCTGTTGATAAGCGAACCTGACTCGATAGCTTTAAGCGTTTCCTCGTTGAGCTTGAGTTTTTCTTTGCCCGAAAGAATGTTCTGAAGCCAGAGAGAATCCTGCTTTGTCCATTGGGCTTGAGCATATTCCACTCCGTTCAGGCACACGATAATCCATATAAGTATTCGTTTGTTCATTTGCTGTCGAATCGATGGCGAAGGTACGTTATCTCTTTATTTTCAGTAGCTATAAAATGGTAAATTCTCTTATAGATTTGAAATGTTAATGGTTTTTGGATTGCTTTAGTGTAAAGAACCTTTAGATTGTGCGTCGGGGGCCAATGTAACGTTGTTTCGGCGTTCAACTGTTTACTCGATTGAGGTGTAGCATTGTGTTTTGGCTAGTAAAACACTGTTAGCAATCGAGTAACAGTATTGTTGTCAATCAAGCAATAGTATTTGCTCGTTGAAGAGCAACGTCTTTTCAATCGGGAAGTGAGCAATAAGCAAAAAAGGGAGCAACCTGAAAGTCGCTCCCTTTAATATAGATTATTCAGTAATAAACTTTTATTGTCCACTGAAAGGATTCTGATCAGCTTCGCTTATGGCACTGTTGTTGGCTATTTCCAACTGTGGAATCTGCATAATGAAACGGTAGTCGTTCGACTGCAGTGTACCCTTTGGCTGTGCATCTGTTCCATTGTAGCCGTCAAGGTTAACCAGTCCTGATGCAAAATGGCCTGTCGTATAACTATCGGTTGCACCGTAGCGAACCAGTGGCTGCTGCAAGCGCAACAGGTCGTAGATACCGACTACCCCTTCGCCCAACAGCTCTTTGCGGCGCTCAACATAGATATTGTTCAATAGCGCCGTCTTGTCGGTCGCTTTTGATAATGTTGCCTGGCGTGCCGTCTGCAATGTGTTCAGATACGTAAGTGCCTGAGCAGAATTGCCAAGGTTTGCCTCTGCCTCTGCCATAATGAGTAACATCTCCGAACCACGCATAAGTGGAAAGTCAATGTCGTAACAATGTGACATTTTTGCACCGCCACCATCACCGTAGGTCTTCATTTTATTGTAAGCCCAACGCGCTTTAGTCTCCTTGTCCGCATTGGCAGTACGATGCCAGAACATCACTGCTTTCTCATCCGTATCTGTAACGCCTGAAGTCTTTTCGCACTTGAAGCCGCGATAATCAGTTGCGTCAAACAAATCAACATACTTTTGATCAACCAGCAAGTTTATGAAATTATACGTCGGACCTGTCTCCATTCCTTCGCCGTAGCTCGGGTCTTCGTTGTACCAGTAGCAGAATCCAACATTTGAGCCGATATTACTCAGATTGGTATATTTAACGCCCCAAACCAACTCTTTGCAGCCATTTGCCATCAACTGGTCGAAACCGCTGTACCATTCTTCTTTGCTCATTAGATTGCTGTATTTCTGATAAACGGCAGAGGCCTCGTTGAAAGCGCTTTGCCAATTGCCCATCACTTGATAGACGCGTGCCAATATGCCGGAAACAACATCGCTGTTAATACGCCATTTTTCATCACGTTCATAGCTGGCAAGAGAACTTTTTGCAGCAGTCAGATCGTTGACGATTTGCGAATAGCATTCTTCCACTGTCGAGAATCCCTTGTTCGAGTCTTCAGTCGACGAAGTACGCAGAATAACGCCGCGTTTGCTTTTAGCTATAGCATACGTTTGCTGATAGCACATGGTCAGATGGAAGTACGCAATACCACGCATTGCCAGAGCCTGCCCTTTGATATCGGCTTTCTCTGCATCGGTACCGTTGGCATCAGGGAGCGCATCAAGAATTATGTTTGCCTGATTGATGATTTTATACATCAACGACCAGATACGATAGGCGTCGCCTGAAGACATCGTTCTGTCGGATAAGAACTTGTAGGTTGACTCTGGAGAACCTCCGTAGTTAGTTGTACTCTGAATATCCGGACCACCCAAATCGTAATGCATGGTCAATCCTTCCAATCCTGCATAGCAGGCATCATTTTGACTTCCTCCGCCATTATCGCCCATCAACAGATAGTGATAAGCTGAATTCAGTGCCATATTCAAACCTGCTGTGTTCGATAAGATGGTTCCTGACGAAACCTTCTGTGCATCGCCAGTAGTCAATTGGTCATTACATCCCCATAATGTGATTGCTAATAAAGCAACGGGTAATAATCGAATAGTTTTGTATATTTTTTTCATACGAAATCCTTTCTTAATTAGAATGAAACTTGAACACCGCCCATGAATACACGTCTTGCACTCTGGTGACCGTTATCTGTATTCGCGTTACCATTGTAGTTGTTACCAAGAATACCCGTTTCAGGGTCATTATGATGACTTGCAGCTGTGCCCAGCGTCCATAAGTTATCTCCACTCAAGTAGAAACGGAGGTGAGATACACCAAGTTTGTTTGTTAATCTCTTTGGAACTGTATAGCCGATTGTTGCATTTCTCAAACGGAAGTAATCATTGTTGAATAGATAGAAATCTGTTGCTTTACGTGTGCTTGAATAGTCGTTGGCTGACCAGCGTGGGAATTTGGCGTTGTCACCTGGTTTCATCCATACCTTTCCTTCAACCAAATCTTCAATTATACCTACACCATCACGAACTGTGGTGTTCTCCAAATATACGTAATCGTACATCTTTGCGCCGAATGAAGCGTACCACATCATCGATGCGTCGAAATCTTTCCACTTGACACTATTAGTGATTGAACCGAATGCCTTTGGTATGGCTGTTCCGCACCATTGATAATCGTTGGTCGTTACGTCAGAGAATTTCTCTGTAGTCTTCCATCCACCATTACCATCTTTGATATAGTAGCGCATGCTACCGTTCTCAGGATTGACACCTGCGTTCTTCGGCATATAAAATTCATAGAGTGATTTGCCTTCTTCCATGCGATAACCGGCAACGCGGTTACTGTAAAGAAATGGACCGCTTGGTAAGTAGGTTACTTTATTTTTTAAAGTCGAGAAGTTTACGTCAATGTTCCATTGGAACTCTTTCGTGCGGATTGGAACAATGTTCAATGTCAATTCAAAACCTTGGTTACGTACATTACCCAGGTTTGTATTGATACCTGTAGCTTCACCCACTTGTGCAGATAAAGGAAGATCCTTGTAGTATAGCAAGTCTGATGAGTTACGTGTATAGTATTCGAGAGTACCGCTTACCCGATTCCATAAACTGAAGTCGATAGCACCATTGAACTGTTTGTTGCTTTCCCATTTTAGATCCGGTGTTGCTACTGTTGATGGCCTGTAACCAGAACTGCCATAGAAATTGTCAGATGCATAGTATGATTGATATGCATACCATATTTCACTACCCGTAGAACCATTGCTTGTGTTACGCTTATACAATCTGTCATTACCAGTTGTACCATAACTTGCACGCAATGCTAAGTTGTCTAACCATTTGCTGGTTGGTTCCATGAAAGCCTCTTTTGATAGACGCCATGAACCACCTATTGAATAGAAATTACCCCAGCGGTTGTCTTTGCTGAATCGTGAAGATCCATCACGACGGAATGATGCCGATAGATAATATCGGTTTAGGTAGTTGTAGTCTAACTTACCAAACATAGAGAGCAATGCGTAGCGGATACGGTTCGAATCAACCGACCAGTTAGTCGTCGTTGCAGACAATTCATATTGATCCATCTGCATGATACCTTCGCCGTAGCCATAGTTGTATTGTTGATTGTAATGATAATACTCTTGACCTAACATTGCATTGATGTTGTGATCTCCGAAGCTTTTATCCCAAGTGAGCAGATTGTTCCATGTTAATGAAGTCGTTTTATAAGAAGAACGGCCTGCGCTACCACCTGTTGTCTTGATGGTTACGCCATAAGGTTCTAACTGTCCATCGCCCTGTGTTGCCGAACCATATGTGTATTCGCTTTGCGTGTTATCATCCAGGCTTATAGCCGTTTTGAATTTGAAGTTATAGGGCAATTTAATCTCTGCGAAATATTGTGCTGAAGCCGTATTGAATTCATTACTGTCGAAGTCTTCATCGTTAGGATTGTTCCAATAGTCTCCACGATATACCGGGTTTGCACCGAAGAAGTTTGCGTTGTTTGTGCCATAATCATAAACGCGGGCTCCGGTCTTCAGCGAATGCTCCCAATCCGTATTGTCTGCATTACGCAGATACGGTGAGTTTAATGTATTAGAGAAGACCAATGAACGGTTGTTACCGTGAGCGTTCTGGCGGGCATAACTGTAGGCCAGATTACCACCCATTGATAACCAGTCGTTTACTTGTGATGTAACATTGGCACGGAATGAATAACGTTTATAATAATCGTTATTTGAGTAACCTTTATCGTTCAAGAATCCTAAAGAAGTAAAATACTGTGTTTTGCCATCCTGACTCGAACCGCTTAGATCAATACCGTAATCCTGACGGAGCTTCTTGCTGTAGACGGCATCATACCAGTCCCAGTCTTTCTTGTCCCAAATCATTTGCAGATCCGGATTCGTATAGGCATTGCCATTTCCATCATGCAAAACATATTTGGTTGGATCCATATTCTTGAAAGGCGTTACGTACACTGTTTCGCCTGCTGAATTGGTACGGGCATTGACATGGTGTGAAAGTACTGTTTCGGATGCATAGTCGCCAGCTACTTGTGAGGTCTTGCCGTATTTGTAATACTGGTCATTGTAGATAGCTTGCCATACGTTGAGTAACTGTTGGTATGGATTGGCTTTTTCAGGATGCGGAACAGCCAAATCAGAAGTACCCCAAGCTCCTCTGAAACTAATTGTTGGTTTTCCTTGTTTACCCTTCTTAGTTGTGATAACAACAACGCCATTGGCAGCACGAGAACCATAAAGTGAAGAAGCAGCGGCATCTTTCAATACAGTCATCGATTCGATATCAGATGGGTTGATAGAGTTTAATGTTCCATCATAAGGCATACCATCGACAACATATAATGGAGTTGTGTTCCCTGACATTGAACTGATACCACGGATCTGAATACGCGATTCGGATCCAGGGTTTCCTTCGTTGTTGACAACGCTAACTCCGGCACTCATACCTTGTAAAGCTTCTGCAAAACCTGAACCTGAGATCTTCTCCATCTGCTCGGCTTTGACAACACTAGCAGATCCTGTGAATGAAGACTTCTTGGCTGTGCCATAAGCTACAACAACTACCTCATCTAAGTATTGGTTATCACTTGATAGTTTGATGTTTAGTGAGCTTTGACCATTCCATGTGATTTGCTGGCTTGTATATCCTACGAATGATATAATAAGCACAGAACCTCTTTTTAAATTTTCTAATACAAATCTTCCGTTGGCGTCGGAGATTGTTCCGTTTGACGTTCCTTTAATCGCTATTGAAGCGCCTGCAACTGGACCGGATTCATCACTTACTAAACCGGTTACTTTGTTGCTCTGCTGAACAGATTGAACGGATGGTAAGTAATCCCTACTTGCCGCTCCTTCTGTGCCAACACCGCCGAATAATGCGACTAAAACGCATAGTTTAATCCATTTTGAATTTGTTGACATAATACGTTTGTTGGTTTTTACTAAAAAAACAATTAAAATAAATCATGCCTAAAGCATGCTAGAGAATACAATCAGTTTTAACAGATTGCTGGTTCTATTAGGCGTATATGCGCAAAATGAACAAAAATACGCCTATACACAAAATTGTAGTGACATTATTCCGCCGAATTGTGTCACTACAGTATGTGCAAAGGTAAAATACTTTTTCAATGTTATAGATAAAAGTAGTGTTAAATTTTTAATTCTATTAGACGAGAAAGATTTTAGTGGTAGAATTATGCGTTGTTCTTCATAATGATAGAATCAGGAAGCCTGAACCAGAAGGTTGAACCTTTACTCTCTTCTGAATCTACACCAATTATTCCTTCCATTTTTTTGATAATCATTTGGCAAATGGATAGACCTAACCCTGTACCTGGAGCAAAGTCGTTCAATTTTACAAAGCGTTCGAATATTTTTTCTTTCTTTTCAGGCGCTATGCCAAAACCGGTATCTTCAACAAAAAAGTAAAGTTCTTTTCCTTCATGTTGATAGCCGAAATGGATATGGCCCTTTTCTGTGAATTTGATGGCATTGTTAATGAGGTTTGTTATGACCTGTGATAGACGTATTCTGTCAATCATTATAGTACATTGGGGGAGCCTGTCGGTAAAAGCTATTTCAACACCATTTACGGATTTGAGTTGTGAGGATAATTCTATTTCCGACATAAGCGCATTTAGGTCTGTTTCGGAGTCAGTAAATGTCAATGTGCCGGCTTCAATTTTTGCAATATCCAGAATGTCATTGATTAATTGTAGCAAATGCTCATTACTGCTATTGATTATTTTTGCATATTCCTCGCGTTCGTTATCGTCTGTTGTTGTTGCCATAAGATTTGAAAAGCCTACAATAGCGTTTAGTGGAGTCCGTATTTCATGACTCATATTGGCAAGGAAGGCAGTTTTCAGTTTATCAGCTCCTTCTGCTTTTTCTTTTGCTATGCGCAGTTCGTTTTCTGCTCGTTTCTCTTTTGTAACATCTTCTTTTTTTAGAATGACTCCTAAGAATTTATCGTTGTCATCATGAACAGGAATATAGGTGAGATGAACGTATCGTTCACCATACTGTGCTACTGTATCAATCTTTTTGTGCTTGTTGATAATCTTTTCTAAAGAACAATTATCACAGAATGGTGCTATGGGAGAGTCTGAAATGTGGCAGTGACCAGTACCGTATTGAGGTATTCCGCATGGGATAAGAATGTTATTTCTCCATTTGATTGTGTAATCTGGATTGATAAAAGATAGTGAAACTTGGATATTGTTTAATATCAGCGAATTATCTTTTTGTAGACCTAATAGTTTATTTTTTAATTTATTAGTGCGGGCTAAGAAAATTAATATGAGAATAATAAAGAAAGCAAGAATTAGTATAGTGATAGATAGTATTTCATATTTATATTTCACAAATATGTTCTCGTTGGTGTTGGTTAATATTGCACCTTTTGGTAATAAGTGGTCATTAATATTGAATGCTTTCAATTGTTCAGCATCAAAATTATATATATTAGGGACTTCGGTGACATGCAAATTCTTATTGTTTCCTTCAGATAGAATATTAATTACTTCTCGGGCTAGTTCTTTCCCTACGGGATGATATTTGGGCATATAACCTCCAATAACCCAGTATCCTAATCCAACAGATGTAGGAGTGAATGCAGGAATATCTGGTCTTATTGCCTTCATTGAATGGGTCGCAGTTCCAATATAATAGCTATCATTTTTATCTACTCGCCACGAGCCAATCAAAATAGCTGTTTGTGATGGCAATTCTTTTAAAGAATCATTAATTTGATATATATCATACTTACGGCCGTCTAATTCAATAAGATCAACTGGCTTATATGATATTTCTTTCTTGACAAGAGCTTGCAGGGCAATACCTCCATAACTGTTATCAGTTATAAGTACAATATGTTTGGTTTTAGGATAAAAGGTAAATATAAGGTCTAGATTTTTTTTAATGTCGTATGAATAAACAAGTCCAGCTACATGATGTTTAATATTTTCAAAATCTTCAAGATCATAACTCTTTGGAGTCCAATTGGCAATATCTGTATTACTATCTGGCAAAAGGACAAAGTTGCGACTCACCATACCGCATATTACAGGTATATCTTGCAATATGTCTTTATCTTGAGACAAATAGGATGCCCATCCCTCTTGCCCTAATATAATGACGGCTTTAGGTCGATTGTTACCAGTATATTTGCTTAAAATATTGAACATCCTATTTTTCCACATAGGTGCTTCAGGAAGACTTTTACAATTCATGTTCTCAATAATAACAGGCGATTTGCCTCCTAATTGTTTGTATTCGTCCATGAATTCTGAAATATTCTGTGTAGTGTTGCGTGTGTCAGGATTGTAAGAACTGATGATTAAAATTGGACCATTCTCGGGCGTGTGGATTTGAGGGTTTGCACTATAGACAAAAATAAAAATAAAGGCAAACAGGTAAATTATTCTAATTCTATTATGTGAGAAATGGTTAGTCTTTATCATTTGAAATTTGTATTGTTGTTTTAAATGTTCATACGCAAATATATGTATTATATTTTAAATATTGATACGATGAGAAATTTTTGTACCTTTTGAAAAAGTAAAAAGCCAGACCAACAAATTGTAATCCGGCTTTTTTATTATATTGTTGTGAAAATATCATGTTATAGAAGCGCTTCAACTTTATTTACGAAAGTCTGCTTTGGTGCAGCACCTACTTGTTTGTCCATCAGTTTGCCATCTTTAAAGAATAGTATTGTTGGAATATTACGAATGCCGAATTCTGATACGACATCATTGTTGTTGTCAACATCCATTTTTCCAACGACGACGCGTCCCTCGTATTCTTTAGATAGTTCTTCGATAATTGGAGCAATCATGCGACACGGTCCACACCATTCTGCCCAGAAATCGAGAACCATAGGTTTGCCTGAATTTGCATATTCGGCAAAGTTTTCATCTGTAATCTGTAATGCCATAACTTATTTTGTTTAGTTTTCTTTTTCGCTTTATGCAGCCAAAAGTAATCAATATTTTTTGTTTTTACTATCTCATTTGTTAATTATAAAATCAATATTTTCATTTTTCTGGAGAAAGTCAATCAAAGTATTTGTAACGTTCAAACGAATATTCTGGGAATAGAATGTTTGCGAGATTTTGTTGGTTCCATCTATTACTCTGAAGTAAAGTTGGCTGTTCCCCGGATTACTTTTGATTAATGTTGAAAGTTCGTTGATTGTCTGTTCATCCAGTTCATGAATGGGTAAACTTATGCTGATTTTTTCTATAAGCTTTTCTTTTTCATCTTGAAGTAATCGGATTGAACTGATTTTGAATCTCAAATCATTCTCTTTCCACTGACTTGCTTCTACACGAGCATTGATAAGCAGATACATACCTGTTTTACAATATTTACTGTATTCAATATAGTCGTTTCCAAATAGGGGTATTTCATCGCTGCCTGTAAAGTCTTCGATTTTGACAATACAGTATGGTTTGCCAGTCTTACTCATCCCTTCACGTGTCGCTGTGACGATCCCTCCTAACAATATGTCCCGACCTTTCAGACTTTCGCGATCTTTAAGTTCTATCACTCCAGTATTACATACATATTTTAGTATAATATTATATTCATCTAAGGGATGTGCTGAGAGATAAATGCCAACCAAATCTTTTTCCTTGTTGAGTTTTTCGAGGATTCCCCAACTTTCACATTTGGGTATTTCGGGTTTGGAAATTGAAACAAAAGCTTCGTTGCCAAAAAGAGAGTTAGCCGCAGTGCTTTTATCTAGTTGAAATTTGTTACCGTAGCGGATTAATGTCTCTGTAAATGTCTCTTCTTTCCCCGTTTCAGTGAAAAACTCTTCACGTTTGATGCCTAAATTATCAAATGCGCCTGCTAAAGCTAGTGACTCAATATTTTTTCTATTGCAGGCGGTTAAGTTGACGCGTTCTACAAAGTCAAAGATATTTTTGAATGAGCCGTTTTTCGCCCTTTCTTCGATGATGTTTGCTACTGCAGATTCCCCAACACCTTTTACGGCTCCAAGTCCAAAACGAATATTTTTGTTTTTGTTGACAGCAAACTTTAAGAATGATTCATTTACATCAGGGCCTAATACTTGTATACCCATTGCTTTACACTCATCCATGAATTTGGTGATGTCAACAATGTTTGATAAACTTCGACTTAACACGGCCGCCATATATTCCGAAGGATAGTTTGCTTTGAGATAGGCTGTTTGATACGCAACCCAGGAATAGCATGTAGCGTGACTTTTATTGAATGCATACGAGGCGAATTTCTCCCATTCGCTCCAGATTTTCAATAAGGTTTCTTCTGAATGTCCATTAGCCTTTCCACCAGCCAGAAATTTAGATTTCAGATGATTCATTTTTTCAATCTGTTTCTTTCCCATGGCTTTACGTAGTGTATCACTTTCACCTCGAGTGAAGTTCGCCAGCAAACGTGACAGAAGCATGACCTGTTCCTGATAAACAGTGATGCCGTAAGTATCCTTCAGATAACGTTCCATGATAGGAATGTCATATTTGATAGGCTCTTTTCCCTGCTTGCGAGCAATGAATGATGGAATATTGTCCATAGGCCCTGGTCGATAAAGAGCATTCATCGCAATCAAGTCTTCAAATTTTGATGGTTGTAGCTCTTTGAGGTATTTTTGCATACCGGCGGATTCAAACTGGAATGTACCTGTCGTACGTCCTTCGCAATATAGTTTATATGTGGCGGGATCCTCCAGACTTATATGGTCAATATCTAAGTCTTCATTAGTTGTCTGTTTAATGTTTTCTAAAGCATCCTTGATGATAGAAAGGGTTTTCAATCCAAGAAAGTCCATCTTGATTAAACCAGTTTCTTCAATGACCGATCCTTCGTATTGTGTGACCAATAGTTCTTCATTGGTGTCCTTATCTTTGGCTGTACATACGGGTACTACATCAGATATGTCATATCTGCCAATGATTACACCACAAGCATGAACTCCTGTATTACGAACGTTGCCTTCCAACTTTTGGGCGAACATCAACGTATCACGTACAAGCGGTTCAGTTCCGCTTGCAGCATCTTTTAGTTCCTGTACATAATTAATGGCATCTCCTAATTTGAATTTTTTCATATCAGGAATCTTGTCAGGGACAAGTTTTGCCAGATAATTTGATTCGGAAAGAGGTAGTTTTTCAACACGAGCAACATCTTTGATAGCCGATTTAGCAGCCATTGTTCCATAGGTGATAATGTGAGCTACGCGTTCGGCACCATATTTTTCAGTCACCCAACGTAAGACGTCTCCACGACCGTCATCATCAAAGTCAGTATCGATATCAGGAAGTGAGATACGGTCAGGATTCAGAAAACGTTCGAATAGAAGATCATATTTGATAGGATCAATTTTAGTGATTCCCAAGCAGTAGGCCACAGCCGATCCTGCAGCCGAACCACGTCCAGGACCAACTGAAACGTTCAATTCTTCTCGTGCTGCACGGATAAAGTCCTGTACAATGAGAAAGTAACCGGGAAAGCCCATTGTCTTCATGACATGCAATTCGAAGTTCAGACGCTCTTTGACTTCATCAGTTAAATTTTCGCCATAGCATTTCTTTGCTCCGTCGTAGGTTAGTTTCTCCAAATAATCTGCTTCCAGTTTTATTCTGTATAGCTTCTCGTAACCTCCCAGTTTCTTGATTTTTGCTTGGGCATCTGTTTCGCTCAGTACTATTTTGCCGTTTTCATCACGAGTAAACTCATCGAACAGATCTTTTTCGCTAAATTTAGTATGGTATTCTTCTTCTGTACCGAATGATTTCGGAATACTGAAGGTCGGCATAATCGGCGCATGGTCAATAGTGTAGAACTCTATTTTATCAGCTATTTCAAGTGTGTTACTGAGCACCTCGGGAATATCAGAAAAGATAGCGTTCATTTCTGCTGTTGTCTTCATCCATTCCTGCTTAGTATAACGCATGCGCTTTGGGTCATCCAAATCTTTACCAGTACTAAGACATATCAAGCGGTCGTGGGCTTCAGCGTCGTCCTCATTCACAAAGTGAACGTCATTGGTGGCAATGACTTTTATATTATGCTTGGCTCCCAATCGTAAAATTTCTTTATTGGCAATTACCTGATGGGGGTATACATCTTGGGCAGCTGTTGGATCATGAGTTTCGTGACGCTGAATTTCCAAATAATAATCATCGCCGAATAAGTTTTTGAACCAGAGGACGGATTCTTCCGCCTTATTGAGTTGTCCACTCAAAATGAGCTGTGGTATTTCACCTCCTATACAGGCTGAACATACGATTAATCCTTCATGATGTTTTTCAAGAAGTTCCTTGTCTATGCGGGGACGTCCATAAAAACCTTCTGTCCATGATAGCGAAACAATCTTGATCAGATTTTTATATCCGGTCTGGTTCTTTGCTAAAACGATGAGATGCCATCCGCTTCGATCATCTTGGGTAGATAATTTGCTCATTCTTCCATGGCGCGCGCAATAACATTCGCATCCGAAAATAGGTTTGAATATTTTTGTTTTTTCGCCTTCGATTTGTTTTCGAAGTTCTGTTACATGAGCTTGTTCTTCAATTGACAATTCTGTTTTTGCTTGAAGTCCCTTTATCTCTTTTTCGTAATTCTTGATGGCATCTTGATGTTTGCCATTGATTTTTGTAACCTTGTTGAAGAACTCTTTTATTCCAAACATTACACCGTGATCGGTGACGGCAATGGCATGCATTCCATCTTTTTGCGCTTTGTCAATGAGCGCATCTATAGAGGCCTGTCCGTCTAGTAAGGAATATTGAGTATGGACGTGTAAATGTATAAATGGTTCCATGTTTTTCTATTGTGATCTCTGTTTTGAGCGTATAAAGATAATGCTTTTTTGAATATTTGTTATATTTCTTTTTGCTATAAATTTTTATTGAGGAGTATACAGGGCAGATACTATATAAATAATGTATAGTTATTCTTTAGCTTTTCAGTAAAAAGTATACATTGAATTTTTTCTTATGTTTAAATGTTTTCTATCTTTGTGGTTAGAAAGAAGATGATGAAAATGAGAAAGATATTGAGAACAATTGGATTGCTTGTTATTATGATGACATTAGTTTCGGTAGGAACTTCTGCACAAACTGTATTTGGTTTCCGTGCAGGTGGCTCCTATTCTTCTATGGCACAAAAGGTGGAAGGTACTTATCGTTCGGGTGCACGATGTGGCTTTAGCGTTGCAGGACTTGCCGATGTACATGTCTATAAACGTTGGTCTTTTCGTCCGGAAGTAGCTTTTGTCAATGAAGGTGGTTCATTCTTATCGAATTATACTGTTGAGGGCGCACGTAATTCATACAATAAATGCAATTATTATTCTATCCAAATTCCATTGGATGCAGCTTATACATTTGCTATAAATGATATTCATTTGGGCGTTTTCTTTGGACCGTCTCTTGATTTTTCGCTTTTTGGAAAAATGAATACTGAGAACCAAAATGTGGATATAAACTTTGGTGATACCAAAGATACCGATTTGAAATCATTTGATTTGGGTGTTAATGTGGGTGTTCATGTCGATTATAAACAATATTTTTTCGCTATTTCGAGCGTTTTTGGTACACTCGATCGTCGGGCTGTGAGAGGTGAAGGCGAATCATCCCTCTATCAGAATAATGTTACACTCTCCTTGGGTTATATGTTTAGATGATGTAATTAACTTGATTTTATCAGTATCAATGATTTTTGTGAAAAATGAATGTGAGTAAAAATAGGGCGAAAAGTTTTGTAATTCACAGAAAAGACGTACCTTTGCAAGCCGAATATTATCAAAATAGTACTAAGGGCTTAATACTTAGCGCATTGTTGTGTCATACAGTGTCCGTAGCAATAATGCATACTGAGGATTGAATCCTTGTTTTTTAGAGTTATTAATTTATTAATTTATTAAGCAGTGGATACTTTAAGTTTTAAGACCGTTTCTGCAAACAAAGCAACTGTAAACAAGGAATGGGTCATTGTTGACGCTGATGGACAAACATTAGGGCGCTTCTGTGCAAAGGTTGCCAAACTTTTGCGTGGCAAGTATAAACCTAATTTTACTCCTCACGTTGATTGCGGTGATAATGTGATCATTATCAATGCAGAGAAAATCGTTCTGACCGGTAAAAAGTGGGATGAACGTGTTTATTTGAGATATAGTGGATATCCTGGAGGACAGGTAGCCTACACTCCGGCAGATTTGCTGAAGAAAGGTCCGGATCACTTGTTCCGTAAGGTCGTAAAGGGAATGCTCCCCAAAAATAGTCTGGGAGCTAAGTTATTGAATAACTTATATGTGTATGCAGGTACCGAGCACAAACAAGAAGCTCAGCAGCCTAAGTTAATCGATATAAACTCACTTAAATAATAACAATGGAAGTAGTAAATGCAATAGGAAGACGCAAAGCAGCAGTTGCTCGCGTATTCGTTAGCGAAGGAACAGGAAAAATCACGGTCAATAAGCGTGAATTTACAAGCTATTTTCCTTCTACCATCCTTCAGTTTGTTGTTAAGCAGCCACTCGCAAAGCTGAATGTTGCTGAACAATATGATATTAGAATCAATTTGGATGGCGGAGGTTTTAAGGGCCAGGCAGAAGCAGCACGTTTAGCTATCGCTCGTGCATTGGTTAAAATCAATCCGGAAGATAAGGCTGCTCTGAGAGCTGAAGGTTTTGTAACACGTGATCCTCGTGCAGTTGAGCGTAAGAAACCAGGACGTCCAAAGGCACGTAAGAGATTCCAGTTTAGCAAACGTTGATGTTATTTGTGAGTTTCTTACAACGACTAAGCGTTTAGTATCTAAATTATCGGGATTCTTTTAACATGTTGAATGCAGAAAGACTACCTGATGGTTGAGTTAAAAACAAAGAATGTAAACGATTTAAAAAGAAAACAATGTCAAGAGTTAATTTTGATCAGTTATTACAAGCAGGTTGTCACTTTGGACACCTCAAAAGAAAGTGGAATCCTGCAATGGCTCCTTATATCTTTATGGAGCGCAATGATATTCACATCATTGATTTATATAAAACAGTTGCTAAAGTAGACGAAGCAGCTGAGGCCTTGAAAAACTTGGCAAAACAAGGTAAGAAGGTGCTGTTCGTCGCTACTAAAAAACAGGCTAAACAGGTTATTGCCGATAAGGCTTCCTCGGTAGGAATGCCGTATGTTATCGAACGTTGGCCGGGTGGAATGTTAACAAACTTCCCGACAATTCGTAAGGCTGTCAAAAAGATGGCTACTATCGACAAGATGACCAAAGATGGTACTTTTGATAATCTCTCAAAAAGAGAAAAACTTCAGATTACACGTCAACGTGCAAAGTTGGAGAAGACTTTGGGTTCAATAGCAGACTTGACCCGCCTTCCAGCTGCATTGTTTGTTGTTGATGTAATGAAAGAACATATTGCTGTACGTGAAGCAAACCGTTTGGGTATTCCAGTTTTCGGCATGGTAGATACCAATTCGGATCCATCAAACATCGATTTCGTTATCCCGGCTAACGATGATGCTACAAAATCTGTAGAAGTTATCGCTGGTGCACTTTGCGAAGCAATGAATGAAGGACTTGAAGAACGCAAAGCTGAAAAGGTGGACACTGAAGCTGCAGGCGAAGGCGAAGCTCCGAGAAGAGAGCGTAAGGCAAAATCGCCTGTAAAGAAAGATCACGCAAGAAAAGAAGAGGCAGATCAGGAAAACGAAGTTGAAGATAGCGTTGCTGATACCGAATCTGATTCAAATACGGAAGAATAATTATTCTATACTGAAGGTGTGCTTGCGTTGCGGATAATGAATCTTTCATTACACTGCTTGCCAGCACACTTTTTTAATGCAAAATGCATAGTCGGCATTTGCCGATAACTTTTTACTATTAAAATTCAAAAACAATAAAGATACAATATTATGGCAGTTACATTAGAGGATATTAAGCACTTGCGCAAAATGAGCGGTGCCGGAATGATGGATTGCAAGAATGCTTTGATCGAAGCAGAAGATGATTTCGAGAAAGCCATGGAAATCATCCGTAAGAAAGGAAAGGCTGTTGCCGCTAAACGTTCTGATCGTGAAGCTTCTGAAGGTTGTGTTTTAGCAGCCGATAAGGGTGAGTTTGCAGCTATCGTTGCATTAAACTGTGAAACAGACTTTGTTGCAAAGAATGCCGATTTCGTTGCTCTTACTCAGGATATTTTGGATAAGGCGTTCGAAGTTAAACCGGCAACCAAAGAAGAACTTTTGGCTTTGACGTTGGCTGATGGTCGCTCAATCAGCGATCATATCGTTGATCGTATCGGTGTTACAGGAGAGAAGATGGAGTTGAGCGCTTACGAATTTGTTAAGGGTGCAGCAACAATTTCATATATGCATCCAGGTAATAAGTTGGCTTCTATTGTTGCTTTTAATAAGGCATCAATTGAACATCAGATGGCTCGTGACGTCGCTATGCAAGTAGCTGCTATGAATCCTGTTTCGGTTCTTCCTAGTGAAGTTCCACAGCATGTAATAGATCAGGAACTTGAAATCGCTCGTGATAAAGCACGTGAAGCTGGTAAACCGGAGAATCTGCTTGATCGCATCGCTCAAGGTTCATTGACAAAATATTATAAGGAGAATACATTGCTTCAGCAGGCATTTATCAAGGATGAAAAGATTTCTATCGAACAGTATATGCACAGTGCTGACAAAGAATTGACAGCTACAAGCTTTAAGCGTGTTACTCTGAATGTAGATTGATTATTAATCGGTCAATTTATTATATATTTTATTCAAAAGGCTGCGGAATCAAATTTCCGTGGTCTTTTCCTTTTTATCTCCGAAATCCCTTCAAAATTTGTGGATATGGGTACAACTGTTTATGAATATTCAATTCTCGTGGAGATAAAGAAGCAGGATATTACTGATAATACCCTGCTTACCTGACATTTATAGCTTGCTTTATTGCAATTTAGCTAAAGCTGTTTTTATTCTTTTTATAGCTTCAACAAGATTTTCATCTGATGTTGCATACGATAGACGGATAAAATCCGGAGCACCGAAAGCTTTTCCTCCTACTGTCGCTACATGACCAATTTCTAGTAGGTACATAGCTAAATCTGCTGCATTTTCGATTTTGCGGTCATCTGCCTGTTTTCCGAAATAAGCATTTACTTTAGGAAAAACATAGAATGCACCGTCTGGAATATTTATTTCAATATTCGGAATTTCTTTGCAAAGTTTAATGATTAAATCACGACGGCGGAGAAAATTAAGGCGCATTTCTTCAACGCAATTCTGATCTCCTGCAAAAGCGGCAGCAGCAGCTTTCTGAGCAATTGAACTTGCCCCTGAAGTGTATTGCCCTTGCAGTTTGTTACAAGCTTTGGCAATCCATAGAGGAGCTGCTATAAATCCTATACGCCATCCTGTCATTGCATATGCTTTTGAAACGCCATTGACAATAACTACACGTTCTTTGAGCTCTGGTATTTGTGCTAGACTATGATGAGCACCAATATAGTTGATGTGTTCATAAATTTCGTCTGAGATAATAATGATATTTTCATGTTTCTTTAATACCTCAGCCAGTTTTTTCAATTCATCTTCGCTGTACACGCTACCAGTTGGATTTGAGGGCGAACATAGTATGATTGCTTTTGTTTTAGGTGTTATGGCAGCTTCTAACTGTGCAGGTGTAATTTTGAAATCCTGTTCGATTCCAGCGCTTACAACGACACTCGTTCCTTCTGCCAATTTTACCATTTCGATATAACTAACCCAATATGGAGCTGGGATAATAACTTCGTCGCCCGGATTAATAATGCAGAGTAATGTATTGCATACTGATTGTTTCGCACCGTTTGAAACGATTATCTGATCTGCTGTATAATCCAAACCGTTTTCATTTTTCAGTTTGGAAACGATGGCTTTGCGAAGATCCATGTAGCCTGGAACTGGCGAATAGTGTGAGAAGTTTCCATCAATGGCTTTCTTTGCTGCCACTTTGATATGCTCAGGTGTGTTGAAATCAGGCTCACCTACGCTTAAATTAATAACATCAATGCCTTGCGCTTTAAGTTCACTGCTTTTTTGCGACATCGCCAGCGTTTCTGATGGCGATAATTTAGCTAAACGCTCTGAAACTTGTGTCATAATCGAATATTTTATGGTTGTTAATCTTATTCATTTAACATTATGCAGAATGTGACCCATCCGTTCTTTCTTTGTCTTCATGTAGAATTCGTTATATGGATTGGGAGTCGTCTCTATTGGAACATATTCAACGACTGTTAGTCCGTAAGCCTCTAATCCGACGCGTTTGACAGGATTATTAGTCATCAACCTCATCTTTGTAATTCCCAAATGATGCAGAATCTCAGCACCAACGCCGTAATCGCGTTCATCGGCTTTATGTCCCAAATAGATATTAGCATCGACGGTGTCCATTCCGTTTTCCTGTAGTTTGTAAGCTTTCATCTTATCCATCAAACCAATGCCGCGTCCTTCCTGATTTAGATAGATTACAGCTCCTTTTCCTTCTTTTTCAATCATTTGAAGAGCCTTATGCAATTGTTCTCCACAATCGCAACGCATCGAACCAAAGATATCGCCAGTTGCACACGACGAATGAACGCGTACTAATACAGGGTCCGTCCCTTTAATTTCTCCTTTGATGATAGCAATATGCTCTAATCCGTTGCTTTTCTGACGGAATGGGATAAGTCTGAAATGACCATATTCTGTAGGCATATCTACTTCAACTCCCATTTCAACGAGCGATTCCTGTTTTAAACGGTAGGCAATGAGCTGAGCAATAGTAATCAATTTAATCCCATATTCGTCGGCCATTTTTCGTAGTTCGTGCAGACGTGCCATACTTCCGTCTTCATTCATGATTTCCATCAATGCGGCAGCCGGATAAAGTCCGGCTAACCGAGCCATATCTACGCATGCCTCCGTATGTCCAGCTCTACGGAGTACGCCTTTTTCTTGTGCATAAAGCGGATTAATATGTCCTGGTCGCCCAAACGTTTCGGGAGTTGAGTTCGGATCGGCTAAAGCGCGGATAGTAGCAGCTCTGTCTGCTGCAGAAACGCCGGTCGTACAACCTTCCAGTTTATCAATTGTGATAGTAAAAGGCGTCCCCAGTACAGAAGTATTGTTCAAAACTTGATGAGGTAAGTTCAATTCTTCACATCTTGAGATGGTTATCGGTGCACATAAAACGCCACGTGCATGTTTCAACATAAAGTTGATCTTTTCGGGCGTTACTTTTTCAGCAGCAATAATCAGATCACCTTCGTTTTCACGATCTTCATCGTCAACTACAATAAGAAATTTTCCATCACGAAAATCTTCTATTGCTTCTTCTATTGAATTCATAACGATTCCATCCATTTTATTTATCTCCATAATTTAATTATCTGCAATTAGTTTTTCATTATCAATGATTTCTACCATATCTTCACTCGCCTTTTTTACAGTTTCTATATCATGGCGTAGTAGTTTGCGTTGATAAACGGCAAGAAGATAAAGTGGTAGTCCTATCGGAATAAATAATCCTACAGCGACTCCTAGTTTGTTGTTGATCCTGGAGTTTATTTTCATATATCCACTGATAATTGGGTAATCCATTAATTTATTTAAAACCAGATTCTGATCTGAATTTGATAACTCTTCGATGATGCTTTCCATCTCTTTGGCGATTAATTCTGCATTATAATCGCGTCCTCCATTTTCCCAGAATCTAATGTAATGAATCCATCTTTTATGCCCGGCAATATAACTTTGGCAATTCTTTATCAATTCTATCAAACGAGGCCTTATGGCTTTGTAATCCGAATTGTATATAATAACTTCCTTTCGTCCGACAATACGCCCTTCTTTTTTACCGAACAGTTTCTTTATGGCGTTAAGATAAGTGTCTGAGTTTAGAATAACAGAATCGTGTGCTGCTTTATAAGTTAAGAATATGCCTAATGGAGCTAATACTGCTGAACTAAGCCACATCCCTTCCCAAGCTGACCATACGCCATCTCGCGCCATTTTGAATCCGATATTATTAATGACATAATAAAATATAAATAGAAAGACGGATATGACCACTGGTGTTCCAAGACCCCCCTTTCTGATAATTGCACCCAGCGGTGCTCCGATAAAGAAAAATACCAGACAAGCAAAAGAAACGGTAAATTTATTGTGCCATTCTGTTTTATGTCGGCGTACCTTGTAAGATTCATCGTCTAAACTTGATGCTCTAAAGAAATAATCTGATTTCAGATTCTCTATTGCAGCTTTTGAACGTGTAAGCAGCGTAATCTTGTCCCCTTTATTTTTTGCTTCATATAGGCTATCGAAGTTTACAACCGCTGTTTTATCTCTTGCTTGAGCTATTTTATCTTCATTTGCTGGATAAGCTCTGTCGGCAAAAGATTTTTTGTATGACATTTGTACAACATCTTTGGAGTTAAGCGTCCTCACGCTGTCTAATCTGACATTCATCGAGTCAATCGAATGCTGTAAGCTGGTAAGATTCTTTCCGATATATTGATTTTGCAGGAATGATTCATCTGTCCGGGTGAAGTTAGCATCGAATTCTATCAAAATATCTCTCGATTTAAATGTCTCACGGCGATATGGAACAGCTTTCATACTTCCTGTTACATCTGATTGATCTCTTAAATTGGCAAATGATTCTCCATTATATAAGGAAAGTATCAGGAATAACTTGTCTGCTGATGTTTTTAGTCGACCTGAATCGGCTACCATAATATTTGCATTGTTAAATCCATTTGCGTAATCATATATCATGATGTTACGAAGTAATCCGGTCTCACGATCTTTATGCTTTACATATACATTATACCCTGTTATTTCATTATAGAAAGTGCCTTCAGGAATATCCAATTCTGGTGATTTCTGTCTTATGGAATAGAGCAGGGAATAGAGTTTGACTTGAATCACCGGCATTGCATTATTTTGAAAGAAGAAAGCTCCTACACTTATGGCTGCTATTAATACTGTCAGTGGTCTCATGATGTGTATCAGTGAAACGCCTGCTGATTTCATTGCCAATAGTTCTAATCGTTCTCCTAGATTACCGAATGTCATCAGTGACGCCAATAAAATGGCTAGAGGTAATGCCATCGGAATCAGAAACAATGCCGCGTACAAAAACATTTCACCCAAGACTGGTAATCCCAATCCTTTGCCCACCATGTCGTCTATATATCTCCAAATGAATTGCATCAGCACAATGAAGAGGCATATGCCGAAGGTCATTAGGAACAACGGCAGGAATGTTTGTAACATGAATGTATATAAGCGCTTTATTCTTCGCATCTTTTATCGCATTGGCGGAGCAAAAGTACTGCAAAAAATGATAGGAACCATATAGATTTCAGGAAAACTGCTAAATTCCTAGCGTACGTTTCAATTCTTCAATTTGTGTATCCCATAATTCTATAGAATCTTTTTTTTCTTCGGGTTCTGCGAAGTCTGTTATTTCAAGACTTGTTGTGTCTGTAAGTTCTAAAGTATGTATCCTGAATTCAAAATATGCATTTTCTTCATCCTCTATCCAATGAAACCTAATCATTTCTTCTGTTTTACTTGTGACTACTATCGCTTGTTGTTCCTCTTTGTTCCATCTGAATGTGTAGACATTGTCATTTATATTGACACTGTCAGCGAACCAAGTAGCTAAACCAATCGGGGTTGTGATATGGTTCCAAAGGCTTTTTCTCGAAACCTGATCGAGAAAATATTCAATATGAAATTTCTCCTGTGTCATTTTTCATTGCATTTCCCGAAAGATACAATATTATTGTATATACTCCAAATCTTTGTTCGTAAATATTCTTAGTCTTTTCCCATTTTCGATTTTTATTAGCTTCTTTTTTTGTCAAAGTATTGCATAGTATAAAAATTTGCTCTACTTTTGCACCGTCAATTCAAAAGCATTTGAGTTGTATGATGGCGAGATAGCTCAGCTGGTTAGAGCGCATGATTCATAATCATGAGGTCCCCGGTTCAATCCCGGGCCTCGCTACAAATTAGAGATTCGTGTCATGGACGCGGATCTTTTTTTATTTCTCATTGTTTGCTATTTAATTTTTTGCTTTTCTCTTTTAAATGAAAAGTCCGCAATGTTTTCATCTTTCGATGTCGACATTTCGGACTTTTATAATAATTATGTAACCTCACGGTTATATTAATTAGGTTTGTCTGTAGAATTATTAGGGATTTCTACAAACAGAGTATAGGGTAAAATTTTACAAATTGTATAGTGTTTATTCTGATACAAAGGTAATTTATTTATCATTCGCCTACTATTTTTCTTCTATCAACTATCAGTTGTAATTCTATCAATCATAATATGTAAAACTATCACATACGTTTTAAAACTATCTACCTAATCCTTTGAATATATATTAACATATGTAATAGTGTCACAAACGGTGGTAAACATATCATTAAGGTTCGGATATTTTCAATTAAAAAACGCACATCCGAAAATTTTCGAATGTGCGTAAGTACATAAAGAGGGTTTTAAAAATTATCCAACTTCAACAATTTGACTTACTGAATTCCAGTTTGCAACATAAAGATTGCTATTTTGTCTTGTAAAGTCAAATGTTGCTATAGTCTTTTCTCCTGCATTTACAGACACGTTTTCTGTATTTTGGAGATTTTTGCTTGAAAGGATCGTATTTCCATCCTTAACGAGTTCTATCGTAATATTTGAAGAAGGTATGATAAAGAATGTACCTGAAACTACACATCCGTTATCTCCAACTTTTGCTGGAACGACAAATTCTATATCATTTCCTGTCAATTCGCCATTTGCGTTATATGAACATTTTGTGCTTTTTATTTTGTATGTATATGTTGCGTTAGTATCATTGATTGAGGTTGCTACATTTTTTGTAAGAATTGCCATTGATGCAACTTTGCTTTCTATCTTAAGTTCTTGTGTTTGAGCTTTTGTTGTTGCATTCTTGTAGATTACGGTTTTTCCATAAAACATATCTGTTGGTTGATTGCTAGCAATCCCATTTTCATTATTTATGCTTACTTTCAGATCGCTTAAAATATTTGCCTTGCTCATTGAGCTTATGTTTTCTTTATCGGAAGATATCCCTGACCATACAGCTACAGTTATTTTCTTTGAATTTGGGCAGTTTATAGCTATTGGTTTTGCTTCTAATAAATATGATTTATCCACTGTCATTTGTGTATAGAAGTTATCATTTTCGTCAAAAACATAGAGTGATGCATTTCCAACTCTCCCCTGTGATGTTACATCTTCACTTCCAGAATAAGCCTTTAGTGTAATGTAAAATGGTACGTCTGTACTTAATGGAATTTTTTCGTCGATGATTGAATCACCTTCTGCAGAACCACAACTTGATAATGCAATGGTTGTAATCAATGTGAATAATGTTACGAACCAATTTGTTGAATTTAAATTTAATGTCTTCATAATTTTACCCTTTCTTTATGTACTAATTAAACCCTAAAAATGATTAACCCTAAAAATTAAAACCCTATACTCTATTTTCGAAACCCTTTATCTTTACCCTTATACTCTGTGTAGAAATCTTTTTTTTGAGACCTTCACTTTGTACCTTGTCTTATTTTTATTACGTTACAAAGATAATGTTGTTTATATCAGTTTCCAAATTATTTTGGCTAATAAAAGTTAAACCAATCAAAATAATTAGTGAAACTATCAAAATAGTTTGTAAACCTATCTCAATGCGCTGTAAAGATATCATTATTTTTCGAATTTTCCTAATTGTATTGATAAAAATATCATGTTCGATTGTAAAAGTATCATTTCATTCATTTCTGCATCTTTTTTTAATTTGGTCTCTATTTTCTAAAAAAAATGGCGTACACGCGGAACGATCCGGATGCACGCCTATGCATATTAAAAATTGAGGGTCAAATTAATTACTAACCTAAAACACTTTGTGTGAGTCAAGCTTTAATTTACCTAACTCATGTACGTATTATGTATGAAAGATGTATTTATTTTCTTATGTTTGTTTTTTCTACTGATGCAGGTATAGATGCTAATTTTTCATTATATCCAGCTGCAATCATGTGAGATAGTTTTTCTTCATTATCTTTTTTACTAGTCATCACCACTACGTGGATTGTATTTGCACTGTTTGCATCTATATATGCATTTTTTATCTCTTGAAGCGCTTTACTTGTTTCAAGAGATGCTAGCTTATAATTTTTAATGCTTGCATTTCCTATGCTGTAGCTTAGCCCTATTATCCCTATTGCTATAATACAAACAGCATTTGGAATTAGTTTGATAAGTCTTTTACCTTTTTTCATACCCTAAATTTTTAATTTACCCTATAAATAACCCTATACTCTGGAAGAAACCCTAATAGCTTATCGCTTAAACACTATCTCCCTTTTTTATACACTGCAAATATACATATAATTCTCTCCATTATATCATTTTCTCATACAATTAATGTTAAAACAATCACAATAGGTTGTAAAAATATCAATATCAGCTCTATTTCTATCTCATTGTATTGATAAAACTATCATATCATGAGTTTTGTTCTCACTTTTACTCAGTTTATTTTATTTGATCTTGATTATTTTCCTGTTATACTACCTTATCACTGTTATATATATAATGTACGCGTACATTATATTTATTGTCTATAACTAATATTGTTCTTTATGAGTGATATTTGTATCTTTTCTCATGTAAACTGATATATTTACCGCTGCTGTATGCCTATTACATTTCCACCTATATAGGTAAATGTATTAAAAACATAGGCGTAAATGTCAAAATAGTATCAACTCACATGCTTTTTCTGATACTTTTTTGTCAAACTTCAAAAAATCTCGTTTGATAGTCAAAATTATCTCATATTTTTATACATCTGAATAATTTTATGTGCATCTTTGTAATTGTAAAGATTAGAATTTAAGAGTTTCGATACAAACTCTTGTTTTTGGGGGAATTTGATTTTATTTTAATGCATATTATTAAAGTTATGGGTATTTCGAACAAAATCATACGAGGTGCATTGTTATTATGTTGCGTGGCAATAAGTAATAATCTGATGGCGGCCAACGAAAGTAGCTCAATGGGTATATTAACTGCAATTGTAGCTATTATTTTAGTTTTGGTTGTGTTAGTTGTTGGATTTATTTATATCCGTACGTTGCATAATAATATTTCTATTCACTCAGATCAAATTTTTCACGAGAATCAGCTTCTCGCTGAGAAAAATAATGAAATAGACAAACAGTTCAAAGCTGCTGTTGCTGCAAATGTCTCTTTGCAGGAACAGTATAAACAAGATCTGAATAGAATAGGTTCTATGCAATCTCGTATCGACGAACTTCAAGAGTCCAATTCTGAATTAACTAAGAAGACCAGTGATCAGGAAGTGGCTATTTCTACTCTTAATTCAAATAAGGCGAACATGGAGCAGCTTCTTCTTCATAAGATCAAAGAGAATGATTCCATTCAGCGTGATGCTGCTGAAAAATTGGCAGCTGCCGAACTTCGTCTCAAAGATGCAGCAACTATTCATGATAGTTTCTTTGTCGATACGATTCATGAAATGCGTACACCCTTGTCTTTGGTATTAGGTTCGTTAGCTCTTTGTGTTCAGAATGATGATCCCGCTAATGACATGTCCACTCAACTTCTTTCTGCATATCGTAATGCTTTATCTTTACAGGATTTAGCTGATCAGCTTATTGGTCTCCAGAAGATTAATGATACCACTGACTATCTTCGTATTGCACGTTATGATATTGTTGAGATCACGCGTCAGATTAGTGATATCTTTGTTGATTGGCAAGTGATGAATAATATTGACTTCCATATTGAAGCTCAAAATCCTGCTTTATGGGTATGGATTGATCGCCGTAAGATGGAATTCTCATTACGTATGTTGCTTACCAATGCATTCAAGAATACTTTTGCATATGGCAAAGTGAGTGTCGATATTTCAGTTATCCAGGAGAGTGGTGTTTCTTATTGTGCTTTAGCTGTTAAAGACGAAGGATTGGACGAAAGCAAATCGGTCCGTCGCGGTTTGAAGCAGGTCGAAGATATGGCATCTGCTATGGGCGGTATGTTCCGCAATACGAATGATAACGAATGCTCTATATATACATTATATATTAAGTTAGGCAAACAGCACCTGATGGATCGTCGAGTAGAGTTTATCGAACCTGAAGGCGATTTAGTCAAACTTAATGCGCGTCAGAAGGAAGAAATCGCAGAGTTGATCCAGGTTACGCCCCAGAAGAAAGTTACGGGTAAGAAGTTGCTTGTTGTTGATGACAGTGATCAGATTCGTTGGTTCCTGAAACACGTTTTCAGTAAAGAATATGAGATTCTTGAGGCGCGTGATGGAGCTGAGGGTGTAGAAGTTGCCAAGCGTGAGGAACCCGATGTTGTTCTTTGTGATGTAATGATGCCAGTAAAAGATGGTTTTACTGCATGCCGCGAGATAAAATCTGTTCCAGAACTGGCGCAGACGCCGGTAGTGATGTTGACTGCCAAGGTCGAGAGCGAAGACGTATTGAAAGGACTCGAAGCCGGTGCCGATGATTATATTACGAAGCCATTCGATATTGAAATACTTCGCAGTAAGATTAATGGTCTGATGAAACGTCATGATGGCATGAAGCGTTACTTCATGAATGTTAAACCATCGAATGGAGATGGTTCAGCTGTAGATGAAAATAAGAGTGCCATACCTGACAATCCATTTATGGATGCTGTGGTTAAGAATATAGAGAAGCATTTGGATGACTCCACCTTTGAAGCAAAGGTCCTTGCTGACCATCTGAATATGAGTCTCCCGACGCTCTATCGAAAGATCAAACAATATTCTGATCTGAGTATTTTGGAGCTTACGCGTAATATTCGCTTAAAGAAAGCTGCCGAGTTGTTAGCCTCTCAGCGTTACTCCGTACAGGAGGTTGCGGAGATGGTAGGTTTCAACGATACAGCCACGTTCCGCAAGCGATTCACCGAACAATACGGGACAACGCCATCGCAATATGGAGTTCCGAATTGATAAAAATATAAATTTTTGATATTGACAATAGAGATTTGTCAAGTTTAGTATAGCGTCAATTATATCGAAAATCATGGGTAACCATATCAAAACTGTTAATTGAAAAATCGCAGATATGGCTTGAATCCAAGGAATTAAGAAGGTTGACTGAAAATGTTGAGGATTGAGGGTAAGTATAGGGGAAATGAAAAGCTTCTCAAAAGCAGTTGTAAATTTATCAAAATGAGGGTTTAGAGATTTACCGATAACAATTGAGAGTTGTGCCTCTAACATGAACCACAAAATCATTCTAATTTTGTTCCGTCAATTAAAAGACAGGCAAAAATGAATAACGATGATGAACAGTTCGCAAGAACGGATGGAAGAAAATGTGGAAGAACTCACTTTAATTCTTCTATATGTATAGGGTAGAGATAAATTAACGACAATATATAATGAATTTATTAACAATTTAAAATTTTTTGAATATGAAACTGAGAAATTTAATGTATGCGACTATGATCGCATGTGCATTCGCATCTTGCTCAAAGGATGACGAAGTGATTAATGGTGGTGAAACAGCTAAAGGTGATGCAAATCTGACCATTGAATTGACAACTGCTGGTACTGCAACAAAGGCTACTACTACAGAGTCTATGACTGGCAAATTAACTAATGAGGATTTGGTACAAACATTGACATTAGTTGTTTTTGATGATCAAGGTAAATATTTGGCAGACGCAACAGCAAGTATTACAGATCAAACAAAAAAGGAAGTTTCTATTAAAAGTCTTCCTGTAGGTTCTATTCAATTTATGTTGTTTGCCAACATGTCATTGAGTAATCTGAATGAAATGACTGCTGCAACAATTTATTCACAGGCTATTCCTGTTGCTGATTATGCAGCTAGTATTGCTACTAAAGGTCTTCCTATGACCAGTGTAATTAAAACAGCTACATTGGTTAGTGGGAATAACTATTATGGTTATACCCAGGATGAAAAAGGAAATGGAACTTATTTTTCAGTTGGTACACCAGTATCGTTAGTCCGTAATGTAGCACGTGTTGACTTAGCTTCTTTGAAGTTGGATATGTCAAAAAGTGATTACACTGCCGGTACAGCAACATTTACATTCGAAAATGTATTTATGGCAAATGCATCAGGCGCAACTACTTTAGCTAATGCTAATGGACTGAATAAGTATACCGGTGAATCTTTTGGAACTCAAACAGACGTATTAACATATTACAATGAGGCTAATGCCGGAGCTACATCATTAGTGCAAGATATAGCTAATGCTACTGCTACTAACGTTGATGCTCCTAAAGCTTACTTCTATGTTTTGGCAAATAATCTGCAAACAAAAGGAGTTAATGGTGGTACTGTTTTGGTCGTTAAAGGTAAATTCAAATTGGTAAATGGCGTAAAGGGTAATGTTACTGAAAATTTGGCAGAAACTGAAGGATATTATCCTGTATATGTTGGTGTTGACGATTTGGCATCTGCTGAAGGTACTGTTAATAATCATGTTTATAACATTAATATTACAGTTGCAGGTCAAGGTAAATCTACTCCATTCGGTGATGACAAAGCTAACTTCTTCGTTAAAGCTACAGTTGACAATTGGGCATATCTGACACAGAGTTCAGTTATTAATTAAAATATTTAGTTAAGTAAGAGTCTCCTATTTTAGGAGACTCTTCTTTAAAAAGTAAGGTCGCTTGCCAAAACATGCTATAAGCCTTATTTACCGTTGTAAAAGTATCAAATTTTCGTGTGATACATTTATCTATTAATATAGAGAGGTGTACCGACTTTATCAAATTAGTCTTTTATATTACTTTTGTGGTAATAATCGATTCAAAAAATAGTAAGATATATGAAGCTGAAAAGTTTATTTTTAATAGCGTTGACGGTTTGTGCATTCAATTCATGTACAGATAATGACGATCCGACCACAAAGGCTAAGACGCCGGTTGTTGCCAATGCAACGATGGCTTTGTCTGTTCAAACAGACGTAAAAACAAAAGCGGATGGAGATGCTGTAACAGTAACTCCAGATAAACAAATCAAGTCATTATTTGTTGCTATCTTTAACAAAGGAGCATACACGAATAATGGATATGCTGATGGTGATTTAGTTTACACTCTATCCGTTTCATATGACAATCCTGGTCAAGAAGCGATTGCTTCTGGCGAAGGTCTCCTTTCGGGTGCGGCTCAAGTTCTAATTGTTGCTAATCCGGAAAGTAATTTTGTTAACACAGTTCAAGGTTATGTAAATACCAATAAGGGTACCGGACATTATAATCTAGCAGATGTTCAGGCTCTTCAAACTTCTTTAGAAAATGAAACAACAACTGGAACGAACTTTAAAGGGTTGACTATGAGTAGTAGTCCATTCGATGTTACGTTTGGTACGGGTGTTAATTATATAGGCTATACAACCACTAAGGGCGCTTATACAGGAGAAGGTGGTGCTGGTCAGGAAATTTATGGGCAAAATGTTGTTTTAAGAAGAACCGTTGCTTATATCCAATTGAATTCTTTATCTCTTACTTCTTCAAGTGAATATACAAGCGCAAGTTTTGAGCCAAAAGAAGTATTTGTAGCAAATGTAAAGAGTAAATCCTTGGTCTCTTCTTTAAATGGTGCTATTGAAGTTCCTTATAGTAACTCATTATACTGGGTAGGTGATAATAATTGGACTACAGCAGAAGGTATATATAAAACAGGTACTGCAATTTTCCAATCTGCTTTAGGTGCTTCTTTCACGGGCAATCCTAAATTAATTTTAGGAGGGACTTCAACTGTTTCATTGGACAACAAAGCACTTGAAAGTTTTGGAAATAAATCCTTCTATGTATATGCAAACCAGAATGGAGAGAGAGCGACATCGACTGATAGTGAGAAAAATTATACACTATTGGTAGTAAAAGGTGATTATACATATAAGCCTGTTAAAGGTAGCGACGGAACGTTAACTGAAAAGGATCGTTATTATACAGTAATTGTTAATGATATCCGATTTATGAGTACAGGTGATTCAGCGGATGGAACCCACATTTATCGGAATACAAAATACTTCATTAATCTTACAATTGCAGGAAGTGGTAGTGATAATCCATATTCACCCGGCGCTTTTGCAGGCATAAATGCAAAAGTTTATGTTACAGCGTGGAACGTGGTTGAGATTAATAACGATGTAGATTAATAGTTCGGAAATAGCGATTAATAGGGAAAACGAAAAATATTAGGTATTATGAAACATATATCATTACTTAAACAGTCTCTTTTATTGGCAGCTGCAGCTTTTACCGCAATGCTCACCGGTTGTATCAATGAAGATTTGGGCGAATGTAGCAAACTGACGATACAGGTTCAGAATGCAGCAGGCGAAGACATCACCAACTTGGGTATGGTGGAAGGTGCAACTCTTTATTTCTTCGACAGTAGTAATAATCTGGTCGAGAAACGTATCGTGGATAAGAACTTTATCCTCAATCATACGATTGTTGACTTGAGTAATTACAACGACAATACCAAACTGCATATCGTTGCTTGGGCGAATATGAAAGGCGATAATCAGACAATCACAGATCCGAAATCTTTGACAGACCTTTCGCTTTCATTAAAGAGCGCCAATGGTTATGCTCTTTCACCGGATAGTCTTTATTACGGCAACAAAGACGTAACTAGTGAAGGCAGTGGTATCACAGGTGGTGATGGATATATTCCGGTAAAGATTAAAACCGGTTCGCTTTCAATCAAGACATCAGGATTGCAGAATGCAGTTCGCTTCTACGGTTTGAAGAGTGCAACAGATTTCAATTATTATATGACACGTACTTTGAATACCTATGATTACGCTGGAACACAGACGGGTGAGAACGTTAGTTATAATCCTGCTGGCGAATATGATGCTTCGTATGAATGGGAGACACAAGGCGTTCAAGATCAATATTCGAAAGGCGGAAAACAGAATGTTTTTGCCGGAACGAATTTGGGCGTGAATTTAAAGAGTACAACAGGTTCGCTCAATGCTCAGGTTACTGAGGCGTTGAATGTCGAAACCGGTAAAATGGAACCACTGAAGGTTAATGAAGGTGGTCGTCTGGATGTACTGATTGAGTTTGGTGTGGATGGCACAATTTCTGCAAAGATGCGTATCACACCGTGGGGAGTTGTAAATGATGGCATAGTATTTTAATCGATAAAAAATAGAGTCATGAAAATAAGAAATATATTGATTGCAGGTTTATCGCTTCTGGCTGTAGTAGGCTGTTCTAAGGATGATAATGATGGGAACGGCAATTCGAACAACCCAAGCGAAATGAAATCTGCCTCCTTGAATATAACGGTTAAAGCTTCTGGTCCGACATCAACCAAAGCTGATGATGATGATCCGAATGCTTTGGAGGGAGAAAGAAATATTAATAACATTCAGGTTATTACATTCTCAAACGACGGTTCTCAAAAATTAGCTGATCCTTTTTCATCAACGAGTGTATCTTCTGTTGGTGGTGAGATTACCGTTACAGGTATTCCAACCAAGGCAACGAAAGCTATGATTGCGATTGTAGCTAATGCTCCTGTTGGAATTTTTAGTGATGTTACTTCTTATACTGAATTCAAGACGAAATTAGCTCAGTTGTCAGATCAAAAACAAACGAACCTGACAATGAGCGCTCAGATCATTACTGCAACTGCATCATTAACCAGTGGTGAAAATTATCTGGGATACAGTGGTCAGACGAATATCAACAATATAAGTACACCAATCGAGTTGACTCGTTTGGCAGCCCGTATTGAATTGGTCAGTGCTACTACCAATTTTGCAACGAAAGCATCTTTGGATGGTCGTACTGTCCGTATCAATAGTATTCAGATTGTAAATCAAAAAACAGCTTCACTTTTTGCAAGTACAATATATTGGGGACCTGTTTTGGTTGCCGACAATTATAGTGATGCTGATGTTAATGCATTTACCGATTTAACGTTCAATGCAAACAATCCGTTGGCAACAACCGTATATCGTCATTATGTTATGGAGAATACCGATTTGAATAATCCGTTATTCGATTCAACAAAGCCGACGCAGGTTATTGTCAGTGCTACATTACTAGCAACGAGTGATTATCAGGCTGAGACAAAATCTTTTATCGCCACTATCAATCCGAATGGATTATTACAGCCTTGGAAGCATAATTATGTAAAGCGTAATTATATTTATCGTTTAGGATTCACATTCGGTCCTAATAGTTTTACTGGAATACCGAATACAGACCCTATCGTGCCTCCGACACCTCCGGAACCACCGGTTACTCCTGAAACAGGTACGTTGGATGTTCAGGTACAGGTTGAAGGTTGGGGACCTGTTGATCAGAATATAATATTTAAGTAAAGGGTAAATAGTAATATTAGAAACAATTAAAATTTATACAAAATGAAACTGAAATTTTTATTATTAGCAACATTAGCAACAGCAGGATTTATGTCTTGCTCACAGGATGACAAAGTCGATCCTAATGCTACTTATGATGCATCAATCAGTGCAGTTGTTGCTCCTTCTTCTGAGACAACAGCTACAAAAGCATCTACTTCCGAGACTCCAACTGAAGGAACAACAGGTGAACAATTAGTAAGCCGTTTGACCGCATTTGTATTTGATGCTTCTGGTAGTGTAGTTGCAATCAGCGATACTACCAATACAGCCAATCCAACAGTCAGTATTGATAGAATTAAAAATATTGTAGTAAAAGCTACAGAAGCTGGTACAGCTTACCAATTATTCATTGTTGCCAATTTGCATACTGCTGATGCAGGATTACTATCGAAAGGTACTCTTTCTAATATTCAGAGTGCTATGACAGCATCTTTAGCTGATGAGACAGCATCTTCATTGACAATGAGCAGTCAGGTTTTGTCTATCACAGTTAAGGGTAAAAAAGATATACGTGTTTATCAAAATTATTTGATGAATACTAATGGTTCAAGTATTGTTTGTGGTGAGGAAAGTAAGGATAGTTTTGAATCATTGGTTGCAAAAGACAATGGCGTTAAATTGGTCCGTTTAGTTGCTAGAGTTCAGCTTGAAAGTTTGAAGGTCGCATTTGTAGGTGGAAACTTGGAAAGGGCTTCTTTCCGTTTGGATTCAGCTTATTTGGTAAATGTTAAGCCAACCTCTAAATTCTTGGGTAGTGATTTGACCGGTGATGGATATTGGAATGGAACAAATGGCATTACAGTTATTAATAATTTGATTGCACCTTCTGCAATTCAGAAGGGCGCTCCTTATGTAGTTGTACCATCTCCTAAGATTACCTTAATGTCTGGTAATTCAACAAATAATCCTTATGATTTTACATTGGCAGCAAATTCAGCCAATTTCTTGAAAGCATATGTTTATGAAAATCATATTGCTGAAGTAATTGGAACTACATACAATACACGTTTGGTATTGAAAGGAACAGTTATCTTAAGTACAGGCCAGTCTCTTGGCACATCTTATTATCATATTATAATTAAAAATGTTGCTGATGCTGACTATGTTTTACGTAACACCATATATAAGGTTAATGTAACTATTACAGGTACAGGTTCTCCTAAGGAAGATAAAAAATCTGATTTGAATGCTGGCATTAATGCTAAGGTAACAGTTGTTCCTTGGAATGTAGTTAATCAGACAGAGAACGACGCAAATTAATTGAGACGAAAAGCTGAAAAATAGGGCAAAAATCTATTAAATCAGCGAAATAAAGAATAGTGGGATTATTATAATTCTACTATTTAGTCGAGTCTTGCAAATGTGGGGTCTCAGAAAGAAAAAAAATCCCGATACATACGTATGTATCGGGATTTTTCATTTTTTTTGGGACAAGGTTATTACTATCGGTAAAAAAGGTATCTCTATCAATTTGATAAGGTGGTACTTTTACCCCTTAAACTTGAAAGTTGTGCCTATCGTTGATAATAATGAGTGAATGTACTTTTGTAACGTAATAAATAGTAAAAATTCATTCATTATGAAACTAAGAAATATACTTTCAATTTTATTCTCAATGTCCATCTTAGCTGCATGTTCATC
>DAIMYP010000021.1:0-54313 GCA_036734445.1 Tannerellaceae bacterium
CTCTTTGCAACCGCCGTAAAATTTACCGCTGTAAAAAAGTACAGCTTCAAATTCTATTTCTCCCCCCGATATTTCTTTGGTGTACGGCCGGTGTGCTTTTTGAAGTAGCGGCAGAAGAAGGAGAAGTTGGGGAAGTTGTAGTCCCAGGCGATCTCTTTGATGGAATCTTGGGAGTTGCGGAGCTGGAGCTTCAGTTGCAGAACGACGTAATGGTCGATGATGACTTTTGACGACAGACGGGTCGCTTTGTGGGTGATCGAATTGAGGTATTTTGGCGTGATGTTCAGCAGATCAGCGTAATAGGATACGTCGCGCGACTTCTTATAATTGAGGCGGATCAGGGCATTGAAGCGCTGGAACAGCTCGTCGATCCTGGGCGATCCCGAGGAGGGATGCTGCTTGGAAGGATGACGCAAAAGAAAATCGTAGAATCCCAGGAAGAACCCTTTGAGCTGGAGCAGAACCAGCTGCGTGATGCAGGTGCAGTCTTTCTGCGAAAAATAGAGCGACAGCGTTGCGAACATGTATTGTATCAGCGTGCGCGGAATCTCCGAATCGGTCTGGCAACGGTCTTTGCTCAGCGAGTCATAGACAGCCGACTCGAGCTGCAGACTGGCTTCGCGAAGCATCGAGGAGGTGTAACAGAGGGCGGAGACTTCAAAATCCTCGCTCGCCAGCGTCAGCAGAACCACATCGTTCGGAAAAAGAACGATCACCGAGCCTTCGCGCAGCTGCCACGTCTCGAAATTGACCGTTATCGATGCGCTGCCTCTCTCGCAGAGCAGTATCGCTCCGTAGTTGAGCACGCTTACTTCCTTCTGCCACTCTGTGAATGAACTTCTTATGAGTTGCGCCTGCTTGCCTTGGAATGTATAGTCGTCTTCTCGCATTGTTCCTTTTTTGACAACAAATGTAGCCTTTTTCAGCCGGAATAGGGCACAAAAAAGGTTCGAAAAGTGACATTGACTGCGAAATAATGGAAACGCCGGCGATGAGAAGTGGCGGTAACTTTGCACCGCAATTAAAGAATGATTATCAAGGATGATAAAGAAAAAAGAATGGGCCGGGCTTATGGTAATGACAATAAGTCTAGCAGGGAATATCTGCTTGAACGCCCAACAATCGGAGTCGCGCTGTCTGTCAATAGACGAACTTTTCCACTTGGTTGAAACGAACAGCAAGACGCTCCGGGTACAAAAATCAGGGACGGAGATCGCTGCCGAAGCGGTCAAGACTGCACAGGCGCAGCGGCTGCCGGATATCAGCACGCAACTGTCGGCCAGCTATTTGGGTAATGGTTTTACAACGAACCGCGATTTCGGCGATTTCACCAAGGCGCCGATCCCGCATTTCGGCAACAATTTCGCACTGGAGGCTTCGCAGGTGGTCTATTCCGGAGGAGCCATAAGCAACAATATCGCTTTGGCAAAACTTGCCTATCAGCAGTCGGCTGCATCGACGGCACAAAACAGTCTGCAGGTGAAGTTCATCGCTTTGGGACAGTATCTGGATCTTTACAAACTTTACAATCAGGTGAAAGTATATGAGCAGAATATCGGTCTGACACGGCGACTGATTGAAAACACGGAAGCGCGGCATCAGCAGGGCACGGCGCTTCAGAACGATATCACGCGCTATGAGCTTCAGCTGGAGTATCTCAAGCTCGGGCTGACAAAGCTCAAGGATGAGATATCCATTCAGAATCATCAGCTGTGTACAACCATCGGCGTTTCGCTTTCTACTTCGATCGTTCCTGATACGACAATCATCCGCCGGCAGTATGCAACCGATGAGGAACAGGATTGGCAAACGATTGCTTCGACCGCTTCGCCAACGCTCAAACAGGCTTCGATAGGCGTGGATATGGCTCATGCACAGGAGAAGATCGTGCGCTCGGAGCTGCTTCCGAAAGTGGCTGTCGTTGCTGCCAATCATTTCGACGGACCGATAACCATCGAAGTGCCGCCGATAAACCGCAACTTCAATTACTGGTACGTCGGTCTCGGCATCAAATACAATCTCTCCTCGCTTTTCAAGAACGACAAGAAGCTGAAGGAGGCGAAGCTGGCTGTAAGGCAGTCTGACGAGAACCGCCTGGCTGTGGAGGAGCAGTTGGAGAATGCCGTTCAGTCGGCCTACACTTATTATAAGCAGTCGTTCGTTGAATGGCAAACGCAGCAGAAGAGCGTCGAGCTTGCCTCGCAGAACTACAACGTCGTGAACGACCGCTACTTGAATCAGCTGGCGCTGATCACGGATATGATCGATGCTTCGAACATGAAGCTCTCGGCTGAACTGCAGGAGGTGAATGCGCGCATCGGCATCGTTTATGCTTATTACAAAATGAAATATACATCAGGAAATTTATAATCAGACATTATGGGAACGAAGAAGAAAATCAAGAGAATATACAATACGGTCATTATCATTCTGCTGGCTGCGTTTTTGGGATATGTGTGCAGCCGTTTCGTACATTTCGGAAACAATGAGTTCACCGACGACGCGCAGGTGAAACGCCACGTGACGCCTATCAATACGCGTGTGCAGGGATTCATCAAGCAGATCCGTTTTGAAGAATATCAGCAGGTGCACAAGGGCGACACGCTGGCCGTCATTGAAGACAGCGAATATCGCTTGCGTCTGGCGCAGGCCGAAGCCGATCTGAGCAACGCGCTCTCGGGTTCGTCGGTCACTTCCGCCGGTGTGGAAACGGCGCAGAGCAATATTCATGTGGTCGAGGCCGGTATCGATGAGGCGAAAGCGAACATGGACAATGCCGAGCGCGACTACAGGCGTTATGAGGCGTTGCTGAAGCGCGATGCCGTTACGCGACAGCAGTTCGACAACGCGCGGACGGTCTATGAGTCGGCAAAAGCCCGCTACGAGCAGGCAGCGCATCAGCGCAAATCGTCGGCATTGATGCGCAACGAGCAGTCCAGACGCCTCGGACAGAGCGAAGCCAGCATCAAGCTGGCGCGTGCTGCCGTCGATCTGGCGGAACTCAATCTGTCGTACACGGTGATTGTCGCTACTTGCGACGGCGTGATGGGACGCAAGGATATTCATGAAGGACAGCTTGTGCAGCCCGGGCAGCAGCTGGCTTATATCGTCGACAGTCACGATGTATGGGTGATTGCGAACTATCGTGAGACGCAGATGCATCGTGTCAGGATCGGAGCGAAGGTGGATATCAAGGCCGATGCTGTTCCGAAGGTCGTTTATAAAGGCGAGGTCGAATCGATCTCGGATGCGACGGGCGCTTCGTACACGGCGATCCCGCAGGACAATGCGACGGGCAATTTTGTGAAGGTCGAGCAGCGCGTGCCGGTTCGGATCCGCCTGGTCGGGAATGACGAGAACAGCGTCGCCCTGCTTCGCGCCGGACTGAATGTTGAATGTACTGTAAAATATTGATCCGATGACAGCACATATCATGCAGGGGAAGATTCAGATGCCTCTGTTCAAGGATTTTGTTCCGCAGTTCATCCGCCCGTGGATCTATCTTTTCTTCGCGTTCGTGTTCCAGTTGTCCGACTGCATCTATCTGGTGTCGGCAAACAGGATGGTCAGTACGACGGTGCTGACGCGCGAGGATGTGATGATGTGCGGATTCTTTGCTCTCGTGGGCGTGAATATGCCTTTCCCGCTGCTGTTCCGTCTGAAGTTCCGCTTCAAGAACAAGCAGATGCTGCTGGCTTGCGCCGTGTGTATCCTGGCTTGCAATGTTTTGTCGCTGTTCACCACTTCGATGCCGCTGCTTTGCGTGATGTGCTACGCTGCGGGATTCTGCAAGCTCTGGGGAACGTTCGAATGTATGTCGAACATTCAGCTTTGGCTGACGCCGGAGCGCGATTTCAGTATCTTTTTTCCGTTCCTTTATATTCTGGTGCTGGGCGACATACAGTGCTCGGAGTTTTTCGGAACGTATATCGGGTATTATTACAACTGGCAGTATATGAACTATCTGCTGATGGCTCTGCTGCTTGTGGTCATCTTGATTCTGGTCACTTCGACGAAGATTTTCAGCATCATGAAGACGCTGCCGCTTTATGGAGTCGATTGGCTGGGAGGCGTGCTGTGGTCGGCTTTGCTGCTCGAACTGATTTATATTTTCAATTATGGCGAGTATTATAATTGGTGGGACAGTCCGAAGATCCGCTTTGCAGCTTTTGCTTCGGTCGTCACTTGTTACTTCTGCATCAACAGGATGCGTCATATCCGCCATCCGTTCATCTCGCCCGACGCGTGGAAATACAAGAATCTGTGGCCGATGTTGCTGCTGTTCTCTGTCTCGGAGATTTTGGCGTCGTCGTCGAATGTGCTGCAGAATGCCTGGATCGGGAGCGTGCTGCATTTTGATTCGTTGCACACGGTTTATTTCTCGGTGTTCATGTTTCTGGGGATTGTGGCAGGCTGTTTCGTGACGCTCGTCTGGATCAATCAGATGCATCTGTCGTATATCCGCCTGCTGTTCATCGGTTTCGCTACGCTGGTGCTTTATCAGTTCTTCATGTATTTTCTGATTGCGCCGGGCGTGAACATCGAGAAGCTTTATGCGCCGACATTCTTCCGCAGTTTTGGTTACACGATCGTTTTCTGCGCGCTGACGATCTATCTGGAGGAGATGATGCCATTTCAGCATTTTTTCCATGGTCTGTTTATCATTGGAATCATCCGGACCGGACTCGGTGCTGCCGTCGGGTCGGCGCTTTATAGTTTCGGTCTGCGTTATTGCATGGCCGATAATATCACCCGCTGCGGAATCATTGATACGCCGGAATTCATGCAGCAGATCACGGTGATCAGCGTGAAGCAGCTCTACGGATGGACAACACTTTTCGGATGCGCTTTCCTCCTGATCCTGCTGCTTTTCGATATCCGGCAGGTTCGTTCAACCTTCAAGAAAATCCCCTATTGGAATGCCCTTGGACGTGAGATGCGCCGAGAAGTGATGCAATGGATACGCCCTTCCGTTCGTCGGATTGTGAAAATGAGTGAATGAACTTTTTTTATAGGCCTGTGCTATTGTTTTTGACAATAATTATTGTATTTTTGTTGAAAATACAGAACAATTATTCGATTAACATATGGAAATGGGAATTTTGACTTTCATATTGGTTGTCCTTGTTCTGCTCCTTGCGGGATTCATCATTTATGACAAGTCCTATAAACGGAAGAGAGGCAATGCCGTAACTGGAGGTGCTACGAGCGAGACTATCAACGATGTGATAAAGGCTTTTCCCGGAGAAATCATTGCCAATGAAGACGAAGGCTGCATCATCGGTTTCCAAGGCGGGCGCTTTGCCATCCTGGATAAAAAGAACGTTGATTTTGTCACGCTGTTCTATAATAATTTTTATGAATTGTCATACCCGAAATTGAATCTGGCGCTGGATTGCGTCAATAAAGTCAACTATCAGTATAATTATTGGACGTGCTATCTGGATCCCAAAGGAAATCCTCCGGATGCAGAAAATCCGCTGACAATCAATCTGTCGAATTTGTTCTTCCTTTCGGGCAACGTCGATTATGATGTCAAGAGGCTTCGGGCGCATTTTATGATGGCTTTCAGAGTGGCCCGCGATTTTGAGGCGATGATGAGAGCGGCTGAGGCCGAAAAGCCGGATTGGGAATCTTTGGATTTTAAGAATAAGCTGAATCGATTGAAAAGAAAGTTCGAACTGGGCAATGGCGAACTGAAGAATGCCGAGGGCGAACCATGCCTGCCGGAAAGCGTGGAGATGATTATCTCACAGTTCGATAGATTGCGGAAGGAAGATGTGCGCAAGCTGACAGTCGTTCGGGCAATGCAAGTGAAGGAGATAACCGACCCAAGCCTCATTCTTTCGTATAATGTGAAAGAGGCTGTCATGGATGATGGCAATGAGCCCTTGAAAAGTGCGATGCTTCTTGTTGAGATGGATGAAGAATCGGTGGCAATCGTTTTGGAACAGTTGCCCGGAAGCAGTAAAAAATCTTCATACTATCAGATTACAGTTACTCGCACGGAAGGAGCTGACTCGTTGTTTTACAGAACCCAGCATGCAGTGACGTTCGCTACTACCTTTGAAGTCAGACATACCACTAAAGATGAGGATTATTGGGAGTTGAAATATATGCTCGATGAAATCAAAGACAAGACGATTAACAAGGAATATGAGGATCTGACGGACGAACAGAAAGCTATTCTTCAATTCACCGACCAGTCATTGCAGTCGGATGCTTATTGGGGACACCGCTATTTTACGTCGAAATGCTATTTGCAATCCTTATCATGCTTCCGCAACCTATATGATTATCTGATTGAAAATTGGTCTGAAATCAATGATAACGGGAGAGAATTGTTTTATAGAACTTGTTTTTATTTAGGCTTCATCTATATGGAGTTCAATGAATATGAAAGAGCATTCTATTTCACTTTAAACGCCCGGCGAAGTGGAAAATTAGATTCTATACAGGAGTTTGTCAATTGCATTTCAAACATGAAGGACCCCGGTGCGCTTGCAGCTGTGAACGAAATTGCCAACGATGTTCTGCTACAGATGAAGAAGGATGATGATCCGGAAGGCGGTTTGGATTCGTTGTATTCATTCCTCCGTCGGCGCACGGCTTATATTCTGATCAATATGAAAGATTATGCCAAAGCGCGTACAGTGCTGGAGGATCTTCTCAAAAGCGATGACGTCGAGAATCAGAATTTTGCCAGGAACGAACTGCAATACCTGGACGGTAAGGAGCAAAAAAGCAAACTTGAAACGAAAGAAGATAAAGAGACGGATCAAATTTGATTCAGTACTTCATCTTTCTGCGATTGTTCGGATAAATCACTGTATGCATTATTTTCTCGTTATATAAGTGTGATTTTTCTCGTAATAATGCGTACTTTTGGAGATATTTTTTTAGGATTCAGGTGATGAAAAAGATATTTCTATTCTTATTTTGCTGTGTTTCTGCTCTTTCTTCTTTTGGGCAGACTGTGCCCAATCTATACAAAGCGGCTGATAAAGCCCGGATGACGCATTGGGTTGATTCTGTTTTCGATGCGATGAGCTATGACGAACGCATCGGACAGATGTTTATGGTTTTCGGCGATCCCGACGACAACTTCAAGAACATGCAAAAACTGGTTCGGCTGGTCAATGACATGAAGATTGGCGGAATACTGTTCCATGGCGGCGATCCGATGAAACAAGCCATTGTGACCAATCGTCTGCAGAAAGATTCGCACATTCCTATGCTTGTCGCTTTGGATGGCGAATGGGGTTTGGCAATGCGTCTGAGCGGGACGACACGTTTCCCCAAAAGCATGATGCTGGGCGCGGTAAACAATATGGCATTGATCACGGAGTATGGCAAGGAAGTTGGCCGACAGTGCAAGGAAATGGGAATACAGGTTAATTTCGCACCGGACATGGATGTGAACAGCAACTGGGAGAATCCTGTGATCGGCATCCGATCGTTTGGCGAGAATGCTACAGCAGTGGCTCGCCGCGGCATTGCTTATAGTCGCGGATTGGAAGAGGCGGGCGTTCTTGCTGTTGCCAAACATTTTCCGGGTCATGGCGACACGAATGAAGATTCGCATGTGACGCTGCCCGTCGTACGTCATGATATGACAAAGTTGGAACAGGTGGAACTGCTGCCGTTTCAGCGTTTTATTCAAGAAGGCTTTGGCGGTGTGATGACGGGACATCTGTATGTTCCGGCTATCGATAGCTCGATTACTCCTACATCGCTCTCATATAAGGTGGTTACTGAATTCCTGAAAGAGAAGATGCAATTTGAAGGCTTGTGCTTTACAGATGCTTTGGAAATGAAAGGAGTGACGACGAGCACTTCTGACGATCCTTGCGTACGCGCTTTCCTGGCAGGCAATGATATTCTGCTTGCTCCGGGAGATCCTATGGAATCGTTTAATGCGATAAAAACGGCAATCGATTCGGGCGTGATCAAACTGGATGATATCGAAGCGCGATGCGTGAAAATACTCCAATACAAATATGCACTGGGACTTAATCAGTATCAACCCATCAATCTTCAGAATCTCTCCGACAGATTGAATTCGCCTCATGCTGCGTGGCTGGCTTCGAAACTGAATGAAGAGGCAATCACGGTAGTGAAGAATGTGGCTGAAACATTGCCTGTCCAGCATTTGGATAAAAAACGGATAGCTGTGCTGTCTATTGGTGAAGTGGAAGGCAATCCTTTTCAGAAAATGGTGAACCGCTATGATTCTGTTGCTTGCTACAGTCTGTTGCGCACTGCTACGGCTCAGCAGATAAAAAAAGTTTATGCCGAATTGAATAATTATGACATGATCATTTGTTCTGTTCACGGCACACACATAGCTGAAAGCAAAGCATTGACACAGTTGGTTCAGAAAAAGAATGTTGTGTTCGTGTTCTTTACTTTACCCTATTATACGCAGGAATACAAGACCTCGTTGCAGCGGGCTAAAGGTGTTGTGATGGCATACGAGGCTTCAGTTTTGTCGCAGGAATATGCGGCGCAGGTTCTTTTTGGCGGAATTGCAGCACGAGGCAAACTGCCTGTCTCTGTTCCGAAAATGTTTGCGGCCGGAACAGGCCTTAATACGGCAAAGAACCGGTTGGGATATCACGAACCGGAAGAAGTGGGATTGAGCGCCGCCCGTTTGCATGATATTGATGAGATTGTTGCCGAAGGACTCGAAAAGAAGGCTTTCCCCGGTTGCCAGGTACTGGTGGCAAAGAATGGAATGATTGTTTACAGCAAGTCATTTGGTTATTTTGATTATGAGAATAAACAGGCTGTGAATGAGAATGCTGTGTACGATTTGGCTTCATGCTCGAAAGCGTCCGGCGCATTGCTGGCGGTCATGCATTCGTATGATTTGAAACATTTCCGCTTGAATAACAAGATCTCGCTTTTCTTGCCCGAACTGAGAAATTCGGACAAAAAGAATATTACGATCAAGGACATGCTTTATCATCAGTCGGGGCTGACTCCTTCGATTCTGTTTTATACGGATGCCATCGACAAAAACAGCTATCAGGGTTCGTTGATCAGTTCAGAGAAAGATGCTGAACATCCGATCCATTTCGATTCAAAAGTGTATGTTCGTAATGATTTTACTTACTTGCCCGAATATATTTCGGATGTAAAGAAGCCGGGATACACTTTGCCTGTAGCTAAAAATATGTTTGTGAGCGATTCATTTAAAAAAGTGATGATGCGCGATATCAAAGAATCACAGCTGAGCAATGTTGGCAAGTATGTGTACAGCGATTTGAACTTTATCTTGTTGAAGTGGATGGTGGAAGCGCAGATGCATGTGCCTATGGATAAGATGCTTCGCGACTTCTATTTTTCTCGTTTAGGTGCTTGGCATACAACGTATAATCCACTGAAAAAAATGAGTGTTGAGACGATTGTACCAACCGAAGATGATCATTTTGTTCGCTGCCAGTTGCTTCGCGGATATGTCCATGATGAGGCGGCTGCATTTCAAGGTGGCGTTTCGGGAAATGCAGGCTTGTTCACCAATGCCAATGATATGGCAAAACTGCTTCAGCTCTATCTCAATTTGGGTACGTATGGAGGCGAACGCTTCCTTTCTACAGAAACATGCCGGCTGTTTACGCAAAGCAAGTGCCCGACAAGCCGAAGAGGTTTGGGATTTGATAAACCGGCTGTAGGCGATCCGGATAATTCGCCTTGCGGACGGTTGGCACCGGCTTCTGTCTATGGTCATACAGGTTATACGGGAACTTGTTTTTGGCTTGATCCGGAAAACAAGCTGATTTACATATTTTTATCGAACAGAGTGAATCCGACTCGAATGAACGGACGGTTGAGTTCGCTGGATATTCGTACCCGAATACAGGATGCGATATATAAAGCGATAGAATAATCTTTCACGTTCAGAAAAGATGTGTATCTTTGCACGCGATTTAGAAAAACGTTATAATTAAAACTTCAAATAAGATATGTTATTCGGACACGGGGATGATTTTTACAGTTCTCAGAATGAGATTAAAATGAACTTTAGTTCAAATGTATGGCACGGTGTGAATTTGGAAAAACTTCAGGAGCATTTGAATGAACAGTTTGAGAAGCTTACACGCTATCCTGAGCCTGATGCGGCTTCATTGAAACGACTGATTGCTCGTCGAAATGAGATTTCTGACGACCATATTGTCGTAACAAATGGTTCTGTTACGGCTTTTTATCTTATTGCACAAGCGTGGAAAGGAGCAAAGTCAACAATTTTGATTCCTTCATTTTCTGAATATGAGGATGCGTGCCGTCTGCATGATCATGATATTAACTTCTGCCCTTCGACTGAAGATCTGACGGATATCTCTTTGGAAGGACAGGATTTCTGTTGGATATGCAACCCGAATAATCCTGATGGTACTTTGTGGCATCGCTCGGAACTTTTGAAATGGATCGATGCAAACAAACAAACGACTTTTGTTGTCGATCTGGCTTATGCAGGTTTTACAACTGAAGATATGCTGAAGCCGTCGGATGTCATCGCTCATCCGAATATGATTCTGGTTCTTTCGATTTCGAAAGCATATAATATTCCGGGATTGCGAATCGGCTATCTGGTATCAACAGTAGAGAAGGCAAAAGAGATTAACAAGTATGTTATTCCTTGGAGTGTCAATGCTGCGGCTATCGAAGCAAGCAAATATATTTTGATTCATCCTGCACAGTTTACATTGCCTATTCGCAAGTGGCAACGTGAGACAGCCGATTTTATTTATCAGCTTGGCAAACTTGATGGACTGGAGATTCTTCCAACCAATACTACTTTTTTCCTGGTTCGCCTGAAGAAAGGTTCTGCTTCTGAACTCAAATCTTTCTTGTTGGAAAAATATGGCATTCTTATTCGCGATGCTTCCAACTTCAGAGGTTTGGATGAAAGTTATATCCGCCTTTCAACACAGTCGGCAGTCGAGAATGATACTTTGGTGGATGCTCTCAAGGAATGGTTAAAGTGAAGCATGATTCTTCTCCCATTGAATCATAATGGCTTTCTTGTCAGCTCCCCAATGGTACTGACCTAATTCGCCAGTGGAACGGATAACCCGATGGCAAGGAATGAAAAAAGCTACCGGGTTGTCACCAACGGCTGTTCCGACAGCACGACAGGCACGAGGCATGTTCAGTGAACAGGCAATCTCCTTGTAGGTGGTGAGTTTGCCCATAGGAATATTTAAAAGCGCATTCCATACGTTGAGTTGAAAGTCGCTGGCTTTGATATGCAAAGAAATGTTTGTTTCTCCTTCTTTATATCCTTCTTCTAAAAATCTAAGTGCTGCTTGCTGGGCCTTGTCCGGCTGTTGTAGATAGGTTGCTTCAGGAAAAATCGATTTCAATTCACTTAAGGCATGAACTTTGTTGTCACTCAAAGCATTGAAGCATATGCCCTTTTCAGTTGAAGCAATAAGAGTTTTTCCAAAAGGACTATCTGTGTAGCTGTAACTGATGGTAAGTTCTTCTCCTCCATTCTCGTATTCATCCGGTGTCATTCTTTCCACCTTGACGAAATGATTATTTGGTATTTTCTTAAAACAGAATGTTGAAAGTACATCATCCATTGCCATAACCTTTTTCTTTAATAGTAATACAAAGATAACGTTATTATCCTTATTTTTGTGAAGAAAATGATGAAATTTTATGGACGACAGTGTTCTTGAGAAATTAAAAATATTAGCTGAGTCTGCAAAGTATGATGTTTCTTGCGCTTCCAGCGGAACGACGCGCAAAAATCAGCCGGGCGGACTGGGCAATGCGGCCGGTTGGGGCATTTGCCACAGTTTTGCTGCAGATGGGCGATGCGTATCGCTTCTCAAGATTATGCTGACCAATTATTGTATGTTTGATTGTGCCTATTGCATTAATCGGCGCAGTAATGATATCCGACGCGCTACATTGTCGGTTTCAGAGTTGGTGGATCTGACCATCGAGTTCTATCGGCGGAATTATATCGAAGGACTTTTTTTAAGCAGTGGCGTTGTAAGAAATGCTGATTACACGATGGAACGTCTGGTGCGGGTCGCCAAAGATTTACGCGTGGTTCATCATTTCAACGGATATATTCATCTGAAGAGTATTCCCGGAGCGAGTCAGGAACTGATTAATGAAGCCGGTCTTTATGCCGATCGCATGAGTGTGAATATTGAGATTCCGAATGAGAAAAGCCTCCAGCTTCTGGCTCCTGAAAAAAGTTTTAAGAGTGTTTATGAGCCGATGCGCTATATTCAGCAGGGTGTCCTGCTGAGTGAAGATGAAAGAAAGCATTTCCGCAATGCTCCACGCTTTGTGCCGGCCGGACAAAGTACGCAGATGATTGTGGGTGCAACGCCGGATAAAGACAAGGATATTCTTCGTCTGACCTCTGCTTTGTATCAGCGCCCGACGATGAAAAGAGTGTACTATTCAGGTTACATCCCTGTTAACAGCTATGATAATCGTCTTCCGGCATTGAAACAACCGCCATTGGTTCGCGAAAATCGTCTGTATCAGGCGGATTGGTTATTGCGCTTTTATCAGTTTAAGGTTGACGAGATTGTGAATGATGCTTTTCCAAATCTGGATTTGGAGATCGATCCCAAACTGTCGTGGGCTTTGCGCCATCCGGAACAGTTTCCTATTGATATAAACCGCTCTGATTATGAGATGCTGCTGCGCGTTCCGGGCATTGGAGTGAAATCGGCAAAGATGATTGTTGTGGCACGTCGCTTTCAGCGTTTGGGTTTCGAACAGTTGAAGAAGATAGGAGTGGTGATGAAAAAGGCTCAGTATTTTATTACTTGTCATGAACTCCCGATTTCGACGGTTCAGGAACTGACGCCTGAATATGTGCGTGGACTTTTGGTCAAAAAGCCTTCTCATAAAAAGGAAGATGAGCGGCAATTGGTGTTACAGTTTCAGGAGTAAGCTATGACAGTGTTTTTTTATGATATGACTTTTGAAGGATTGCTCACAGCTCTCTTTGATGCGTATTTTCGAAAAACTTTCCCTGATTTGCTTCTTGCTGAAGGCGAACCTTTGCCTTTGTTTTATGATGATGTGCTGCATGTATGTACCGATAAGGAAAAGAGTAGCCGGGTTTGGAAAGGCTTGGAAAAACGATTGTCGACGACTTCACTTTCTATGATAACATACTGTTGGCTGTCGGAGTTGCCGACAGTCGCTGGTTTACTGTTCCGCTATATGCGCAAGGTGATTGATTCTCCTCAATCGATAGAACAGAATTTTGGCGATCCGGATGTGTTGGAAGTGAGTCATATTGCAAAGAAAGTCAGCAGTGAGCGTACGCATGTTTTGGAGTTCCTCCGTTTTCAAAAAGCTGCCGACGGAACTTATTTTGCACCTGTCGAACCTCTTTATAATGTTATTTCTCTGATTATACCTTATCTGAAAGATCGTTTTGCTGATCAGAAATGGCTCTTTTATGATTTGAAACGTGGTTATGGCTATTATTATGATTTGCAAAATGTCAGTCAGGTGACTTTCCCCAATGATCAGACTCAGCGTCTGTCTGCTTCATTGAGCGATGATTTGTTGGACAAGGATGAAAAGCTTTTTCAACAATTGTGGAAAGAATATTTTAATACGATTGCCATCAAGGCACGCATCAATCCAAGACTTCAGCGACAAAATATGCCCATGCGTTTTTGGAAGTATATGACTGAAAAACAGTAGTCTGTCTTGAAAAATTCATGTGTTTTGATAAATAATACTCTTTTGGAGAATAAACAGAATCAGTATTAAATCTGTTATTTATAACTTTCGATTAGATCAAATGAGGAAGAGGCGAAGGAAAATAATCATAATCGTGCTGCTGGTGTTGTTTTTGCCATCAGTGGGTATTTTTATGCTGAATCTGTTGAGAACTAATCGCTTGGAACGCTATCTGCGAAGAGAACTGGTGCGTAGGACGGCTTTGGCAACGGATGGTTTTTATAAACTTTCCTTTGATAAACTGAATATTAATCTTTTCAATGGCGAACTGAATATAAAAGGTATTCGTCTTGTGCCTGACCCGCAGGTTTTTCAGCAATGGGAAAAGAAAGACAGTTTGCCTTTTACTTATGTGGATGCGCAAATAGGAATGATTGGTTTTAAAGGGGTGAACATGACTTGGCGAAAAAGCTTCCGGCACTTGCATTTCAACTCTTTTGAAATACGTAAACCGAAAATACATTTCTATGATTCATATTATTCCTCAAGGACAGAACGGCTACAGAAGGAGGTGAAGACTAAAACGCTGTATGAGATGATCGCGCCGTATATTGATGAGCTTACTGTGAAAAAATTGAATCTGAATCATGCCTATGTGACATATACGGTTGTGAATCCTGTTTCTCCAATCATTTATGCTTTGCATGATGTGAGTTTTCATGCATACGGATTTCGTCTGGATAAGCATTCATCACAAAGTGGCAAGCTTCTGTATTGCAATGACTTCGATTTTAATACGAATACGGCTCAGACGCTGTTGACCAATAATGACTTCGTCCTGAACGCCGACAGAATCAGACTGGATACGAAAGATTCAATCATTTATATTTCAAAGATTAACTTGGCTTCACAAAAGCAGCTTTGGAAAGCAAAACGACAGAAGCGTGTGAATAGTTTGGATGCTTTTGTAGATGCAGTAACTGTGCGGGGTGTCAAGTTTAGACGGAATAATGCACTCAATTATTTGACCGCACGTTCGTTTGATATTGTTTCGCCTTCGATAAATGCTTCCCATTTGATGAGCCCTCCTTCTGGTGAAAACGTGCAGAATAACAAAAGAAGAAGGATAGAAAAGATGAATCGGGATTCATTGGTCAATTCGCTTTCATTATATGAAATCATTTCGCCTGTTCTGCATGATGTGTTTATCCATCATATTGGCATTGAAAAGGCAAAGATGCAGTATTCATTGAATATTAAAGACTCGCTTGAGGTCTATAAGTTGGGGAGCTTCGATTTCAATGCGGCTGATTTTCATATCGATTCTATTGCAAAACATAAGCGCGGCTTCTGGTATTCTCGCAGTTTTACTTTTGAAGCGAAGAATATTCAGGGAAGAATGACAGCACGCAATCATCAGTTTAATATAAAGCGTCTGGCTTTGAATACAGACGCCAGAAATTTTGTGATTGAAGATGTTACCTTGACGCCTCTCGCAAAAAAAACGCATAATGATTATGCCAAAGGACATGTTGTCGCTTTAAAAATAAACGGATTGAAATATGACCATGGCATCAGTGCTGATACGTTTCTTATCAAACATCCTGTGATTGGTTATGTGACGACTGAAGGTGTCACTGTTAAAAGCAGGCGGGTTCGTGCTTCAAATAACAGACATTCGGATGTGTATGAAATGCTTGACCCGTTTCTGCGCTATTTGTCTGTTAAGCGTTTTATCCTTGATGATGCTGAGGTGACTTTTAATGATCGTCGTTCAGCTGATGCAACTGAATACCAAGTGAACCATTTTAATTTCTTCGCTAACGATATTTTGTTCAGTGCACAAACGGAGCGACAGAAAGATTTGCATTTTGACTATGGAGAGATGGGCTTTGATTTTAGTCATTTTGATAATTATCTGCCGGGAAAAATGTATCGTCTGAAGATGGAGCGTTGCTCGTTTTCTACGTTAAAAGGAATTCTTTCTTTGCAGGGAATATGCTTGATGCCACAGGATACGGCGTTTTTGCATACACAATTGTCTATTCAAGCGTCTTCGCCTTCTTTATTGGTGTCCGGTTTGAAACGATTGCCTGATAAGCCTGCTAAGAATCTTTATTTTTCAACACTCCTTCTTTCTCAGCCCCGACTTGACGTCTTGAAAAAAGATGGAAGTCGCATGTCTCTCAAACTAGCTCAGGTTACAGCTGATGATGTGGCGTGGGACAGCACTGCTTTTCGTTTGAATACGATTGCGCTCGTTTCGCCACTTGTTAATGTCTATTCTGTGCAGCATAAAGAATCACTTCATCCTTCCAATAAGACTTTGCCGATGGCAATTCCACCGGCCTTGTATGATGCTTTATCAGCTATTTCAGGCCAGATATCGCTTCGGAAATTTATTCTTTCGGATGCTATTGTAAGTTATGCGGTGCATGATGCAAACGGACGGACGACTCGTCATGCTTTGGATACTACGAATGTGTCTGTTGAAGGTCTGGCAGTGAATAATGTGAAGCGCGAATTGGATTGGGACAAGATTAGATTCGATACTCAGAACCTGGCGTTTCCTTTGGATAACGGGTTTTATACCTTACGTGTTGGTCGGGTAGGTTTGGTTAATAATAATGTGAGTCTGAATAATCTCCGCTTGGAGTCGGCTTATTCGAAAGAGGAGTTCGCTTATCATCATCCCAAACATTCCGATTGGTTTGATTTGAAAGTAGGTGAACTTTCTTTATCAAAGATTGACGTCATGGCTTATCTTCGCAACAAGTCTTTACGAATAGATGAGGTGAAAGTGAAGGATGCCACTTTGCAGAATCTGAAGAACCAGAAGATTGTGGTGCCCCATCATGAAGTACCTATGATTTATTCAGGCTTGCAGAAAGCGCCGTTGAGCGTGGATATAAGAAAAGTTGGAATTGACAATTTCACCGTTGTGTATGAAGAGTTGGCCAAAAAAGGAATTGTTCCGGGGAAACTCTATTTGACAGGAATTACGGGTTCGCTATCAGGCGTGACTAACCGCCCTTCATCCAATAATCAGTATATGACGCTCGACGCCACAGGAAAGTTGATGAATAAAGGTCGTTTTAAGTTTCTATGGAAGATGCCGCTTGATTCTACCAATGATCATTTTCATCTGAATATTCATATATCTGCATTTGATATGAATGCTATAAATGAGCTGGTTACTCCACTTGCTTCATCTGAAATATTAAGCGGACATTTAAACGAGATGACATTCAGTACAGATGCGTCTTCTAAAGGAGCTACTGCTCAGATGCAGCTTTTGTACAACGATTTGAGGGTTAGTTTGCTGAAGAACAAGAATGGTGAAATGATGGATAATAAGTTACTGAGCGGTTTGGTTAACAAGATAGTGAAACATGACAATCCTGAAATCAAAGGAAAGAAACAAGTGCTTCAAAGTCCACGCCAAGCCAATGTTACTATTGTCAGAGATCCGAATCATTCCACGTTTAATTATATGTGGCAGATCCTTCGTCCGGCCTTGATAGAATCGGTAGGTGTTTCGCAAGTCAAACAGGAAAGAGCCATGAAGGTGGTCACGTTCCTAAACAAAGTAAAGGGTTTCTTCCATAAAAAACATCCGGAGTCAAAGAAATGATGGGGTTTATGCAGGAAGAACAATTTGGGTTCACTCTTCCTGATGGACTTCATCCAGACGACCGCCCCAAAGATATTTATTCGTTTCGCGCGCTGCAATGTTTGAAAGAAGAATCAGTGAGACCAAGTTTGGAATAGCCATCAATGCATTCATACAGTCGGCAATATTCCAAACAAAAGTAAGATTCATCACAGAACCGATGTATACGGCAATGATCCAGGCGACACGATAATATTTTATCCAGGCTTTACCTCCTAAATATTCAATAGCTTTTTCGCCATAATAACTCCATCCCAGAATAGTTGAGAACGCGAAAGTGATGATTCCGACAGTCAGAATGGTTGTACCGACGATTGGAATCTTTCCGAATGCCGCTTTGGTTAAAGCTCCGCCTTGTGTATAATCGATGTCCGGAAAAGCAATGACACTGCTGACAATAACCAATCCTGTCAAGGCGCAGATAACGACTGTATCCCAAAAAGTTCCGGTAGATGAGACCAATGCCTGACGGACAGGGTTGCGCGTTTTGGCTGCAGCAGCAACAATTGGAGCTGAACCGAGACCGGATTCGTTGGAAAACAATCCGCGAGCAATGCCATAGCGGGCAGCCATCATGATGGTTGTTCCAACGAAGCCTCCGCCTGCTGCTTTTGCCGAGAATGCAGAACTGACAATCAGCGACAAGGTAGCTTTCAGGTAGGGCGCATTCAGAATAAGAATGTAGACACAGCCTAAAATATAGAATACAGCCATGAAAGGCACCAGCCGCATGCAAACTCTTGTGATGCTTTTTACGCCGAAAAGGATGACAAGTGCAACTAATATTGCCATAATGATCCCCGTAATATAGGGCGATATTCCGCAGGATTCATTCAGAAAGAGCGATATGGAATTCGCCTGTACAGTGTTGCCAATGCCAAAAGCGGCAATAGCAGTGAAGATGCAGAACAGGACGGCCAGCCATTTCATGTTCAGACCACGCTCTAAAGCATACATCGGTCCGCCAAGCATTTCTCCGTTGTTCGTCTTTACACGATACTTGATGGCAAGCAATCCTTCTGTATATTTTGTTGCAATTCCGAAAATACCGGTCAGCCAACACCACAGAACAGCGCCCGGACCACCTAATGCGATGGCTGTCGCCACTCCGATAATATTGCCTGTTCCGATAGTGGCGGCTAAAGAAGTAGCTAATGCTCCGAACTGACTTACGTCGCCGCTTGCGCCACTGTCTTTTGTGACTGATAAACGGATTGCGGTGAATAGTTTACGCTGTGGACAGCGTAATCTGATTGTAAGAAACAGATGCGTACCGAGTAACATGATAATCATCGGCCAACCCCAAAGCCATGCGCTTAGTTGAGCAAATATGTTGGTTATAGCGTCCATGAACAATAATTTACGGATATTTGGCAAAAGTAATCATTTTATCGCATATCTGCACATAATAATAAATTATTGTTCGTTTTAATATTGAAAGTGATTCTTTTTGGACGACTACTTGAATCGTGAAGTATCCACATTACCATGTTGTTTCTCTTTGTAGTTGCCGAACTTGTAGCTGAATGAAAGCACGAATGTCCGCTGGCAAGCCCAATAGTTATGTTTGACGTATTGGCTGTAACTATCCATGTAAGGCGAGATGGAAGAGGTGTTGAACAGATCGCCGCCTTTGGCCGTCACTTCAAACTTCTTGTTGTTGGAAGTCCAGCGCAGCGAGGCATCCAGTTGTCCCGAGTGAGGTAAGTTGTAAATGCCTTGCAGCATGCCGTGCTGATAGAAGCCGTAAAGTGTAAATCGGATGTCGGGCTTTTTGCTGATGGTCAAGGTACTGTTGAGGACGGCCATATACGAATATAGTTTTCTGTCAAACCGGATATCCCAGAAGTTGTTGCATTTCTGTTGATCGTGGAATCCGATGAGTGTTATCTGGTTGTTCATCCGATCGGTGATAGAGACAGGAAAACTTAGTTGGATGCCGCTTTGCTTGTGATAGTTGAAATTGAAAAACTTAAAGATTTCAGCAAGACGGTTCCGGGCCTGGTAGCAGGTCTGCGCGATGTAGTCCTTGTCGTAGTCATAATAGAGCGTCAGTATGTATTTGTTTTTAAAGATGTAAGTAAGTTGTCCTTGATAGTTGGACGAAGGCTTCAGTGACGGATTGCCTTGAATCTCGGAGTAGGCACTGATGTGGCTGGTTGTGTTCTGTACACTCCAGAAGCTGGGATATGTGCGGTCGCTCGACAGCGAAGCCTGCAATGTATGGCCATCGGCAGGCATGTAGCTGATGCTCAACGTCGGAAAGAAGTTCCATTCGTTCCAGACGTCGGAGTGGTAGTATTCGGCAGCCAGAGAAGCTTCTGCCGACAGTTTGCTCCCGAAGCTTTTGCTGAAGCCTCCGTAGATGTTCAGCATCTTTTCGCGATGTACGGAAGACATCGAACTGCCGGTCAGTAACGTGTCAGTCGTCACATCATAATAGTGCTGGAAACTGTGGTCGTTGGAAGAAATATAATAGGCGCCGACATTCATTGTCCAGTCTTTGGGCAACGACCATTCTTGTCCGACGGAAAGCTTCAGCTTGTTGATGCGCTGTCTGTCGCGACTGTAGAGATTGATCAGCTCGTTGTTTAGCAGACTGTTGACGGTCTGATTGCCGGGATTGTTGTAATGAGTATATTCGGCGCCTATCTTGAGATGAAAAGGTAATTTATAATCGAGTTGGAAATTGTGCAGTGCACTGTTTGAATGGTGTGTAGAGCTGGAAATCTCATCGCCGGTAGAGTTATTTCTGTTGTTGTCATTGTTCCATTGTGCCGTGTAGACAAAACTCAGAAGATGCTCTTTCCCGAAAGCATAATCCATGCCTAACCGGGCATTGTTGCGATGACTGCGGTTGACTTGGCGGTTGTCGATGTTCAGATGATAAACCGAACCGTCGTTCAGCGTATGAATAGACGTCTTGTCCTCCAGAAAGAGTTCGCGACCATGGTTGTAGGAATAGAGCAGATCGGCGGACAGCTTTTTTGAAGAGAAGAGCAGACTGCCGCGCTCGGTGAAGGTTCCGAAATGCTTCTGTTTCCATTCGCTGAACAGTTCGCCCTGTGCATTGGCCGGCTTGTCGAGTTCGGACTTCAATATCAGGTTGATGGCGGCTCCACGCACTTCGTAACGGGCGGGTGCTGCATACATCACTTCGGCTTTCTCAATACGTGAGGAAGGCATACTTTTTAATAAGGTGTAGAGCTGTTCGGTCGTCATCGTGCTGACTTTGCCGTTCAGAATGATGGTCATCCCTTGTCCGTTGAGACTCAGATTGTCGTTCATCTCGACAACACCCGGCAGTTGTTTCAGTGCTTCGTAAACATTGTTCACCGGCAGCTTCGAGATGAGTCGGGGCATGTCGTATTCCAGCATTCCTTTCTTGGCTTTCACCACTGGACGTTCGCCTTTGACCATCACTTCCGGGAGTGCTTTGAAAATATTGTAAGTGAGGCTGTCGATAGCCGTCGAGTCCGGTTGCTGTGCTCGCAGCGGCTGTCCTTGGAGAAGTATTGTTGTAAAGAGAAAAATTACCAGTTGTTTTGTTATTTTCATTTTCTTATCGTTTTGTTTTCGGCAAAGGTAGGCTTCAAAAAGATGCCCTTGCGTTATCGCTCGTTTACGAAGTGTTATCTACTGTTATCATTTCGGTTATCAAGAGTTATCAGACCGATTTTTTGTCTATGTTTGTGTCATGAAACTTCCAATTAGACATATTGCCGTTCTTGTACTGATCTCGCTGTTGGGCATCTTCGCCTATCAGGGTTATTGGCTTGGCAATATGTATAAAGCTACGCAGGCGAATACGAAATCCATCATCCGCGATGCCATTCAGAACGCCGACCATGTGGAAGTGTTCATGCGAGCAGACAGTCTGGGCAGAGCGCTTCGGGTCAACGGTTCGGCATCGATCACGGGGAAGGTGGCTTTCAGTAATTATTTTGATAAGCATTTGGAAGAACATCAGCTGGTGAAACGAACCGATATCAAAAATGAAGTGGGCAAAACCAAACATTATTCCTTATCGCTGAATGAAGATATAGATTCGGATTCCGCTAAAACGGATAAAAGGAGAGACGACAGTCTGGGAATTGGCAAAAGCTTCCATTCGCTGGAAAGACTTGGAACTGAGGTGCAGAAAGCGCTTCATACGGCATTGGACCTTACTTATAGCAATATCAATCTGAGCCATTTCGACAGCGTGATGCATCATGAGTTGAAGGCGCATCAGCTGAATATACGCTATTATACACAAGTCGTCGCGCTGGCAAACGATTCGGTCATGATGTCGTCGCTTCCTTCTTCGATCGATACTTCGCGCATGGATCGTTGGGAGCGCATATACGACATTTCCAATCAGTTCGCCTATCGCGTTTATACCGAACCGACGGGCGTTGTCGTTTTGAAACAGATGACCGGCATTCTGGTCTCTTCATTTTTCATTTTGCTTATTATTGTTGCATCGTTTGTCTATCTGATCCGTATCATCTTGCAGCAGCGGACGCTGGATGAGATGAAGACTGATTTCACCAACAATGTCACGCATGAACTGAAGACGCCTATCGCTGTGGCTTACGCCGCCAATGATGCGTTGCTGCATTTTAAACAGGGCGAGGTGAAGGAGCAGCGCGACCGCTACTTGCAGATCAGCATGGAACAGTTGCAACGCTTGAGCCGGCTGGTGGAGCAGATTCTGAGCATGAGCATGGAGCGGCGGAAAACACTGACGCTGCATCCGGAGACAATCGTCGTACGCGACTTGATCCGGTCGCTGATAGAGCAGCAGAAGCTCAAGGCAGAGAAGCCGGTGGAGATTGTTTATGCCGAAGAACCCGACGGACTGACGCTCGAAGCCGACCGCACGCATCTGGGCAACATCATCGGCAACCTGCTGGACAACGCCATCAAGTATTCAGGCGATGTGGTCCGCGTGGAAGTGAACTGTCGCCGGGATGAGACGGGCAATGTCACGATTGCCGTGAAAGATAATGGCATCGGCATCAGCGCCGAATGTCAGAAGCATGTCTTCGAAAAGTTTTATCGCGTGCCGACGGGCAACCGCCACGACCGCAAAGGCTACGGACTGGGATTATATTATGTAAGCACGATTTTGACTCGGATGAATGGTTCAATCCGTGTAGAAAGCGAACCGGGCAAGGGCAGCACATTTACAGTAAGGTTATGGAAGGGAAGAAAATAAAAGTACTATTGGCCGAAGATGAGGCTACGCTGGCGATGATCATCAAGGATACGCTTGAAGACGACGACTTTGTGCTCCGTATAGCTCCCGACGGTGAGGCGGGTCTGCAACAGTTTTATGATTTCCGTCCGGATGTGGTTGTCGCCGATGTGATGATGCCGAAGATGGATGGTTTCGAGATGGTTCGCCGTTTGCGGCAGACCGACCGTCAGACGCCGGTGCTCTTCCTGACCGCCCGCTCTGCCATGAACGATGTGGTTGAAGGTTTCAAGCTTGGCGCCAACGATTATTTGAAGAAGCCTTTCGGCATGCAGGAACTGATGATCCGTATCAAAGCGTTGGCAGGACGCGCGTTTCAGCCTGTCGCCGAAACGCAGGAATCATTCTTCGAGATCGGCCGTTATCTGTTCAACCCGACCAACCAGACGCTGTCGCTGCTCGACCAGACCGAAGTGCTTTCGTATCGCGAATCGGAGATTCTGCGGCGCCTCTGCCAAAACCGCAATCAGGTTGTCAACATGCAGAACATTCTGCTCGACCTTTGGGGCGACGATACGTTCTTCAACCAGCGCAGTTTGCATGTTTTCATCACCAAACTGCGCCACAAGCTCTCTGCCGACGAACGCATCCGCATCGTCAACGTGCGCGGCATCGGCTACAAGCTGATTTGCGAGTAGGAGCGGGTGGCATTCTATCCTATTTTTTTTAAGTATTACAGATAAAAGTGACACTCCCTGAACATTCATGAATATTTAGCTCCAAGAAGTATCACTTCCCGGAGTGATTTGTCAATTCTAAAGTTGAATGTTTACATCTCCTGCATATCAATCATTTTGCTCATGATGGCATAAATCACAGAGAAATATGAACACTATTATGCGCATATTGACCAATATCGTGTGAACTATTGAGGCTAATTTTGCGATTTAATATGAGACGTTTGGTATTTTGTATATTATTTTTCGGCTTTGTACTTGGTGTTCAAGCGCAAGTTCACGGAGTAGTGCTTAATATTGATAGCATACCGCTGGAGAAAGTGAGTGTTTCGTACGGCAGAATCGGTCCTACGGTTTTCACCGATAGTCAAGGATCGTTTTCTATTGAGCGTCGTGTTGGTGGTACAATCACTTTTTCTTATGTGGGATTGAAGTCTCAAACGGTGAAGGTGAAAGGTCTTACCGACCATTTGGTAATTATGATGAAGGAGGATACACACAAGCTTGACGAAGTGGTGGTTCTCTCAGAGAAGAAGAAGAAAATCCGATACTCGCGCAAGAATAATCCAGCCGTGGATCTGATGAATAGGGTGATCGAGGCGAACAAATCCGACGATATGACTCAGCACGAATATTACAGTTTTGATCGCTATCAAAAGATAACGTTATCGCTCAACGATATTACCGACAATCAATTAGAGGAAGGTCCATTGAGTAAAAAATGGATGCGCGACTATATGGAAGTAAGCCCTCTAACTGGCAAGCGTATCATGCCAATCAGCATTGACGAAACTGTTACGCGCCATGTTTATCGTCGTGAGCCAAAGGATGAGAAGAATATTATAATGGGCCAGCGTAGCGACGGACTGAATGAGCTGTTTCAGACGGGCGATATTTTGAATCAGATGCTCAAGGATGTGTTTACTGATGTTGACATCCGCTGCGATTATGTGCGCCTGTTTCAATATCCTTTTGTAAGTCCTATCGGACGAACTGCTATCAGTTTCTATCATTTTTATATAGAAGATACTGTGAAGGTAGCCGGTGATTCTTGTTATCATCTGCAATTTATTCCGAACAATCCTCAGGATTTCGGCTTTCGAGGTGAGATTTACATCATGACCGATAGTTCTCTAAAAGTTCGAAAATGCAATTTCACCATTCCTGGGCGAAGTAATGTTAACTTTGTAAAAAACATGCGAGTGGAGGTGGAATATGAACCTTTATCTACGGGCGAATGGGTGCAAACCAAGGACGAGATGATGGTGGAAATGAGTCTTGTGAAAAGTTTCGGAGATATGATGGCCACGCGTACTACCACAGAGCGGAATCATTCGTTCGATAAGGTAGAGAATCGCTTGTTTCGCGGTAAATCACCAGAGAGCCATCTTGCCGATGCACAAATAAAGGACGAAAACTTTTGGAATGCATACCGTCCTGTAAAGCTCACCAAAACAGAATCAGGTATGAGCGCATTCATCAATCGATTGGCACAAAGCAAAAACTATCGATGGGTGATGTTCTTTCTGAAGGCATTGGTTGAAAACTATGTGGAGACAACTCCTGCCTACCAACCTGAAAAGAGTTCCTCAACTTCAGATGATTCTGGAGATAGGACTGTTGCAAGCAAAAGTAAATTTGATATTGGACCAGTCACCACGTTTATTTCATCTAACTATGTTGACCGTGCGCGACTCAGTTTTGCGGGCCGCACAACGGCGAACCTGTCTCCTCACTGGTTTTGGGACGGATTTTATGCTTATGGCACTCATAGTCAAAAGAGTTATTATGCATCGAATATTACTTACAGTTTTAATAAAAAAAGATATGTGCCATTCGAGTTCCCCCAACGTAGTATTTCTTTCGAATCAACTTATGATGTGATGGCTTTCTCCGATAAATTTCTTGTACATAATAAGGATAACATCTTTCTTTCCATTAAATGGCAAAATCCACATGAGATGTTTTTCTACAATCGGCAGCGGCTCAGTTATATCTATGAGAGCGACTGGGGATTGAGTTTCAATAACGAAATAAAGACCGAGGAAATGAAACCTGCAGGAAGTCTGCAGTTCTTACAAATGGAAAATAAAGAATTAAACGTTAAAAGCCTGCGTACTACCGAATTTAAGGCAAGTATTCGTTATTGTCCCGGATTGACATTCGTTACTACCAAACAACAGCGATTACCTGTAAATCTTGATGCTCCGGAATTTTCTGTGAGCCATAGTATCGGAGTAAAAGGATTTCTCGGCGGCGATTATCATTCGAACGTTACCGAACTACATATGTATAAACGTACGTGGTTTGGTAGTTGGGGCTATATCAATACCAATGTCGATGCTTCGGCGCAGTGGAACCGAGTTCCATTTCCCTTGCTCCTTGTGCCGCCTGTCAACACAACTTACATTGAAGACGAATCGACTTTTGGCATGATGCGAAATATGGAATTCATGAATGACCGTCAGCTTTATTGGAGTATGTGGTGGGACATGAACGGAAAGATACTGAACCGTATACCGCTCCTTCATAAACTTAAGTGGCGTGAACACATTGGCTTCAAGGGTATATACGGACACTTGACGGACAAGAATAATCCTTTGCTTGCTGAAAATCAAAATAATAAAGTACTCATGCGTTTTCCGGATTGCGTGAATATTATGGACAAAAGCAAGCCATACATGGAGTTTGAAGTTGGAGTACACAACATTCTGAAGTTCTTTTCCATCAGCTATGTGCGTCGCTTAAATTACCACGACTTGCCAGATACAAAGAAGAATGGAGTCCGATTTACGTATATACTTACATTCTAATAAAAATACCATGCAATTGGTCTTTTTATTTATTGGTTCAGTTTGGTGCGTTTGTAGTAATTTTTTGATAACAGGAAATGAATTAACAAGTAGTAATGTTTAGTATACATAGAAAAGATGAAAAATATACATGTAGAAAAAGTACAATCGCGGACGGAAGTAAACGATTTTATAAACCTTCCTAAGCGGATTTATGCTGATAATAAATGTTACGTACCTGATTTAGATTTGGATGTAAGAGACAATCTGAAGAATGTACAGGCATTTATTGCCTACGACAATACTGGAAATGCCGTTGGTCGTGTGGCGGCTTTTATTAATCTACAAGCTAACGAGAAGTGGGGACAAACGGCGGTGAGATTCTCGGAAATTGATTTCATTAATGATTTCGATGTTGCTAAGGCTCTAATGGATGCTGTGGAAGAATGGGGACTTAATTTGGGCATGAACACGGTGATGGGGCCAATGGGATTATACGACTACGATAAAGAAGGCATGCTTATCGAAGGCTTTGATCAGTTGAGTTCTATGATTGAGATATATAATGAGTCATATTATCCTGCCTTCATGGAGAAACTTGGCTACACAAAGGCAGCTGACTGGATTCAGACGAGGATGAAGATACCTAAGGAGGTGCCTAAAATGTATGCACGGGTGGCGAAATATGCCCGCGAGGAATTAGGATTGAAAGTAAGAAAAATAACAAACGAGGATATTTTTAAAGGTGGTTACGGAAAAAAAATCTTTGATTTGTTGAACGAAGCTTATGCGCCTCTTTTTGGCTTCACTGAGATTCCTTCACAGCAGGTAGAACAATATATAAATCAATATTTCAGGCTCGTAGATAAACGGCTTATATCAGTAATAGAAAACGAGAAGGGAGAAATTGTGGGTACATGTGTCACGATGGGTTCACTGAGCCATGCTTTGCAAAAATCAGATGGACGACTGTTTCCCATAGGATGGTGTCATCTAATCCGTTCGTTGAAATGGAAGCACGAAGATACAGTGCAACTCCTATTAATAGCAGTTAAACCGGATTATCAGGGATATGGCGTGAGTTCACTGATGTTCGAAGACCTTATTTCCATATATAATGATCTTGGATTCAAGTGGGCCGAAACTGGGCCGCAATTGGAAAATAATCATAAAGAATTGAGCCAGTGGAAACCATTAAATCCTGAAATAATTAAACGCAGAAGATGTTATACTAAAATATTAAATAAGTAGATATGAATAGAGTCGTAATTACAGGCATGGGAATATGGTCGTGCCTTGGAATATCACTCGATGAAGTGAGAAAATCACTATATGAAGGAAAAAGTGGAATCGTCTTTAGTCAAGAACGCAAGGATGCAGGTTTTCGTTCTGCACTTGTAGGTAATGTACCGAAGGCTAATTTGAAAGGCATTCTTTCGCGTAATGAACGCCAACCAATGCCTGAAGAAGCTCAATATGCATATCTTGCCACGAAACAAGCGCTTGAGCAGGCTCAGCTCGACGATGATTACCTGATTAAGCAAGATGTCGGAATAATTTATGGAAATGACTCTGTCGCAGAGGCAACTATGACGGCTCTTGATAAATTTAGAAATATGAAGAGTTCAGTGGCTTGCGGAAGTGGTGCTATATTCCAATCGATGAATTCAACCATCACTATGAATTTAGCTTGCCTGTTTCATTTGCGCGGAATCAACCTCACCGCTTCTGCCGCATGTGCATCGGGATCACAATCCATAGGCTTGGCTGCATTGCTTATTCGCAACGGTCTGCAGGAATGCGTTGTTTGCGGAGGTGCCGAGGAAAACAACATGTATGGAATTGCATCGTTTGATGGAATACAATCGTTCTCCATCCGCGAGGATGAACCAACGAAAGCATCAAGACCATTCGACAGGGATAGAGACGGGTTGGTTCCCAGTGGCGGCGCTGCAACAGTCATTGTCGAAAGTTATGAGCATGCCATGCGTCGTGGCGCACCCATATTGGCAGAAGTGCTCGGCTGGGGATTTTCGGGCAATGGCGATCATATCTCTACTCCGAATGTGACAGGTCCTGCACAATCGTTGACAATGTGCATCAAAGAAGCTAATATCAATCTGAGCGAGATAGGTTATGTGAATGCTCATGCTACATCAACACGTATTGGAGATAAACGAGAGGCAGAAGCCATCTCAAGTATATTTGGCGACTACAGAGTACCTGTGACATCTACAAAAAGCCAAACCGGACACGAGATGTGGATGGCAGGTGCAAGTGAGGTGATTTATTCAATGCTCATGATGAAAAACGGGTTCATAGCGGGCAACATTAATTTTGAGAATCCTGATGAAACTACGGCCCTACTAAATATCATTCCCGAGACACGAAAGACATATTTCGATATATTCCTTTCGAATTCGTTTGGTTTTGGGGGTACTAATTCGACATTAATAATTAAAAATTTGTAGAATATGGAAAGAAAAGAGATTGTAAAAAGAGTAAATGAGATTCTTGCTGATGAGTATGAAGTTGACGAATCGACCATTGAAAATGAGGCTAATATTCGTGAAGTATTGCCTATAGATAGTCTGAGCATTGTTGATTTAGTGGCGCTCGTGCAGAGTGAGTACAAGGTGACGATACCAATGACTGATCTGCCGAAACTGAAAACATTCAATGATCTATATGAATACATCTATACCCATTTACCGGCTGATACCACAGCGTAAGCCGTTTATAATGGTAGATCGTCTGCTCAGGGTTGACGGAGATAATGCTTTTACACGCTTTGTTATAGGTTCTGACAACTATTTCGTCATGAACGGTGTCTTCTCTGTAACTGGATTGATAGAGCATATAGCCCAATCGGCATCTGCCATGGCTGGATATAAAGCTATCATGGCAGGTGTCGAAAATCCACCAGTTGCGATGCTGGCTTCTATCAAGCATTTTATCTGCTATCGTCAACCTTGTATTGGAGATATTCTGGTTACAGAGGTATCAAAAGGCGTTGAAGTGAATGGCGTGACTATAGTAACAGGTAATACATGCATTGATAACGAAAAGATAGCTGAAATAAGTATGAAGATTTACATACCACAATGACCAATTTTTTTATCAAAATATACAGGTTTTTCAAGAATAAGCGTGCATGGCTATGGTCTGCACTTATCTTCTTGTTCATCGTCTTCGGATATTTTGCATCTCGGATACATTTTGAAGAAGATATCAACAAATTAATGCCATCGTCGAAGAACGAGGACGGAAGTACCAAAATCGCATTTGCTGACTTGAGGATAAAGGATAAAACCTATCTGCTATTTCAAGGTGATAATGTGGATAGTATCATTAATACGTGCGACATTTTTGTTGATTCTCTTTTGAAGCGTGACACTCACAAAAAGATGGTAGAGAATGTGTTCTACCGTCTTCCCGACGAATTAATACCTGATATGATTGATTATCTATGTAAGCATTTGCCGTCATACATAGATACAACCACATACGCTAGGCTCGACACAATGCTTACACGAGAGCATTTCCTCCGTCAAATGGAGCAAAACAAAAATGATGCACTCGGTGAATTTGGATCCGCCTATCCAGAGCTTATCGAGATGGACCCGATAGGCATTCGTAATATATTGAAAGAGCATTATGGAGCAATGATGGGGAACGGTACTGGAAGTTACCGAATAGTGAATAATCATATATTGACCCGCGATTCATCGGTATGTGTGGCTTTTATCACACCCGCATTTTCTGCAACTAATACCGGTCAGGGTTCAGCCTTGTTTGAAACATTGAATAAACTGATAGATCAACATCATGGTAACGTAAAAATATACTATCACGGCACGCCGGCAAGCGGATTTTACAATGCGTCGACCATCAAACATGATCTGGCTTGGACAGTTGGAGGTTCGATGATTCTAGTACTACTTTTCATATTTTTCTGTTTTCGCAGATGGTCTGCTGTTCTGTTGCTCCTATTACCTGTACTATTTGGTACTCTTTTCGCCCTTGCAATCATGTATTTCATTAAGGGCGAACTGTCTCTGCTTGCTTTGGGAATAGGTTCAGTGGTGCTCGGTGTTGCATTAAGCTATGCATTACATATAATTACTCATCATGCATATCTTGGCGATGCCGAACAAGTGCTCCGCGATGAAACGAAGCCTGTGCTTTTAGGATGCATCACGACCATTGGCTCTTTTGTGGGTATCATATTCATTCAGAGTGATCTGCTTCGCGACTTCGGTATGTTTGCAGCCTTTGCCATTCTTGGTACTACTTTGTTCAGTCTTATATTTCTACCACACATGCTTGGAAACCACAATAAACCGATACCTTACATAATAGAACGCATAAGCAATTATCCGTTGGACCGCAGTAAGACTTTACTCATTGCAGTGATTCTGATAACCATTGTATGTGTTTTTGCCTTTGGTATTGGTGGTGTCAATTTTGATGCAGACATGCATAACTTAGGTTATCAGGCAAAGCGTGTAGAGCATTCAGAACAGCTGCTTCGTTCTAAAACATTTACAGGCGATAAGGAGAAATACTTTGCAAGTACGGGTAAGAGTATGGAAATTGCCATAAATAATTTTGCTTTGCTTGACCATAAATTAGATTCCCTTCAAAAACTGGGTATTGTAAAAAGCTACACCCATACCAGTGACATTTTCGTTCCTCTCAATGTACAGAAATGTCGTATAGAGGCTTGGAAAAAATATTGGACAAAGGAAAGAATTGAAAAAGTGCATCGTCTCATTAATGAAACGGCACCACAGGCAGGACTCGAACCTGATGGATTTGAAACGTTCTTTGATTACGCCACCGCTGAATATGAGCCTAATGAAATGTATAAGGCAGGAATAATTCCAGATGGATATTTATCTACCTTGATGGAATGCAGCTATTCGGGTGATTATTTTTGTTTTACCTCCGTTAGATGCAAGAATGATTCAGTACATAGTGATACTACTGACTACTACCGTATTTGTAAGGCTGTGACATCAGAACCGAACTTGATGGTTCTCGACACTTATTATTATACACGCGATACGCTCCGCCAGTTAAATTCTGATTTCAATATCCTGCAATGGATTTCTCTGTTATTTGTTTTCATCGTCCTATTAGTAAGTTCGCATTTTAAGGTGTGCCAATCTTTACTTGGTTTTATGCCTATAGTGCTTAGTTGGGTCATAGTACTTGGGGCGATGGTGTTATTTAATATGAAGTTCAATCTTATCAGCATAATCATCTCCACATTTATCTTCGGTATAGGCGTAGACTATAGCATATTTGTGATGTCAGGTTTGGTGAGTCCGGAAGGAAATAAGCTTCAATATCATAAGACAGCCATTTTGTTTAGTGCTGCAATACTTATCATCACGGTTGGTTCTATGCTCTTTGCCCAGCATCCTGCAATACGCTCTGTCGGGTTTTCAACGCTGGTGGGATTGGTTTCGGCCGTGGTTCTCTCATATGTGGTTTTGCCGGCTATATATCGACGGATAAGGAAATGAAATACGATGTAATTATAATCGGAAGTGGTCTTGGTGGTCTTGAGTGTGCCCATATTATGGCTTGTTGTGGGATGCGAGTGCTTGTGCTTGAGCAAGGAACGCATGCAGGAGGATGTATGCAAAGCTATCGTAGAGGTAATTTGAATTTTGATACAGGATTCCATTATGTAGGCGGCCTTAGCGAGGGAGAATCGCTTCATAATGCTTTTCGCAAACTTAATTTGCTGCATCTGCCATGGTATAGAATGGATGAGCACTTTGACCGAATAAATATTGGTGATAAAACATATTGTTTTGTGCAAGGTTTTAAGAATTTTGCTATGACTCTCGCCAAGAATTTTCCTGAGGATAGTTCCGGGTTAGAGAAATTAGCGACATTGCTACAAAATTGCTCTGGCACATCGGTATCTCATAATGATTTTGAAATGCAAGCACAGGTTTCGGCTTTGCAGTATCTCCATTCGATTATTAATAATCCACTTTTGATAGATATTTTGTGTACACCTGCAAGTGTAAAGGGAGAGATGTGCAGGGCGTCTCTTCCATTGTTTACTTTTCTACATGAAAACAGTGGGTGCATTGAGAGTGCATGGCGATTAAAAGGTCCTGGAAACATGATTGTACACTCTCTCTTGAATGATTTTTCCTGTATGGGAGGTAACATTATCACCAAGGCGAGAGTTACAGAATTGGTTGTAACCAACAAGCGAATTATTAAGGCCGTTTGTGAGGACGGCAGAACATTCGAAGCTAATATTTTCATCAGTGATGTGCATCCAGCATCAACGGTAAATATGATCAGCTCTAGTCTTGGCATCTATGGACGCAGGATATCTTCACTTAAAAATACAAATGGAATATTCACAGTGTCGCTCGTATTGAAACCGCACTCACTTAAATATTTCAATTGGAATCAATATTTAGTTAAGGAAAATAGGACAATTATGATAAGCTGTCGGGTGCCTGAAGATGATACCGATTATTCCAGACAAATTGATTTGCTTTTACCTATGCCGGATGTCATTATCAATAGGAACCGAGAATACGAAGCTCTCAAGAATAGTCTGGCAGATCAATATATAACTTTTGCCGAACAATTTATTCCTCATTTGAGGGAGATGATTGTTGAGCGATACATCAGCACTCCACTGACTTACAATAGATACACGCTAACACCCAATGGCTCTGCTTTTGGTATTCGAAAGGATTTTCGTAATCCAATGATGACATACCTTTCACCACGGACTCCAATAGCAAATTTGTATCTCACAGGTCAGAGTCTTATGCTTCATGGAGTGCATGGCGTTACGATGACCGCATTTGATACGTGCAAGAACATTATAAATAAATAAAAGTTTTACATATGAAAAAATTGATTTTATTACTCTTCGTGATTTTCTGCTTTTGCGGCATTGCAAGGGCAAATGGAGATATTGTAGTTAACGTTACTCGTATCACTCATAGAGCTATAGTGAAGGAAGATGTTGCAGATAAGGGTGTATTCACTTATAAACGTGGCGGTACGATGAGCATGGTGTTCTCACCAACAGACAAATTGTTGATGGAAGAATCTACTTACACCATCGTTCGAGGCAGTCACAGCAGTGTAGCAAAGGGTGAAACGGCAATTCTTTTTGGAGTCCTTCAGCGTGTTGTTGATAACCTGCTTTCTGGAGGTGATGGAAACATCAGTAAAGCTGACAGTAAAGGCACTGTAATGATGAGGAATGGCAATGTCATAACTATCTCTCCTGAAGTCACGGCTAAAAAGAGACTTGTATTTTCATCATTTATCCTTATATTTGATGTACAGAAGAGTCGCCTTGTTAGCATCAAGATGAATGGTAAAGGGAAAGACTACACTTTATATGCTTTTTCCAATTAGAATAGATAATGCACTGATAATATGAATAATACATTAGTAGCAGGTGGAACCTGAGGAAATAGCTGAGTTTGTTAGAAGGTTAACTACAGCAATAATATTAAAATATCATTCTTTTAATTCAATAGCTGAACGCAGGTTTTTACATCTCCCGCATGTCAATCATCTTGTTCATTATGGCATAGACAGTGAGCCCGGATATACTTTTGATTCCCAGTTTATGAGAGATATTTTTGCGATGTGTGAGGACGGTGTAGATGGAAAGATGAAATTCGTCAGCAATCTCTTTGTTGCTTTTGCCTTGAGCGATTGCAATTAGGATGGTTCGTTCGCGTTTGCTGAGGTCGTTGTGCTCAATGTGTGGCTCTTTGTCGACAGCCTTGATGGCATCATGCAGTTTGCGCACGATTTGCGGATAAGTATCGTAAAGATTCAGACAGCCATCGAACGAGTTGAGCACATCTTCATCATATACTCCGCTGATCAGTGCTATTACGACTGTATTGGAAGAAATGGATAGGCAATCGCGGACCGATTGCCGTTCGGCATAGTTCATCATGATCGGATCGATGATTACAATATCCGGCGACGCCACTTTGATTTTGGCTTCTGTGCAACCTGAAGAATCGTTGATAGTATGTGTGATGACAAATTCATTAGTTTGCTTCATCATCTCTGTCAATCCTGCAGCAATCAGAGGCGAAGGCTCAATGAGCATGATTTTGTATCGTTTGATTCTATTCATCGTGTTCCAATTTTGATACCAGTGGAATTAGCAGTTTGTTTTCGATCAGCGTGTGCTTGCGCAAATCCTTTTCGATATGGAAAATATCCGATAGCACTTCGTAATTCATTGCCGACGAACAGGAATCGGGAAGATACTTGATTATTATGTTCTTCAGATCATTTAGCTTCTCGTCAATATTGCTGTGATTGCATTCAAATTGTGCGATGTTGTAGTCTGACGCGAGATCTCTTTTTCCGGCAAGCAATGATTCCACGTATGGAAAAGCCACTTTTTCCTCATATTCGAAATGGTTATTCACTTCGTTGTCGTAGTCGTCGTAAAACTTGTTGATGATTTTGTTGTTCAGTGCGTCACATGATTCCATCATCCTATGAATGTTCTCATGCAGATGCGGAAAACATACCTTTGTGTAGTATTCGTGCGAAGTCCGCAGATAAGCAAGAATCTTCCCGATATCCTTTTTCGTCAGTGCATCAATATGTGGCACATACGTTTCGAAAGAATAAATGTTGCAGATGATAAGGAACAGATCGGCAGATAAACCATAACGTTGACATACCTCCTTCACATTGGTATCTCCAAATCCCAAACGGATATTCAGACGTTCGAGAATGGGCAGCAGGTTTGCGTCGGCAAGAATCATATCTGCCAGTTTCATGCGGGCGGAATATATTGTATTGTTTGTCATAACGTCGCTTTTTTGCAAAGATAACAATGATAAGTCCATTCCTGTTTGTTTTGTGTGCAAAATTACTTCGGTCTACATCATTAAGCAATCCCCTTTTTTGATTATTCAATCCTTTTGAATACCTAAAAATGGTTACGTTTTTTTCCTCTCTACCTAAAACCTATGATTGGAATCTGCTGAAATAGCCTTTTATAGCGATTGCAAAGCTTACGCATTGAAGATATTTTTGCAGCAAAAATAAGAAACATGAAAAGACGAATAATCAATAGAAATAATGGTACAGAGATATTCTACACCACTTTTTCACCTGATTCAGGCGAGGATGAATATCAGGTTGTGATCCAGATTAACAAAGGCAAGCTTTCTTTTGAAGGCCAGGTTGAGGCTATTCGTAGCAGTTTGCAATGGCTGATTCTGCGAAAATTGAGAAATACCACGTGTGTCTTTAAGCGATATTTTTTGAGCGATATCAGCAATCAGGCTGATCGGTTATTGGCGATGGAAACGGATCACTGTGCTATTTCAATTGTGGGACAACCGCCTTTGAATAGGACGAGAGTTGCGCTGTTGGCCTATCTACAAACCGGTATGAAAACGAAAGTTATGCCTTGCGGATTATATGTGGCCGAACATAATGGCTATCGTCATTTGCGGAGTGCCAACAATTACAAGGAAGGTGCAGGGTCTGAAGTCCAGACGCGACTGCTTTTGACCAGTTATATCAAACAGTTGAATGAACTTGGATGCACACTTGCCGACAATTGCATTCGGACATGGTTCTATGTGCAGGATGTCGATAATAATTATGCCGGCATGGTTAAGGCACGCAATGATGTTTTTTTTACTCATGAATTGACCAGTAAGACTCATTTTATCACTAGTACCGGCATAGAGGGAAAAGGAGAAAAGATTCATACATTAGTTTCCATGGATAACTATGCAATTGACGGTATTTCTGACGCACAGATTCGTTTTCTTCATGCTTTGACGCATTTGAGTCCGACCTCCATCTATGGTGTAAGTTTTGAAAGAGGAATAGAAGTGACATACGGCGATAGGCGACATATCTTTCTCTCAGGGACAGCTAGTATTGATGATAAGGGAAAAGTTGTTGGAGTCGGACAGATCTGTCAACAGACACTTCGTATGTGGGAGAATGTAGACGCATTGCTGGCTGAAGCTAATGCTACGTTGAATGATATCGCTTCTATCATCGTTTATCTGAGAGATATATCTGATTATCCGGTGGTGAAACGTATGTTCAATACCAAGTTCCAGAATCTGCCCGTTGTCATAGTGCAAGCTTCCGTGTGCCGCCCTTCGTGGCTTATTGAAATGGAATGTATGGCAATAGTATCCGACAATAAGCCCGAGTTCAAACCATTATAAAAGAATCGATTAGTAATAATTGACAGACGTGAAAAGAGTTCAGAGGAAAGGCTAGGTAATATGGAACAAAAGAAAATTGACATTGTATGTTCATAAATTATTACTATGATTGGTTTTACTATTTATCGATTCTTGGCAATTATTATATGGAAACAAATGGTTTTACATACTTTCAAGTTCATTTCCATCGCCAGTATTTCAAAATTACATGTCCGGCGTATGAGATGGCGGTAGTGAGTCTTTTGGGTGATAAGGATTTACCTGCGATGATGAGCATCACTGCTGTCAAAATCATCAAGATGCCGAGTGCCAGTTGAAGCGTGAAAGCTTCGCCGAAAACGACGACTCCAATAATCACTGCAGTCAATGGTTCCAAAGCGCCCATGATGGCTGTTGGCGTCGATCCGATGGAATGCACGGCAATAACCATCAGTACAAGAGAAATAACTGTCGGGACAAGGGCAAGCATTATCGCGAACATCCAGGTAAAAGGCGTCGTGAGCAGTTGGATTGGCTGATCATGATCTATAAAAGAATTGAGAACAATCGTTAAGGTGCAAAACAACAGGACATAAAAAGTGAGTTTTATCGATGACATTTTCAGCGACGACTTGTTGACAATAATAATGTACAGCGCATACGACAGCGAAGAAAGCATGACCAGCAGTACACCGATTGTGCTCAAAGTGCTGCCGTTGTCACCTTTGTATAACAATCCTATTCCGAGCAGTGCGAATAATATTGATAGAATAGTGACGATAGAAACTTTTTCCTTGAAGAAGATAGCCATGATGACAGCCACCATGACCGGATAGACAAAAAGGATGGTAGATGCTATGCCTGCCGCCATATAATGGAAACTGTTGAATAGAGAGAGCGAGGATGTTCCGAACAACACGCCCAAAAGCCCTAATATACTTAGTTCTTTCGCAGTGACTGCAAACGATTTCTTTTGTAAAAGCATCAAACTTCCGAGGACGATAGCTGCAAGCGAGAACCGATAAAAAAGAACAGAGTTCGCATTAATTCCTGCACCATAAAGGAAAAGCGCACCAAGAGGATTTGTGCCGTAACTGATAGCAGAAATGATGCCGCAGATCGAACCTTTTAGTTTTGTATTCATTATTCATTCGTTTTCGAAGCGCAAAAGTAACAAATACCATACGGAAAGGTTTGCATTATTCATAATAAATGTCGTTTCTCCCTACAATTGGTTACTGGTCTTTTCTGTTTTCATCAATTTTAGGGATTGCGGAGTGCTGGTTGGCAGGATACCTTTGCAGCATGAATTTAAAAATATGAATAGATGAAAATAATGATACTTGCCATGCCTGTTCTGGCTGCACTGCTTCATACGGGCGTAATGAATGCCGCTGGTGAAAAAGACAAAGATAACAAGACCAATGTGGCAGTGACGCAAAAATCACTCGATGAGAATCAGACTTCACCCTTAATAAACCGTTTGACTTTGGGAGGGTATGGTGAGGCTGTTTACTCGCGAAATTTCTATAGTGATAATATGTTTCGTTATTCTCATGCTGACAATTATAAAGATTCAAAAGGTCACGGGCGTGTCGATCTTCCACATATTGTCATCATGATTGGTTACGATTTCGGCAAAGGTTTGTCAATGGGCAGCGAGATTGAATTCGAACATGGTGGAACTGAATCGGCTGTAGAGATTGAAGAAGAAGAGACAGGTGAGTTTGAAAAAGAAATCGAACGTGGCGGCGAGGTATCGTTTGAGCAGTTTTGGCTTCAGAAATCATTCAGTAAGAGCCTCAATATTCGTGCCGGTCATATTATTGTTCCTGTTGGAGGACTGAACAGTGCTCATCTCCCAAATGAATTTTTTACGGTCTATCGTCCTGAAGGAGAAAGTACAATTTTCCCTTGTACGTGGCATGAAACAGGGTTGAGCATTTGGGGTCGTACGCGCCATTGGCGTTATGAAGCAATGCTGCTCCCTGCACTCAATTCGAATATGTTTACTCATAGCGGGTGGATAAACAAAGGTTCGGCTTCAGCATATGAGTTTAAGGTCGCAAATAATATAGCCGGTGCAGTCCGTATTGATAATTATTCAGTCAAAGGTCTCCGTCTAGGAATAAGCGGATACGTAGGTAACAGTTTTCAGAATGATATTGTACGTGATGAAAATTCTACCAAATACAAGAATGTAAAAGGAACAGTTACTATTAGCACATGCGATTTTATCTATAACGATCATAACATTATTATACGAGGAAATCTGGACTACGGGCATCTGAGCGATGCAGGTATGATTTCTTCCTACAATGCTTCTCTTTCTAACAGTAATCAGTCACCTTATCCACATACGTTAGTCGGAAAAGAGGCTGTAGCTGCTGGCATTGAAGCGGGATATGATATCTTTTCGCAAATACAGGCCTTGCGTAAACAGCAGAAGAAACTTTATCTTTTTGGGCGCTACGAGTATTATGATTCATATAAACCGGCACCAGGCGTAACTGATTATCAATGGACTGATCGTCATCGTATGGTTCTTGGCATCAACTATTTTCCAATGGACGAGATTGTAGTTAAAGCCGAGTATTCGAAGCGTTTTTTGAAGAATCAGTATAACAATGAACCTTCCTTCTCCATTGGCATCGCCTACGCAGGATATTTCTTAAAATAGATGGACAACGAAATAATATTTAATAAAAATAGAAATGAATAGAGTATTGAAATTTTCCTTATTGGCAGTTGTTTCGGTAGTGTTGGCATGTAGTTTCAGTGCATGTAGTAATAACGATAATGGCGGAACCGATGTTTCTGCCAAAGATGCACAGTTTCAGGATATTGCCAAGCAATATTTAAATAATACGGTGCTTGTAACCTATCATACATTAGCTGATGATACTGAATTATTGGTGAAGAAATTAGAGAATCTGAAAACAAATAAGACTGATGCCAATGTGCAGGATGCCTGTAATACTTTTCTTGAAGCGCGTATGTGGTGGGAAAAGAGTGAAGCTTTTCTTTTCGGAGCAGCAAAAGATTTTGGTATTGATCCGCATATCGATTCTTGGCCACTCGATTTGGATGGTTTGTTGACCGCATTGAAAAATGCCGAACAAGTAAAAGCTATGGCAGGTAATGACGGAGATGCTTATGCTGGCGATAAGTTAGGCAATTCATTACTGGGATTCCATGGAATTGAATATATCCTTTTTAAGGATGGCAAACCAAAGAGTGCTTCAGAAATAACCGATTTGCAAATGATTTATGCTGTTGCTGTTGCAGGCGATTTGCGTAATCGTTGTTACCAACTCGAACTAAGTTGGGCTGGCGAAGATGCTGTAGTTAAAGACCGAGTTTCCAAAATTCAAGATTTGGATTTGCCTTATACGCTCAATAGTGGCACGAGTTATTCAAAAAATATGCTTAATGCTGGTCAGGCCGGAAGTACATATTCAAGCTGGACAGCAGCAATGCAGGCTATTATCGACGGATGCAAGGATATCTCCGATGAAGTGGGAACAAGTAAAATCGGTAAACCTCATAACGGAGAAGATGTGAACTATATCGAATCGCCTTACAGCCATAATTCTATTACCGACTTTTATGATAATATAACAAGTGTTCAAAACTCATATATGGGAGGAATAGATGGTCAGCGTAATGAAAATCTTTCTATCCATGCTTACATCAGAAGTATTGATGCTGATTTGGATACTAGAACAGTCAAAGCAATCGATAATGCTCTTGCAAAGATCAAGGCAATGAAAGCACCATTTGTAAATAACTACACCGATACTTCTGCAGGTGAAGCTATTAATGCATGCAAGGCTTTAGATGATATATTATCCGAAGTGAAAACTGCATTGCAAAAGAATTAATTATTGAAAGAAGAAATAGGAGTTTTCTTCTTCCAAATAAATAATAAAAGGAAATCAAACAAAAGAGGATATGAAACAAAACAGAATAAAATGCTTAATGGTCGTCAGCCTTTTATGCACCGCTTTCTTTGCGTGCAGTGATGATGACGACTCTGGCAATAGCGGAAATAAAGAAAAAACGACATCCTTATTTGATGTTGAAGAAGAAACGTATGCCGGAGGTAGACTTGGAACAACATTCAATAGTTCGGCGACGGCTTATGAAGATCCGACACCTGCTACCGAAAAGGCCGGTTTGGGAGATAAATTCAAATATGGAGAATTTTTCTTTGAGAGAACTTATACGCAAAGCACTGAACCATTCAGTGGTTTGGGTCCGCTTTATGTACGAAGCGCATGTATCAGTTGCCATCCGGGTTATGGACATGGCAAACGGATGGACCGCTACAAAGCGGATGAATGGGGAAATGGTTATTTGTTAGTGATTACTGATGAAAATGATACATACTTGAGTTCTCTTACAGGAATGCCTCAAACAAAGGCGGTTGCTCCGTTCAAGGCTCCGATCAATGAGGACAAAATCAATATTAATTGGGTGTCATTTACTGATGAATGGGGTAATAAATTTCCGGATGGCGAAACATATTCATTGATTTATCCGGAAGTGACAATTCCTGAAGATGCTTATTATGTCCCGCTTGAGGTCGGTGGTAAAACGGTGCCATACAGTAGTGTAAAAGTACGATTGGAATCAACTATAGGTATTTATGGAACTGGTTTGCTGGATGCCATTCCTGATGATTCGTTGAAAGCTCAATATGCAAAAGAAGAAGCTGTAGGGGTTTCTCTCAATCCGAGTATTTTTGCCAATGGAAATTGGACTAGTCTTTATGGAAAGACAACGCATCCGAAGCGTTTCACTTATGCATTGTCACGCGGTCCGCTTCAAGATGCAGCCGGAGCTAATGCTATATGGAACATTACGAATGTAACGCGCAGTGATCGCCGCTATCATTATATGACGAAAACCTATGCGAAGGTTGCTTCGCAAGATAAAGATGTACAAAATAAATTTTATTCTTATTTTTCTGCATGGAACAATACTGGTAACGTACAGACCGACATCTACAATTATTTAATGAACAAGGAACTGCCAATCGAGATGAAGGATGAAGATTATGTCAATTTCATGGTGTGGCATAGAGGGTTGGCTGTTCCTGCTGCCCGAGATTTGGATGATGAAACAGTTCAAAAAGGACATCAGCTCTTTCGACAAATAGGCTGTGCTTATTGTCATCGTCCATCTTGGACTACGGGTGATGATAATTATAGCGACCCGAATGGATTCTTCAAAGATGGCGACAGCCGGTTGCCCCGCTATCCGAATCAAAAGATATGGCCTTATACAGATATGGTTCAACATCGTTTGTATATGGTGAACAATATTCGTACTGGTTGGTGTCGTACAACTCCATTGTGGGGACGAGGATTGTCGACGATTTGCACGGGAGCGAGCGATCGTTTGCATGATTGTCGTGCACGAAACGTGATTGAAGCTATTATGTGGCATGGAAATACAAAAAGCGACGCCCGTGCTTCAGTCGAGAAGTTCCGTCAGTTGAGTAAAGAAGAGCGTTCGGCTATAGTAAAGTTTATTGAATCAATTTGAAATCACGTAAGTCAATAGTTTTTCTGTGGGGAACCGATTTGCTTTGATTAGATCGGTTCCCATTTTTAAATGCATCTATGATAAAGATATGTAAATATATAGCTTTCGGCCTTTTAGGAGTTATTGTGATTCTGTTGTTTCTAGCGACAGTATTTGAGAAAATATATGGTACATCATTTGTTAATGAATATGTATACGACTCACCGCCATTTGTCATTTTATGGACTGTGCTCACTTCCGCCGGTATTGTTTATCTGCTTCTTTGTAAAATTCACAAGAATCTTGCAGTGTGGTTAATTCATTTATCTTTTGTGCTTATTCTTGTTGGAGCATTTGTCTCTTGGATGTCAAGTGAACATGGTATGTTGCAAGTCACTAAGGGTGAACAAGTCTCTTTTTTTGTAGATGATAATGGTAAGAAATATTCCATGCCGTTTTTAATTGAATTAAAAGATTTTCGGATTTTGTATTATACCGGGACACACGCTCCTATGAATTTTGTCAGTGAAGTTAACATTCTTGATGAAGGCAAAAATGTAGAGGGTAAAGTATCTATGAATAGAATTTTTACTTATCGTGGATATCGATTTTATCAGTCAGGATACGATACCGAAGGTTCAGTTTCTCTTTTTGTTGCACATGATCCTTATGGCATTGCAATTACATATATTGGATACACATTCCTTTTGCTCTCTTTTGTATGTTTCTTTTATAATCGCCGCTCTCGCTTTTACACGCTCCTACATAGTCCTTTGATAATGCGGGGTGCGGCGATTTTTATTTTGTTTTTGTATTCTTCTACTTCTATTCGTGCTGAGATGAGGCCTAAAGTATTGCCTAAAGAATTGGCTGCCCGGTTTGGTGATATTTGTGTATTGTATAATGACCGTATATGTCCGTTGCAAACATTGGCAAATGATTTTACCGTCAAACTTTATGGAAGCCCTTCTTATAAAGGGTATTCACCTGAACAAGTGTTCACTGGATGGATGTTTTATTACTCTTCATGGCAGCAACAGCCCATGATTAAAATAAACAGTGCTTTTGTTCGGCAATTGCTTGGAATAAAAGGAAAATACGCCTCATTAAATGATTTTACTAATGATTTGAATATATATAAACTGGAGGATGTTATTTCGAAATCTCAATATGATAAGCGTTTTAAAGACAGTCGTGCCATTGAGGAAGCGGATGAAAAATATAATCTTATTGCGTCCTTTAACTCGGGTAAGCTGTTGAAGATTTTCCCTTATTCTTTTAATGGTGATTTAGTTTGGTATTCACAAGCGGATATTTTGCCTGAAAGCATGAGTAGGAATGAATGGTTTTTTGTTAAGAAATCATTGAGCTATTTGTCTGAAATGGTAGTCATGAAAGATTATAAGCACGTTTCCATGGTATTGGAGAAGTTCGAAAAATATCAGGAAAAAAATGCCAAAGGAGTTTTGCCTTCTACTCAAGCATTTAAAGCTGAGAAGTTGTATAATCGGTTGCATTACACATTGTGGTTCTCTGTAATATGTATATGTGTAGGATTTATCGTTTTTCTGTATTATTGTTACTGTTTATCGGACAGTAAACGAATTAATAGGAGCGTGTCTGCACTTTCAATTATGATATTGTATGCTATTTTTCTCTATTTGACTGTTGTTATTGCTTTGCGTTGGTTTGTCAGTGGACATATTCCTTTATCAAATGGTTTTGAAACGATGCAGTTCATGTCATGGAGTATCGTGTGTATCTCATTGTTGCTGAATAAGCACTATTCGATGTTAGTGCCTTTTGGCATTCTTTTATGTGGATTGTCTCTGATGGTCTCGATGATTGGCGAATCAAATCCGCATATTACCCAATTGATGCCGGTATTATCGTCGCCTCTTTTGAGTATTCATGTCGCAATTATTATGTTGGCTTATTCGTTGTTCGCGTTTGTGATGTTGAATGGTGTAACCGCTTTAATTCTTTATGCTAAGAAACAAAATAGCAGAATTCAGATAGAACGACTACAAATCATAAGTCAAGTTATTCTATATCCGGCTATTTTTGCTTTGGCTATTGGTATTTTTGTTGGAGCAGTCTGGGCAAATATTTCATGGGGACGCTATTGGAGCTGGGATCCGAAAGAAACGTGGGCGCTTATAACGCTTCTGGTCTATTCATTGGCTTTACATTCTAAATCATTGCCTTTGTTTCGGAAGCCATTGTTTTTTCATGTCTTTACGGTATTGTCTTTTCTTATTGTGCTTATGACTTATTTTGGTGTCAATTATGTTTTAGGAGGTATGCACAGTTATGCCACCTCCTAAACAGATTATTTTTTTTCGAACGTAGATACCTGTATGTCTCAAAAAGAAAACTTTTCGTGACGTCTATATCATGCAAAAAGTCTTCTGATCTTTCAAGCCTATGATTCTGTTCAACCAGAGATGGTTAAAACTGATATTATGGGAAAAGGAATCGGTATCGAGAATCTTCGACGACGCCTTAATCTCTTGTATTTCAATAAGCACCAACTTTCAATCACACCAAGTGAGAATTTATTTTCAGTACAACTAACAATAGAATTGGACAGTCATGCAGATTAAATGTGTAATTACAGATGATGAACCTATTGCCAGCCAAGGCATATGAAGTTATATAGAAAAGATTGATTTGAGATTGCATATACATCGCTGAAGAAGTTGGCAGACTATCTGATTTACTTTTGAGAAATAAATTGATATCAAGGTGAAATATTCTCATTAGGCAATAAGGATAAATATGTTCTTATCATAAAGATACCAAAGAGTCGACTTACATTTTAGGATAATTTCTCACCCAATCTTTTTCCTTTGTCCAGTATGCTTTGTGGAATGGAGCTTCTGTTTTTAGTGCCGGATAGAGCGAGTTTGCCAACTACTTTGAAGCCGGAATAATGAAGAATCTCTTTCATGGCGTGAAGGGCATTAGTTGTTTGGTGGAACAAAACGCTTATCGGCCAGATGGTTGTGCATGCAGTGACGATGACTGCTTTCTTCCCTTTATGAAGCGGGATGGGAATGCCTCGTTTTGATTCACCCATCATGGTCGGTACAATCCGGTCGAAAACAAGTTTCATCTGTCCGCTGATGTTTCCCCAATAAACGGGTGTACCCATCACCAACAGGTCGCACAACTTTATTTCTTCGGCAATCTTGTGCGCGTCGTCTTCAGGAAGAATACATCTTTCAGTAGATCGGCAACGCATACAGCCGGTGCAAGGGCGAACATTCAAGTCGTTCACATCAAACCAATGAACATCAGCGCCTTCAATATGATCAGCAACGGAATGGAGTAATGTTGCTATAGTTCCTTTTTTGCGTGGACTGCCGTTAATAACTAATACTCTCATAAGCTTTGAATTTTACATATAAACATAAATAAAGCGCAATCCGTTTAAGGATTGCGCTAAAAAAGTTATGCAAAAGAATTATTTATTGTCTTTGTTGCGAATATCTACACGGCGAATCTTACCGCTGATGGTTTTTGGCAACTCATCAACGAATTCAACTACGCGCGGATATTTGTAAGGAGCTGTTGTTCGTTTGACATGATCTTGCAACTCCTTGATCAGCGCATCGCCGGCTTTGTCTTTGTATTCTTTGGAAAGAACGATTGTTGCTTTAACAACTTGTCCGCGAATCTCATCAGGAACACCAGTGATTGCACATTCAACGACTGCCGGATGTGTCATCAGCGCACTTTCGACTTCGAACGGCCCGATACGATAGCCGGAACTCTTGATCACATCATCGGCACGACCAACGAACCAGAAATAACCATCTTCATCACGCCATGCAACATCACCTGTATAATAAATATCATTATGCCAAGCTTCGTGTGTCAGTTCTGCGTCACGATAATATTCTTTGAACAATCCAAGTGGTTTGCCGTGATTGGTATGAATAACAATCTGTCCCTGTTCGCCATCTTCAGCGCGTGTTCCGTCAGGACGGAGCAAATCAACATCATATTGCGGATTTGGAACACCCATCGAACCGGGTTTCGGTTCCATCCATGGGAAAGTAGCGACGGTCAGTGTCGTTTCGGTCTGTCCGAAACCTTCCATCAGCTTGATGCCGGTCAGTTTGTAGAATGTATCGAACACAGCAGGATTCAAAGCTTCGCCTGCGATGGTGCAATATTTGAGTGACGACAAATCGTATTTGCTCAAGTCTTCGCGTATCAGGAAACGGAAGATGGTTGGTGGTGCGCAAAGCGAAGTGATATGATAATCCTGAATCATCTGCAGCATATCTGCGGGGGTGAATTTCTCATGATCATATACAAATACGGTTGCGCCGGCGATCCACTGTCCATAGAGTTTTCCCCAAACAGCTTTTCCCCAACCGGTGTCGGCGATTGTAAGGTGCAGACTGTCTTCGTGCAGATTGTGCCAGAAGCAACCGGTGACGATATGTCCCAATGGGTAGGTAAAATCGTGAGCTACCATCTTTGGATTGCCCGTTGTGCCGGATGTGAAATACATCAGCGAAATATCTTCATTGCTGTTGGCATGTGTAGGACGAACAAATGGTGCAGCGTTGTCAATTCCTTTGTGGAAATCATCAAATCCTTCAGGAATGAGCGGTCCGACAGAGACTACTTTCTTGACAGAAGGTGAGTCGGCAAGCGAGTCGGCTACATGTTTGAGAATGATTTCTTCACCGTCGCAAACAATCATCTTGATGTCGGCAGCATTGGTGCGGTAAACGATATCTTTCTTCGTCAGCAAGTGTGTGGCTGGAATGGCTACAGCACCTATTTTGTGAAGTGCGATGATAGAAAACCAGAACTCATATCTGCGTTTGAGGATAAGCATCACCATATCTCCATGTTCAATACCTAATGATTGAAAATAGGAGGCAGTCTGGTCGGTGTATTTTTTCATGTCGGCAAAAGTGAAGTCGATATGTGCACCTTGATCATTGGTCCAGCAGAGGGCAATTTTGTTAGGGTCTTCTTTCGCCCATGCGTCTACTACGTCATATCCGAAGTTAAAGTTCTCCGGGGTTTTTATCTTTAAGTGTTTGATAAAATCTTCTTGCGACACGAATGTCGTCTGTTCCACAAATCTTTCTAACATGATTATTATGTATGTCTATTGTCTTTTATAAGATGATTGCAAGGAATACGACTTTCTCACCGTCAAGTGCTTTCATGCCGTGAGGCAGTTCAGAGTTGAAGTAGATGCTGTCGCCTTCCTCAAGAATAAGTTCTTTGTTATTGATTTTTATCAACATCCGTCCGCTCAGTACCATTTCGAACTCTTGTCCGGCATGTGAATTGAGATAAATAGGAGTCTCATCGGATGTCGGGTGAACGGTAACCAGGAACGGGTCGCTTTTACGTCCGGCAAAACCGGCAGCCAAAGATTGATACTTGTATGCTTTTGTGCGTTCAACAGCAGTTCCTTTTCCTTTGCGTGTCACAAAATAACTGCTCATTTTCGGTTCTTCACCGAACATAAGGGTGGTCAGTTCAATGCCGTATGCTTGCGAAATCTTATGCAGCATACTTACTGAAATGTCTTTATCACCTTTTTCAAGTTCAAGATATTGCTCTGTTGTGAGGTCGCACACTTTGGCAATCTCTTCAGGCTTTATACCAATAGCATCTCGCAATCCGACAAGTCGTTCTGCAATCTGCTTTATTTGTTCGTCTTCGTTCATTACTGTATCTTATTTAAATAATTCGTCAAAGGTAAGAATAAAACACAGAATGATTGCTAAAAGTTTACTATAATGATTTTGTGTAACCAAAAATGTCTTTTTAAAAACATTATACCTATATTTGTGGTCAGATTATTAAACAGGTTATTATGGGAAACATATTAAAAGAGTTCAAGGATTTCGCCATGCGCGGCAACGTGATCGACATGGCTGTAGGTATCATTATCGGTGCCGCTTTTGGAAAAATCGTGTCTTCATTGGTCGGTGATATTATTATGCCGGCAGTAGGTCTGCTTGTTGGCGGCATGAATTTTACGGATTTGAAGGTTGTTCTCAAAGATGCTGTAATGCAAGGCGACAAGGTAGTTACGCCTGAAGTAGCCATCAATTATGGTACATTTATTCAGGTGACTATCGATTTCATTATTGTCGCTTTCGCCATCTTCTTGTTGATTAAAGGCGTCAATGCGCTTTCTCGCAAAAAGAAGGAAGAACCGGCAACACCACCTGCTCCACCGGCTGACGTACAGTTACTTACAGAAATAAGAGATCTTTTGAAAAAGAATTGATCAATGCTGTAAATGGTAGTGACCGTTTATAGCGCATTTATGGCTATTCTCTTATAATACAAAGCCTCCGGCAAGCGGAATGAACTGCTGCCGGAGACTTTGATGTTTATATATATACGTTTTTACTTTCCTGTTTTCAGACCTCGAATGACAGATGAGGTGAATCCTGAAACTTCCATCTCATTCAATCCGCGGATGGTGATACCGCCTGGCGTTGTCACCTTATCGATTTCAACTTCCGGACTGGATAGGTTTGCCAACAGCAGATCGACAGCTCCTTTAACCGTGTGAACTACAATCTCTTGTGCCTGCTTCGGATAGAAGCCCAGTTCGACACCGCCTTCAATTGACGCCCTGATATAACGCAATGCGTAAGCTATTCCACTAGAAGCCAGTGCTGTACCGGCTGGCATCAGGCGTTCTTCGATAAGCATGCTGCAACCCAGTGCGTTGAACATGTCGAGAATCAAATCTTTCTGTTCTTGTGATGCATTGTAGGCTGCTACGAAAGTCATACTGCTAAGCACTTCGATGGCTGTGTTTGGAATCACGCGGAAGATGGTCGGGGCTACATGGTCGTTATGCGTATCTGTATCTTTTGTCAGATAAGCGTTGAGCAGATCGAAGGTGACTCCGGCAGCAATCGAAACGATGATTTGTTTTTCGTAATTGACTTTGTCTCTGATCTGGTCGATCACCTTTTCAACATGCCATGGTTTTACGGCGATCATGATTATGTCCGCATCTTTTACGGCTTCAACATTGTTGAGCGTTGTGTTGATTTCTGCATTAGCAGCTTTTAGTCTGTCTAATGTCTCTTGGGTTAGTGTGGTGCACGTAATATCAGATGCGCTAACTTTCTGGCTTTTAATCAAACCTTTGGCAATAGCTCCACCAATATTACCGGCACCGATGATTGCAACTTTCATACAAAAATCTCCTATTTTTTGTCGTGTTATAAATGCCTTATAAAGAGGCCACAAAGGTAAGGAATAAATTTATATCTTGAGAAAGATAATGTACATTTGCTTTAAATATGAAGATAATCTGCGTCTCGGTATAAAAAATGAACAAGTTCATTTTGTTCTGCTCTCGACTTGCATTATCTTTGCTCCCAGAATTGCTAAATATAAAAATAAACAGAAAATGAAGAAGCTATGGCTTGCCAGTTTGATACTGGCCTTCACGTTATCCACAGTGGTAGCGCAGGAAAAAAGTGAGGAATACGTATTTACTCCGGTCAAAGAATTAAAGATTACTCCAGTAAAGAATCAGAATCGTACGGGAACGTGCTGGTGTTTTTCAACACTGGGATTTCTTGAATCCGAACTGTTGCGTCAAGGCAAGGGCGAGTATGATTTGTCGGAGATGTTTGTTGTCAATCATTCCTATAAAGATAAGGCAGACAAATATGTTCGTCTTCATGGTAAACTGAACTTCGGACAGGGTGGTTCATTCGAAGACGTTGTTTATGCTTGGAAGACTTATGGTATTGTACCTGAGTCGGCTATGACCGGTTTGCAATATGGCGAAGACAGCCATGTCCACAACGAACTCAGCGATTTGGCTGAATCGTATCTGAAAACGGTTGTGAAGAATCCGAATGGCAAACTTTCTACCGCATGGATGAAAGGCTATAATGGAATCATCGATTCTTATCTCGGACAGATTCCGGAATCGTTCACTTATAATGGAAAAGATTATACGCCGCAGACTTTTGCTAAGGAGTTGGGTTTGGATATGGACGATTATGTATCGTTGACTTCTTACACACATCATCCTTTCTATACCGCTTTTCCGATTGAAGTGGAAGACAACTGGCGTTGGGCTGATTCTTACAATTTGCCGCTCAATGAGTTGATGGAAGTGTTCGATAATGCTATCAACAATGGTTATACCATTGCTTGGGGTGCTGATGTAAGCGAAAAAGGCTTTACACGCGATGGCATTGCAATCGTTCCAGATGTAAAATCGATGGAGACTTCGGGTTCCGATCAGGCAAAATGGGTTGGATTGAGCAAGAAAGAAAAAGATGAGGAATTGGCTAAACTGATTAAACAGCCGGGTTGCAAAGAGCTGGCAATCACTCAGGAAATGCGTCAGAAAGGTTATGACAACTACGAAACGACCGACGATCATGGTATGCAGATTTATGGTATCGCTAAAGATCAGAACGGTAAAAAGTTCTATATGGTAAAGAATTCTTGGGGAACAGAAACCAAGTACAAAGGTATCTGGTATGCTTCTGAGGCATTCGTTGCTTATAAGACGATGAACATCCTGGTTCATAAAAATGCACTGCCAAAGGCTATCAAATCAAAATTAGGTATCAAGTAAACAATTAATAATCAGATAAATGCTTAGGCGGTGATGGCTTTATGCATCGCTCTCCTAGGACTTTAGTCAATGTTTCCCTTCACACGAACTCGCTGCTAATCAGCTATATCGTGTGAAGGGATTCTTTTTTGGGATAGGGCAAAGTGACATAAGGTTCAGAAGATTAGTTTGTTATACTTTCTGCCTTTTTTACTTGATAATCAAATAGTTGGATACCTACTCAGAGTTTCCGGATATTTCCGAATCACGTAGCCTCTATTAATCAATGCTTGTGGTTATCCGCTGAAACTCTCGTTTTTACATTCAGATAAAAGATTGTATTCATCAGAATCCTCTTTGGAAAACATTCGGATCAATCTCCAAAAACATTCGAATGCACGAACCATTTCATTCGAATGAATGATTCATTTGACATATGTCAAACGAACCGCGCATTCGAATGAATTGGAACTTTCGTCCGAATGAAATGGCGACCCTGTTTGGAAGTACTGACTATTATATTAAAAAGTATATACTTTTGCACCCTGAAAGTATATACTTTTATATATCAAGAGTATATACTTTTACATATCGAAAGTATATACTTTTACACTCAGAAGTATATACTTTTTAGTGTCTACTTTACTAGAGTCGGTACAATTCTCCACGAACATTTTGAGAAAATTGCAGAATACGGCCAAAAACATTTTGAGAAAATTGAGAAATATGGCTAAAAACATTTTTTACGAGAAAAACATAGTTTGGCTGAATGAATGACGAATGTTTAGTATATCTTTGTGACATTATAAATTAGTCACCATGAAAAAGATAATCTCATACATATCCGAGGCAAGAGCAACTTCTATAAAAATGTTGTTCATCTCATTTGTTTTACTGGAGTTCATTGCTGCTTGCAGCAGTTTGATAACTTTTATGGAATACATGTAGAAAACCTGATGAATTGTTCATTGAGTGAAAACAATTCATTATTTTTACACCCGGACAGCAAGGTCTGAAGATATGCAAATGTCAATCAAGTAAAATTCGTGTTGATTGAAAAAAAATATGGAAAAATACATCATACCCAATTTACCATTGCCATACGATCTGGAGACGAAGGCAATATTAAAACAGGTCAACAAGTCTAATCAAAAGCTTGCTGAATTGAAAGGTGTGGCAAGAACTATCCCTAACGAGAATATTCTGATCAGCAGTCTGACTCTGCAAGAAGCGAAAGACAGTTCTGCTGTTGAAAATATTGTTACTACACAGGATGATTTATATAGAGCGGGCCTTGAGGAACAGATTTCTAGTATAAATGCGGCTACAAAAGAAGTTCTTAAATATAGAGAATCTATTATGTATGGTTTCGCCGCCGTAAGGAACAAGCATATTTTAACGAACAATATTATCAAAGATATACAGCAAATTCTGATTAATAATAATGAAGGTTTTCGAACTGTACCTGGTACTACATTAAAAAGCAGTGCAAATGGACAAGTTGTTTATACGCCTCCTCAGGATATAAATGAGATTATCAAATATATGAATAATCTAGAACGCTTTATTAATGATGATTCTCTTTGTGATTTTGATCCACTTATAAAGATGTCCATTATCCATCATCAGTTTGAAAGTATCCATCCTTTTGGTGATGGCAATGGTAGAACTGGACGTATTCTCAATATTTTGTATTTGGTTTATACTGGATTGCTCGACTTGCCTATACTTTATTTGAGCCGTTATGTTACACATTATAAGGATGAATATTATAGATTATTACAAGCTGTCCGTGATAAAAATACAGAAAATTCTAAGGAATGGGAGAACTGGATATTATTTATGTTAAGGGGTATAGAAGAAACATCTGAATATACCATTAATTTAATTAAGGCTATATCGGAACTTATGTCATTATATAAAGGTAAATTGCGCCCAATTTTTGGAAGGAAATACAAACATGAATTATTAAATAATTTATTCTTTCACCCATACACGAAGATAGAATTCATGCAAAGAGATTTGCTCGTTTCTAGGAATACAGCAACAAAATACCTTGAGGATATTGTTAATATGGGATTACTGGTAAAAGTAAAAAGAGGAAAAGAAAATTATTATGTAAATATAGCTTTGGCAAATCTTTTCGTGTCAAAAGGAGAGTATCACAATGAAACTGACACAATAGTGACTTCAACATGATTAAAAAGAGGCTGTTTTGGGCATGAAAGTGATAACGTGCTCAAAAAAACGTGATTTTTGAGCATGAAGGTAGTAACGTGCTCAAGAAAATGAGATTTTTGAGCATGAAGGATGAGATAAAGAGATGTTAATTAAATTCGTTCGGACAAGAACGGTTTTGTGTTATGTATGCATTATGTCTATTCGTCGCAGATATTTGAAACCCATAATCTTCTGGTTTCAACTTTTAATGTTGGAAGGCGCTGCTATTTGGGACTATATGATAAAAAGAAGAATAATGGCTTTTATGTGTTTAGAAAAGAGTATAATAAAACCGGTGATGGCATTGACTATTTTCAGATTTCGGGCATACATAATGACGAATTTATCTCTGTCTTGAAAAGCTCGGAGATAAAGCAAAACACAGCATTGACAGATAATGCTCTTAAGAAATTAGTTTCAAACACAGCCGAAGACAGTAATCCGGTGATATGCATGTTTAAATTTTGAGCCATGTTCATTAATTCATGAACAAAGGATATTTCTTGAACACGCTACATCTTATTATATAATATATAGGGAGACAGATATTATCATAAGGAAGTTGCATGCTGAATATCAAGATAATGCCGGTATGGGAATGACTGCTTAATGACTGTCCAAAATGGAGATAGGCCAACATCATACTTTTCGATGCCTTTCATATCTGGTAGTCGCTGTTTTCGTCGTTAAACTCCAAGCGATAACCCTTCTGGTCTACCGTTATAATTCTAAAAGGAGGAAACCCTTCGAAAGAGATCTTCAAACGACTGATTGTTCCATAAATAGCGTTTCTATCGCTATTTGTCAGGTCCGTCTCCGTTTTACGTTTCAAAACTATCGAATTGATTGTTTTATAGCTCACAAAATGGTTAGAACTATCCAAAAACAAACAGAAAAGTTTTAACTGATTCCGAACCAGTTGCGTTGTTCTATCCTCATACTTCAGCATTCCGGTTATCCGATCGAATGCAACTCCGTTAGGCAGCACCGTCCATTCCACAATTTTTGCTTTAAGTGCCGTATGTTTCTCTTGCAGTTTTTTCTGTTTCCTTTTGTTCCACAATAGGAAGCCACCGATAATAGCCGCCATCAACAATATCCAAATAATAACCGAAGTATAAAATATCGACATTCGCAATAGAATAAACCAGTTCGGTAGTTGAATATACCCCCGCAATTCTATATGATTCTTAGGGTCATAATCCATTCGATAAACAACAGGAGCTAAAGCGACCGCTTTATGATAAAACGCTTTATCCGGGCAACTATAATGCATCTTTGATTGATAAAATGCACTTACAGCTGATTTTAGTGGCAGATGATGAGCTAATAATTCTTTTTGAAAAAGACTATCGAGGCAGTGTCTGTTCATGTCATACTTAGAAACATATATTTGATCGCAGTAATTCGATTTTTCCTCAAAAGGAAGGTCGTTAGTGGCTTTTTGAGGATTGTAGTAAGTATAAACCGGTACATCTTTAAAAGCCCTGACCTTTTCTGAAGTCAAAGCTTCTTTAAAAGAATTGCCAGCCAAAGAAATCACGTATTTGCGTTGCAACAAATAATTATCATGAACCACAGACACGCATAATACCGTTACAATGACACAGCATATAACTATAATTGGCCATTTCTTATACAAAGTTGATTCCAACTGTTTCTTTTCCATCTCTTTTTTACA
>DAIMYP010000022.1:0-50841 GCA_036734445.1 Tannerellaceae bacterium
GCTTTGAATTGTCGAATGAGCTTAATATATGGTGTAGTATTTATTCATTAAATATAGTAAACATGAAAAAAACAATTTATTTATTCGCAGCATTGTTTGCAATAGCAATCACCGGCTGCAAAAACTACGATGACGACATTGATAGTCTCAATCAAAGAGTGACTTCGCTCGAAGCGTGGCAGAACACTGTCAACACCAACATCAGCGCATTGCAGACTATTGTTAATGCCTTGCAAACAAAAGATTATGTAACGGGAGTAACCACCCTTGCGGATGGTTCAGGCTATCAGATTACATTTCAGAACAGTGGAACCATTACCGTCAAGAATGGCAAAAACGGTACAAACGGAACTGATGCTCAGACGCCCAACATCAGCGTAGCTAAATATACGGATGGCAACTATTACTGGACAATCAATGGCGAATGGCTGAAAGATGCCAAAGGCAACATGATAAGGACAACCGGTGACAAAGGTGATACCGGGGCAACTGGAGCTACAGGAGCAACTGGAGCTCAAGGTCCGGAAGGTATGCATGGCATGAATGGTAGAGATGGTGTTACTCCCCAAATACGCATCAATACCGATACAAATGAATGGGAAATAAGTACTGACGGAACAAACTGGACTTCAACAGGTGTCAATGCAACCGGTCCGCAAGGAGCTACAGGAGCTACAGGAGCTACAGGAGCACAAGGAATTCCTGGCCCTCCGGGTCCGCAAGGAGCTACTGGAGCTACTGGAGCTACAGGAGCTACTGGAGCTACCGGAGCACAAGGAATTCCTGGTCCTCAGGGTCCTGCTGGCCCTCAGGGTCCGCAAGGAGAGAAAGGCGACGCCATCTTTGCATCAACAAATCCTGTAACCACCAGCGATTCATCTGTAACATTCAATCTTTCGGATGGAACAACATTCACATTGCCACTCTATCAGAGCATGAAGATTGCACCGCTAAACACAGAATCCATCATTTCAATTACATCAGAAATGACACTGCCTATCTCTTTACCTGCTACATTTAAAGAAGCTGATTATACTTCCATATTGGCAAAGGTAGAAAGCACAAGCGGTACGGGATCCGAACTGCAAACGAGAACGGCTGCAACTGCAAATGCGTGGGGTGTGACTGTTAACAAACCTACTTTTACATCTGGCACTTACAATAATGATGCTTCTGTAAAGGTAAGCGTACCCACTACTCCGACATCAGAGAACACTTATGCCATGCTGATAGTTACCATTTCGAAGACAGATGGAACTACCATGACTGCATCAAGAACAATCATGAATATAGAGGCGGCTTCAACATATAATGCTTTAGGAAGCGGCACTGCAACCGATCCTTATCTGATTTATAATGCACAACAGATGAAGAATCTTGCGACAACTGAAAATGCAGGAAACAACATGAGTGGGAAATACTTCAAGGTTATGAAGGACATTGATTTGAAGAGTGTTTGTGGAGACGGAGCAAATGGCTCTGTAAATGCGAACTGGATTTCAATAGGATTAACAGATCAAACAAACTTTGCCGGGACATTCGACGGCAACGGAAAAACCATTTCGAACCTATATACCAAAAACTATAATGGGAGAATGGGATTATTCGGAATTGTAAGTGCAACGGGTATACTAAAGAATATAAACATGTCAAATGCCAAAGTCATTAATGATAGCAGCGGCACGAATGGCAAAATTAGTTCTGGAATCATTGCCAGTCATAATGCTGGAATCATTCAGGGGTGTTCGGTAACCGGCAGTACTTTATCATTAAATAATACAAATACAGATGCCGGATTAATCGTTGCTTATGACTCCGGATACATCTTCGGTTGTACTGTCACAAACAGCACAATTAGTGGATATAGAGCCTTAGGTGGAATAGTTGGATCCTGTGGCGGTCAATGTGTAGCATGTATAGCCAAAGATATCACCATTACTTGTAATTCATCGTATACTAGTCAGTGTAGCCCTATAATAGGATATGATAATGGCGGTTCATCTACTGCGTGTGTATCCTCAAATTATAATAGTGATACTTCACTCAAGTATTGTGGAGGAAATGTGTCAGCATTTTATAGTTATACATCCGGAGGAACAACCATCAATGATGCGACAACAATCAGTTCACTCAACGGCTTTATAGCGACTTGGAATAGTTCGAATACAGCACATCCATGTCCTTATACATTCACACAAGCTGTAACAGGAACTCTGCCTATATTGAATTTGAACTGACATATTAATCAGGACTGACATTTCCGTCCGAGGCATAAGCTTCGGACGGAATTTTTATTTTATCTTTGCTCACAAAATACAAAGACAAACAACGGCATGACTATCAAGTCTGAGATATGTTTTTGATTTGCACTTTGCATATAATAAAAAGGGATTACATTAACACATACATTAATTTATACAAGCCATTTTATGCCTGTACAAATGACATTAGAATTTGAGTTACTCAATATCTTGACCCATTTTTTACTTTGTATATCCTTATACAATGGCATACTGCTTGTTGTGAAGCGCAAGTCTTCCGTACGGCCGCGTGTCTTATTGGCATTGCCGTTCTTTGCAATGGCAGTCACCATGCTACTGAGAGTTCATTTCTTCTATTTTGCGCCGGGGACAGACTATAAAGTACTTTACATGTCAAAACTTAATGTCATCCTCTTTCTGGAAATACTATTCTATCTCTATCCGATTGAAGTAATCAAACCCAGATGGCTCAACTGGAAAAAAACGTTGCTTCTGTTTAGTCCATGGATACTCATCAATATCATTCTGTTGTTGTTCCACATAGAGTTCCGTCCTGTATGGACGTTTGGAGAAATGTGTCAGCATATAGGTGAATTCAATATTCTGTTCCGTCTGTTTGTATTATTTCTCTACATTATTCCTTATCCACTCATGCTGTTTTGGATTCCTTACAACTGGAGGAAGAGCGGCGCAACAAGAAATTGGATAGTCAAATATGCTTTTGCCATACAAGGCATCGGCATTCTGTTTTCTATATTTTCGCTGACAGGTTCATCATTCTTCAATCTTCTATATGTAGCATATAACTTGATGTTCTGCATCTATGTCACCTACATGGAATTCAATACACGTCTGTTTGTCCCCGCCTCTATTCAAAACGGAGAAGAAGGAGTGACTATTGATAACGCGCCTGAAGCATTGATAAATAATGGACCTGAAGTATCGATCATTAAGAAAGAAGAACCCGAAACAACCAATAAAATACTATGGAAGAAATTATACAGACAAATTGAAGAGGAAGAATTATGGCGCAATCCGGATATCAGTTTGGAATATTTGGCCAAGAATATCGGCACCAACCGAACCACACTGGCAAATATTATTCATGAGAACGGCTTTGACAGCTACAAAACCTTGATCAATCGCAAACGCATAAAGGAAGTCGTACGTATACTGACAGAAGAAAAAACTGCAAACATTCAAGATGCCTTCTTCTGGTCGGGATTCCGTTCGCGCATCACCGCCACACGTTATTTTCGCGAATACATGAACTGCACACCCACAGAATTTATAGAGAAACTGGAAAGTGCGTGTACAAATAAAGAATAGCAATGATTGCTGACGGCAATAAAAAAAGTATATACCTTCATGCTAAAAGTATATACTTTTTGAAATAAACTGATCAAGATCCCGCCCGCCATAGAACAAGCGGTTCGAAAAATTTCTATTGATTACAGTCCAAAAGCCTCTTTGATCTTATCCACATAATCCAGTTTTTCCCAAGTGAACAATTCTACCTGGCAAACAACCGGTTTAGGATCATAACGAGAAATAAATGTCTTAGTGACAACTTGCGGTTCGCGACCCATATGACCATAAGAAGCGGTCTCAAAATAAATCGGATTGCGCAACTTGAGACGTTCCTCAATTGCCTTCGGACGAAGGTCGAACAATTGCCAGATCTTCTGAGCAATCTCGCCGTCGCTCATCTTCACATTTGAACGACCGTAAGTATTCACAAAGATACTAACCGGTTTGGCAACACCGATAGCATACGATATTTGTACCAGCATTTCATCAGCCACACCCGCTGCAACCATATTCTTTGCAATATGACGCGCTGCATAAGCTGCCGAACGATCCACTTTCGATGGATCTTTACCCGAAAATGCACCTCCGCCATGAGCACCCTTGCCTCCGTAAGTATCAACAATAATCTTACGTCCTGTCAGACCGGTATCACCGTGAGGACCGCCGATGACAAACTTTCCCGTCGGGTTCACATAATATTTGATATCACCGCTAAACAATTCCTGTACATACGAAGGATACTGAGCTTTCACACGCGGAACAAGAATTGATTTCACATCTTCGGCGATTCTCTTCTGCATTGCTTCGTCGGCCTCTTCCTGCGTGATTCCTTTCGGAAGGATAAACTCATCGTGTTGTGTTGAAATGACGATGGTATCGATACGCAGCGGTTTGCCATTGTCGGCATATTCGATAGTGACCTGACTCTTTGCATCCGGACGAAGATAAGGCATCAGCTTATTTTCATTCTTGCGGATCTGTGCCAGTTCACGCAAAAGGCTGTGTGCCAGATCAAGAGCCAGAGGCATGTAATTGTCGGTCTCATTTGTTGCATAACCGAACATCATTCCCTGATCACCGGCTCCCTGTTCATACGGATCCTTACGTTCAACGCCGCGATTAATATCGCCACTCTGTTCATGTATGGCCGAAAAAACGCCACACGACTTAGACTCGAACTGGTATTCACTCTTCGTGTATCCAATTCTTTCGATCACATTGCGAGCTACTTCCTGCACATCAACATATGCAGTCGATTTAACTTCTCCAGCCAAGACAACCTGTCCGGTTGTTACAAGGGTTTCGCACGCAACTTTAGAGTTCTTGTCATAAGCCAAGAACTCATCCAGCAAAGCATCCGATATTTGATCGGCTACTTTATCAGGGTGTCCTTCAGACACCGATTCGGAGGTAAATAAATAACTCATTACATTATTATATTGGCAATCGTCCATCAAGAGATGGCAAACGGCAAGTCATTCGTCGGTTTTAATATAAAGGCACAAGCCATGCCTTTCTACGAATCCAAGTCAACAACATGTCATCAGTCAAATCGTAATTGGCGACTGACGGTTAATAAATCATTTTTATCGGATAGGAAATTGTCTGCTTGCCGGACGGCCATATACATTGAAGTACTTTGTTTTTTAGCATTTTTTACCGTGGTTGCAAGCAATACAAATCTTTCCACATCAAATCGTTGCAAAGGTACAACTAATTATTTGTACCCTGCTATATTGTTGAAACTATTTTTTTCTCTGTGAGTTTCGCAAGGCGCGTTTAAATTTGAAACTAGCCTTCCATTTAGCGGAATCCGAATAATGCGTACCATGCAGAAAATTGGAGAGCTTCAGTTTCTTGTCGCCTTCCAGTTCGTCCTTCGCTTTTTTCTTGAAAACCATTCCACCTTCGGTAATGACCTTCTTTATCTCATCATTCTTCATAACTTTTCGTTTAATTCTGCCATCGTTAATTTCAAAACCGGATGAATGAATGCCGGTGCAATCTCGGCAAGCGGTTCCATCACAAACTTGCGTTCTGTCATGAGCGGATGCGGAATCAGAAGTCCGGCATCCTTCATAATCAAACTATCATAGAGCAAAATATCGATATCAATAATCCGGTCATGATATTCGCCGCAAGTTTTTTCTGTACGTCCCATTTCTTTTTCTATCTGCTTCGATACTGAAAGCAGTTCTAAAGGAGCAAGTTCAGTTCTCAACTTGAGTGCTGCATTCAGGAACAGATTTTCCGATTTGAAGCCCCACGGTTCCGACTCATAGAACCGAGAAAGAGTCAGTACATCGCCTGCTCTTTCTGCCAGCATTGCAGCTGCTGTTATCAAATTCCTGCGCTTATTGCCGATATTCGTTCCCAGACCCAGATATGCAATGCCTGCCATCTTTTATCAGATGATAAGCATAGCATCGCCATAAGCGCCGAAAGTATACTTTTCCTTCAGAGCCACATCATAAGCCTCCATAATCAAATCATAGCCACCGAACGATGCCGTCATCATCAATAAAGTAGAAAGCGGCATGTGGAAGTTTGTAATCATGGAAGTTGCCAGATTAAAATCGTATGGCGGGAAGATGAATTTGTTGGTCCAACCTTCAAATTCCTTCAGATGTCCATCGGTGCTGACAGCTGTTTCCACAGCGCGCATAACCGACGTACCGACAGCGCAGATCTGATGTCCCTCATCCTTGGCCAGATTGACAATATTCACCACATCTTCGTTGACAATCATTTCTTCCGAGTCCATCTTATGTTTGGTCAGGTCTTCCACATCTATTTCGCGGAAATTACCCAGACCGCAATGCAACGTCAGATAAGAGAAGCGGCAATCTTTTATTTCGAGGCGCTTCATCAGTTCGCGACTGAAATGCAGACCTGCTGCAGGCGCAACAACTGCACCTTCTTCGGTTGCAAAAATATTCTGATAGCGTTCCTCGTCTTCGGGTTCAACCGGACGATCGATATATTTAGGCAGAGGTGTTTCGCCCAAAGCATATAATGACTTCTTAAAATCGTCATGATTGCCGTCATAGAGGAATCGCAGCGTACGTCCGCGTGAAGTTGTGTTATCAATCACTTCGGCCACCATCGAATCGTCTTCACCGAAATAGAGTTTATTGCCGATACGGATTTTGCGTGCCGGATCGACCAATACATCCCACAGGCGAAGGTCCGGATTCAGTTCACGCAACAAAAACACTTCAATTCTTGCGCCGGTTTTTTCCTTATTTCCATAGAGGCGAGCCGGAAATACTTTTGTATTATTAAATATAAATGTATCGCCTTTACCGAAATAATCAAGCAAATCCTTGAATACTTTATGTTCGATGGTTTCATTCTTACGATCGACCACCATCAACCGACACTCATCTCTATCCTTTGAGGGATGAAGTGCAATCAAAGCCTGCGGCAAATCAAATTTGAATTTAGAAAGCTTCATAATACTATCTATGTTATTTTATTTTATTTCTATCAAAAACCATTATTGTTGCTGGCTTTTCATATCAGCCGGAACAACATTCTTATCTAAAAACACATCAATATCATCGGCTGACAAACACTGATCGAGTGTTATATCGCCAATTCGCGTACGCTGCAACGATATCAGATGAGCGCCCGATTGCAGAGCAACGCCGATATCACGAGCTAAAGCGCGGATATACGTCCCTTTACTGCAGACAACGCGTATCTTGATGATCGGCATATTATATTCCAACAGTTCTATCTCATCAATCACCAGCGTTTTCGATTTCAACTCTACTTCTTCGCCGTTTCTTGCCATCTCATAAGCTCTTTTCCCGGCAACTTTACATGCCGAGAAGACAGGAGGCACTTGTTGTATCGTTCCAACGAACGACTGAAGCACGCGTTCAACCTCCTCACGCGTAATATGTTCGGTAGGATAAGTCGCATCGACCTCCTTTTCCAAATCGAAAGAAGGAGTCGTCTCTCCCAACTTCAGACCGGCAATATATTCTTTTGTCTGATACTGAAACTCATCAATCCGTTTCGTTGCCTTACCCGTACAAATAATCAGAACGCCAGTAGCCAGCGGATCCAACGTTCCGGCATGGCCGACCTTTATCTTTTTCACATGAAGTTTTCTTGATAACTTGTAGCGGAAGGTATTCACCAAATCGAAAGATGTCCACTTCAGCGGCTTATTCAAATATACTATTTCTCCTTCTTGAAAATCCATTTTAAACGAGTTTACATGTATTTGAACTTAACGCAGCGAGAAATACAAAGTCAGTGCTCCGACGACTGCACAATAGATGGCAAAATAGATCAATTTTCCTTTCTTGACCATATTAATCATCCATTTGCATGCGATACAGCCCGATATAAATGCTGCGATAAAGCCAACCACCAACGCGGTTGTCGAAATATCACCTGTTACGGCTTCACCCTTCATGGCTTTCATTATATCCAGTAGAGCCTCACCCAAAATCGGCGGTATAACCATCAAAAACGAGAACTGCGCAATTTTTTCCTTCTTGTTTCCCAGAAGCAGACCTGTAGCAATAGTTGTGCCCGAACGCGAAAGGCCCGGCATCACGGCACACGCCTGTGACAAACCGATGATAAACGCGTCGCGCATTGATACGAATTCCTTCTGACGAGGCTTCGCATAATAAGAGAATGCCAGCAGTACAGCCGTGAGCAACAACATCCAACCAACAATAATCAGTCCGGAACTGAAGACTTCTTCCACCTTATCTTTGAAGAAGAAACCCACAATTCCCACAGGAATCATAGACACAATAATGTTGATGGCATATTTTGTAGCAGCATTCATCTCAAATTTGAAAAGCCCCTTCAATATCCATGCCAGTTCTTTCCATAAGACAACGACTGTACTTAGAACCGTTGCCACATGTACAATGATTGTAAAAGTCAGATTATCTGCACCCTGAATACCGAACAACGATGAACAAATAGCTAGATGGCCACTGCTGCTCACCGGCAAATATTCAGTGAATCCCTGTAATATCCCCAGCACTAAAGCTTGTAACCAACTCATTCGGCAATGTTGTTATTATCGTTTTTGCTGTTCTTCAGAATTCCAAAAATCATCAATAAAAATCCGATTAGCGTCACAGCCGGAGCGACAACAATACGCTGAGCACTAAAGATAGCCGGATTGAATCCCGAAGGATCTTTCGAACCACCACCGCTCATCAGTATAAATCCTATAGCAATAATCACTACGGCAACCGCAATCAAAATAAAATTCACTTTACCAAAAGCAAAATCTTTCTTAGCCATATACTTATTTATATATAATACAATTTATCAACACCCATCCGCAGGTATTTGTTCACTGCGAATATCGTTGCAACAACCGACAGCAGTACACCCAGTACCAGAACCGATCCAAATACAATCGCTATCGTTTGGATATCCAGCAGATTAATGAATCCTGTCAGTTCGTTCTGCAAATAATACAACATTCCGCCCAGCATCAATATCGCCACTATAGCAGCAAAAATGCCGCTCACCACATTATATCCCACAAATGGCCGACGGATAAACCCGGGCGTTGCGCCAACAAGTTTCATCGTATGTATCAGGAAACGTTTGGAATAGATAAGCAATCGTATCGTATTACTTATCAAAACAAACGAAATTATCATCAGCACAACGGCCAGCGACAACAGAATCAGTCCGACGCGTTGCATATTTTCGTTCACCATCTGCATCATATCTTTGCGATACAGCAGTTCGGAAACCGACGAATAGTCTTTTATCTTCTTTTCTATCAGCTTAAGACTGTCAGGATTGGCATATTTTGAATGAAGCTTCACCTCGATAGAGGCTTGCAACGGATTGAAACCCAGAAACGTTTCAGGGTTTTCGCCCAACTCTTCTTCCAATTCTTTGGCTGCCTGTTCTTTTGATATATATTCCGCTGATTTGATGAATGGCTGTGATTCCATATTCTTCTGCATCTGCCTGATCTCAGAATCGCTCACGTTGTCCTTCAGTACAACCGAAAATGAAATATTCTCTTTCACATACGCAGACAGTCTATTTCCCAATAACCCCATCAACAATATCAATCCCAATAAAAACAATACCAAGGCAATGCTAATAATGGAAATTAAACGGGAATTAAAAAAAGAAACTGCACTAATCTTCTTATTTTCAGCCATTATGAAAGTTCAAATTTAATAATCACCCTTGCGAAAATGTGTAAGAAGTACACACCTCCCAAATTTTCTGCAAAAGAACAAATAATTTATCGAATAGCGGCTACTTTACAATTATTTAACTATGAAACAAAATATGCGGAAGAAAAGTCTCTTACATCTGAATGCAGAGCTATTTTCTTTCGCATATATGATTCGTTTGACAATTGTCAAATTATATTTTTACAATTGTATAAATATAAAACAACAACTATCAAACGAATAATTTATTCGAATCCGCCGACAGTTTGCTTCGGATGTAACGACAATCGTTCCCGAAAGCAAGAACCTTTGCACACTCAATCATCCACCGGTTCACCGAACAGTGTAGCCGATGAAGCCGAATGAACCTTGACGTTGATAAACTGTCCGACGTGAAAATTCTTTTTATCGAAGATAACCACCTTATTCTGACTTGTACGACCGAAGAGTTGATCGCGCGAACGTTTCGAGAAGCCTTCAACCAGTACTTCGAACGTTTTGCCTATATCGCGCTTGTTGCTTTCCTCCGAGAGCTGATTCTGCAAATCGATCATTCCCTGCAGGCGACGCACTTTCTCTTCTTCCGGAACCGTGTCGGGCAAATGTTTGGCGGCATAGGTTCCCGGGCGTTCGGAATACTTGAACAGGTAAGCGCTGTCGTATCCCACTTCGCGCATCAGCGAAAGCGTTTCCTGATAATCTTCCTCCGTCTCGGAATGGAATCCGCAGAACAAGTCGGTCGAAATAGAACAGTCCGGAACGATCCTGCGAATTGCTGCAATACGGTCGAGATACCACTCGCGCGTATATTTGCGGTTCATCACCTTCAGTATTTTCGAACTCCCCGACTGCGCCGGCAGATGGATATATTTACATATATTATTGTGGGCTGCAATCACCCGCAGCGTGTCATCGCTCATATCCTTCGGATGCGAGGTGACAAAGCGTATACGCATCTCTGGCACTTCCAAGGCAACCAGTTCAAGCAGTTGCGAGAAATTCACCTTTTCGCCATTACGTTCAGACATGTACGAATTGACATTCTGTCCCAGCAAAGTAGCTTCCTTATAGCCTTTCGCCTGCATATCGCGTATTTCGTTCAGGATGCTTTCCACCTCGCGACTACGTTCGCGACCACGTGTATACGGAACGATGCAATACGAACAGAAGTTGTTGCAACCGCGCATGATTGAAACAAAACCGGTAATATGTACGCCGGGCAGCTTTAGCGGAATCACATCCTTGTAAGTCTCCTGTGTCGAAAGTTCCACATTAATGGCTTTCTCGCCACTTTCGACTGCACCGATCAGGTTGGGCAAATCCATGTACGAATCCGGACCAACGACCAGATCAACATGATATTCGTTTATCAATGCCTCCTTCACCCGTTCGGCCATACAGCCCAACACGCCAATCACCAGCGATTTGTTCTTTTTCTTCAACGACTGGAAATATTGAAGACGACCATACACCCTTTGCTCGGCGTTTTCGCGAACCGAACAGGTATTTACAAATATGGCATCCGCCTCCTCGATCTTTTCGGTCATTGCATAACCGTCCATCTGCATGATTGAAGCCACAACCTCACTATCCGCCACATTCATTTGGCAGCCATAAGTCTCAATAAAGAGTCTTTTCTCTGAAGCAGTGGATTTTAAGTCCACGCTTTCATTTTGTTCCTCTGTCATTTAATTATTAATTAACGTTAAACATTACTTTTAGCAAAAAATTAAACCTTTATAATGTGTGCCATTCAAAATAAAGCTTTATATTTGCATTCGAAAAACGTAAATTTTTTCATAGTTAAGGTTTTGGTTAAATCGAATAAGGGTGGCTGTGAAGTTACCCTTATTTACTTTTATACCTTTTATATCTTCTCTTTCTTCCACAATCCAATATTTCTTCTTACATTTGGCTGCAAAATTAATCAAAGTTATGGATAACTCAGGCGATTGGCTGTATATTGTTTTTCTAATTGTTGCTGTTGTAGGCAGTTTACTAAAGCCGAAGAAAAAGCAGAAACAACGTCCGACTGTCATTTTAGGACAGCCCGGGAAAGCTATCGTAGAAACCGAGGAGCTGCCCAAACCACAGAAATCTTTTTGGGAAACGCTCGAAGAGATTGAAAGCGGAGAGACCAAAAAGGCAGTCGTTCCAAAGAAAGAGGTGCCTTCAGTAAAAAAGAAGATTAAGCCATCACCGTTCTTGTCATCCTCAGATGAAATAGACCATCCTTCGATAAACAATTCAAACAGTATATTGACGAAACAAGACACTCAAGAAAATGCGATTCACTCCACTTTGGACCTTGATAATGCCGCCTCTCTTCGAAAAGCGGTAATCTATAGTGAAATACTGAACCGTAAATATTAACTATCAATTTTCTTTTTAATAACTTTGTGCCGTCAAACTAAAAAATGAATTATATAGAACCAATTTAATTATATCATGGCATTAAGATTTATTACAGCTGAAGAAGCTGCTACATTTGTACACAACGACGATAACGTAGGTTTTAGCGGATTCACACCCGCCGGATGTCCTAAAGTTGTTCCAGGCGCAATCGCTCAAAGAGCTATTGAAGAACACGCAAAAGGTAATCCATTTAAGATTGGAATGTTCACCGGTGCTTCATCCGGCGACAAGATGGATGGTGTTTTAGCAAGAGCTAATGCTATCAAGTTTCGTACTCCATATCAGTCTAACAAAGACTTACGTGCATTGTTGAATGCTCACGGCGCAGAATATTTTGACCTGCACCTTTCTGAAGAGGCTCAGGATTTGCGCTACGGTTTCTTAGGCAAAGTAGATGTAGTCATCGCAGAAGCTGCTGATGTTACCGAAGATGGCGAAATCGTTCCTACCAGCGGTGTAGGTATTCTCCCGACAATCTGCCGTATGGCTGATCGTATCATTATCGAGCTCAACTGCCGTCACCCGAAGGAAATCAGAGGTATGCACGATATCTACGAACCTCTTGATCCGCCTTATCGCCGCGAGATTCCTATTTATAAACCATCGGATCGTATTGGTACAGACTGTGTTAAAGTAGATCCGAAAAAGATTGTCGGCATCGTCAGAACTGACGAACCGAACGAAGGCAAACCGTTCTCTCCACTGGACGATGTAACGATGGCTATCGGTAAAAACGTATCCGACTTCCTGGTAAGCGAGCTCAAAGCCGGTCGTCTGCCTAAAGAATTCGTTCCTCTGCAGAGCGGTGTTGGTAATGTTGCAAACGCTGTACTCGGATGCATGGGCGAGAACAAGGACATTCCTGCATTCAATATCTATACAGAAGTTATTCAGGATGCCGTTATCGGTCTGATGAAAGAAGGTCGCGTTAAATTCGCAAGCGGTTGCTCACTGACAGTCAGCAACGAAGTGATCCGCGACATCTACGATCATCTCGACTTCTTCAAGGACAAGATTCTGCTCCGTCCGGAAGAGATTTCAAACAACCCTGAAGTTGCTCGCCGTTTAGGCTTGATCGCTATCAACACGGCGTTGGAAGCTGATATCTTCGGAAACATCAACTCTACACATGTTTGTGGAACAAAGATGATGAATGGTATCGGAGGTTCAGGCGATTTCACACGTGCAGCCATGTTGTCAATCTTTACAACTCCATCAACAGCCAAGGACGGCAAAATCAGTTCATTCGTTCCTATGGTTTCGCACTTGGATCACAGCGAACACTCTGTCAAAGTCATCATCACCGAATACGGTGTTGCCGATTTGCGTGCCAAATCACCAATACAGCGTGCTCGTTGCATCATCGACAATTGTGTTCATCCTGACTACAAGCCATTACTGAACGAATATTTGCAGATGGGCATCAAGGGACAGACACCACAGAACTTGAAATGCTGCTTCGCATTCCACGAAGAATTCATGGAAAACGGCGATATGCGCAAAGTAGACTGGAGTAAGTACAACAAATAATAGAGTCCATTATACAAAAGAGGCACGAACCGCAATGATTCGTGCCTCTTCTTTTATTATATATTTCTATTATTTAGGCTGTTTGCCAATATAAGCCAAAATTCCGCCGTCAACATAAAGCACATGTCCGTTCACAAAATCCGAAGCTTCAGAAGCCAGGAAAATTGCCGGACCCATCAGATCTGCCGGTGTTCCCCAACGAGCTGCCGGCGTTTTCGAAATGATGAACGAATCGAAAGGATGACGCGAACCATCCGGTTGTTTCTCACGCAATGGAGCAGTCTGCGGTGTAGCAATATAACCCGGACCGATACCATTACATTGAATATTGTATTCGCCATATTCGGAAGCGATATTACGAGTCAACATCTTCAAACCGCCTTTAGCAGCAGCATAAGCTGAAACCGTTTCGCGACCAAGTTCGCTCATCATCGAACAGATATTGATAATCTTGCCATGACCTTTCTTGATCATGCTTGGAATAACTGTTTTCGAAACAATAAACGGAGCGTTCAGATCAACATCGATAACCTGACGGAACTGTGCAGCAGTCATGTCGCACATCGGAATACGTTTGATGATTCCGGCATTGTTTACCAGAATATCAATTGTTCCTACTTCCTTCTCAACGGTAGCGATGAAAGACTTTACAGCCTCTTCGTTAGTCACGTCACAAACATAGCCGTGAGCTTTGATACCCAATTCATTATAGGCTGCCAAGCCTTTATCTACCAATTCCTGCTTAATATCGTTGAATACGATCGTTGCGCCTGCTTGAGCAAAGCCAGTAGCGATAGCGAATCCGATACCATAAGAAGCACCCGTTATCAGAGCGATCTTCCCTTCCAATGAAAAGTTTACCATTTTCGTTTAATTATTAATTGTATAAATATATCAAATCATTTCAAGTCGGTGATCAACGAGAAATCCTGATCACCATAATCCAGGTTCTCGCCACCCATTCCCCAGATAAAGGTATAGTTATGAGTAGCGGCAGCACTGTGAATAGACCATTCCGGAGAAAGAACTGCCTGTTCGCCACGCATCCAGATATGCCGGGTTTCATTTACTTCGCCCATAAAATGACATATAGCCTGATCTTCAGGAATATCGAAATAGAAATAAGCTTCCATACGACGGCTGTGGACATGCGCCGGCATTGTATTCCAAACACTTCCGGTTTTCAGTTCCGTCATGCCCATCTGCAATTGACATGTTGGAAGCACCTGATTGACAATCATCTTATTGATAACACGATCGTTCGAATTTTCCAACGAACCCATAGCTGCTGTAACAGCATCGGCTTTTGTCACCTTCTTATCCGGATAGTTGCGATGAGCCGTTGTCGAATTGAAATAGAACTTCGCCGGTTTCTTTGCGTCGGAACTGATGAACGTCACCTTACGATCACCAGAACCCAGATACAAAGCTTCTTTGAAATTCAAGGTAAACGTCGCGTCATCAACTTTCACAATGCCCGTTCCGCCTACATTATAGATTCCCATTTCACGACGGGTCAGGAAGAATGGCGCTTTCAAAGGATCGATAGCTTCCAGCTTGAGTTCCTCGTTTACAGGCATTGCACCACCCACGATCATTCGGTCGTACATCGAATAAACCATATTCACTTCATCAGGAGCAAACACGCGCTCAATCAAAAAGTCGCGACGGATTCGCGTCGTATCATAATGCTTTGCATCTTCCGGATGCGCTGCATAACGTAATTCATAATTTGTTTTCATTCTATATACTACTATTACATTATATTATATATATTACTTACTCCATGCATGATCGGCATTGACTTTTTCGCCGTTCCATGCTTTCAGATTCGTCCATTCGGTAAAAGGCGCGGACCAAAACTCGTCCGTCGGCGGCAATCCCAATGGCAACAATCCGACTGAACAAAGATACGAACTTCCGGTGTTAATATACGATTCGGAAATATCAATCTGATCGCCTGCGAATCCAACACGCAACCAACCGTTCTTATCAAAATTGGCAGCCGACTTCAGTTGTTTGTGAATAACGGCTGTAAGTGCACAACGTACTTGCGCCGGTTTAACCGAAGCCGGAAGATTATGCATCAGGCAAGCCATTCCCAGCGCATGAAATGCTCCAAAGCGATAAGCAATAGAGCGGCCTACAACGGGGAATGTTCCTTCCGGTGAAATAAACCTTTCCAATATCTCTGCATAACGCGCATGACGTTTCAACTGAACATCCAGAAAGTCTGCACCTTCCAAATGATGCTTCTGCATCACAATCAGAACGTCGGTCAACATCGGATGAATCACATAGCTGTTGTAATAATCCATGTGGAAACTGGCGCCGTCACCATAAAGTGCATCGCCTTTATACCAATTATCGCGGAACTTGTTTACACCATAAGTAAGCCGTTGCATATCACATTCGCCCGTAAACTCCAGCAATGCTGCTTCAACTGTTGAAGCAAAAAGAAGCCAGTTGTTTTCACCGGGTTTAATCGCACGGCTGTTTTTAAGTTCGGTAATCATGTGCTCTTTGGCTTTAGCATCCAGATTCCCCCACAACTGTTTCGGAGCGCGAAGCAGTCCTTCTGCCAGAAATGCTGCATCAACCAAAGCTTGTGAAGGTTCTGCGAAGAGCAGATGATCGGGTGCATCCGGATCGACAGCATTTTGCAATCCTTTAACTGCCAGTGCAATATACTTGGCACGCAGTTTTCCTTCGGCTGTATTATCGGGTCCGAGTTCCAACCAGGGAGCCATTCCACATATCAATCGTCCGACGGCTTCCAGATGTGAGAACTTCTTTCGGTCGGGTGCCAACGATTCGTACGGCATATTTTTCTTCAAAGTATTCTGACTGAGATTCGTCAACACCGGATCCGCAATGCGAGTCAATGTAGCAACCCAGAATGCTCTATCTTTAACACCATTACTCTGCTGGGCTTCACTTGTTTGTGCAAGCAGGAAGCACAACAGAAATAATCCAATGATCTTGTTTGTCCTCATGATTTTACTTTTTCAGATGCTTCAAACGCATCAAAGCCTCCACATAATAATAGTCGGCGTAACTCAGTGGAACATCGACTTCACTATGATGAGGCAGACTGCCGACTGAATGCATCAAAACAAAATTACAGTTCTCTCCCACTTTAGCCATATATGCTGGCGACGAAAGCGAACGAACTTGTTTTTCAGCAAATGTCAAATATTTCTTTGCCACTGAACTCTTGTCCAGCTGACTCAGTTCAATCAAGGCTGAAGCCATAATCGCACCTGCCGAAGCATCACGCTTGGCATTTGGAATATCCGGAGCATTGTAATCCCAATACGGAATCTTATCGGCAGGCATATTCGGATGATTCATCAAAAAGCCGGCGATATGTTTTGCCTGATTCAAATATGTGGCATTCCCTGTTTCACGTGCCATCATTGTATAGCCATAAAGTGCCCAAGCCTGACCACGCGACCAGGAAGATTCGTCAGCATAACCTTGGTGAGTCATCTTTACATGAGGCACACCGGTAATCGTATCGTAAGAAACAACATGATAACAACTATAATCCTTGCGGAAATGGTTCTTCAAGGTTGTGTTGGCATGATTCTCGGCAATCTTGCGGAAACGATTGTCACCCGATGTTTTGGACGCCCATTCCAATAATTCCAGATTCATCATATTATCGATAATAACCGGGAACTGCCATTTGCCGCCATTGGTATTATCCCAAGAACGAATGGCTTTGATCATCGGATTATAGCGGGTTGAAAGAGAATTCGCTCCATTAAGCAGAACTTGCTTGTATGCAGGATCTTTCGTAATGCGATAGCCATTGCCATAGCTGCAATAAAGCATGAATCCGACATCATGGCTATTGGTTATATACTGAACCTTCTCTACTCTCTTCGTAAACATCTCAGCATACTTTTTCAATTCCGGAGAATGAGTGTTTTCATACAAATACCACAACTCGCCGGGGAAAAATCCGCAACACCACCATGACCATGTACCTGTTTCCAACTTCCCGTCCTTAATGCTCTTTGGTAATTTTCCTTCCTGATTTTCCAACACTTTAGCCATTTGTATAGCCTGCTCGGTTGATACTTTTAATCCGCGGTCAATCACCTTCGAAATTGGCTCTTCTTTAGCCGGAGCAAACGACATCAGCGACAATGTTGCCGCTAACACAAAAAAACTCATGCATTTATTCATGACTATCACTATTTAAAAATTAAGCAACAATGAATTAATAATATTATTATCGATACAACAATGTACCGCAAGTTCTTTCTTTGTCTGCAAATATAAGCATATTAAAAAATATGGCAAACGTTTTAGCTCAAAAGAGCTTGTTTCATATAGCCTTAATTAGCAGATGGCCGAAATAAACGGCACTCATTCCCAACATAAAACTCAATCCGGTGTAAAACATAGAATGAAAAAAGTTCTGAGCCTGGAAGAATGAAAAATTCTCGTACATGAAAGTCGAAAATGTAGTAAACCCGCCGCAGAAGCCAACCGTGAGGAAAAGCCACAAAGCATTGTTAGAAATATGCCCGCGATCGAACAGGCCATAAAGCAGACCAATCACAAAGCATCCGATAATATTAACGACCATGGTCCCGACAGGTATCGAAGTGGAAAAATTTGCCTGCAAAGTCCGCGAAACAATAAAACGTACAACACCGCCCATAAAACTTCCTGCGCCAATAAAAAGAAGCGTCTTCATCATTCATTCAAAATTAATCTGTAACAGTAGATATCATCAACAAAACCCGGATGGGCTGTAGTTTACAGGCAGATATCATTGCCTTTAAGCGGTGCAAAAGTAGGATATCCTTTTCAATTACTCAAAAGTGGTTCGTTATTTTTCTTTAAACAGGCAGATAGCGCTTCAATGGTGGGTTTTGATTAGACTCAGTTAGCTTCTGATACAGATGTATATACTTCTGTTTTCCATAGTATATACTTTTGAAACAAAAAGTATATACTTTCACCTATCAAAAGTATATACTTTGGCACCCTAAAAGTATATACTTTCGTATACCAAAAGTATATACTTTTTTAGGCTACCTTAATATGCTTATTATTAATCCTTTCCGAAGAAAGCATCAAAAGCTTGTCCTGAAGGCTGGAAATCTGCCTGCTTTACAAAGGCACAGGCTTCGAGTGCACCGTGTTCGCGGTCCATGGCACTCTCTTCCCACTCAACAGACAATGGTCCGTGATAATGGATATCATTCAATGCGCGAATGATTTCTTCAAAATGAATCTTCCCGCGACCAAGACTGCGGAAGTTCCAATAACGACGCGAATCACCAAATGCCATATGTCCGCCAAAAACACCAACGGTCTTAGGCGTATCACTCCAATAGACATCCTTCATGTGAACATGGAAGATACGATCCGAAAACTCATAAATAAAACGGACGTAATCAACACCCTGATAGCCGAAATGACTCGGATCATAATTGAAGCCAAAAGAAGGATGATTGTGAACTGCCTCAAGAGCATGCTTTGCCGAATAGATATCAAAAGCAATCTCCGACGGATGAGCCTCTAATGCAAAACGAATGCCTAACTTCTGATATTCATCAAGGATAGGCGTAAACCGGCGGGCAAAATCGGCATAACCTTTCTCGACCATCTCTTCAGTAACGGGTGGAAATGAGTAGAGCCATTGCCAGATTGAACTTCCCGTAAAACCTGCTACGGTATCAATACCTAGCATTTTTGCTGCATGTGCTGCACTGATAAGATGCTGTGCCGCACGTTCGTGAATACCTTCAGGATCGCCATCGCCCCAAATATAATCCGGAACGAGACCTTTATGACGGCAATCGATATTGTCGCAAATAGCCTGACTAATCAAATGATTGGATATACAGAAAAGCTTCAAGTCATACTTTGCCAGCAGGGCTTTTATGTTCTCATAGTATTCAGCATCTGTATGCCGAACATCCAAATGCCCCGGAAGGCCAAGTTCTAAACCGTCATAACCAAAAGCTTTCGCTTTCTGACAAACAACTTCCAATGGAAGATCGCTCCACTGAAGCGTGCATAATGTAACTGGACGTGCCATAATTCTCCTTTTCTTTCTAAGGTTGTACAATAAAGATTTGTTTTCTACAAATGTAAGAATTGTTTTTAAATTTCCATACAAAAATTTGCAGATATAGAAAATATGTCTTTTCTTTGCCAACGAATTTAAAAAAATAATTAAAACTCTTATCTATGAGAAAAAGTGTATTCTTATGGCTGATTGGCATTCTATGCTTTGCCGGTTGCAGCCGTTCTTCGGAAGAAGAAGTCGTCTATGTACAAAAATCTCATCCCATTCAATTTAATGTGGCGCTAGAAAAAGAAATATTTTCTTTTCCTGGTACACGTAGTATTCCAGAGTCAAACATTCCGGAACCTGCCCAGTCCAAAGCGGATGGAGAAAGTAAAGAACTGAAAGACTTGTGCACAACCATAGAATATCTGGTTTACACGCAAGGAGAAACGCCAACGCTTGTAAAGCATAAGCAATTTGTATTAGACCAAACGAATCTTGATGCCGACTTTGGCATCGTTTATGACAGTCTGCCAAAAGGAAGTTACCAATTCTGTTTTCTGGCGCATAGTTCGCATACGGCAGCATTATCCGGCACGACCTTTACATTCGACGACGTTTCGGATTCTTTCTACAAAATTTTGCCTCTAAATATTGAAGTAGCCGAGGTAGTGAACAAAGATATTACGCTCGAACGAATCGTCAGCCGCATAGAATTCATGGCTACCGATACGGTCCCGAAAGTACTCAAAGCGTTTAATATTGCTGCAGGAGGCGTATTAAAACAGCTCAATATCCTCAATGGAAATGGACTTGCTCCAGTCGATAACCATAACATTTCGCACCAGTTCACTGCCGAAGAAATAGGGAAAAGCAACATGATACATTCTTTCTACACGTTTCTGACAGCCGATAACAACAAGCTGAATGTCAAACTATCAGCCATGGATAAAAGCGACAATCTTATCAGAGAAAGAATCGTATCCAATATAATACCTGAGAAAAATAAGATAATCAGATACAAGGGAAGACTCTACAGCCGCTCAGAATCTGATAATACATTCCAAATCAGTATTTTTGACAATGGAAAATGGAGTCAGGAAGTGGAGGAGACACTTCCCGACTATGAGTAATAGACAGTTTTAACTTTCATTATAAAAAATGGAGCCTGCTCTTGAGAAAGCCCAGGCTCCTTCAATTAATCTTCAACCGTCCTGTAACAAAATAGGACGATTACTCTTTGAAACATATAAATAAAAGCATACCTTTGCCATAAATAACATAAACAGTGTGGCGCTATGATACTAATCAGAAAGAAAATTTTCAATTTCATATTGTTATTAGCAACCATCAGTTTCCTAATGGCATGCGAAGAAGATCCTTATCGAAGAGATTGGGATCAGGCGACCTATGCTCTTTGTAGCAGTACATGGTATGATTCCTACATAAATAAAAACGGACTTGATTGCGAACAATATCTTACATTTTATAATGACGGTACAGGAACTGATCGAACTATTACCTATTACAATAATGGTATGCAAGATGAAAGACGATCTGATTTCTATTGGGATTGGAACGATCAATACTTCAGCTCTTTTGCCGTAACCTATTCTGACGGTACCGATTATTACGAGAATATCAGCATAGGCAATGGCATATTCGACTGCATGCTAAATGGAGCTGCGGTAACGTTCAAAGCAACTAATTACTATTAAATGTAATAAAGAAAGGTTGATTTGTATCTCCGATGGGAATCGAACCCATATCAAAAGTTTAGGAAACTTCCGTTCTATCCATTGAACTACAGAGACCTTTTGAGATGCTGCAAAAGTAAGGTCTTTTCCTCAATCTGGCAAATTTTAAAACAATTATCAATGAAAAGTACAATTCATGCATTATTACTTCTACTCTTTCTTGCACCTTTTTATCTTGGTGCTCAAGAATCTACAGCCAAGTGGATATATTATCCCGGTGATTTTGAAATTTACATACAAAACAAGCTGAACATGGAGCGCTCGGAGCGTAATCAACCCTATCCTCCTTTTTGGCGGACAGATATGCCCTATTGCATCCTGGACTTTTCAAAACAAGTTACGCTCAAGCAACCGGAAAAGGCTTCCATCTACGTCGATGGTCAGTATTATATCTCAATAAATGATAAAATCCTTTACGATTTTGATTCTCAGGAATTCGAAATACCGGCTGGGACGAACAATATTCGTATACATGTGGCTAATTTTCAAACCGTTCCTTCTATGCTTTTCCAGAGCAAAAGCATTCCGTCTGATGATACATGGGATGTTGTGTATAATGGCAATGCCATTCATGCGTCCGTATATAATTCCAGTAATCCCTCAACGCCTCCTTCATCGTTCCGTCTTCAAACAAAGCCGATGAAAGCACAATCAGTCGTCAAAGAAGCGAACTATACGCTTTATGATTTTGGGAAGAACACATTCGGATTCCCAATTCTTGAAGGATTAAAAGGAAATGGTAAAGTCTATCTGTATTACGGTGAAAGCAAAGAAGAGGCAATGGCAGATAAAACAGCAGAAACTTGGGATGTGATTCATGTTAATGGTGACAACCCACAAAACGACACGCTCGCAACAAAAGCCTTCCGCTTCATCAAAGTTGTGGGCGATCCTGCTACATCTTTCAAAGATTTGTCTATGCTTTATGAATATCTACCCGTAACTTATCGGGGAAAGTTTTCTTGTTCTGATGAGTTATTAAATCGTATTTATAGCACGGCTTTATATACATTTCACCTCACAACACGCGAATGTCATCTGGATGGCATCAAACGTGACCGGTGGTCGTGGAGCGGCGATGCGCTGCAAAGTTATTGGATGAATTTCTACAGCTTCTTTGATGAGGATGTCAATAAACGTACACTTTGGGGATTACGCGGGCACTCTCCAATAAACTGCCACATTAATACGATTCTGGATTATACTTATTATTGGATGATAGGTATTGAATCACAATATCTATACACAGGTGATACAACATTCATCAAACAGATTTATCCTCGCATGAAAGAAACGATGCAGTTTGCTACAAGTAGACTGAACAACGAAGGCCTTGCTGCCGGAATGCCTGGCGACTGGGTATTTGTTGATTGGGCTCCGATGAGTAAAGATGGCGTTTTGTCATTCGAACAACTGTTGTATATCAAAAGCTTAAAAGCAATAACTACTTGTGCTGAAGTGGCTAACGATAAAGAAACAGCCACAAAGGCTTCACAACAGTATGATCATCTGCTAAAACAATTCAACGACCTGTTCTGGTCTGACCAGAAAAAGGCTTATATCCACAATCTGATCAACAACAAACGGACTGAAGAGGTTACGCGTTATGCGAATATGTTCTCGATACTATTCGATATGACTGATGCATCCAAAAAGGAAGAAATAAAGGAAAGTGTTCTGATGAACCCGAACATATTGCAAATAACGACACCGTACATGAAATTCTATGAACTGGCTTCGTTATGCGAGATCGGCGAGTACAAAAAAGTATTGGATTATGTACGCTCCTATTGGGGCGGGATGCTTTCGCTTGGTGCCACAACCTTTTGGGAAGCTTATGATCCAAAAGCTGCTGCCAATGAACATTATCAGATGTACGGGCGTCCGTTCGGAAAAAGTCTCTGCCATGCATGGGGCGCAAATCCAATATATCTTTTTGGCAGATACTATCTGGGTGTAGTTCCTACGAAACCCGGATACAAAGAATACAATATTCAACCCGAACTAGGCGGTTTACAATGGATTAACGGTGCGGTTCCTACACCAAACGGAGATATTCAAATAAAGATAGACACGAAAAAGATTGAAGTGACATCTCCTAAAGAAGGTATTGGAACATTAATCATCAAATCAGGGAAAAAGCCTGTATGCAAAGGTGTAACAGTTAATCCAAAAGGAGACAAAACATATCACATCACATTAGATAAACCCAATTATCACTATGTGATCACCTATAAAGCATTATAATATCAGACAGGAAGTGATGCAAAGTTCTAATCAAAAAGGCTTTGCATCACTGACAATGATTTGATTTCAGGGAACTCAGGAAGATGAAGACGATAATAATCTAAAATATGATTGATAACATTCACACGCTCTTGCCGAGAAAATGCATATAACGACATATTTTCAAAATTCATCTTCAAAAGTTTGACAAAGACAAAGCTCTCTTCCTTGTTCAAATAATAATCATGTGATGGATGCGACCCGACAAACACACCATTCATCATATCAAAATAAGAGTTCATAACATAAGACTCTTCATTGGGGAAAATACCCAGATAGTGCAACAGTTTAAGTAAAAAGACAATATGAAAATTAGCTATTCCCTTATCTGCTAGTTCAAGTAAGTGTATGGAATCATACAAGTAAGTAAAAAGACGCGGATCCGATTCTCTTTCGCGCACTACCCGAAACAGGACTTCAGAAAGAAATAGAGCCAACATGTTTTTTATCGGATTGCAAAACAATTCTGTAATGGGATAGCACAATCGTGCTTCACGAACCCTGTTCATGTCACGATTATTAAGATGCTCGACCTCCATTTCCAAAGAAGCAAGCGGCATAAACAAAGCTTTTGTCACCATTGATTTCTTTCCCCGATTCCGAGTCACTAAATAAGTAGAACGGCCAAAAGCTTCTGTATACATATATATAATAGAGTACTTATCATTATATGCCAGCGTATGCAGTACGATTCCACGAGTTTTATATAACATATTGTCACTTCCTATTTCAAAAACAAATATACGAGGATTTTTAGCTTTTAGCGCTTATCCGCTCTCCTTTTGATTTTCCACACTGGCTTATTTAACATATAGAGTCCTGTTTACGAAAATAGTATACGAACAAAAATAAATGCACATTAAAATTTCCGCCAAAATGTTTTGGTAGTTCACAAAGAAGGTCTATCTTTGCAGTCGCATTCGAGAAACCTATAGTTTCATACTATGCTCAAAGCAAAAAGTTTTGAACGATGGTCCGTTCGTCTATCGGTAGGACGCAAGATTTTCATTCTTGAAAGGGGGGTTCGATTCCCCCACAGACTACAAATAAATAAAATAAAGAACAAATAAAGAGATAGCTTAGAAATGGCAAATCATAAGTCAGCAATCAAAAGAATCAGACAGACCGAGAAAAGACGTCTGCACAATCGGTATTATGCAAAAACAGCTAGAAATGCTATAAAAGTTTTGCGTGCTACAGAAGATAAGAATGAGGCTCAGACTCAATTTCCGAAAGTTTGTGCCATGTTGGACAAACTCGCTAAGAAACACATTATTCACAAGAATAAAGCTGGCAACTTAAAATCAGAGTTGGCTAAACATGTCAACAAGCTGGCATAAGAAAGCCTCTTAAAAGAAACAAGGCCGGACTCTAATAAGAAAGCCCGGTTTTTTTAATTCAGCGGTCCGTTCGTCTATCGGTAGGACGCAAGATTTTCATTCTTGAAAGGGGGGTTCGATTCCCCCACAGACTACTTCCTTCAAAGAAGAGACAGAATTGTACAATTTTGCCTCTTCTTGTTGTGTCTAAACCTTACAATTTATAATTGTATATCAAATAATTATTTGGCTATTTTTACACATGTTTTTTGCTGCTACATCAATTATTTTCAGTAAATTTGTTAGCTTTTTAAAAGACAAGAATTTATAATAAATATAAGAACTCATGAGTGATGAAATGAAGAATGCTTCCACTGAAGAATACTCGGCAGAAAGCATTCAAGTACTTGAAGGGTTGGAGGCTGTTCGAAAAAGACCAGCTATGTATATTGGCGACATCAGCGAAAAAGGTCTCCACCACCTGGTATATGAAGTTGTTGATAACTCAATCGACGAGGCATTAGCCGGCTTCTGTGATCAAATAGACGTGTTCATTAACGAAGACAATTCCATAACCGTTATTGATAATGGGCGTGGTATACCGGTTGACATACACGAAAAAGAGGGAATATCTGCTCTTGAACTTGTACTCACCGTATTACATGCTGGCGGTAAATTTGATAAAGGAACATACAAAGTATCAGGAGGTTTGCACGGCGTAGGTGTTTCTTGTGTGAATGCACTCTCGACATACCTGCGTGCTGAAGTCCGCAGAAATGGTAAAATATATATGCAAGAATTCTCTTGTGGGAAGCCTCTGCATGATGTACAAATCATTGGTGATTCAGACTCTACCGGTACAACCATTGTTTTCAAACCGGATGATAGCATCTTTACCATAATGGAATATAAGTATGATATATTAGCTACCCGTTTGCGTGAATTGTCTTTTTTGAATTCAGGCATTAGATTGACGCTTACAGATAAACGTGTAAAAAAGGAAAATGGCAATTACAGATCAGATATTTTTCACTCCAAAGAGGGCTTGAAAGAATTTGTTCATTATGTAGATCAATCGAAAGAGGAACTTATCCCAGATGTCATACATATTGTCACTGAGAAACAAGGCGTTCCTGTAGAAGTAGCGATGACTTACAATACCTCTTTCAATGAAAGTGTATTTTCATATGTAAATGATATCAATACAATCGAAGGTGGTACTCACCTGGCTGGATTCCGCCGTGGACTGACACGTACGTTGAAGAAATATGCCGAAGATTCTAAACTGCTTGAAAAAGCAAAAGTAGAAATACAAGGCGATGACTTCCGTGAAGGATTAACAGCCGTAATCTCCATAAAAGTAGCTGAACCACAATTCGAAGGTCAGACAAAAACAAAATTAGGCAACAGCGAAGTGACCGGTGCTGTGGATATGGCTGTAGGTGAAGCTTTGGGATATTATCTCGAAGAACATCCGAAAGAGGCAAAAATGATTGTCGATAAGGTTGTTTTAGCAGCCCAGGCAAGACAAGCTGCACGCAAAGCTCGCGAACTGGTTCAACGCAAATCGCCTCTGGCTAATGGCGGACTTCCCGGCAAATTGGCCGACTGCTCATCAAAAGATGCAACAGAATGCGAATTGTTCCTCGTCGAGGGTGATTCAGCCGGAGGTACAGCCAAACAGGGTCGTGATCGTCATTTCCAAGCCATTCTTCCTCTTCGTGGTAAAATATTAAACGTAGAGAAAGCGATGGATCATAAAATATTCGACAGTGAAGAAATTCAAAATATCTTCCGATCAATGGGTGTAACCATTGGCACAGATGAAGATCCTAAGGAATTGAATCTAAGCAAGCTCCGTTACCATAAAGTAATCATCATGACCGATGCCGATGTCGATGGTGCACATATTGCTACTTTGATCCTGACATTCTTCTTCCGTCGTATGCGTGCATTGATAGAAAATGGTTATGTATATTTAGCTACACCTCCTCTTTATCTTTGCAAAAAGGGTAAGATTGAAGAGTATTGCTGGACAGATCAGCAACGTATGAATTTCATCAACAAATATGGTTCTGGTAATGAGAACCAAATACATACACAACGTTACAAAGGTTTGGGTGAAATGAACGATCATCAATTATGGGATACGACCATGAACCCTGAGAACCGTACACTGAAACAGATTACTATCGATAGTGCCGCAGAAGCCGATCAGATTTTTGCCATGCTAATGGGTGAGGATGTTGGTCCGCGTCGTGAATTTATCGAAGAGAATGCTACGTATGCAAATATTGATGCATAATGAATATAAAGGTTCGTCGTCCAAATTTAGAAACATTAAATAAAGAGGTGGATGCGTTCCTTCCACAAAGGAACGACAACCGACCTCCCTTAATCGGTATATCTGCAAATCGAAAAGAAGGGCAATCATGCATCGCCGAAACGTATGTTCAAGCCATATTAAAAGCAGGTGGTGCACCCGTTCTGATTCCTGTGATTACAGATTTGGAAGCACTCTCTGCCATCATGAAAGATTTGGACGGATTGGTCATGAGTGGCGGAGGTGATATTAATCCTCTATATTTGGACGAAGAGCCTATTCCTCAACTACAAGATGTAGATACCTATCGTGATGAATATGATTTGATTATCCTCCGATTGGCCATAAACAGACAAGTACCGATAATGGGTATTTGCCGAGGTCATCAAATGATTAATGTAGCTTTTGGTGGCAGTGTCTTTCAGGATATTCATATTCAAAGCGACCATAAACTATTAAAACACAGTCAGTCGTTACCTCGCGAACAAGCATCCCATTCGATTAAGATAATAGAAGGAAACAGTCGACTCCGTCAACTGTTTGGTAGCGACGATACGCTGCTGGTCAATTCTTTTCATCATCAGGCAGTAAAAACGCTTGCTCCCGAATTTATTGAAACGGCAAAAGCTCCTGACGGGATTAATGAAGCCATGGAACATCAAGAAAAAGAAATCTTCAGTGTTCAATGGCATCCGGAGGCAATGGCTACAAATGATGATGAACAAATGCTCAAGCTTTTCAAGCAAGAGGTGGAAGCTGCTCGTCTGTTTAGAAGAGCCAAATGCATCCACCATCATCATATCAGCATCGATTCGCATACGGATACACCAATGATTTTTCCGGGCGAATTCAACATTGGACAAAAAGAGGGAGGCAAAGTAAACCTGCCTTTCATGGAAGAAGGTCTGATTGACGCCGTAATCATGGCTGCCTATATTCCTCAAGGTCCCAGAGATGAAGCAGCTTTACAACAAGCAACAGATTTTGCTATCAATCGTTTGAATGAAATTCATCGTCAAGGAAAAATCAATAATGAAAGGATGGGCATTGCCCGAACACCTCAAGAGATTCAATCACTGAAGAATATTGGCAAGAAAGCCATTCTTTTAGGTGTGGAAAACGGTTATGCTATCGGTAAAGATCTGGATAATATTAAACGCTTCAAGGACTTAGACGTAGTTTATATTACGCTGTGTCACAATGGCGACAACGATATTTGTGATTCAGCAAGAGGACATGCCGAATGGAACGGATTAAGTCCTTTTGGCAAAGAGGTAATCAAAAAGATGAATGAAGAAGGATTAATGATTGATTTATCGCATGCCGCAGAAAGCACATTCTACGATGCTTTGGAAAACAGCCAATATCCAATTATCGCCTCACACTCGGCTGCTCGCGCACTTTGTGATCATCCACGCAACTTGACCGACGACCAACTAAAAGCTTTGGCGGCAAAAGGCGGCGTAGTTCAACTATGCCTCTATAAAGGTTTTATCAATGAAGATTCAGAGAAGGCCTCTCTAAGCGATGCCATTCGTCACATCGAACATATTGTCGATTTGATTGGCATTGATTATGTGGGTATAGGATCAGATTTTGATGGCGACGGTGAATTGATTGGTTGTCGCTCAACAAATGAACTGATTAATATCACAACCCGATTGCTTAAGGATGGTTTTAATGAAAATGAGATTGCAAAGATTTGGGGAGGCAACTTGTTACGCGTCATGTCAATTGTTCAAGAGGCTTCGTCATACAAATAAATAACTAACAAACCAATGAAAAGACTGATTTATACTGTTTTTGCATGTATTCTGATTTCCGGCAGTCTCAATTTCATAACCGCGCAACAACCGGATCTCAAATCGTTTAATGCGCTTATCGACTCATGTGATGTGAATCTTCGCTTGCCGCATAAACCCCTGATTGGAATTTCAATAGGAGTCAATGATAAAGGACGACTCGATATGTCGAATGCATACGTGGTATCTGTCTTAAAAGCAGGAGGTTCACCTGTTCTTATCCCCATGATTGAAGATGGAGCAACATTGCGCTCTATAGTTGCTAACTTGGATGGTGTAGTTCTCACAGGAGGTGAAGATGTTAATCCTGTGTGGTACAAGGAAGAGCCCAATAAAAACCTTCAGGAAACAAATACACCACGTGATCGTTTCGAACTGACACTCATCAAATTGGCAAGTGACCGCAACATTCCCATATTAGGAATCTGCCGCGGAGAACAATTGCTCAATGTGGCTTTCGGAGGAACACTGTATCAAGATATTCCTTCACAAAAACAAAATGCACTCAAACATTTGCAAACGCTCCCCGGCAAAGAACCGTCACATTCAGTCACTATAAAACAAGAAAGCCAACTACATAATATTATAGATAAAGACAGCATGCTCGTCAACTCGTTCCACCATCAGGGAATCAAAGATGTTGCATCCTGCTTTAATGCTACGGCTGTCGCCAAAGACGGACAAATAGAAGCTATCGAAGCCTGGCCGAATCATCCGATCATTGCCGTTCAATGGCATCCTGAAGCTTTCACTGCCGCAGGTGACACAACAATGCTCAAACTTTTCAAGTTTATTGTGGGGAAGGCAGAAACTTTCTATCTGGCTAAAGAAATGCATAAACATTTTCTCTCCGTCGATACACATACAGATACACCTTTATGGTTTGATAAAGCCGGTTTCAATATAGCAGACAGAGAAAAGAACCGCGTCAATATTCCTAAAATGGAAGAAGGACGATTGGACGGTGTATTCCTTGCTGCTTTTATCTGGCAAGGAAAAAGAGACGAGACTTCACTTCAAAAAGCAGTAGAAGAGACAAACCAACTGATTGAAAACATACATAAGCAAGCCGAAAACAATAAAGACTTATGTGGCATAGCTACAACTCCCGAAGAATTTGCCCAACTGAAAGCCGAAGGAAAGAAAGCATTCTTCATCGGTATAGAAAATGGTTACGGCATAGGGAAGGATTTAAAAAATGTTGCCCGATTCAAATCCAAAGGCGTCAATTATATTACCCTCTGTCATTCTTACGATAATGATATTTGCGACTCCTCTACAAAGACAAAACGGGAATGGAAAGGACTGAGTCCGTTTGGTAAAGAAGTTGTCAAAGAGATGAACCGTCAAGGAGTAATGATTGATATGTCGCACGCTTCAGAAGAATCGTTCTATGATGTAATCAAATTAACGAAAACTCCGATTATCTGCTCCCACTCTTCTTCGCGTGCCATCTGTGATAATGATCGAAATCTGACAGACGACCAACTTCGGGCTTTAGCAAAAAATGGTGGTGTGGCACAAGTGTGTCTGCTGGATGCTTATATCAACAAAGATGAAAAGAAAGCCTGTATAGACGATGTGATTCAACACATTGACCACATGGTGAAAGTAGCAGGAATCGATCATGTAGGCGTCGGCTCTGATTTTGATGGCGGAGGCGGTGTTATCGGTTGCGAAGCTGATAATGACTTCATCCAGATCACCGTCAAACTCATCGAAAGAGGTTATACAGAACAAGATTTATCTAAAATATGGGGTGGTAATCTGCTACGCGTTCTCAAAACGGTACAGAATGCAGCCACAGTAAACAAGTAACACAATATGAACAGACTGATTTATTTAGCATTAAGTATCGCACTTCTATCTTGCGGACAAAAAGGAACTAATGAAGCCTCGGCAGCAGCCGATACAACAACCGCTCCTGCTTCGTCAGCTCCAACATTCGATGGCGATAGTGCCTATTCATACGTTTCGAAGCAAGTTGCTTTCGGACCACGTGTTCCAAACACTGATGCGCATAAAGCATGCAGCAATTATCTGGCGTCAGAATTGAAAAGGTTCGGTGCTAAAGTATACCAACAAGACGCTGTTCTTACGGCATACAACGGGAAGCAGCTCCAAAGTTGCAACATCATCGGGTCTTTTAATCCTGAAAACAGCAGACGCATTCTTTTATTTGCTCATTGGGATACGCGTCCGTTTTCGGACGAAGATGCCAATCCGGACAATTTCCGCAAACCTATCGACGGTGCTGATGATGGCGCCAGCGGTGTTGGCGTATTATTGGAGATTGCACGTCAACTGGGAATGAAGAATCCGAACATCGGTATTGACATCGCCTTCTTTGATGCAGAAGATTACGGTGTAGCCAAATTCGAGAGAGAAAAATATAACGATACAAACGAGACATGGTGCTTGGGAACGCAGTTCTGGGCAAAGAATCCACATGTGAAAGACTATAAAGCCGACTACGGAATATTGCTGGATATGGTCGGTGCCAAAAATGCCGTGTTCTACAAAGAATTCACATCCATGCGATACGCAGCGCGATTTGTGGATGCTATTTGGGATACAGCTCGCGAATTGGGCTACGGCAAATACTTCATCGCATCTGATGGTGGAGCCATCGTTGACGATCATGAATTCGTCATTAAAGGACGCAACATCCCGTGTCTGGATATTATCAACTACGATCCGCAATCGCAGACCGGTTTCGCCTCTTACTGGCATACACAAAACGACAATATGCAAAACATCGATCGCGACGTACTGAAAGCAGTAGGTCAGACATTGATGGAAACAATCTATAAACAATAAATCATAAACACTATGACTATAAATGAATTGCAGGATAAAGTCATCGACGATTTCTCTGCTTTTGATGATTGGATGGACAAATACGCTTTGCTCATCGATTTGGGTAATTCGCTTCCTCCTTTGGAAGAAAAATATAAAACCGAAAGCAATCTGATTGAAGGTTGTCAAAGCCGAGTATGGCTGCAGGCAGATTATATTGACGGCAAAATCATATTCAAAGGCGAAAGTGATGCCGTGATTGTGAAAGGAATCGTATCACTGCTTATCAGCGTTCTGTCGGATCACACACCAAAGGAAATTCTGGATGCCGACCTCTATTTTGTTGAGAAAATCGGATTGAAGGAACACTTGTCGCCTACCCGTTCAAATGGATTGGTTGCAATGCTGAAGCAAATGCGCATGTACGCTCTTGCCTTCCATGCAAAAGAGGAAGAAGCAAAGACAAAATAATCCTATTTGGAAAAATATTTTTCCTATTTGAAAGAAAAGCCTGCTCAAAACTAAGAGCAGGCTTTTCTTTTAAACAATAGAATAAAATATTATTTATAAGATTTGACTTATAACTCCGGAACAAGTTTTTCCAATGCCATCCCGTGAGAGCCTTTAATCAAAATATGATAGCCTTTTAAAACCTTACTTTTCAAAGTCGTCATCAGTTCGTCGGTTGTTTTGAATGTTGCAAAACCAGTACCAACTTTTTGGAAATGTTCGCCACAAAGAAACACCTTGTCGTAACGACCGGCTTTCACCTGCTCAACAACTTCAGCATGCAATTCATCACTTGTAGGACCGAGTTCCAACATATCACCCAGAATAACAGCTTTAGGAGAAACATCCATTGCTGCAAAATTATCCAATGCCACTTTCATACTGCTCGGATTAGCATTATAGGCATCAATAATCAGTTCATTCTTTTTGGTTTTCATCAGCTGTGAACGATTGTTTGTCGGTTCATAGGCAGAAATAAGACGGCTTATCCGTTCAGCCGGAATCTTGAAATAACGCCCAACAGCCACTGCCGCCAATACATTATCCAGATTATACGAACCGATCAGATGCGTTTCAACCGTATGAATCTTTCCCTGCTGTCGCCAATCGAAAGTCAGATAAGGATTACAACTGACCACACAACCCCAAGTAAATGCCGTTTCGTCAGAGCCATACGTAATATGCTCGATACCTTTACCGATTTCCATCAGATATGGATTATCCTGATTGATGAAAATCTTGCCTTTCGATGTACGGATATAATCGTACAATTCGCCTTTTGTCTTAATAACACCTTCAAATGAACCGAACCCTTCCAGATGAGCACGGCCGACATTTGTTATAAGACCATAGTTGGGAAGTACGATATCAACAAGTTCTTTAATATCACCGGGATGACTGGCTCCCATCTCAATCACGGCCATTTCATGATCATGATTCAATCGAAGCAATGTGAGCGGCACGCCAAGAAAATTATTCAGATTTCCTTCTGTATACAAAGTATTATATTTAGAAGAAAGAACAGCAGCTATAAGTTCTTTGGTCGTTGTCTTCCCATTAGTTCCCGTAATGCCAATAATCGGACAACCGACCATTTTGCGGTGCCGATGAGCCAACAGTTGCAAAGTCTTCAATGTATTATCAACCAGGATAGTGCGCTCACCATTCACATATTTTGCATCATCAATAACAGCATACGCGCATCCTCCATTCAAAGCCTTTGCTGCAAAAGCATTACCATCAAAATTCTCCCCTTTTAAAGCGAAAAAGATCGAATTAGGCACACACTTACGACTATCCGTTATCACTTTCGGATAATGCAAATACAATTCATATAATTCAGCAATATTCATATTTTCCCTTCCTTACAATCATTATTGATTACAGTAATTTGGCGCAAATGTAGTAATTTAATGTTTTTGCTGTATCTTTGCGGGAAAGAAGTATTGCAGATGTTACATAAAACATTAAATATTAAGGGGGCGCTTGTAACTTTTGATCGTCCGATTGTGATGGGCATACTGAATGTTACCCCCGATTCTTTTTATGCCGACAGCCGTAAACAGACTGAATCCTCCATTGACGAACGCATACAAACGATCCTGTCCGAAGGAGGAAAAATCATTGATATCGGCGGATATTCTTCCCGTCCGAATGCCATCGACATTTCTCCGGAAGAAGAACTGGAGCGGCTTGCCGTTGCATTGAAAATCATCAGGGCACACTATCCGGACACTATTGTTTCGGTTGATACCTTCCGTTCATCCGTTGCCCGTCGGGTTGTTGAAGATTTCGGTGCAGATATTATCAATGATATTTCCGGTGGCGAGATTGATAAAGCCATGTTCGAAACCGTTGCCCAACTGCATGTTCCCTATATTCTGATGCACATGCGGGGAACGCCTCAAACAATGCAGCAACATACCGATTACACCGATATGATGGAAGAAATCATGCTCTATTTTGCCAACAAAATCAACGAGCTTCATCAATTAGGTGTGAATGACATCATTCTTGATCCCGGTTTCGGTTTTAGCAAAACCGTTGATCAGAACTATCTGCTCATGGAGCATCTTGAAGATTTTAAGGAGTTCGAACTTCCCCTATTAGTCGGCATCTCACGCAAAAGCATGATATTCAAATATCTTGGAGGAACAGCTTCGGAATGTCTGAACGGCACGACAGTTCTTAACACCTACGCTCTGCTGAAAGGCGCTCATATACTGCGTGTTCACGATGTAAAAGAGGCTGTTGAAGCCATCAAAATAGTAAACAAACTAACTCAATAGAACGGATTATGTTGTGGATGAATTTCGGCATAAAAGATTTGATTGATGTACTGCTGGTAGCCTTTTTCCTCTACCAGACTTATCGATTGATGAAAAGTTCAGGTACGCTGGCCATCTTCAGTGGCGTTGTTTCCTTCATCGTCGTCTGGATTCTAATCTCTCAAGTATTGGAAATGCGACTCATGGGCGCTATCCTCGACAAGTTCATCAGTGTTGGTTTCATTGTGCTGGTCATTCTGTTTCAAGACGAGATACGCCGTTTTCTGTTAGCTCTCGGTTCGCACAAAGGTTGGAAGTTTCTGGGAAAGATATTCTCCAAGACTGATGAGAAGACTGAAAGCGAAGGTAAATATATTGCTCCTATTGTATTGGCCTGCATGAACATGGCCAAGAAAAAAACCGGTGCGCTCATCTGTATCCAGCAAGATGTTGACCTGACCGTTTATGAACATACCGGTGAAATGTTCAATGCCGATATCAACGCCCGACTGATAGAGAACATCTTCTTCAAAAACAGTCCGTTGCATGACGGAGCCATGATTATTGCAGAGAACCGTATCAGAGCTGCCGGATGTATTCTTCCTGTAGCCCAAAATGCCAATCTTCCTAAAGAAATGGGGTTGCGTCATCGTTCAGGACTGGGAATGTCATTAGAGAACGATGCCATTGTCATCATCGTATCCGAAGAACGCGGCAAAATATCTGTTGCCCATAACGGCAAGATAGAAATTAACGTAACAGCTGAAGAACTTCAGCAAATTCTTTCCGGAGAGAAGGAAGTGACAAACTATCGTTAAATAATTCAAAAGAGACAAGTCCAAGCCTAAATCTCTTGCCTATTTTGTAAACTCGAAATAGCATTTTGCCTACTTTTGTAATCTAATTTGATATCAACGAAAAAAAATAAATATTCCATTATGGACTTAATCAAAGAAATTATCGCTCGTGCTAAAACGAACAAACAACACATTGTTCTTCCTGAAGGAACAGAAGAAAGAACAATTCAAGCTGCCGACCGTATCGTTGCCGACGGCATTGCAGACATCACACTCATTGGCAATCCTGCCGAAATAGAAAGTTTAGCAAAAGAATTTGGGTTGAAACATCTTTCACAGATGACCATTGTTGATCCGAAGAATCATGCAAAGAAAGCCGCATATACCGACCTTCTCTTCCAATTACGACAGAAAAAAGGGATGACGATGGAAAAAGCCGCAGTGCTTGTTGAAGATCCTTTATACTTAGGTTGCTTGATGATCAAAGCTGGCGATGCTGATGGCGAAATTGCCGGTGCACGTAATACAACAGGCAACGTTCTTCGTCCTGCATTACAAATTATCAAGACAGCTCCGGGTATGAGCTGTGTTTCCGGTGCATTTATCATGTTCACAAAGACGCCTCAGTATGGCAATGATGGTATTCTTGTATTTGCTGATTGCGCCGTTATGCCTTTCCCGAATGCTCAAGAATTGGCAAGCATTGCTTTAGCTACAGCAAGTACTGCTCGCGATATCGTTGGAATGGAACCACGTGTTGCCATGCTTAGTTTCTCAACTAAAGGCAGCGCATCTCACGAAACAGTCGACAAAGTTGTTGAAGCAACCCGCTTAGTTAAGGAGATAGCTCCTAATTTGCTGGTTGATGGCGAATTGCAAGCCGATGCCGCCATTGTTGAAAAAGTAGCCAATCAGAAAGCTCCGGACAGTAAGATTGCCGGTCATGCAAACGTATTGGTTTTCCCGACACTGGATGTTGGCAATATTGCATACAAACTGGTTCAGCGTCTTGGCGGCGCCGAAGCTGTCGGACCAATTCTTCAGGGAATGGCTGCTCCAGTCAACGATTTGTCAAGAGGTTGCTCTGTTGACGACGTATATAAGATGATTGCTATCGCTTGCAACCAATCTATTGGCCTAAAGAACAGAAACACAAACAAATAAACAACAAGACAGATGAAGGTTTTAGTATTAAACTGTGGTAGTAGTTCCATAAAATACAAATTATTCGATATGTCAGACCGCTCAGTCATTGCACAAGGCGGCATAGAGAAAATCGGAATGGAAGGTTCTTTCCTCAAGTTGAAAGAACAAGATGGCAATAAAGTCACACTTGACAAAGACATTCCAAACCATGAAGAAGGAATAGAATTTATTCTGAGTGTCCTCACCGACAAGACTTACGGCTGCATCAAAAACTATAAGGAGATTGATGCCGTTGGTCATCGCGTAGTACATGGAGGCGAAAAATTTTCAGAAAGCGTATTACTGACAGAAGAAGTTCTACAGAAAGTAGTAGAATGTTCAGAACTGGCTCCACTACATAATCCTGCTAACTTGAAAGGTATTGAAGCAATGGAGAAATTGCTGCCGGGTATTCCTCAAGTAGGTGTTTTCGACACAGCATTTCATCAGACGATGCCTGAGCAAGCATATATGTATGCTCTTCCATACGAATTCTATACCAAATATGGCATTCGCCGTTACGGCTTCCACGGAACAAGTCACCGTTACGTTTCCAAACGCGCTTGCGAAATATTAGGTGTCAAGTACGAGGAACAGAAAATTATCACTGCACATATTGGCAACGGCGGTTCAATTGCTGCTGTTCTGAATGGCAAATGTGTGGATACTTCAATGGGATTGACTCCAACAGAAGGTCTAGTTATGGGAACACGCTGCGGCGATATCGATCCGGGAGCTATTCCTTTCATCATGAAAAAAGAGGGACTGGACGCAGACGGACTTGCCGACTTGTTCAATAAGAAAAGTGGCGTGTATGGTCTGACTGGCGGCTCTTCAGATATGCGTGATATCGAAAGTGCTGTTGGTAAAGGCGATAAGTTTGCCAAAATGATTCTTGATGTCTATAATTACAGAATCAAGAAATATATCGGCGCTTATGCTGCTGCCATGAATGGTCTTGATATTCTTGTTTGGACCGGTGGTGTTGGTGAAAACCAATGGATTACCCGTCGTGCCGTTTGCGAGAACATGGAATATATGGGAATGAAGCTCGATGTGAAGAAGAACGATGGACTTCGTAGCGTTGAGGCCGTTATCAGTACTCCAGACAGTAAAGTAACGGTTATGGTTGTTCCTACAGATGAAGAACTTATGATTGCATCCGATACGATGGATGTATTGAGTAAACAATAATAATTTACTAGTCCTCACAGCTTACAAAACATTTGGATTAGTGTTTAGGCAGTCTTGACATCGGTTGAGACTGCTTTTTTTATGCGCAATAAATAAAAACGACTATCTTTGCCCGCATAAACAATAATACGATGAGACATCTATATCTTTCACTAATCACCATCATACTCTGTACATGCAATATTGCAGCGCAATCGATAAAAGAATCGGACTATCCTTTATTCGGGACACAAGTTTTCATCGAACCCGGACAGACGGATCAGGAAACCGAACAATGGTTCAAAACACTGCACGACAACGGAATGACAATATGCCGCATCCGAATGTTCGAATCTTACATGCATAAAGACAACCACTGGGATTTTACGCTTTTCGACCGCGCCTTCCGATATGCAGAAAAATATAACATCAAAGTATTGGGAACCTTCTTCCCTTATACAGAGAAAACAGATATCGGCGGATGGAAATTTCCTAAAGATCAGGCACAACTGGACAGCTTTGCAGAATACATCAAGCAAATGGCCAGCCATTTCAAACAATATAAATCATTATACGGCTGGGTTTTAATCAATGAACCGGGAGGCGGACTAAATGACACTGAATTCTCGCAAAAGATGCGCAAGGAATGGAATTTAAAACATCCGCAATCCGATTTTCTGAAGAATGGCTATCCGTTGTTGGTCGACTTGCAAAACGAACAATTCAAGAACGAACTCACTACCTGGATGCTGAAATGGATTGCCAATGAAGTACGCAAATACGACAAGAATGCTCATCTGCATGTCAATAACCATGCAATATTCGCCAATATCGGAGAGTACAACTTTCCTTCGTGGCGACCATTCTTGAATAGTTTAGGAGGCTCAGCACATGCCAGTTGGCATTTCACCATGTTTCCGCGTCAGGAATATGACATTGCCATGTCCGCCGATTGCGAATTACTTTATTCCGGGGCTGGCAATCTGCCATGGTTTATGACTGAGATTCAAGGCGGTAACAACACGTTCAGCGGCAATCGAGCCATTTGTCCAACGAAAGAAGAGATTGCTCAATGGCTTTGGATTATTATCGGGACAGAAGGCAAAGGCGGCATTTTCTGGTCGCTCAATCCACGTGCTTCCGGAATCGAATCCGGTGAATGGGCATTACTTGATTTTCAACATCAACCGACAGACCGCGTATCTTCCATCGTTGCTATCAGCAAATGCTTGAATCAGAACAAAGGACTTTTCTACACAGCAAAGAAAGTGGATACGGGAATCAGTCTTTTGTATATGCGCGAATCGTTGTGGACAGAGAAAATCATCACGCAAGGAACACCTGCCGCTACCGACGGAAGGAAGATGTGCATGGAAAACATGCTGGGATATTTTAAGGCTTTATCCGAAAACGGCATGACTCCAAATCTGAAAGCCTTTGATGAGTATGACTTCAGCAAAGCAGACTATTCAGGTCAGACCATAATTTTAGCGAATCAACTGGCGGTACCAGCAGAATATGTTCCCGTTTTAGAATCATTTGTATCCAAAGGAGGCAAGCTGATTGTTGACGGACTGACCGGATTTTATGACGGGTATGTTCATAACCAGATGCTTACAGGATTCTCATTACGCAAGTTGTTTGGTGGAAACATTTCTGAATTCAAAAAAATTGATGAGCCTTACTTTTATCACCTGGAAGGATTTCAATCGGAAATTCCCGGTCTGATGTGGAAAGGAACAATCAGGAAAGATGCAGCACAAACACTGAGCGCCGACAATAATGAACCGTTGCCTTTAGCTACCAGAAATCATTTTGGCAAAGGCGAAGTCGTTTGGATTCCATCTTTATTGGGAGCAGGTTGGTCTTTAGGAAACTATTCATTGGCATCATGGCTCGTGGCAGAATGTGGAACAAATGCTATTCCCGTATCATTCAAGCATTTGAATCGTGATATCATCATGAAGGAACTGAAGACGAAAGAAGGAGTGATAACCATCGCCGTCAACAAATCCAAAGATACGCAAACGATTGAATTGCAAAAGAATGATTCAAAACTGTCGCCCAATATTCTTTATGCAGACAAGGGAGGTTCGGCAACAGACATTTCAATGACCATTCATCCGGAAGAAAGCTTGGTTATTCATTGGAAGTAAACGATTGTTCTTCCTCAAACTGCTTCATATTCAGGGATGATCCGTCCCATTCGATATAGGAAAAATACTGCATCCAATCGCCAGCGATCAGGATGCGGGCAGTTTTTGTAAGCATCAAATCAAGCATGATATGCCGATGTCCGAAAATAAAGAAATTGATATCGGGATGCGTTTTAAGATAATCTTTTGCAAAAGACACAAGATACTCTCCCGCTTCACCTTGATATTCATGTGATTGCATTTCCAATCCTGTCTTACGGCTACTCAAGGACCAGCCCAGCGCGAAACCGAAAGTCCACCGCGGATGAATACCTGCATAAAGCCATTGACAGAAACGGTTGCGGAAAGAGGCGCGCATGAAACGGAACATCTTACTTCTATAATCGACCTCATCGCCGTGTCCCAAGAAGAAACGCTTGCCTAACAAATCGACAGTCAGAACATCACGATGAATGATCGCTCCGATTTCTTTCGGCAGATAATCAAACATCCAAATATCATGATTGCCAAGGAACAGATGAATTTCGACACCCATATCGGAAAGTTCGGCCATTTTGCCGAGGAAACGGACGAAGCCTTTTGGTACAACATATTTATATTCATACCAATAATCGAACATGTCGCCCAGGAAATAAACAGCAATAGCATCATTTTTGATGCTGTCCATCCAACGGACCAGCTTCTTCTCAACAGCAAGCGGATCCTTATGAAAACGAGCGCCTAAATGAGCATCGGCGGCAAAATATATTTTGGTTCGTTCGGCCGTCATTCTAATCCTAATTCCAGTTTCGCTTCTTCGCTCATCATGCTCTTGTCCCACGCGGGCTCAAAAACGAGATTAATTTCAACATTGCCGATACCATGGACAGATTCAACCTTTTCGCGAACATCCTCAACAATATAATCTGCTGCCGGACAATTAGGTGCGGTAAGTGTCATATCTATTTTCACATCGTTTTTTTCATCGACATCAATATTATAAACCATACCCAAATCGTAGACGTTGACCGGAATTTCGGGATCGTAAACGGTTTTGAGCATTGCCACAATTGCTTCTTCTGTTTGGAGAAATTCGTTTTCCATCTTTTATATGAATTGCTTTTGCTACAAAGGTAGAAAATAAATTGTAATTTCTATTTCAGATTCTTCCAATACCACTCGGTTGCCTCTTTCAAACCCTGTTTCATGCTGAACTGCGGATTATAGCCAAGTAAACGTTTTGCCTTATCAATTGAAGCCAATGAATGAGGAATATCGCCTGTGCGATTCGGTCCATGTATGATTTCAATATCTTTGATGGCAGAATCATATTGCGACAAATATTCCTTCAGATACTCAACAAGTTGATTGAGCGTAGTCCGTTCGCCATAAGCCGTATTGTAAATTTGATTGACAGCCTCAGCATTAGTTGTTGTCAAGGCTAACAGATTCATCTGAATGACATTATCAATATAGGTAAAATCGCGGCTGTAATTGCCGTCGCCATTGATAACAGGGCTTTCGTGAGCCATCAACTTCTTTACAAACAGCGGAATGACAGCGGCATAAGCTCCATTCGGATCCTGACGGCGACCGAACACGTTGAAATAGCGAAGACCGATATATTCCGTTCCATACGTACGGGCAAAAACATCGGCATAAAGTTCGTCCACATATTTAGTAATGGCATAAGGCGAAAGCGGACGTCCGATAACCTCCTCCACTTTGGGCAATGATTTGCTATCGCCATACGTAGATGAACTGGCAGCAAACATGAAACGCTTCACTCCGGCATCGCGAGCAGCCAGAATCATATTCAGGAAACCGCTGATATTGACAGCATTAGTAGTGACCGGATCTTTAATCGAGCGAGGGACCGAACCCAAAGCCGCCTCATGAAGAACATATTCCATGCCTTCAACAGCTTTGCAGCAATCCTCCATATTGCGGATATCGCCTACAAATAATTTAAATGTATCCGGGAACTTGTTCAACAAAGGAAGCAAATTCTCGATATGCCCCGTAGCAAAATTGTCCAGACAACGCACCTCATTGCCCTGCTCAAGCAAATACTCACACAGATTGGAGCCTATGAAACCTGCTCCGCCGGTAACTAATATTTTCATTGAATATAGGATACTTATGATTTAGCCCACTTTGATTCTTGCAAAGGTAAACCAATCACATTTCTTAACCAAGACAAATACGACTAATTTTAAGATGCTTTCATATCGAAGGAAATGGTAAATAGATTCGAAGGAAATAGTCTGTGCATCCGAAAGAATGATTCATTTGACATATGTATAAATACAAAATAATAATTGTATAATTTAATTTTGATAATTATCAAACGATTCATCATTCCAATAGAAAACGTAGCTTAAATCAAAAGAATCAAAACTTCCATTAGGATCGGTTTTGTTATTTATCATAAACATTTCATTATTAAAGTTGTTATAATAGAAAATGAAATATCATGAAACGAATCATTGCATGTACTTTTGCTCTAATCTTTTTCGCAGCCAACCTTTTGGCTCAATATGCGCCAGATGTATTGGGCGACAGTTATTTATACCGCACTATCCGAATGCCTAATGACTATTCGGGAAAAGTGGTCTGCACATTGGTAAAGAAACCACAGCTGGCCAATGTCAAACAAGCGGTTCTTTACATACATGGCTACAATGATTATTTCTTCCAAAAACAATTGGGCGACAGTGTGAATGCTCATGGCTACAATTTCTATGCGCTGGATTTGAGAAAATATGGCCGTTCTATCCTTCCGGGACAAGACCCGTTCTTCTGCAAAAGCATGAAAGAATATTTTGCAGATATCGACACAGCCCTGGCAATCATGAAAATAGAAGGGAACAGCAAAATATTTTTGATGGGACATTCTACCGGCGGACTGCTAACGCCCTACTATCTGCAATGTAAAAAAGGCAAACTTCCGGTGGATGGACTAATGTTGAACAGTCCGTTTCTGGATTGGAATATGAGTCCGAAAATGGAAAAATTCTTCATCCCAATCGTTTCTTTTATCGGTTGGCTCTTCCCGAATCTGACCATAATGAAAGGAAGCAATGCCGTTGGATGCTATGCTCAAAGCCTTCTGAAACAATACAAGGGCGAATGGAACTTCAATCCGAATTGGAAAATGCCTAAAGGTCATCCGATCAAAGCCGGTTGGATTCATGCAATCACCTCAGCACAAAGGAGTTTGCATAAAGGAGGAAAAATAAACTGCCCGATATTGGTTCTGTCGTCAACGCGCTCATTTCCTGAAACAAACACGTGGAATGAAGAATATCATAACTGCGATATTGTACTCGACATGCATGATATTCAAAATTACGGCGCCAAACTGGGTAATTATGTTACGCGCTACACCATACCAAACGGCATCCACGACCTGATTCTTTCTAAGGAAACGGCCAGACGACAGGTATATTACACCTATTTCAACTGGCTCGACAAAATAACACATTCTTTTGGAGGAATGAAGTAAATAAGAGGTTTATTGCGTATCTTTGTCTGAATAAACATCGAAAGTGAATGAGATTTGTACAAATATTTTTGTCTGTAATAGTTCTATCATCCGGAAGCACAATCTGTTACGCGCAAGACAATGATGCCAACACAAATGCAACCAGCTATCGGGTAGAAACTTTTGTCTCCGTTGCAAAAGGGACCGAAAAACCCTATTGGCTGAACAATTCATTGTTTTCAGTAAGAAATTCGAACGCACCATTCTGGATGGTAAGTAATCGCTATGGCAAAGTACCGCTGACGGCAAACAACGGATATCTCAACGCAGGCATTTTCCACCAGCAAAAAATCAATAAAGACTTTAGATGGAATGCAGGTCTGGATCTGGTTGCAGCAGCTCCACGCTATGATCACAAGAATATTTATGTCCAACAGCTATACGCTGAGTTAGGTTTCAAAAGCCTACTGCTCTCTATCGGAAGCAAAGAAAATTACCGCTCTTTGTGGGATCGCGACCTGAGTTCAGGCGATATGGTCTTGTCTTCCAATGCACGCCCAATCCCGGAAATCAATCTGAGTATGCCCGCATTTACGCTCGTTCCTCTCACAAAAGGATGGATGCAAATAAAAGGAGACTTCGCTCTTGGACGATCTTTTGATACCAAATATCTTGAATATTACACAAACAACAGGCAGACATACAACAAGAATGTTTTGTGGCATCACAAATCACTCTATGTACAAATAAAAGATACGCGAAACGATTTTCCGCTCTCCGGAATCATTGGTGTTCAACATTGGGCGCAATGGGGAGGAACTTCAACTAATCCTAAAACGGGTAAGCAACCGCAATCTTTGAGCGATATGCTAAGAGTCATCTGCGGAAGTGAAGGAGGAAAAGATGCAACAATGTCCGACCAGATTAATGTTTTGGGAAATCACTATGGGTCATACGACTTTAAACTGACCTACACACAAGCAGACTGGAAAGTTTCCGCCTATCATCAACACTATTTTGAAGACAAGTCAGGGATGATTTTTGTCAACAACACTGATGGTTTATGGGGATTGCAGTTTGATTTGCCCAAAATCAACTGGTTCAAGAAAATAGTGATCGAACATCTTGAAACGCGGGACCAGAGCGGTCCGTTCCACTTCATTGAATTCGATCATAGCCAACATAAAGGACCCGGCGGCGGATCCGACGATTATTACAACAATGGCGAATATCAAACCGGTGCCTCTTATTTTAACCGCGCATTGGGTTCTCCATTAATTCTCTCTCCTGAGTATAATGGAGATGGAAGCTTGGGCTTCAAAAACAATCGTGTAAGTGGATGGCATTTTGCAACCGAAGGCGACTTATGTTCCTCATTATCATATCGAATGCTATTCACACTGATGAATACGTGGGGAAGAGCTTCTGCTCCTTTATTAAATAATAAACGAGGCGCAGCAGGTCTGTTGGAGATACAATATCATCATCCAAAATTGAAAGGATGGAACTTTGGAAGTTCGATAGCTGCAGATGCAGGCTCTTTATATACCAAAAATATTGGCTTAAGCTTTACTGTCAGCAAGAGAGGAATACTCAAATCCTGGTAAATTTCAATCTTTGTATTTATCCCACAATCCAGAGGATATGATTTGTTGTGTAGTTTCGGCAAGATCTTGCAAACTTTTATGAGAAGAATCCATTCCTTCCGTACTGATTGGTTTATGAATGATCATTTCCATCGGATGACGATGAACCATAATAGAACCGATAGGCAAAACATTAAACGGCCCATTAAGCGTAATAGGGATGATCGGCAGATGCTGATCTACAGCCATTTGATAAGCTCCCTTCTTAAAGCGGGCCAGTTTTCCGTCTTTAGAACGGGAACCTTCAGGGAAAATGACAATGGAAGCACCCGAACGCAAACTGCGCTCTGCTTCAAACACACTTTTTGCTGCTGCTTTTGAAGAAGAATTATCCACAAAAATGAAACCGGCAGAACGACAGGCCGCTCCTACAAAAGGAATCTTACCTATTCCGGCTTTCATTACCCATTTGATGGGAACGCCTAAAAAACCATATATCAAAAAAATATCAAATGCGCCTTGATGATTAGAAACGAACACATAGGGTTTGCCCTTATGTATATTCTCTCTTCCACTGACCGTTACAGGACAAAGTACTAAATGACATGTCAACCACGACCAAATTTTTCCCGGATAATAAGCAAAAATTTTTTCACCGCCCAATAGACAACCTACAATCACAGTAACAGCAGTCAATATGGTAAGAACAAGGAACAACGGTATCGCTATTAACCAGAAATATATAATATAGAGTACGCGCAACATCATATAAAAGCTTATCAAATGCAAATATAATAGCTAAATTTGATGGTTTCAACATTTTTATTGTAAAATATTTTTGCAATCGGGTTATTATTGCTTTATTTGCAGTAGGAAAAGAATAATAAAATAAACTCTATCACCATGAAGGGATTAATGAAAAATTTAGGAGTTATAATTCTCCTTATCGGTGTTATCATTTTAGCAGTGCCTTCTTTCCAAGAAGGAGCATCAAATGCTGTTTTAATTACAGGCTTGGCTGTCATTGTTATTGGCTACCTTGCTCATATCTATTTCAACAAGAAATATGAATAATTAAACAAAGCTGCAAAGATAAAAAAGAGCGCCTCCTAGAGGTCGCTCTTTTTTATTAACTATTTGATTATTATGCTTGTCCCTTAACTCCGCCTACCGGTGGAACAAAATCTTCGAAGTTTGCTGTCTTATTTCCACTCTGCCCTTCGAACTTAGCAATATTATCTTGAAGAGCAAACAAAAGACGTTTCGCATTATCAGGAGTCAAAATTATACGACTTTTCACTTGTGCTTTTGGTGCTCCCGGCACTACTCTAATGAAATCTAAGATAAACTCAGATGTAGAATGTGAAATAATGGCCAAATTGGCATAAGTACCTTGAGCCATCTCTTCTGATAACTCAATTTGAATCTCGTTTGTTGGTTTATTGTTATTATCCATATCTATATTATTATTGTTTTATGAGTACAAAGATAATGCAAACCATGGGCAGAATAAAATGAACTTGTCCGTTTTTTATCCTAAAGCACAGCTTATCTTCTCTATATAATGAGATTGATATACATAAATCAGATTTATAAGAAGAGAATTGCAGTACTTTGAATCTATTTACAGAAGGAAGATCAAGCCTTGATCGAAAGATGCGCGTTTTGTTCTCTATATTCAGATGGCGTGATATTCTTGCGACGTTTAAAGGCACGATTAAAATTGGATAGATTATTGAATCCACATTCATGACTGATATCGGCTATTGTTTCTTGCGTTTCAAGCAATTTCTTCAACGCCTCTGAAATACGAATGTCATTCAAAGTATCTACAAAAGCTTTGCCCGTTGTTTTTTTAAGAAAACGAGCAAATGATGCTTCGCTCATATTGACGACAGATGCAGCGTCTGAAAGAGAAATCTCGTGTTGAAAATTATCATGCAAATAAAACATGAGTTTATTCAAACGATCTCCAAATATATCTCGTTTGCCTCTATCACCGGCTGCAACTGCATTAAGAGTATGAGCATCCTTATCTAGAGATAATATTTGTAGTACATCCAACAATCGAAGAAGATTATGAAAAACATCGGTATTACTATTCGATAAACTAGTCAATTCGGACTGAACATTATGAATCACCTCTTGACTAAACACCAAACCCTTTGTAGCCTTCTGAAACATCTCACGTATTGATTTGAAAAGGGCTTTGTTTATAATACTATCAAATAGAGATATATTAAACTGAACAGATATTTCGATAATATTATTACTTCTACAATGATGATTTGCGTAGGTATGTTCAATACCTCCTGCTATTAAAGCTAAATCAGTATTTTGCAATTCTTCTGCAGAATCGCCAACAATTCGAAGAGCCCCTTCAACATTCTCAAAATAATTAAGTTCAAAATCCGGATGCACATGATATGGGATAGAAAAACCACGCCGAGTACGCTGAACTACAACAAAGCAATCTTTATCGCTCAGTGAAGTTTGTTCTTTTACTACTCTATCCGTATTCATAGGAAAATTTATTGAATAATTAAAGTTGCCAGCACTGGACAATGATCCGAAGGATACAAATGATTAAATGTATCTGTTAAGACGCCGTGTCGAAGAACTTGAATATTACCTTTGATGAATATATAATCAATCCATTCTCTCTCTTTTATAGGGAGAGTTCCAAAATCATGGAATGTCCACTCAGGGCCATATTTCAACAAAGCGATTGTTCTTGTATGGGTTAGATGACGAGAATCAGAAACATTAGTCAAAATCTTAATGGGTTCATCTTGAGGCGTTGCATTAAAATCACCGGTAACAATAACAGGAAGACCTTCAGATAATTTTTGTACTTGCGACAAAACCAAAAGAGCTCCTTCATGACGAGCAACTTTACCCATATGATCCAAATGAGTATTTAAAAAGAAAAACTTTTTTGCGGATTTCCTATCTTTAAAGACTCCCCAAGTAGCTACTCTTTCACAAGCGGCATCCCATCCTTTTTTTCCAACAGCATTAATATCTTCTGATAACCAAAAATTACCTGATTTAATCAATTGGAAACGATCCTTTTTATAAATAATAGGAGAATACTCTCCTTCAGTTTTTCCATCTGAACGACCAACGCCTATATAATCATAACCGGGTAACCGATTTAAAAGATCTTGCAATTGATTATGAACCACTTCCTGAGATCCGAATATATCAGCATCATGAAATTTAATCAAATTCGCAGCAAGATCTTTACGATTAGACCAAACGTTTTCGCCATCCTTATTATTATCATATCGAATATTATACGAAATAACATTTATGGAATAAGTCTTGGGATTAGCAGCTGAAATCATATTCCCACCAATCATACATACTAGAAAAAATATTAGGCCCTTCTTCATATGCATATTATAAAGTTATAGTAACAAAAAACTTACTTCACTTCAAAAATAGACATTACTATTGCATTTTGCAAGAAAAAGAACAAAAAAAAGGCTGTGCCAATAAAGACACAGCCTTTTTGTACTTATCTTTTTATTCAATCTTCATCTTTATCCTTGTCGTCACGGTCCATTGCATTAAAATCGACCACATTCTTACGATTTGCAAAGATTCGATCAAACTCATCTTTCGCACCAACAGTCAACTTATCAAAATCACGCTGACCTGTACCGGCAGGAATCAAGTGTCCACAAATAACATTCTCTTTTAAGCCTTCCAAACGGTCTACTTTACCGTTGATAGCAGCTTCGTTAAGAACTTTCGTTGTTTCCTGGAATGATGCAGCTGACATGAAACTATTTGTTTGTAATGCAGCACGAGTGATACCTTGTAGAATCTGATTTGCAGTAGCTGGAACAGCATCACGCACTTGAACTAATTTCAAGTCACGACGTTTCAACATACTGTTTTCATCTCTAAGTTTACGAGCTGTAACAATCTGACCAGCTTGCAATGTTTGAGAATCGCCTGCATCTGTAACAACTTTCTTGCCCCAAATACGATCATTTTCATCCATTACCTCAAGCTTATCTACAATCTGCTGTTCCAAGAAACGAGTATCTCCCGGATCAACGACCTCAACTTTACGCATCATCTGGCGAACGATTACTTCAAAGTGCTTATCATTAATCTTAACACCCTGTAAACGATATACATCCTGAACTTCATTCACGATATATTCCTGAACAGCCGTCGGACCTTTGATTGCCAAAATATCTGAAGGAGTAATAGCGCCATCTGAAAGCGGCATACCTGCACGGATATAGTCATTTTCTTGTACAAGCAACTGCTTTGACAACGGAACCATATATTTCTTTACTTCTCCCAACTTTGATGTAACGGTTATTTCTCGATTACCACGTTTAATCTTACCGAATCCTACTTCACCATCAATTTCTGATACGACAGCTGGATTGGATGGATTACGAGCTTCAAACAATTCGGTTACTCGAGGAAGACCACCCGTGATATCGCCGGCTTTACCAACAGCGCGAGGAATCTTTACCAAGACTTCACCGCCTTTGATTGAATCGCCTTCTTCTTTAACAACATGGGCGCCCAATGGCAGAGAGTAGTTTTTAAGATAATTACCATTTTCATCAATAATATGCGCAGCCGGAGCTTTCGTCTTATCCTTTGATTCGATGATAATCTTTTCCTTCAAACCTGTTGTTTCATCACTTTCTACCTTATATGTTACATTTTCAATCAAACTCTCAAATTGAATTTTACCGGAAACTTCTGAAACAATAACGGCATTAAATGGATCCCATTCAATCAGAACATCACCCTTATGTACGGCATCGCCATTATTAAAGAATAATTTTGAACCATAAGGAATATTATGAGTCAATAATACAATCTTTGTATTAGGATCAATGATATGCATTTCAGCCAAACGACTAACAACAACCAAATGTTTCTTTTTCGTTGCCTCATCGATTACTTCTACTGAACGAAGCTCATCAATCTGAAGAATACCGTCATATTTTGATGTAACACTATTTTCAGTTGCAATATTTGCAGCAATACCACCGACGTGGAATGTACGTAAAGTCAACTGAGTACCAGGTTCACCGATAGACTGAGCAGCAATAACGCCCACAACCTCACCAACTTGAACCATTTGATTCGTTGCTAAATTACGTCCATAACATTTTGCACAAACACCTTTCTTGGATTCGCAAGTCAATACTGAACGAATTTCAACACTCTCTATTGGAGAATTCTGAATCTTCTGAGCAGCATCCTCGCGAATTTCTTCACCAGCACGAACTATCACTTCTCCAGTTGTAGGATGAATGATATCATGTACTGAAACACGACCTAAGATACGCTCATATAATGTAGCAATAACTTCCTCATTGTTCTTCAACTCTGTACAAACAAGTCCACGTAATGTACCACAATCGTCTTCATTAACGATCACATCGTGGGAAACATCAACAAGACGACGAGTCAAATAACCAGCATCGGCTGTTTTCAATGCAGTATCTGCCAAACCCTTACGAGCACCGTGAGTGGAAATAAAATATTCCAACACTGACAATCCTTCCTTAAAATTGGCAAGAATAGGATTTTCAATAATTTGACCACCTTCTGCACCACTCTTTTGAGGTTTTGCCATCAAACCACGCATACCTGAAAGCTGACGAATCTGCTCTTTAG
>DAIMYP010000023.1:0-3157 GCA_036734445.1 Tannerellaceae bacterium
ATTATGATAAAGAAATATTTGAAATGGCTGGTAGTGGGCACGATGGTGGCACTGACGGCATGCACGTCTCCAAAGGAGATTCTGTATCTGCAGGATGTTGATCCGATAAAAGAACAACAGATCGAACAGAAGTATGAAGTGATCATTCACAGCGATGATATGCTGTCGATCATGGTGAACTGTAAGGATGAGGAGCTGGCGCTTCCGTTTAATATGCCGGTTGTGACTTATCAGGTGGGGGGAACCATTTCAGGTGGTACAAGTCAACGTGTACTTGGTTATCTGGTCAGTACAAAAGGTGACATTGATTTTCCAATCCTGGGAACACTGCATGTTGAAGGAATGACACGCCAGCAACTGACAGACCTTATAAAAGAAAAACTGATTGCGGGCAATTACATTAAGGATCCGGTAGTGACGGTTCAGTTTATGAACTTCAAGGTGTCGGTCATGGGTGAAGTACAACGCCCGGGAAGTTTCAACATCACAGGCGACCGCATCACACTGCTTGAAGCACTGAGTATGGCAGGCGACTTGACTATCTACGGACGCCGCGACCGCGTGGCTGTGATCCGCGAAAAGGATGGCAAACGCACAATCCTTTATCATGATCTGCGCTCGTCAGAAATCTTTAACTCGCCATGTTACTATCTGCAACAGAACGATATCGTATATGTAGAACCGAACAAGGCTCGCGCTGGACAGAGCGGAATCAATCAGAACAACTCCGCCGGTGTTTGGCTGGCGTCGATCTCGGTATTGGCATCAATCGTGTCGGTAATCGTAACTCTGTCTAAATAATAATTCGTATAATGGAATCTAATAATAATCAGGATTTGGAGAATCAGCAAAGAGAAGAGAATGAACTGAATCTGGGTGATATCATTCAGATTGTCAAGGCAAACTGGTTTTGGTTCATGCTTTCGGCAGTTATCTGCTGTGCGATAGCATTTCTATATCTGGAGTGCGCTTCGAAGATCTATACGCGTACGGCAACGGTGCTTATAAAAGACGACTCGAAAGGTGGTGGCGCAATGAGCGAGGCGGCAGCGTTTCAGGATCTGGGTGTAATGAATATCAAGAACAATGTGGATAACGTGGTGCTGCAGTTTCAGGCGAAAGACTTGATGCAGAACGTCGTGAAACGACTGAAACTGGATATGAGCTACACCATAAAAAGCGGAATGCGGACTGTGGAACTCTACAGGCAGGCTCCGGTGCATGTGGAATTTCCGGATGCCGAACCGAACCAGACCTTCGAACTGAAAGTAAAACCCATAGACAAAAAACATGTTATCGTATTTGGATTCAAAGGCGAAGGCATTAATGATTCGAAAATATGGAGGGTGCCTTTGAATGTGGCAGTGAAGACGCCGATGGGAAGAATGGTGGTGGCTCCAACTTTGTATTATACCAATGAGTATTATGACAAACCGATTACGGTAAAAAAGAAAGATCTTGGTAATGTGGTTCTCGGGCTGAACGGAGCACTGCAAGTGGCTTTGGCCAGCAAGACGGCAACTATCATCAATCTGACGATACGCGACGTGTCAATACCAAGAGCTGAAGATATTCTGAATACACTGATCGCAGTTTACAACGAGAGTATCATCAATGATAAAAACCAGGTGATGGTGAATACGTCGAACTTCATCAACGACCGACTGATCATCATCGAAAAGGAACTGGGAAACGTCGATTCGGATATCGAATCGTACAAGAGAGAGAACCAGCTGACCGATATCACTTCGGAAACGGGTATGTATCTGCAACAGACAAGCGATTTCAGCAAGCAAGGACTGAGTCTGGAAAACCAGCTGACACTTGCCAAATATATTCGCAACTACCTAACATCGCCTTCGAAGGAGTCGGAACTGATTCCGGCTAACACGGGCATCTCGAGTTCGGATGCGAACCTCGAAGCTCAGATCGGCGAGTACAACACGATGTTGCTTAAAAGAGACCGACTGATCAGCAGCAGCAGCGACCGGAACCCGGTTGTGATGGACCTGAACAAGTCGATCCAGGCTATGAGGCAAACGATTATCCGCGCGGTAGATAACTTGATCGTCAGCCTTGATATTCAGATAAAGAACGTACAGGCGCGTAACGCTCAGACAACAAGACGAATATCAGAAGTACCGGGACAACAGAAGCATGTGCTGTCAATAGAACGTCAGCAGAAAATCAAGGAGGAACTGTATCTCTATCTGTTGAACAAACGTGAAGAGAATGCGCTTTCGCAAGCGATCACCGAAAGTAATGCCCGCGTGATTGATCCGGCAACGGGAAGCAAGTCACCGGTAGCACCAAAGTCGGCAATGATTATGTTGGCGGCACTTATCATCGGATGTTTGATTCCGGGCGGTGTATTCTGGCTGCAGGCAGCGATAGACACGAAAGTTCGTTCGCGTAAGGATGTGGAACATACTGTAAGTCTGCCGTTCCTGGGTGAGATTCCGGCACGCGACAAGAAAGATATTGAAGAAGGATCGGAGATCGTGATTCGCGAAGGAAAACGTGACTCCGTTTCGGAAGCGTTCCGTATCGTCCGGTCGAACATGGACTTTATGCGCGTCAAAGACAAGAACATGAAGGTTGTGATGTTCACTTCATTTAATGCCGGCGCCGGAAAGACGTTCGTTTCGATGAATCTTGCGATGAGTTTCGTTCTGATAAAGAAAAAAGTGATACTGGTGGATCTGGATATACGTAAAGGAACACTGAGTTCGCATGTCGGGAAAGCAAAGAACGGCGTGACAACCTATCTGTCAGGGAAGATCACAAATATTGACGAAATTATCGCAAAGAATGAGGAACATGAAGGACTGGATATTATTCATGCAGGTCCGGTTCCGCCCAATCCGGCAGAATTGCTGCTGAGCGAGAATCTGGATACTCTGGTGAATACGTTGAAAGAACGCTATGACTATGTGATTCTGGATAATGTGCCTAGCGAGATGGTGGCCGATGCAGTTATTGTGAACCGTGTGGCAGATCTGACTATCTATGTGATTCGTGCCGGACTGTTCGACAGAAGGCAGTTGCCTGATCTGGAACGGATGTACCGTCAACAGAAATTCCATAATCTGTGCTTGATACTCAACAGCGTAAGATTTGCACATAAGGGTTACGGCTATGGTTACGGCTATGGTTA
>DAIMYP010000023.1:3257-50831 GCA_036734445.1 Tannerellaceae bacterium
GGTTACGGCTATGGTTACGGCTATGGTTATGGTTATGGATACGGCTATGGCTATGGTTATGGAAATGAGCATGACAAGAAGAAGCATAGCAAAACACTTATGGCACATAAAACTCCTACGGAAGGACATTCAGCAACGGATGAAACTTCCATGGAAGAAAAGAAAGGATAATGTTTTCGATATTCAATCATAAGAAAAATGTTATAAAGACAGACCTGTTGGCAGATTCGGCTGATATTCACAGCCATCTGCTACCGGGTGTCGACGATGGCATACAGTTGCGCGAAGATTCGATCGCGGCGTTTCAGGGCTTGCATGAACTGGGTGTGAGCAGTTTCTTTCTGACACCGCATGTGATGGAAGATCTGCCTAACAACCGCGCTTCGCTCGAGAAGCATTTTGAAGCGTTTAAAGCGTCGATTCCGGAAGGACTGACGGTGAAGATGGCTGCCGAATATATGCTGGATGCGGGATTTGCAGCACATCTGGATGAAGGATTGCTGACGATGGGATATGACAAGCAGGTGCTCGTTGAAACATCCTATATGTCGCCGCCTCCGGATCTGATGGAGATTCTGTACTCTCTGACGCTAAAAGGCTATACACCGATCATTGCTCATCCGGAGAGATATGTGTATATGACTTCGAAAGATTATGAACGGCTGAAAGCCAAAGGATACCGATTCCAACTGAACTATCTGTCGTTGGCAGGTTTCTACGGGAAACCTGCGTATCTCAAAGCGCACGAACTGCTGAAAAAGCAGATGTACGATTATACGGGATCGGACTGTCATAATCTGGACAAGCATCGCTGGGGACTGGCGCATCTCGAACTGACCAACAGTGAGATTGAGATGTTAGGCAAGCTGCTTGCGAACAACAAGCTCCTTTTTTAAGCGCCCATATACATAAATGTAGGCGGGAATAAGGAAGAGGTCGGCAGCAATCCACGCCGACGGGTCGCCGAAACACACGGCTGTGAATTTCCATACCGGAACAGCATAGATACTCATGAGCGTGCGGGCAATCATTTCGGATACGCCGGAAAGCATTGCCAGCTTCGTGAATCCTACGCCTTGGATGGTGTAACGCAAGATACAAAGAACGCCCAGTATCGGGAAGAACATACAGCTTGTATGCAGGAACTGGACGGTGTAGGCGATGATCTCGCTCTCGGAACGGTCGATGAACAGCAGCGACATTTCGCCGGAGCATGTCATCAATATGATAATGGTGACGACGGCATAAATCATCATCATCGAGGCACTCGACTTGATGCCTTGCCAGATGCGCGACAGTTTGCCGGCGCCATAGTTCTGACCGCAGAATGTAGCCATCGCGATTCCCAAGCTCTCAAACGGACAGATGAAGAACATCTTGATGCGGGCTGCCGAAGTGAAGGCGGCTACACAACTGGTGCCGAGAGCGTTGTTGGCGCTCTGAAGCATGATACTGCCAATTGCCGTAATTGAAAACTGAAGTCCCATCGGGACGCCAATGCCCAACATCGTTGTTGCCAGGTTCGAACGGAACTTGCGATCGTCAGCCGTGCATTTGAGGATCGGGAAGTTGCGTATCATATATAGATAACAGAGCAGCGCCGACACGCCTTGCGAGAAGACTGTTGCGATGGAAGCGCCCAAAACGCCCCATCCTAAAACCAGAATGGTGAACAGATCAAGCAGGATGTTGAGCACGGTGGAGAACAGAAGAAACCAGAATGGCGTCTTGCTGTCGCCCAGCGCACGAATGAAGCTCGACAACACGTTGTAGAAGAAAGTGCACGGGATGCCGATGAAGGTGACAATGAGATAGAGATAGGCGTTGCGGAAGATTTCGCCGGGTGTACGCATCCAACGAAGAATGTCGGAACAGTAGATGCTGGTGATGACGGCGAGAACGATTGAAATCGCAGCGGAGATCTGAAGCCCGACGGCTACATAACGGCGCATCGTCGTGAAATCTTTTGCGCCGAACTTCTGAGCGACAGGAATGCCGAAACCGCAACAACAGCCGTTGCAGAAGCCCAGGATCAGAAAGATCACGGAGCTGCTGGCACCAACGGAAGCCAGAGCGTTGATTCCCAGAAAGCGACCGACAATCGCGGCATCGACGAGCGAATAGGTCTGTTGAAGCAGGTTGCCAAGAAGCAGCGGTATAGTGAAGTTCAGTATAAGGGGCAGCGTTGGTCCGCTTGTCATATCTTTTGATGTAGCCATATTCGAATTGGAAACATATTTAGAATAAATCCGACAAAAGTAACTATTTTTCTCATCGAAAATAGTAATTTTGGAGTCCGAAAATCGGATAAATGATGGTAGAACAGAAAAGAAATAATAGCAAAGCAGTAGGACGCAAGACAATAGTTGTGCCCGAGATGGGACGTTTGCAGCCACAGGCTCGTGAGCTGGAACAGGTCGTTCTGGGTGCTTTAATGCTGGAGAAGGATGCATTCTCGATTGTCAGCGACATCTTGAAACCGGAGTGTTTCTATGAGAAGGCCAATGCGATTGTTTATTCCGCCATTATGGATCTGGCTACGAAACAGGAACCTATAGATATGATGACGGTCACCGAACAGTTGAAGAAACGCGGTGAACTGGAGGAGATCGGTGGCGCTCTTTATATCTCGAAGCTGACGGAGAAAGTGGCCAGCAGTGCGCATATCGAATTCCATGCGCGGATTATTGCACAGAAGTATCTTGCCAGAGAACTGATCAAGTTCACGGCACTGATCCAGGATAAGGCGTTTGATGAGACGATTGATGTGGACGATCTGATGCAGGAGGCTGAAGGACAGCTGTTCGAAATCTCACAGAACAATCTGAAGAAAGACTTCACGCAGATCAATCCGGTCATCAAGGATGCTTTCAAGCAGATCAAGGACGCGATGGAGAACAAGAATGGCTTCAGCGGACTGAGAAGCGGATTTACTGGCATTGACAAGATTACTGCGGGTTGGCAAAAGTCGGACTTGATTATTATAGCAGCGCGTCCTGCCATGGGAAAGACGGCGTTTGTGCTTTCGATGGCGAAGAACATGGCAATGAATTTCAGTACACCGGTGGCTGTATTCTCACTTGAGATGAGCAATGTGCAGCTGGTGAACCGTCTGATCATGAATGTGTGCGAACTGGATGGCGATGTCATCAAGAGCGGACATTATCAGGAGCATGAGTGGACACAGCTGAATACGAAGATCAATGAACTTTATGATATTCCTTTGTATGTGGACGATACGCCGAGCCTTTCGGTGTTTGAGTTGCGAACGAAAGCGCGCCGTCTGGTGCGGGAGCACAAAGTGGCTTGCATCATCATTGACTACTTGCAGTTGATGAATGCGAGCGGAATGACTTTCGGCAGTCGTGAGCAGGAGGTGAGTACGATCTCGCGTTCGCTCAAAGGCTTGGCGAAGGAGTTGAATATCCCGATCATTGCCCTGTCGCAGTTGAATCGTAGCGTTGAGTCGCGTCAAGGTCCTGAAGGAAAGCGTCCGCAATTGGCCGACTTGCGTGAGTCCGGTGCAATCGAGCAGGATGCCGACATGGTTTGTTTCATCCATCGACCGGAATATTACAAGATTACGGATGATGGTCAAGGTCATGACTTGAGAGGTTTGGCTGAAATCATTATTGCCAAGCATCGTAATGGTGCCGTCGGCACTGTTTATCTCCGTTTCTTGAGCAATATGGCTAAATTCATCAATCTGGAGGATGATATTCCTGTCAGTCGCGAGTTTACTTCGAAAATGAATAAAGACGTGTCGACGCCTTCCGAAGGAATGCCGCCGATACAACCTTCGGGTGCCGACTTCCTTTCGGGAAAAAGCAATGAGGGTGTGCCTTTCTAAACGGTTGCCGTAAGATTTGTAAGAAATGGATGGCGCTTTATTAGCATCAGTCATGCAGACGCATCTGGGAGAAATTATTTCGCTGGGTGTGGCTGTGTCGTGGACAATCACTGCACTTTGCTTTGAATATGCCGGCAGGCGTATGCACAGCACGATCTCACTGAACATTATCCGTCTGGTGATGGCATTGGTGCTGCTGGCTTTGACTCTGCTTATTTTTACCGGAAATATATGGCCGCAGAATGCAGGCAAGGAAGCGTGGCTTTGGTTGGGCGTTTCCGGATTGGTTGGATATGTGTTTGGCGACTATTGTCTGTTCAGTTCCTATCTGGTCATCGGCTCGCGTTTCGGTCAGTTGTTTATGACGCTTGCGCCGCCGTCGGCTGCATTGGGTGGATGGCTTATTCTGGGAGAACACATGCAGGGGCATGCTCTTTTGGGCATGTTTGTGACGATGTTCGGAATCGGACTTTCAATCATCGGACGTGGAGGCGACCATTCCGGAAAACTACATCTGTCGCTGCCGCTCAAAGGTGTGCTGTTTGGTATCGGAGCGGGGATGGGACAAGGTTTTGGATTGGTGTTCAGTAAACTGGGAATGAATTATTATATTCAGCATGTCGATACGAGCGATGCGCTGGCAGTGGGCTTGATGCCGTTCGCTTCGACAGAGATCAGGGTGATTTTTGGAATCGTCGGGTTTATCGTGATTATGTTGCTGACGCGGAACTGGCAAAAACTGGTAGCGTCGGTAAAAGATGCCAAAGGAATGGTGGCAGCTACGGGTGGAACCATATTTGGTCCGTTTCTGGGTGTGTCGTTTTCGCTAATGGCTGTGCGCTACACCGAGACCGGAATCGCTTCGACATTGATGGCGCTGACGCCTATCATTATCCTTCTTCCTTCATATTTGATTTACAAGCAGAAGATTTCATTGAAAGAGATTGCCGGCGCGGTGATCAGTGTCGTTGGCGTTTCTCTGTTCTTTATATAAAATGTGAGCGGATTGCCATCACCGGTGGTGAATAAGCAACCCGCTTTAAAGTATGGAAACTGAAAAATCGGTTTAGTCTAACGGTGTGACTGTTACGTTGCGGAACTCAATATTGTTTCCTTCACTTTGTAAACCGATAAACCCTTCCTTTTGTTCAGTAACTCCTGTATTTTGATATACGCCATTGACGAATGTGGTCATCACGTTGCCACGTACGAAGATATTCGCTTCATTCCATTGTCCGGCAGGTTTTTCACTGGAAGCCTTTGCTTTCTTTACGACCATGAATTTCGGATGTGCTTCGCCCGGTTTGAGTTGATATTCGGCAAGGATAGAGCCGCCTTCGGCAATATAATCGCCGGCGTCGCCTGCATGAAGCTGACATTCGATGCCGTTAGGAAATGGATTCGACGCGTCGGCAACAAGCAGAAAGATTCCGCTGTTGGATTCGACACCGTCGGGCCAACGCCATTCAACATGCAGCTTGTAGTTGCTGTATTTCTCCTTGGTGTACATGTAACCGGTAGGTTTGCCTGTGATGTGAATCAGTCCGTTTTTAACGGTGAACACTTGTTCGGCAGGTACGCTGTTGTCCTGAAGAACGAAGCCCCAGTTGGAGAGGTCTTTTCCGTTGAACAACTTGGTTGTCTTTTGTGCATTTGCATTGCTGACGAAGCCCATGAGTGCTACGGCGAGTACGATTGTGGTGATGAATTTTGTTTTCATACTGATAAATTTGATTTGATTGTTTTCGATTGTCTTTGATCAGTCTTTGATCAGTTTGCGATAACGAACGCGTTTGGGTTCTTCGTAACCTATCTGTTTGCGTTTGAACTCTTCGTATTCGGAGTAGGTGCCTTCGTAGAAGACTACATTCGAGTCGCCTTCGAACGAGAGAATATGCGTGCAGATACGATCCAGGAACCAACGGTCGTGAGATACGACAACGGCACAGCCGGCGAAGTTCTCGAGACCTTCTTCGAGTGCACGGAGCGTGTTGACATCGATATCGTTGGTCGGCTCATCGAGCAGCAGCACGTTCGCTTCAGATTTGAGCGTCAACGCCAGATGCAAACGGTTGCGTTCGCCGCCGGACAGTACGCCGCAGAGTTTTTCCTGGTCGGAACCGGTGAAGTTGAACTTCGACAGATAGGCACGTGTACTGATTTCGCGTCCGCCCATACGCATGAATTCCAGTCCGCCGGATACAACCTGATAAATCGTCTTTTCGGGATCGATGCTCTTATGTGTCTGGTCGGCATAACCGATTTTTACGGTTTCGCCTACTTCGAAGGTTCCCTTATCGATACTTTCCTGTCCCATGATCATCTTGAAGAGCGTGGTCTTGCCGGCGCCGTTCGGACCGATGACACCAACGATGCCGTTAGGTGGAAGAACGAAGTTGAGATCGTCAAACAGCAGCTTGTCGCCGAAGGCTTTCGCTACATGAACGGCTTCAATAACCTTGTTGCCCAAACGCGGTCCGTTCGGGATGAAAATCTCGAGTTGCGATTCGCGTTCTTTCTGATCTTCATTGAGCAGTTTCTCATACGAGTTCAAGCGCGCTTTACCTTTGGCCTGACGTGCTTTCGGTGCCATGTGAATCCATTCGAGTTCGCGTTCGAGTGTCTTGCGGCGTTTGCTGACCTGCTTCTCTTCTTGTGCCATGCGGGTAGTCTTTTGTTCGAGCCATGACGAATAGTTGCCTTTCCAAGGAATGCCTTCGCCGCGGTCGAGCTCGAGAATCCATCCGGCAACGTGGTCGAGGAAGTAGCGGTCGTGCGTGATGCAGATCACTGTGCCGGCATATTGTTGCAGGTGTTGTTCGAGCCAGTCGATCGACTCGGCATCGAGGTGGTTGGTCGGCTCATCGAGCAGCAGTACGTCCGGCTGTTTGAGTAACAGACGGCAGAGTGCCACGCGGCGGCGTTCGCCACCGGAGAGCGTGTCGACAACCTGATCTTCGGGCGGACAGCGCAGCGCATCCATGGCGCGTTCGAGGCGGGTATCGAGATTCCAGGCGTCGAGAGCGTCGATCTTGTCCTGCAATTCGGTCTGCCGGTTGATGAGTGCATCCATCTTATCCGGATTTTCAAGCACTTCGGGATCGCCGAAGCGTTCGTTCACCTCTTCGTATTCCTTGAGGATATCGACAGTTTCCTGTACGCCTTCCTGTACGATTTCCTTAACAGTCTTGCCTGCCTGCAACTTCGGATCCTGTTCGAGATAGCCTACAGAGTAACCGGGCGAGAAGACTACTTCGCCGGAGTGTTCCTTGTCGATGCCGGCTATAATCTTAAGCAAGGTAGATTTGCCGGAGCCATTGAGACCGATGATGCCGATCTTTGCTCCGTAGAAGAAGGAAAGGTAGATGTTTTTGAGCACCTGCTTTTGGGGCGGGAAGATTTTACTCACGCCAACCATTGAGAAAATGATTTTCTTGTCGTCTGCCATAACTTATGTTGTTTTGTTGATTATTTGTTTGTGTAATACTGTTCGGCACGTTCGGGGTCGAGCGACAGGTTGAACTGGTCGTTCCAGCGTTCTTCGAAGCGTGCTTTGCTGAGTGCATTGTCGCGTACTTGCGCTCCCGGATGCTCTTTGGCGACGTCGGCAATATGCGCGGCGATTTTAGAAGCGATGATGCCGTTGCGCATATCATCTTTGTCGGACAGTGTGAGATGTTCCTTGGGCGTTACCGAATTGATCATCGCAGCGCCGTACCATCCGATCTGTGCAGCGCCGACGGTTGCTGCAATATGATCATAACCGGGTGCAACGTCGCAGGGGAGCATCTCGAGTGAACAGATGGGGGCATTGTGGCAGGCGTACTGTTGCTCTTTTGCATAGTCGCGTGCCTTGTTCATCGGAACATGTCCCGATCCTTCGTTCATTACCTGAACATATTGGTTCCAGGCAAATTCAGTCAGCGAACCCATCGTTTGCAGTTCTGCGTACAAAGCGGCGTCGTTGGCATCGTAGATGGAGCCGGGACGCAAGCCTTCGCCGAGACAAAGCGTGACATCGTAGTTCTTGAGTATCTCGCAAATTTCGGCAAAATGGGTGAAAAGAAAATTCTCCGCATGATGGATTTGCATCCATTGCTGCATGATGGAACTGGCGTTGGAAACGATATTCGTCAGTCGGGCGTTGGTCAGTTCGATATGTTTCTTGAGCATGGCGGCGTGGATGATCATGATATCGACTCCCTGTTCGGCCTGCTCGATCAGTGTATCTTTATATATTTCCCATGACAGATCAGCCACTTTCCCACTCACTTTAGCCAGTGCCTGATAGATTGGAATAGAAGAAACGGGAACGGGGCTGTTGCGCAGGATCCATTCGCGGCTGTTGTGAATCTCGCCTTTTGTCAGCTGCTCGTTCAGCGAATCGCATCCCCACTTGCAGCTCAGAATGACCTTCTCGATGATGTCGTTGATCTTGGGCGTGTCGTCGATGATGGCATTGACCTTCACCAAAAACTTCTTCCCGATAATCATCGGTTCCGTCTCCGGATGGTTGATATTTGCAGGAATGACGGCGTGGCCGGCAGCTACTTCCTTGCGGATGAACTCGGGTGTGATGAACGATTTGAGTCCGAGCGCTTCGATCTGCTGATTCTCTCGGATGGCTACATATTCCATCTCGGGTGTGATGATGCGTCGTTTGGCGTAGAACATCTGGGTGATGTTTTTGCCTTCGCGGGCGCGTTGTGGAAGATGCTGGACAGGAAAATTATCTTTGTTGGTCACATCAGCCTGACTGCGCATGTATTCGGATGAATATTTCTTCAGATGCGTCAGGTCTTTGCGGCGTCCATACCATTCTGCGCGGATGCGCGGGATGCCGGTTGTTACATTGATAGTCATCTTGGGATCGGAATAGGGACCGCTGGTGTCGTAAACAACTACCGGATTATTGATTTTCCGGCTTGTTTCCTGATTCTTTCCATTGACCGTGATGGCGTCAGAAAGTTCGATCCGGCGCATTCCTACTTTGATATTGTTTATTCCACCCGAGATATAGATTTTCTCGGATTTGGGATAGGTGACGTGTATATTCTTTTTAATCGGCATCGTTCTTTGCATGATTTATGATTACAAAGATACAATATTGCTTCTCTAAATCATCAACGATTAGTTAAATTTAAGAGAAAAATGCATGTCAGCTTTCCGCTATTTCCAAAATGTAGGCGCGTCCGCGGTCGGTCGTGATTTTCAGATTCGAATTATCTTCAACCAGTGGACGGAGGCGGCGCATCAGCGTATTAAGTGTTTCGTCGGCATTGTCTTTGCCCGGCCAGAGTGCGTCGCAAATGTTGGAGCGCTGCAGGATATGCGTTGGTGAATAGAAGAACATCTCCATCAGGTTGTATTGCAAAGGCGTGAGTTTCAGCTTTTCTCCATCGGTCTTATAGAAAAATTCTTCGTTGCATGAGAGTGCAAGATTGCCGAAGTGAATGCGTTTAGCCTCGTCGTTTCCAGTTGCCGTTGCGCTGTCGTTGCGCGTGCGACGGAGATAGATGTAAAGAGCGCTTGTCATAAAGGAAAGAATCAACATGATAAGTGGCAGCTGTTTGTCCATCATCGTCAGGATGGTGAACGGTGTGCAGGCGGCATAGCCTTGGAAGGAGACGCCGATGTTGTCGGTTGGAAGCGTTTGTGCGGCGCCGTTGGCAGAAAGCCAGATCACCGTATCGCTTGCCAGATAGTTGGCTGCTTTCACTTTGCTGGTGTAGAGTTGCGGATGCTCAGTCATCTTTTTGTTCTTTACTTGGACGATGAGTCCGGACAGATCTCTTATTTCGTTGTGTTGCAATGCCTCGGCAAACGAGCGGTTGTAGCTTTCGATGGCTATCGGGTTGCCGAACACTTCAGAAAGATGCGTGTATGCCCGGATGGTGTCGCGACTCATCCAAAGCTGCGAATTCTGCATGATTGTCTGTTGAAGTGCCTGATTGAGATCGCTTACAACAGCGCGTTCGGTAAGCGAATAACTGCGGTAGCCGAAACTGGCGGTGAGCAGGAGCAGAGCGAATGTGCAAATGATGGACAGATGTGCTGCCCGACGACGATTATTCAACATTATCTTTTTTGATTGTTACGAAATATTTAACGCGAAGAACGCTAAAATATTTTGATTGACAAGCGGCTTTTGCCCCTCGGAAGCGAATGTCATGAAAATGTCATGCAAATGTCAGCGAGAAGTATTCCTTTTATTTATGTTGTCGCCGGCAACGGCTTCTAATTTTGCGGCGTTGATAAAAAATGAATCAGATGAAACGATTTTTTTGTTTGTGCTTCCTGCTGGGAGCGATGAGTGTGTCCTTGATGAATGGACAGGTGAAGAAGAGTTATACATTGAAAGATTTTGCCGCGACCGACACGACGGCTGTGCAGCCTTCGATGCTGGACTCGCTGCCCGAGATCAGTGTTGTGGCGAAGAAACCGCTGGTAAAGGTGACTGCCGAGAAGACCGCTTATCTGATGGAAGACGATCCCGACGCCAAGACTTCGACGATGATTGAGATGCTGCGCAAAGTACCAATGGTGACGGTCGATGGCGATGATAACGTGAAGGTAAACGGCAGCAGCAGTTTCCGTATCTATCTGAACGGGAAGCCGTCGAACATGCTGTCGAACAATCCGAAGCAGGTACTTCGCAGTATGCCTGCCGGAACGGTAAAGAAGGTGGAAGTGATCACTGATCCTGGAGCGCGTTATGATGCAGAGGGCGTGAGTGGAATTTTGAATATCATCACCAAAAACTCCGACTTCGAAGGTTATAAGACAGAACTGAACACCGTTGTGATGAACAAGGTGAAGGTGTTTGGCGGATATACGACGATGAAGTTCGGGAAGTTGGCATTGTCTGCCGACTATTCGTACAGTCATTACAATATGCGTTATAGAACTACAGCCACGCGCAGGCAGTTCTATTCGACCGACGAGGCGCTGCTTCGTTCGGATGGTGAGATGCGGGTGAAAACCCCCGGCCATTACGGTGCTTTGGAGAGTAGTTATGAATTGGATTCGCTTAACCTTATTTCTATTTCGGCGTCGATTGACGCGGGAAGAGACAAAGTAAATCAGTCAACCTTATATAATATGAGTAACGCGGCGGGCGATGCCGTTTATTCTTATGATCAGCTCATCCGTATAAACGAAAATTGGGGTAGCGCTTCGGCTAAGGCTGATTTCCAACATCGATTCAAGCACAACCCCGAAGAGCTGCTGACGCTATCGTATCAGTATGACTATTCGCCACGCGATGTGAATCAGAATCTGGATGTCAGCAAGAAGCAGGGTGCCTCGTCGTCACTACAGTATCTGAGTGCGTTCAATCATCAGATTGATCATGCAAAAGGGCATGAGCATACGCTGCAGCTGGATTATGTCAATCCGTTGTCGGAAAAGCATAGTGTGGAAGGCGGCTTGAAGTATATCCGACGCAAGAACCTGAGCGATGCCCATTCGGAGCGGCGCGAGGCGGAGAGCGACGAATGGCAGTTGGCAACTTTCCAGCCCGAACTGTCGTATCGGCATGTGCAGAACATTATGGCTGCTTATGCAGGATATGGTTTCACGAGCGGAAAGTGGAGCATGAAGAGTGGACTCAGGATGGAACATACGTGGCAGGAAGTGACTTATCGCAAGGGCGCGGGTACGGACTTCGATTATCAATCCACCGACTGGGTACCGTCGCTCTCGATGCTGTACAGTCTTGGCGAGCGCCGAAAGCTGCGTCTGGCCTACAATATGCGTCTGCGCCGCCCGGGAATCTCGTATCTCAATCCATATGTGCTTCTCAATGGTTCGACGATGCGTTATGGCAATCCGGAAATGACGACTACGAAATATCACCGTCTGACGCTTGGCTACAACTATTCGACACCGAAACTGAGCATGCAGCTATCGTCGCTCTACACACATTGCAGCGATGGCGTCGGCGAGTATCAATTCCTCGACAAAGACAATATTCTGAATATTACTTACGGCAATGTAGAGCGTATGGATGGCGGGCAGATGACGCTTTTCTTCAGTTATATGCCTTGGGTGAAGACGTCGCTGTCGTTCAACGGTGCTCTGGCGTATCTTGTTTTGCGTCCCGAGAAAGCTTATAAGGAACGGCTGGCAGGCGTGAAAAATAGCGGCTTCTCGGGATGGAGCGATTTTACTGCACAGCAGAAGATAGGCAGCAGTTGGCGTGTGGTGTGCTCGGGAGGCGTGGGCAAACCGGAGATTTCGCTCGGACGACATCCGGCTGTGTACTATTATTATGCCTGCTCGTTGAGCAAGTCGTTCCTGAATGAGAAGTTGGTGGTGGCGCTTCGGGCGCAGGATTTTCTGAAACCGTATATGACGACAACGCAGCGCGAGGAGTATGCGGCGTTTACATTGAACGACCGCATCCGCCAGTACAGCCGTACTTTCGGTATTTCTATCAACTATACGTTCGGATCGCTGAAGGAGAAGGTGAAGAAGGCGGAACGTTCCATCAGTAATGATGACCTTCTGAATATTAAGAATGATAAGAAATAAGGAGCGGGAAGTTTAGAAAAAGACTTTCGCTTGAAATTGAAATACATATTTTTTATATTAGACAGCATGTCTTGCTTGGGAAAGTGGGATATGCTTTTTTATTGATGGATTATTTTGGTTAATTGGTTATAAGAGTAATTTAGTAGCTACACCTACTAATATTGCTAATGCAAAACTAGACATTGTTCCAATTAGAACATATTCAGTAGTCTTGATTTCTTTGGAATTATTTAGTGCTCCAAAACGGAATACTGATTTCGCTGCTAATAAAAATCCAACACCTTCAATACAGCCAATAAGTATAAAGGTGAGTATTAAGATTCGTTCCAAGAAACCAATCCATTGACCTGCTTTTGGAAGACTTTGAGTATTGGAGTTGGATATCCATTGTTTTAAGAACAGACCCAGTAGTACCGAAGATGGTTTTAGCACTAATATATATGCCGTGACTATAATCCAAAGTTTGACACTGTTTATGGATGCGTACCAATTGCATAGTATCGTATAATTGCAAAACAGAAGATACCACATTATAAAAATAACAGTGAGGTGTGCTGCCTGATCGACTATAAATAAAGAGAGACCCGATTTTTTGAATTTGTATTTTACATAATCAATCAAAAAATGGGTTATAAACAAAATTGTAGGGACTTGCCAATTATTCCATTGAGCAATAAATAGATAGGCTGTAGCCGCATGAATGAGGCTATGAAATATCTGAAAAGATAATCCCTTGATGCCATTTTGGCATTTGCCTTCATGAACTTTATTGGTTTGAAAGATGAAGTCTGAACAAAAATGGGCACAAACGAGCTTGATTAGAAGAATGAATTCATACATATTGCTAATGGTTTTATAGTTTTGTCATAAGTTCTTTGTATCGCTCGATATAGGATTGAATAAGATGGCCATTTCCTGAATTCCAAAGCTTACTAAAGTTTTGAGTAGACATACCCAATGTGGCTGCCAATTCCTTTTGTGAAGCATTTGAAATAATTCGGGAATAGATAATATCAGCCTGTTTAATAGACCATTTCGTTATTAATTCATCTGCAAAAGACGTTGTCAACTTAAGTTCTTGATTGATATTGTCGTTAGGAGTTACCACAGCCAACCTACGTTTTCCGAGCATGTCAAATTCACGTCCTGAAAAACGAAAGGCTTCTCCATCATTGGTTATAATAGATTCACTAACGAACGAAATATCACCAATACCGATAGCAATACGCGCATCCCAAGGTTCCATCCCATTAGGTGTATTTGCCCGCAACACAGCCCGGATGGCAATGCCAACGCTTAATGCGAAAGTTATGTCATCTACTATAACTTGAAAGCTGTCCCCTCTGTACATTTCGTAGCTGACTTTAGTCATGGGAATGAAGTCTGATACAACTCTTTCCAAACTTTCTTTTATGGTTGGTTTCCATTCATTTGAAATAAGGGTGGAGTCGACTATATCACCCGTTATTACTCCTTTAATCATATCTTTCAATTTTATTGTGGCACAAAGATAAGTAATAAAATCTAAAATCAACTATATTTGGTTGATTATTTCATATCAACTGATTTTGGTTGATATCTATTAAACAACTAAATTTGGTTGATTTTATGGGTTTGGTTTGCCAAGAACGGCATTAAATTCCTTTGATTTTGCATTGAAGGAAAATAGTTGGTATATCCGACTTGGAAAAGTGGGATATGCTTTTTATGTGAAATAATTATTCTGTTCATATTGAATATTCTCGTCGGCTAGGGTTATCTTTGTGACTTGAAACAATAAGAATTTGGACGTGGAAACTGATTTTTTGAAACAACTCAATGAGAGCCAGCGCGAAGCGGTTGTTTACACCGACGGTCCGTCGCTCGTGATTGCCGGCGCAGGCTCCGGAAAGACCAGAGTGCTGACTTATAAGATTGCCTATCTGTTGCAGCAGGGTTATGCGCCGCAGAGTATTCTGGCGCTTACTTTTACCAACAAGGCTGCACGCGAGATGAAGTCGCGTATTGCTGCACTGACTGATACCGAGACGGCTCACCGCCTTTGGATGGGAACGTTTCATTCGCTGTTTTCACGTATCTTGAGGCGTGAAGCCGACCGAATCGGGTTTCCGTCGGATTTCACCATTTATGATGCAGCCGATACGAAGAGTCTCCTGCGTTCTATCATGAAGGAGATGCAGCTTGACGACAAGGTGTACAAACCGAACCTGGTGCAGAGCCGCATCTCGAATGCCAAGAATGCACTCATCACCTGCACGGCGTATGAGCAGAACAAGGAGATTATGGAGCACGACGACGAATGTCGCGTGCCACTCATCCGCGACATCTACAAACGTTATCAGAGCCGTTGTCGCCAGGCGGGTGCGATGGACTTTGATGATTTGTTGCTGATGACAAACATATTGTTTCGCGACTGTCCTGATGTACTTGAGAAATACAGTCACTTTTTCCGCTATGTGCTTGTTGATGAATATCAGGATACCAATTTTGCCCAGCATCTGATTGTGCAGCGTCTGTGCGAGAAGGAACGTAATATCTGCGTTGTGGGCGATGATGCACAGAGTATCTATTCGTTTCGCGGAGCCAGCATCGACAATATTCTTCAGTTCAAAAACGTTTATCCCGGCTGTCGTGTTTTCAAGCTCGAGCGAAACTACCGTTCGACGCAGAATATCGTCAATGCGGCGAACAGCCTGATTAATAAAAACATGATGCAGATACGCAAGGAAGTATATTCCGAGAAGGAGATCGGCAGTAAACTTTGCGTCCTGGGTACTTATTCCGATTATGAAGAGGCGTACGCTGTTGCCGGAAAGGTGGGCGACTTGCGGATGCAGCATTATAACTATTCCGACTGTGCCATCCTTTATCGCACCAATGCACAGTCGCGTGTTCTTGAGGAGGCAATGCGCAAACGCGGCATTCCTTATCGTATCTACGGCGGCTTATCGTTCTATCAGCGCAAGGAGGTGAAGGATGTGCTGTCGTACTTGCGTCTGATCGTCAACCCGAACGATGAGGAGGCTTTCAAGCGTATCATCAATTTTCCGGCGCGCGGCATTGGTGACACGACGCTTTCGAAACTTATCGAGGCGGCGACGAATCATGAGGTGAGCCTTTGGAAAGTGCTTGCCGAACCTATCACTTACGGCGTTCAGATCAATGGCGGGACAGCAAAGAAACTGTCTGATTTCCGTCTGTTGATGGAGAGTTTCATGGAACGCAATGCGGAGCTTTCGGCGGAGGAGATTGCGCAGATTGTGGTGCGCGAGAGCGGTATCTACAATCTGTTGCTGCAAGACAACACGCTGGAAGGCGAGACGCAGAAGGAAAATATCGACGAGCTATTGAAGGGCATCACCGAGTTCTGCGAACTCAGGCAGGAGGAAGGTCAGGAACATGTGGCGCTAGCCGACTTCCTTTCGGAAGTGTCGCTGCTGACCGATCAGGATAACGACAAGGATGAGCAAGCCAACAAAATCACGATGATGACGGTTCATGCTGCCAAAGGGTTGGAGTTTAAGAATGTGTTCGTTGTAGGTCTGGAAGAGCATCTTTTTCCGTCGGCGATGTCCGAAGAGAGTCCGCGCGCTTTGGAAGAAGAGCGACGTCTGTTTTACGTTGCCATCACGCGGGCGGAGGAAAACTGTTTTCTGACGTATGCCAAGAGCCGCTATCGCAACGGCAAGAGTGATATCTGTTCGCCAAGCCGTTTTCTGCGTGATATCGATCCGAAGTTTTTGAATATTCCCGACGATGCACCGGCAGATGACAGGCATGAAGATGACAGTTTCGAACGGCAGCGCGAGCGCTATGAGCGGCCGTCGGCATTCTCATCGCCGTTCCAGCAGCCAAGAGGCGTTGAGGCGTCGTCTGTATCCCGTCTGACGAAGGTGACAAAAGCTGCTTCTTCCTTTACACCACCGACCGATCTATCCGGATTGCAAGTGGGTACGCGTGTGCGTCATGACCGTTTTGGTGAAGGTGTGGTTGTGGAGCTTGAAGCTTCCGATCCGAGCAATGCCAAAGCAGCAGTCGAATTTACTCACTTCGGGCGGAAACAATTGCTTTTGAAATTTGCCAAGCTGACAATCATCGATTGAATCTTTTTGATTTGAAGACGAAGTGCAGCAGGATGAAGTTCAGCGGCACCACAATCATCAGTACCAGTATTGGTGCCAGAAGCCGGTGAACACCTGCCAGCAGGAACAGATTGAAAAGTGCCATGTGCAACAGGTAGTTGATCAGATGGCTGAATCCGAAGCCTGCCACCTTGCGTGCAGAAGGAGTGGTACGGAATGTGAAGTATGAAGTGAGGAAGAAATTGCAAACCAGGCTCACAACATATCCGATGGTATAAGCAATATTGACGTTGATATATTTCTGCGTAACAAAATAGATTCCGTAATGGATGCCAGCGGCAAGCGTTCCCACGATACTGTAACGCAGGAACTCAGCCGTTTTCTCGTTAGCTAGAATCTTATTCAATTTTTCGCGGAGCATAGTCTTTGGTGTAGAGTTCATAACACAGTTTGAACCAGACGATCGACACCGGCAGCGCCTTGATGGCGTAAGGCATGATGAAATGCGTCTTGACGAATTTCGGAAAGATGTCTGATGATGAGAGGCTGCTGAAAACAAAGACGAACACCATCAGTGCAATGTCCCACTTGTTGCGTTTCCAAGGAACCGTGATATACCAGATAGCTACTCCGGCGATTGGAATAATATAGGTGCTCGATTCGCTTCCGGTACTGAACAGGACGACAAACATCAGAACCGAGGCAAGCCATGCGTAGCGGAATGCTGCGTTCTTGTACTGACCAACGCGAAAATAGGGCAGAACAAACAGGATCATTGCCGGAACAACAATCCACAAGTCCGAGAACCAGCATCCTGTCGTTTTATGAATGAACCCGAGTAAAGAAACATTTTGTCGCATGGTGTGGAGATTATTACCGTTCTTCACTACCAGTGTATAAAACCATTCTTTTATCGTGTCGATGATATAAGTGGGGTTGGCAATCAGCATCGGCAGCAAAAACAGCACGACGCCCCAGATCAGAAACGAAACGATGAACTTGATTTTATGACGAGAGAAGAAAAAGAAAGCCAGACCGACGATTGTATAAAGCTTTACGAATGCACCCAGCAGAATAAATAATGTAGCCCAGACATCTTTTTCCTTTTCAACACAGAGGAATGAAGCGATGATGAGCGCCGCGATAGCTACGTTGAACTGCTGCATAAATAGTGCGGTCAGCAGATCGTGCGCACAGAACCAGAGAATGAAAATGTGATTGCTTGGCTTTTCGCAAGGCAGCTTTTGAATCGCCCAATACAAAATCATTGCCAAAAAGATATTCCAGAAGGTGACGCCCATCCAGACCGGCATCACGGCAAAAGGAGCGATGATATAACTGAATATTGGGCCGTAGAGAAACAAATCCTGATACTCGTTGGGATAATGAATATAAAGATCTTGTCCTGCCAGCAGATGATAAAAGGAACCTCTGAAGATGAGAAAGTTGTTGCATTTGTGCAATTTGAACAATGCCGCGCAAATAGGAATGAGTAGCCATAATCCGAAAAGCGTGCGGTTGTCGTTGAAGAATTTTTTTCTGAAGAAGTCTCTGATAGTTGTCATAAAGTAGTTTTTGTTTCAGTGCCATTATATGAATTGATGAAATATCCAGGCCGACCTTTCGTCTCATTAAATACTCGCGACAGGTATTCGCCGATGATTCCAAGCGAGAGCAGTTGAACACCTCCCAGAAACAGGATGGTCACCATCACGGTGGGATAGCCTTGTACCGGCTCGCCGAAAACGAGTGTCTTCACAATGATGACAAACAGGTAGACAAAAGCGAGCAGTGACGTGAGTGATCCGAGTATGGTTGCAAATCGGAGTGGCATGGTAGTGCATGATGTCAGTCCGTCGACAGCCAGTGTCAGCAGTGAGAAAAAGTTCCATTTCGTTTTGCCGGCTTTGCGTGACAGTTGTTTGTATTTGATTCCTTTCTTGCGAAATCCGATCCAGCAATACATGCTTTTGGTGTTGCGCTGTGTCTCGCGCATCTGTTTCAACGCTTCGATGCAGACGCGATCGAGCAGGCGGAAATCGCCTACATTTTTGAGAATCGGAATGTTCGAGGCTTGATTAAGCAGCTTGTAGTAGAGCTTTGAACTTTTCTTCTTGAACCATGATTCTTCCGAACTTTCACGTTGCGCGTAAACGTCCTGGTAGCCTTCTTCCCAATAAGCCAGCATTTCCGGAATGACCGAGATTGGATGCTGCATGTCGGAATCCATGATGATAACCGCGTCGCCTGTAGCATAGTCGAATCCAGCCATCATGGCAATCTCTTTCCCGTAATTGCGTGACAGGTCAAGATAGTTGAAACGTTTGTCTTTCAGATGCAGTTCTTTGATGGCGTTCAAAGTGTTGTCAGAACTTCCGTCGTTGATAATTAAGAATTCCCATTCATAATGACTGTTGTCTGCAATCACTTTCAGCATACTTTCATAAAGAAGATCGATGGAAGCTTCTTCATTGTATGTCGGGAATATGATTGAAATTTTCTTCATCATAATTTTTTCTATTTAATTTGGTTAACGAATTCATTATATGTGATGAAATAGACATCTTTTTTCTTAAAATAAGTGATAAAATCATTCAGCCTTTTTACCATCTCTGCTCCTGAATTATGACGGATAATAAAAGGCAGTTTAAACTCCGGATGTTCGTTCAGTTCGTAGAATTCCCACGGATGAAAATAGGTTGTAAAATAGCCGTCGTGTTTCAGTGTGCCGTAAACAAGCCGACGATACAACGAAACAGGCAGATTATGATACGATAGCCAAAACAGTGGAAAGCGAAGCACGGGCGTAACTGAAGTCGGGATCTGATATACGCCCTCTTTGATAAAATAGGTGCGTGGCATATTCAGATGCATGTATCGACCCGGAATGAATGTCGGATTCAGCGACGAATTATAGATGTAGCCGGCGTTAAAGATTTCTTTTTCGGCTACAGGCATCATGCGTGGCATCCGGAAGCCAATGACTTGTTGTCCGGACAGTTCTTGCAATATTTCTTTTGACTGTTTTAAATGCGTGGCATCGAATTGTGAATGGAAGACGCCATGCGAAGCGATTTCGTGACCCTCGGAAACCATGCGGCGAAGGGCGTCGGGCGCATGCTTAACAAAATTGACTGTACAAAAAAAGGTGGCCTTGATGTGCTGCTGCTGCAGGCAGTCAAGAATTCTGTTTATACCGAAATTAGATACTTTAATTTGCTCTTCAAACGGTATGTTTATCTGATGTTCCAATGGTACATCAAACTCTTCGGCATCAAAACTTAGCAAGACGTTCATATACTAATAAAATAAGTACTTAAATTACACTCAACTGATTCTCTAATAATACGCAAAGTTAATTTATATAACGGAACGCGAATCAATTTATTTATTCCTATTTAAACGTATAACAATATTTAATGCTTATCATCTATTATTTTCTATCGGATTTGATTAAGAGAATAGAACCTGACTTTTTGATATGAGTGTGATGATCTTCACAATAAATAATCAAGGATAGTATCTATTTTAGATAAATTGATTATTTTTGTTTGTCGATACGATGAAATACGGGATGTTTAGATTAAATACTATAGTGGAATGTTTATTTCTGATTCTGTTGTTGGCCTGTGCGGACAGACGGCAGGAGCTAGAATTTATTCCCTACCAAAATAAGGCAAATGATAAATGGGGCTTTATGGCTGCAGACGGCTCTGTGGCAATGAAGGCGCAATACACCTCGTGTCCGTCGGCTGTTGTGAACGGGCGTTATTGCGTTCAGAACGACGAAGGCTTTTGGAAGTTGTATTCTTTTGATACCCGCGAACCTGTGTGTAACAGGCAGTTCCGTTCGATAGGCTATTTTTGGGAGGATGTGACGCCGGCTGTCGAGTCAGACATGCTGGAAATCATTGATAAGAAAGGTGATGTTGTTGCGGTGTTGAGTCCTAAGGTGCTCAGCGCTCATAACTATTGCGAAGGGAAGGCCTGCGTGCAGTTGAAAGACGGCGGTTACGGGTTTGTTGATACTCAGGGCAGGCTCGCACCGTTTACCTTTGATTATGCTTCGGATTTTTCGGGTGGTGTAGCTGTCGCTGGTAATTATGATACGAATGGAAAGATGCGGTATATGGTGATTGACAAGTCCGGAAGAGCGAAATCATTTCTTGATGTTAAGGGTGTACGCATTCTTGAACATTTCCATGACGGGTATTTGCTTTATCAGGACCTGGCAACAAATGCATACGGTTTGATGAATGAAAAGGGACAGCGGATGGAAATGGATGCTTCGCTGGTTGAACAGATGAATCAGCTTAGAAACGGCAGTCCGACGTTTGGAAAAGCCGGTGCAGATCATCTGGCTACAGTTGCCTATGACGATTATATGAATGGTCGGATGGTGCAGCATTTTTCGGCAGAGTTGCCTAGAAACATTGAGGCAAATTCGTCTGTCGACAGACTCACGGCGAATGATGCTGCCATTTCTGAGAATCGGCAGATGAGAGAAAATCAGGATTCAACACATCTGATTCAATCGCGATTGAATGAAGCCTTGAAATGTATGGCAACGAACGTCAAGCAGGCTTCCATTGATCGCACGGATCCGGCTTTCCGGAAGGTGATCGGCAATTATGTGGAGTGTGTGAGAGTGGCTTTCGAAGAGAAAAACTTGCCTTTCTTGCAGCAAGTATTCAGCGATGATGCATTGATTATTGTCGGACGCGTTGTTAAATCAAAAGAATCAATGGAAGGCTATCTTTCCCACAAACAGGTTGAATATAATATCCGCAACAAACAGGAATATTTGCAGAAGCTGGCAGTCGTTTTTAAGACGAATCGTTCTATACGTTTGGCTTTCAGTCAGGTGAAGATTGTGCGTCATCCAACAAAAGAGGGTTTTTATGGCGTTACACTGAAACAGGGCTATCGTTCGGATTTCTATTCCGATGAAGGATATCTGTTTATGCTTTGGGATTTCCGCAATCCGGAAATGCCGCAGATTCACGTGCGTACTTGGCAGCCATCGATGCTGGATTCTACACATCCGCTGGATGAAAAGGCTGTGTTTAAACTGGGAGATTTCACATTGGAATGAAGAGACTTATTTACATATTATTTGTTCTGTCATGCATGACTTGGCAAATGAGTCAGGCGCAAGCGTTTCGCGTCTCGTCCTTTGGTTTGCTGGAGACGGACTTGACGGCTCGTGTTCATCCTGAAAAAGATTTGAATGGTGATGCTTGTGCTTTGATAAAGGTGGTGATGGATAAGCATTTTGAATTCTCGGGTCCGTTGGGGATAGTCAAACGTATTGAAAAGACTGCTGAGATATGGTTGTATGTGCCTGCAGGAACGGAACGGCTGACGATTTCGCATCCGCAGTGGGGAATGATCCGCGATTATTTGTTGCCTATGCCTTTGAAAGGTTTGGCAACCTACGAGATGTGTCTCGAAGCAGTGAAACAAGAGGTGAAGCCCAGCGAGACGAACCCGGAAGTGAGTGTAGCGGAGCCGGCTAAAACTGTGGTTGCAAACCTGTCTGATAAGGATACAACAACTGTTGATTCTCACGCTGTGCTTGTTGCTGAAACGCCCTTACATCCTTCGAATCCTTCATCGCATTTTGTGCTGCAACTGAATGCCGGTTATTCATCTTCATTGATGTTAGGCGCAACGGCGGCATATTTGTCATCGTCTGTGGGTTCATTCATCCGTTACAGCAGCAACTGGAAAAGCATTTCAGACAGCGGATTGTCATGTAACAGCGATGGTAGTCTGACCAACGGCGGAGGTACTCCTTATTATGAAACGGGGGCAAAAGAAAAATGTTTTGCAGTTCTTGCCGGACCGACTTTAAAGGTTGCTCGTGGTTTTTATCTGACGGGTGGCGTCGGTTATGGTGAGAAATCGGTTTATTGGACTACGATTGAGGGCAAGAATATAAAGTATGACGATGGTTCATACAAAGGCGTCGCTGCCGAGATAGGTGTGATGGGTGTTTGGAAGCATCTGTCGTTTTCGGCAAGTGTTCAGACGATACAGATGAAGACAGTTTTGCCTATGGTTGGCATCGGATTTGTATTTTAAAAAAGTGGAAAGATGAAAAAGTGGAAAATAATATGCATTTGTTTGACGGCTCTGCTGTTCTGCGTTTCATGCAGCAACGACGAGCCGGATTCGCTGGCTCCTGATATCACGCTGAATGAAGCTACGGCAATCACTTCCACTTCTGCATCATTGAAAGCCTCAGTGAGTCAAAATGGAGGGAAGATTGGGACGTGTATCTTTTTCGTTGCCACTGATTCGTTGTTTTTGAATGATATGAAGCAATTTCCGGTGACGCTGACGAGTAATATGGCAAGTGTCGTGGTAGAATCATTGTCGCCAAATGTGACATACTTCTATAAGTTCCAAGTGTCCAGTGGATATTCTTTGGCTGTTTCGAAGGTGAAGACCTTTACAACACTTGCAGGACCGGTCGTACCTTCGGCTCCGGATATCGTTTTGAAGGATGCCGGCTCTATTACGTTTTCGTCAGCGAATTTGTCGGCTTATGTGCATGCAAACAGTGATAAGATTGTTTCTTGCAGCTTTATGATCAGTACGAACTCGTCATTCAATGCCGATGTCAAGGAGTTTGCTGTAACGCTGGCAGATGATTCAGTGAAGACAACAGCTACACCGTTGACAGCTGCGACCACTTATTATTACAAGTTGCAGGTAACGTGTGAGAAAGCCGTCGTTTCATCGGATATAAAAAGTTTTACGACCGCTGCGAAACCTTCTTCTGCAATAGAGTATTTCAATCTGGTTAGTCAGGATGGCAATCAAGCTGTATTGAAAATGAAGTTGGCAAGTGGCATAAGCAATTGGACTTCCATTGGAATAAAATATCAGTCGGAGTATGATGCCAGCGCTATCACGCAAAACCAAACAGTCAATGCGGAGGGTATTTATCAATTAACGATCAAGGGATTGCATCCCATGTCAACTTATACTGTCACTGCATTTGCTGCGAGCAGTTCGCTTAGCGGAGAGACTTCGATGACGGTAAAGACCGATAACAAGGTCAATTTGGACGCAGCCGGAACATTGCCGGATGTGATTGCCGACAAGCAGAAATATACCATTACAACGCTGAAGATCGCGGGGCCGATCAATGGTACTGACATTGGATTTATTCATGAGATGGGAGGTGTTTTGAATTCAGGAGCGAACGTTGCTACGTCGGGCAAGTTGCAAACGTTGGACTTGACCGATGCACGTATTGAAGCCGGAGGAAACGGCGTTAATCATTGGGGTGAATTGTGGACGAATGATGAGAACAACACTTTGTCCAGAAGATTTTTGGATGGAACGACTTCCATCAAAACAATTATTATCCCGTCGAGTGTGACGAAGATTGTTGGCGGAGGCTTAAATGCAGACTGTTCGGTCGAATCGATAGAGACACCTGCTGACAATCCATATTTTACCAGTGTTGATGGTGTTTTGTTTGATAAAAACAAGACAAAGCTCATTGCTTTCCCGCCATTGAAGACGCTGGCATCGTATGCCATTCCTGACGGAGTCACTTCTTTGGAGTCACTTTCGTTCTGGGGTGTAAGCAATGTGAAAACACTGACGCTGCCCAGTACATTGAAAACGCTGTATGCCGAAGTATTTTGTGATTATCAGAATATGAGTTCTGAATTCGGCGAGATAGATATTCCGGCTTCTGTTACTCACATGGAACCGCAAATGTTTTTTGCTGCTCAGGTGAAGTTTGCTAAAGTTTATGCCCAAATTTCTACTTTACCATTCGGAACCTTCCAGTATTGTAATAAGATGGAATCGGTCACGCTGGGCAGTTCGATAACCATAATTGATGAGATGGCTTTCGAACAATGCACATTGCTCACGGAAGTGCACTGTTTATCGTCGACACCGCCTTCTGTAGTTAGCACAAGCGACAGCCCGGCTTTTAAAGGGGTTGACAAGACAGCGTGTACGATTTATGTTCCTAAAGGTTCATTGTCAGCCTATAAAGCAGCTTCCGTCTGGAGTTCATTTACAAAAATCGTTGAAGAATAGCCGTCGTTTTATCTATTGACAGAACGTAGTTCTTCTTCCGTGATGATTTCCGGAGGCGTTTGTTGGTGGTGCAAGGTGTCGGAAGAATAGGTGCTTTTTTCCGGCAGCGGAGCAGGAGCGGACCGGAATGAAAGATAGAGGGCAAAGGCAATGGCAATAGCGGCAAAAACAACAGTGATCACGATCCATAGTCTTTTTGCAATGTCTGTTCCATCCAGTTCTTGCAGGATGTCGCCTACTGAGTCAAACCGTTTGCTACGATCGGGTTCTGTGCAACGTTTGGCAATCTTTTTCAGTTGCATATTATGTAGTTTTTCATTCAATTCATCGATGATGATACCGAGTGAAAAAATATCGGCGCGATTGTCAAGCGTACAGTTCTTGTCTGACTGTTCGGGGGCGATATATCTTTTCGTACCTGCCGGGATCTTGAGAATATCATAATCATCGCTGTCTGCCAATCCGAAATCTATCAGTTTGACATTCTGCCCGTTATGAGTGATAAGAATATTTTCGGGTTTCAGATCACGATGAATAATCTGTTTGCTGTGCACATAGCTCAGTGCATGGCAGATATCGCTGATTATCTTATGTGCGTTTTTACCGGTCAGCTTGTTCTGACTCAGAAAATTTCGCAGCGTTATTCCATCAATATATTCCATTAAGATGCACGGTCCGATTTCCGGCAGTTCATTCATGGCAATGATTTTGGCAATGTTTGGATGGTCGAGCGAATAGCCTATTTCGAACTCTTTTTGTAGCAGTTGACGAAAAAGCTTCTGATTGCGATAGAGCGGTTTCAGCCCTTTTAATATATGTATTTTCCCATGAATGCGACAGCTGTACAATTGAGAATAGCCATTCTTCGATGTGAAGAACGGTTTTATATCTGTGTACATCGGTTCTTCTTCCGGAAAATCAGAACCTATGAAACCGGATGAGAGAGATTCACTGCTTTGCATCTGTAATCTTGTTAATCACAGTGAGTCCGCTGGTACGGCCGGCAATGAATGCCGGAAGTTTTTCGCCATTACGAAGCACGTAGGGCAGATAAAGCGGCTGTCCTTTCATGAAGCTGACGGTCTCGAACTTGTCGCCCGCCTGAATCTTCGAATTTTCGGCTTCGAGTGCGGTAAACAGATGTTCGCCTTCGTATACAAGAAGCAGTCTGCGGTTGGGAGACCAGCCTATTTCAACCTTTTCCTTGGGTTGCAAATCTTCAATAAGAATCTTTTCTGTAGAGAAGAATGAGGAGTTATAGTTTGTACCTGTTTTCAGATGGTTGCAGAAAGCGCTGAACAGTGGAAATCCTAAATATTGCGACAGAGCATCCAGCGTATCCGTACGCGGATTATGCTTATCGTTCACGTAGCCCCAAAGTCTTTTTATGGTAGCTGTTGATAGAGATATATTATGTCGGATAAGTTCAAGTGAGAACTCTTCAAAATCTGTTGTTGTCTTCAGATTCTTGGCATATTTCTTTGCTACCAGGATCAATAGTTCTGCCACTTCCGGTGTATGCTGTTTCATAATTCTATTTTTTTGCTACAAATATAAATCTTTCACCCCAAATAATCATCTGTTTGTTGAAGAAAAACAGGTATCGGCTTAATTCATTAGGAGTGTTCTTTCGAGCATTTTATTTTTGTTGCATGAAAACAATAAAAAGAAGAATGTTATGACAAAGAATCCGATTATTATGGGGTTGCTTATATTAATGTTAAGCAGTTGTCTGTTTGCTTTTCCGGCATGCAGTACAGACGGCGATCTGGATGAAGACGAGAATGAGCAGCAGGTTGCTACAGACGATGAGGCTGATTTGGTCACCAATTCCACTTTTTCCAAACAGGTGACAATCAATTTTGGTTCTTCTGTTGCAATCTCCAATCCGTATGAGAGTGCAGGTGTTTCAGTCTCTTATGAAGGAAATTATGTGACGGTCACTTCTACAGCCGAAGATGTTGAGTATGTTCTTTCGGGCACTACGACAGCCGGCTGTTTTAAGATTTATAGTGATAACAAGTTTATGCTCACACTTGATGGCGTTTCCATCACGAGTGGTAAAGGCGCTGCCATCAATGTGCAGTCGCATAAACGTGTGTTTGTAAATCTGCCTTCGGGCACATCAAGCAAATTGGTCGATGCATCATCGTATCAAACTGATAATAGTGAAGATCAGAAAGGCGCGTTCTTTAGCGAAGGACAGCTTATATTTAATGGAACCGGAGCTTTGTCGATTACAGGCAATTATAAACATGCGCTTTGCAGTGATGATTATGTTCGTATTTATGAGGGCAACATCACGCTGAAAAGCACTGTTTCTGACGGTATTCATACAAGCGATGCTTTCGAAATGGATGGTGGAACATTGAACATCACTTCTGCCACGGATGCTATTGATTGTGATGAAGGCTACGTTGTTATTAATGGCGGCAATATTACCATTTCGAGTGGCGACGACGGTATTACAGCTTCTTACGAAGGAACTGATTCGTCTATCAATCCTTATATGAATATTAAGGGAGGAACGATCAACATCACGACAACGGGCTTATCGGCTAAAGGAATCAAGAGTTTTGGAGATTTGACAATCGATGATGGTACAATTACCGTGACGACTTCGCATCAGGAAGCCGAAGGCATCGAAAGCAAGACCAAGATAGAAATTAACGGTGGCGACATTACAGTGAATGCATACGATGATGGTATCAATGCAGCGAAGGATATCACTATTACAGGCGGTAAGATTTACAGCTACAGTACTACCAATGATGCTATTGATTCGAATGGAACCATGTCGATTTCCGGCGGAACGATCTTTGCTATCGGTGCCGGAACGCCGGAAGATGGACTCGACTGCGATCAGAACACCATTAATATTACGGGCGGAACAATCATTGGTGTGGGAGGAGGAACCAGTTCGCCTTCTACGAGCAGCAAACAGAATTCGCTGGTTTATGGCGGCAGCGGAACCATTAACACGCTCTTCCATATCGCCAATGCGAGCGGTACAGATATTCTGACGTTCAAGATTCCACGTACGCTTTCGCAGATGACTATCGTTTACAGTGGAGCAAATCTGGCTTCGAACACTAACTATACCATATATACCGGAGGAAGCGTTTCCGGTGGTACTGATTTTCATGGACTTTATACAGGTGCCACATACAGTGGTGGAACGCAAGCTTCTACGTTCACAACGAGTTCAACAGTTACAACTGTTGGTTCAACCAGTGGAATGGGGGGCGGCGGAGGCACTCCAGGTGGTTGGCGTTGATGAATGTTGTTTCGATTGATTGCGATGGAGTCGTTTCAAAGCTCAAGGATGAGTGCGAAATGGCTCCATCTGTTTTTATTCGATTTGTATTTGGGCGTCTGCGTCAAATCTTTTACTTTTGCGGAACAAAACCGTTTCGGCGGTTGTTGAAAGTTAGTAAATGATAAATTAGTGAATGTATGAAAAGATATTTATTCTATTTTATGGCGCTTTGCCTCGCGATGTGTCAGTTCTCATGCAGTGATGACGACGATGATTCGTCTGCGGATATTTCAGGCAGTTATTCGAGCAGTACATTGTCGCTTAACTACAACGGACAGGCCAAGAAAGGAGCCACAGTTGTTCTTGCCACAAGTTCGGCAAGCAGTGCTACGGCTGTTTTGAACGGTGTTGTTGCCGGAGCCGACAGTCTGACCGTCGATATGACGCTTGCCCGGACGAAAGCCGATGCTTCGTCGGCAGTTGCACTCCAAGGTTCTGCAACAGTCGATACGCGCACGGTCAGTGTGAGTGGAAATGTTGCTTCCGGTTTAATGACACTCGATGTAAATGTGGTTGATGCTTCGCCGATGGTTGGAACATGGGTGATGGCGCCTGTAAGTTCAACCGGCGGTTGTATGACTTTGAATTTGAAATCAGCCGACGGCACAGTGACTTTTAATGGACAGAAAGTGGGCGACACACAGTTCTCATACCTTGTGAGCAATCTTGGAACGGCTTCCTTAAGTTCATCCGTATCTTCAATCAACCTCTTGCAGAATGGCAATGTAGTCATCAATGTCGTCAAAGCAGGAACAGTAGTTCCGCTTGCCGGATTATTCACGTTTTATGTTAAGGGGTACTTTCTGTATTTTGTGCCCGATGCTGCCAATATTGTTACATTAGCGATGCAGTTGCAATCAACGAAAGCGGATGATTTGTTGGACAGTCTGGAAGCACTGGTAGAAATGTCAAAGACGGGGATTCCGCTTATTTGTGTTCCCGGAGCTGATGGCAAATCCTGCGGGTTGTCGATGAATCTGCAGATGGCTCAAGTGATGATTCCTAAACTTGCTCCATTGCTTAAAGTTCTTCCGATGATGCCGGCACTTGCTGACAAGGCTGATCTTTTTACGCAGATTGGAAGTATCATGACAACGATTTATACAGCCAAGGAATTTAATTTGACGCTGAAAATGGTGAAACAATAAAGATTTTACGTGTAATAGATATATTCGAAAACAGGCACGGATTTTGTCCGTGCCTGTTTTGTATCATATAAGGAGTGTTTGTTATTATTTCAGATAATCTGCCAGTTTTGTAGGCAGATAGAACGTGTTGTTCTTGTCTACATATATGATAACAGAATTAAGTCTGGCAGTTTCTTTTCCTTTCTTGCCAAGTGTTACGATGTTGGTGTTCGGTGTGATATTCAGTTGTTTCTTTTTGTTTGTTACAACCAGCATCGGCGAGCTCTTTTCATCTTTAGCCGGGATGATCGTGCATTTATAATCCTTGAATACTTCAGTGTACGGGGCAAAGTTTGTCTTTGTCAGTTCATCCAGCTTGTCGTGATTGAAGCCATAGAGATTGCACATGTAGTGATTCAGTTCAATATTTGTCAGCATGCCTAACGGAAGCGTACCCTGTGGATGATAAGCAGCCAGGAACACATCTTCGCCTGTATGGCTGTTTGTAGTGAATCCGAAGCACGTTTTTGACGTGATGATGTTTGCCATGAACGACGTCAGCGAGCCGCTGTAGAGCGTTGCCTTTACATTATCTGCTGAACGTTTATCGGCTGGTATCGGGCTGTTTTTGTAGTCTTTGCAGTTGTTGAGTGCAGTCAATTCATCCGGTGTCAGTTCGAATCCGGCATAGGTGCGGAACAGATTTTGCACTTCAGAGTTTGGAATGCTGTTTACTTTCTGAGCGAAACCGTCGGCAGTCATTTTTATCTGAGAAAACTGTTTAAACATCTGGTCTTTTGTTGTGCCATGTCCACCGGCTCTACGGCTTCCGATGCTGATTCCGCTGTTGCCATGGTCGGGAACCATGATAACTGCTGTTTCGCCATTGCGGCGTGCAAAATCGAGTGCAACACCGCAAGCGCGGTCGTATGCCAGCATATCTGTTGCCATACCTACAGGATCATTGGCATGAGCAGCCCAATCAACTTTGCTTCCTTCAACCATCAAGAAGAAACCTTGTGGATTCTTTGAAAGTTTATCAATGGCGATACGTGTCATCTCTTCGAGAGCGGGCTCTTTAGTCGTGTCGCGATCGAGGTCGTAAGCCATTTCATGGTCGGCATACAAAGCCCACATATTGTTGCCTGTATACGAACGCATTCCGTTGATATCGTTTTTGAAAACGCCAAATCCATTGCCTTTGAGGTAAGCCTCTTCTTCGGCATTGATGATTCCGGCACCACCACCGATAACAACGTTAAGATCATTGTGCACCATTTGAGGAGCAATCCAGTCATAGCGTCCGCGGTTATAGCTGTGAGAGGCGCAGTCGGCAGGAGTGGCGTGCGGAAACTCGCAGGTGAAGACCAGTCCGGTAGATTTGCCATAGAGTATCTTTGCAGCTTCCAGGACGGTTGTCAGCGGTTGATAAGCCATCTTTGGATCGTTTGGATAAATATCGTTCTGAGGGTCAGCCAGAGGATAGGTTGAAACCCATCCGGCACGGCTTGTATAACCGGTCATGTAGCATGATGTAGTCGGAGCGGAGTCGCCAATGGGTTCGTTAGAACAGAGCGTACGCACGGTTCCGCAGAGATATGGATCGAGGTTCAACTTCGGTTTGGATGGATTGGTGTACCATTGCAGCCAGCGGGCTGTCGAAACCGTTGCCAGTGAAGTGCCATCGGGAATAAGCAGGATGACATTCTTCACCTGTTTGACGTTTTGTACATCCTGCCCATGGGTCGGGATGATGAAAACGGCCAGTAACAGCAGTAATGTAATTGTTCTTTTCATTTGTGTTTATAATTTAATAATTTCTTCTTTAAACAGTGTAAGCTTTTCTATTCCCGTTTCGGTAACCAAAAAGCTGTTTTCGATGCCTACGGCGCCTGTACCAGGCACGACGAACTTCGGTTCGAGTGCGAATACCATTCCCGTCTGCAGCTTCTCTTTCGATTTGGGCGTCAGCACAGGCAGTTCGTTGATCTGTATGCCGATTCCGTGACCGATGAATTTTGCCTGCTGGCTCAGACCCATAAAATAGGGAGAGAGGCCTTCCTGGTCGGCAATGTTCGCTGCAATCTTATATAAGTCGGCACAAGCCACGCCCGGTCGTGCTTTCTTCTCAATTTCACTTTGTATGAGAATGGATGTCTGATGTGCCCGATAAGCTGCCTGTGGCAGTGTTCCTACGGAGTAGGTGCGTGTCATATCGGTCATGTAGGCGGTGTAGTTGCCTGCCATATCAATCATGATAGCCATCCCTTTCTTCAACACGGTTCCATTGGCTCCTACAGGGCTTAGAGCATCAGTTCCGCCACCTCCCAACGCGTAATCAAAAGGTGAAGGCTGTGCAGCGTTGTCGCCTGCCAGAATGCTTCCCATAAAGATATCCATATTATCACCGAAAGCGCGAACCAGACCGATAGAGCCGTTCTTGCGCATCCGTTTCTCAATTTCATATTGCAGTTCGCGATCGGTCATTCCATAGTGGAAGCAATCGGGAATCTCGGCGTATGTCTTTTCGTGCAGTCGTGCCGAAGTGCGAAACATTTCAATTTCGTGTGGTGTTTTTATCTCACGAAGGTTTCGCATCAGTGCAGTAGCATTACCTGTCAATTCAGGGTTAAACACTGCCAACAACCGCATATATTCGTTATAACTCAGCTCGTCGGCTTCAAGTAGAAGTTTACGGGGCATTTTCAGTCCGTTATTGGCAAATAATTCAGCCATTTGTTCCGGTTTGTGAATGTATTCAACATGATCACAATTGATGCCGGCAGGTCTTTTGACAAAGAACCACGGATCGCCTTCGGCAGGCATGTAAAAAAAGCCGTTGTAAACGCGTCCGGTTAAGTAATAGAGATTCACATCTACACTGAGCAGGCATCCATCAGCTTCAATCTTCATCATGGCCTGCTTCATGCGATCCCATTTTAATTGGAAATCGCTCAACCATTTTTTTTGTATCATCTTTCTTTAAAACTGTTCCAAAATCTGTATTCGTTTTTCAATTGGCGGGTGTGTTGCAAAAAGCCCGCTGAGTCCGCTCAAAGCGTTTTTTTGTTCCTGGTGCCCCGGATGTTCGATGAACAATTGGGCTACATCATCGCGCGTCACCGCTTCGATATAGGGGTCTCCTGAAATTTTCCGCAAAGCACTGGCCAGTGCATGTGGATTCTTTGTCATCTCTGCTGATCCGGCATCAGCCATATATTCGCGTTTGCGCGAGATGGCGAAACGCATCAGGATACTGAAGAAGTAGCCGATAGCAGCCACAACCAGTACAAGCAGCATGATGACAATAGTGTTGTCTTTCTCATTGCGCCTTCTGGCGAATGAGGAGTAGTAGAATGTTCGCATAGCCATCTGTGCAATCATTGCAAAGATACCCACGAACACAATGGATACAATCATTAGTCTGACGTCGCGGTTGCGAATATGCGTCAGCTCATGTCCGATAACAGCTTCCAGTTCTTCGTCATTGAGCTTTTCGATGATTCCCTTTGAAAGGCTTACGGTGTATGTCTTTTCGTTGATTCCACTGGCAAAAGCATTCAGCGAGTCATCGTTGATAATGTTCACCTTCGGCATCTTCATTCCCTGGCTCATGCACAGGTTTTCGACAAGATTGTAAACGCGCTTATTGTCTTTCCTTTCGAGTGGTTCGGAACCTGTTGCAGCATTGATAATGCTGGTATTGGCGAAGTAAGCGATAATGAACCAGATAGCCACGCCGGCCAGGATATATGGCGCAATATTGATAAACATCACGTTGGCAATTGCCGTCATGTTGTTGCCTTGTTCTCCTTCATAACCCGAAGCTGAAGCATATCCTAGCAGATAGCAGAAGAGATATACCAGTGCGCAAACGAGTATTGGAAACAGACAAAGCAGGAACACCGAATAGAAGTTGTTCCTGCTCTGTTGCGTTTGGATCCCTACATACTGCATGAGGTCAGAACTTTATTTGCGGTGCTTCTTCGTAGTTGGCGCGCTGTTCGCCAAGGTCGAACATCATCTCTTTGTGGAATCCACACATTCCTGCAATGATGTTTGAAGGGAACACCTGTACAGCGTTGTTAAGCTCTTTCGTAGCCGAATTGAAGTAGCGGCGAACGGCTGAGAGTTTGTTTTCAAGATCAGCCACTTCTTCCTGCAACTGCATGAAGTTCTGGTTTGCCTTGAGTTCCGGATAGGCTTCGAGGGTTACTTTCAGGCCGGCCAGTGCTGACGAAAGTGCATTCTCAGCTACAATCTTGTCGTCGATGCTCTTGGCACTAACGGCGTTATTGCGTGCTGCAACAACCTTCTCGAAAGTTTCCTTCTCGTGTGCTGCATAACCTTTGACCGTTTCCACCAGCTGTGGGACCAGGTCGTGGCGCTGCTTTAGTTGCACATCGATATCTGCAAAAGCATTCTCACGGTTATTACGCAGTTTGACTAATCGGTTGTATAGTGATATCGCCCATATAATCAGGATGATGACCACCACTAAAATAATAATTGCTGTCATACTTGTTTTTGAGTTTTATTGTTGATACTCTCTTTACGTTACAAAGATAAATAATCCTTTTTGAATATGCAAACGAATCTCATTGAACCTCCATACGCATGATGTAGTCATTCATGAAATAGCCGTTGCCTATTGGAAAATCGCCCTGTTCGGACTGATAAAAGCCCATGTGCTTATAGAAGCTGACGGCGGGGTTATGGCGGTTCACATGCAGCTCAATGGCAAATGGTCCGGGATGTATGCTTTTGAGATAGGCTTTGCCCTGTTCAATGATGTAACGGCCGATGCCTGTGCCATGAAGACTTGGCAGTGAGTAGACTTTCTGAAACTCGTACAGATCCGGATCGAGTGTTTCAATGGACAGATATCCTCCGGGCTTTTCGTTGGCGTAGATGATAAAGAACTGATGATGAAGTTCTTCCATTTGCTTATGAAGATTCTTTATTGAGTACATCATGTCGAACATGTATGACAGTTGCTCCGGCGAAAGAATTTTGCCGTAAGTATCTTCCCAGGTCTGCAATGCCATATTGTGAATCAATTCGCAGTCATCGCTGTTTGCTTTTCTTATTGTGAACATATCGTTTTTTTGTTATTTCAATATCATTTTTGCAAAGGTAGGTGATTTGTCCTTATTCATCTTGTCTTTAAAAATAAAAAAATTAAAATCTAATTTTATTTCGATAATCTCTCTTTTACTCTCAAAAGCGCTTCATACGCGTAAGCTATGCTTTTAAAGTGATTTTCTTTGGTCATGATTGTGCTTATTGTTAATTTTGCACGTTCGGAGCAGCTTCGATGGCAGATCTCTTGAATACAGCCCGAAAAGGCAGGTTTGTGAATAAAAACAGTTATAACGATGAAAATATTGAAATGTATGATAAGCGCAGTAACGTTGCTGATGGCAACTTCTGTTACTCCTGTTGCTGCACAGACAGTTAAACAAAGTGATATGAAGAGTACATACGAAGAGTTGAAAACAGTGTTAGATGTGTTAAGTCCGCGCACTATTCATCCGGCAGAAGGTTATTTGAAGTATCCCTATTTGATTCCTGCAGGGTTTTATACGCAGATGTGGGACTGGGATGGCTTTTTCATTGGTAACTACTTCTGTTCTAAGGGTAAGCCTGAATATCTGAAATATTGGGCTTTGAATCTGATTGAAGGCGTTGATGCCAAAGGATATGTTTCAGGCTGTGCTACAACCCAAGGACCACGTCCGATTTTCGGTGACTTTTCGATGAAACCGTTTTTGGCACAAGGTGTACTGTTTGCCTCCAAAGGGCTGAATGATTTTCAGTGGATTCGCCCGTATTACGACAAGCTGAAACTGACAATCAAATACAGAGAAGAGACGCAGCGCGACGAGAAGACCGGCCTTTATTTCTGGCAGATTGCCATGCAGAGTGGTGCTGATAACAATGTGGCTCTGAACTATTTCACGGAAGATAAACGTTCTTTTTTGGCTTGCGATGCTAGTACGCTGCAGGCGCGTGAATATGAAGCTATGGCTGTGATCGCACGTCAGCTGGGCAACAGCGATGAAGCCGAACAGTTTACCTTGAAAGCAAAAAAACTGAAAGAGGCAATTAATAAATATCTTTGGTGCGACAAGGATAAGACTTATTACAATGTGGATAGAGAAACGGGTTCGTTCTATAAACGCATCAGTTATTCCAATTTCTGGCCGTTGTTCGATCAGATTGCCTCGAAAGCCAATGGGCAGGCCATGATTCAGCGTTATCTTATCAATACGAACCATTTAAAGTCTAAATATGGCTTTCGTTCGCTATCGCTTCAAGACCCCGATTATAACAACCGGAATATCATCAAGCCGTTCTCGAACTGGCAAGGTCCGATATGGATGGTGGCCAACTATGTGGATGCTGTCATTCTGAAGCATTATGGGTTTGATAAAGAGATCGAGTGGGATGCGTATACGCTTGGCAAGATGCTGATTAACGACTACAAGAAATACGGCAGTCTGCACGAAAGCTATAATGCCGAGAACGGTGCGCCTTTGGCTCCGGCAGATACTTACGTGGATGCAAATGGCAAGTTCATCGGATTTGTAAGTTGGAACCTTTGTGTTGAGAATATTTTTCAAGGGCTTGTCGACGGGCATTGGATGACATTGGAAATCAAATAAACCCTATCATAATAATCACCAGAGCGTGAACAGATGAACGTTAAAAGTCCAGTCTTCTATCACATTGAAGCGATTTTGACCTCCGTAGTGTGGGGAACGACCTTCGTGTCGTCGAAAGTACTGATTTCACACGGACTGACACCGGAGCAGATCATGTTACTTCGGTTCATTTTGGCCTATGTCTGTATCTGGCTGATTTCGCCGAAGCAGTTGTGGGCTAAAAGTTGGCAGGACGAATTGCTTTTTGTTTTGCTGGGGTTGTCCGGTGGTTCACTTTATTTTCTTGCTGAGAACTCGGCATTGAAGTTTACGCAAGCTTGCAATGTGTCGATTATCATCAGTGTGACGCCATTGTTGACCGCAATAGCTACATCGTTGGTTTATAAGGGTGAACGTATGGGGCGTGCGCTTATCATCGGGGCTTTCGTGGCTTTGGTGGGAATTTCTTTTGTGGTGCTTAACGGACAATATGTTCTGAAATTGAATCCGATTGGCGATTTGCTTACCATCTCGGCTTCGCTGATGTGGGTGGTTTATGGTCTGATATTGAAGAAGCTGCAGCAACGAGAATATACATCGGTGTTTGTTACACGTAAAGTGTTCTTTTATGGGATATTGACTATTCTGCCGGTGTTTCCTATCATGGGCGAAGGAATTCCTTGGGACGAACTTTGTGATTTTACGGTCTTGGCCAACTTGTGTTTTCTTGGGATCGTGGCTTCTTTCCTGGGCTATTTGGCGTGGAATTATGTAGTGAACCAACTGGGTGTAGTTACAGCAACCAATTATTTGTATCTTAATCCATTGGCTACATTTATTACCTCTTCTATTGTTTTACAGGAGCGAATCACCATCGTCTCCTTGATAGGAAGCTTGATGATTCTCTCCGGTGTGTATCTTTCACAAAAGAAAATGCAGCATTAGAGGTTTGTCAGAACCGATTTTATTCGGTTTAGACCTATCATTAGTTGCTGTCGAGGGCAGGCTGTGTTTATTCTGATAAAGCCTTCGCCTTCAGTGCCATATAGAGTGCCTTCGTTGACGCGTACTTTGCCTTTCTTCAACAAAATATCTGTTATCTCTTTCGAAGAATGTTTCAATGCAGAGCAATCCACCCAAACCAGATAGGTGCCTTCCAACTGTATAACTGGAAAGTCGGGGAGGTGTTTCTCAAAAAATGCCCTTAGGCAGTTGTAATTGTCAAACAGATACTGATTGAGTTCGTCAAGCCATTCTTCTCCTTTGTTGTAAGCTGCAATGAGTGCTTCTACGCCGAAAGGATTCACATCGCATACTTCGCTGATATTAATGGCCCTATCTATTTTCCGGCGTCGCTCATCATTATCCGTGATGATATTTGCAATCTGAAGTCCGGCTGTATTGAAAGCCTTGCTTGGTGAAGTGCAGATAACGGAGTGAGCACGAAATTCGTCTGAAATAGAAGCAAAAGGAGTATAGTTGAAGCCGGGATGCGTCAGTTCGCAATGAATCTCATCCGACACGACCAGCACATTGTTTCGGATACAAATCTCGCCAAGTTGCGTCAGTTCCTGTTTCGTCCAGACTCTTCCTGCCGGATTGTGCGGATTGCAAAGAAGTAGAAGTTTGACCTTGGAATCGCTCGCCTTCTGCTCTAAATCATTGAAATCCATTGTGTATGTATGATTATGATAAATCAAGGGATTTGATACGATCTCGCAGCCGTTATTCCGGATAGAAGAGAAAAAACAGTTATAGACGGGAGTTTGTACAATTACTTTATCGCCAGCCGAAGTCAATGCTTTGATGACGGCTGAAAGGGCAGGAACAACGCCTGTCGTGTAAAGTATCCAGTCCTTATTTATCAACCAGTTGTGGCGACGCCTGAACCAGTTGACAACTGCGTCATAATAGGCATCGGGTACTTTCGTATAGCCGAATATTCCATGAGCAACACGATTATTCAATGCTTCGATTATTGCGGGGGCTGTTTGGAAATCCATATCGGCAACCCACATAGGTAAAACATCTTGATCGCTATCTGAGTCCCATTTGTAGGAATTGCTTCCTCTTCGGGAAATAATATCATCGAAATGGTATTTCATATTTTACATACAGATTAGCTGTTCCAGGTAAGAATCTTGCAGTCGGCCGGAGCCTTGATGTTTTCGTCGAGGATGATTATGCCATAGCTGTTGGCAGTGATGCTGCCGCTTTTGGGATTCTTTATGCTGTGTACCGGGCTGTTGATTGTAGCTTGCAGACTCGTATATTCGAATGCCAAGTCGGCATCGTCGGCCATAGTGCAGTTTTCCATGATCAGATCGGAGGCATAACATAATGGCTGCGTACCAGAGATCTTGCAGTTTATCAGATGCAGATTCTTGGAATGCCATCCTAGATATTCGCCGTTGATCTCTGAATCGTAGACGGTCACATGGTCGGTGTTCCAGAAAGCATCCTTTGAATTGATTAAAGCATGATGAATTTCAATGTTTTTCCCATATTGGAAGGCATAGTTCCCATTATGTTTATAGTTATTGATAGAGATATTTTCGCTGTGCATAAAGAGATAGTCGGCTTTATCAATCTGTACTTGATTAAGCTCGATGTTCCGACAATGCCAGAATGTTTCCAGCGCATTGGGTATCTGAACATTATCCAGTTTTATACCATCCATTTCGCGAAACATTTTGGGTGCGTCAACTTGCGTGTCGGTCATTTCCAGGTTTCTTGAATACCAAAGCGCAGCGCGGGCGCCATCAGTAAAGACACAGTTCCTGATGATAAAGCCGTCATTATGCCAAAAAGGATATTTCCCTTCAAACAAACAGTTTACGGCTTCGATATTCTTACACTCTTTGAGAGCTGATTCTCCGGCATGTATCGTTACATTTTCCAAATAAAGATTGTTGGAAGCGAACAATGGGCGTTCACCTCCGAATGCTTTGCTTTTTATTTTTTCCATTATCAGGTAGTTATTGATTTTTAAATGTTATAGTGATATTGTTATTACCTAAAACGTCAGTTAAACCGCTTGTATTGTTGATTTTCCCAACCCGAGCATAACTGTAAGTCATTAAAGATGATTTGTAGAACAAGACAATGCAGTCGGAGCCTTAAAGCATCAGATTGCCTGTTTGTATGGGTTCTGGAATCGAATGATAAGAACCATGTTTTTTGTGTCATATTTTCGTCTTTTAATCTGTTGCAAATTTATGGAGGATAAACATCGGTTACTGTATATGAATTACGGATATGATTACCTTTATTACAGAAATAGTAAATACGCACTTACTTTCGGCAAATAGCGCTGGTAACCATGCTTATACCCCAATTACGGATATAGTAACCTTTATTACTGATTCATAATATCAGGCTAAAAACTAAAAAGATAATTATATATCTTTGCTGCCATTCAAATGCTTATCTCAATGGATAAAATAGTTAGATTAGATACTGTTGATCAATACAATAATTTGTATGGACTCGAAACGTTGCATCCGCTAGTGAGTGTTGTTGATCTGACGAAAGCAACAAAAATAGTCAACCATATTCAAATGAATTATGGAGTGTACGCACTTTATTTGAAACTGAATAAAAGCTGCAATCTCAGATATGGCCGCAAGTCCTATGATTATCAGGAAGGGACTATTGTGAGTTTTGCGCCCGGACAAACGGTTAGTGTTGATATGATTGGAGAAGAGATGACACCGGAAGTTTATGGAATCGTTTTCCATCCGGATTTGATCAGGGGTACTTCATTGGGTAAAAACATTGGTTCATATACCTTCTTTTCTTATGCTGTGAATGAAGCGCTTCATGTTTCTGAAGAAGAAAGGAAAATAGTTATCGACTGTTTGAAGAAAATTGAGATGGAACTCGAACATGCTATCGACAGACATAGTAAATTGTTGATTTCTATGAATATAGAGCTGATGCTTAATTATTGCATGCGTTTCTATGAAAGGCAGTTTATCACTCGCAGTGATGCTGACAGAGATTCACTGACTCGATTCGAGCAACTGCTGAATGATTATTTCCAAAATAATATATCGTTGCAAGAAGGGCTGCCATCTGTGAAGTATTTTGCAGATAAAATATGTCTTTCACCCAATTATTTTGGTGATATGATTAAGAAGGAAACAGGAAAGACTCCACAGGAACATATTCAGAATAAAGTGATTAGCTTGGCCAAGTCGCATATCCTTGAAACAAACGAAACAATCAGTCAGATTGCTTATTCGTTAGGTTTTCAGTATCCCCAGCATTTGAGTCGTTTGTTTAAAAAGAAAGTTGGATGTACGCCAAACGAATATCGTCAGCAGCAAGGACAATCAGTGTGACATGGTAAAGTAATATTGACGGTTTTTTATGCAGAAGGATATGTTAGATATTAAAACAGTTCACCAATGTAATTGCTGTATGGGCACTTGTACGTTGCATCCTCTTGTGAGCGTTATCGATCTATCGAAAACGAATATTGAACATTCTGCTGTAAAGTTTGATTTTTATACTATCCTGCTGCTTAAAGGACGATGTGGAGAATATGTTTATGGTGGCAAATACTATGATTATTCGGAGGCTTCGATGCTGTTTCTTGCTCCGGGCGAATCATTTAGGTTTGAAAAAAAAGATATCCTTTCATTGAATGGCTGGCTCTTGGCTTTCCATCCGGAGTTGCTTAGTTACACTTCTTTAGGCGAGAATATGGATAAATATACATTTTTTCGTTATCATTTGAATGAGGCTTTGCATGTCTCTTTGAAAGAAAAAACGAAAGTGGTGGACGGCATCATGCATATTAAAGAAGAATTGCAGCATGCCATTGATTGTCATACAAAAATATTGATATCAAAACATATTGAATTGCTGCTGGATTATTGTCTGCGCTTCTATGAAAGGCAGTTTATTACGCGGCAAGAAGCCAATAAACTGATTATGAAGAAAGTGAATTTGATATTGGATGACTATATTCAGAACGACCAACTGAAATGTAATAGTTTGCCTACAGCAGAATATTGTGCCGAACTTTTACATCTTTCACCACAATATTTCGTTGATCTGTTGAAGTTTGAAACTGGCAGTACGCTCTCTGAATACTTTCAGCTAAAGCGTTTGCAAGTATCTAAATCGCTGTTGATGGATAAAAACAATTCGGTTGCAATGGTTGCCAGGAAGTTGGGATATTCCAATGTGCAGTGTTTCTGCAGTTTGTTTAAAAAAATGACCGGGATTGCTCCGAATGAATACCGTTTTGTGCAGAATTGATCGGCTTGGTATTCTTTGAAATCAATAAAAATAGAATTGAGGAGAGTGCATGCTATTTATAATCATGCACTCTTTTTGTATTACAGGTAACAGATTGAAATCATTTTAGCCTGAATGTGATAGGACAGGTGTATTTGACACGGACGCTTTTCCCTTTTTGTTTTCCCGGCGTCCACTTGGGCATACTTTTCACTACGCGAATAGCTTCTGCATCCAACTTGGGTGTTACACTTCGTATGATATGAATATTGGACAAGCTGCCGTCTTTTTCAACAATGAACTGCACTACTGCTCTTCCTTGCTCATTCTTTTGAACCGACTCTGCCGGATATTGGATCTTTTCAGCAAGATACGAAAACAGAGCTGTCGGTCCGCCGGGATATTCCGGCATCTTTTCGCATACAGTGAATACAACTGTGTCTGTACTTAGAACGGCTTCGTTCTCGACAGATATCATGCTGTGCAAAGGCAAATTGGTTTCTGTTGCTTTAGCGTTGCCTATGGATAACAGACCGACAATCATGGATAGCAATGCAAGATGCACAATCTTGTGCATGCTGTTTTTCTTCTTTTTAGTGAACATACTCTTTTTCTTTTAATGGTTGAACATTGAAATGCGACATACAAGTACTGCAGCTCCTTGATGTGATAACTTAACAATCGCAAATCTACGTAGTTTTAGTATATGTCTACTAATATTTCGGATAAATATTGTTAATCGAAAGAATAATTATTTATTTCTCGTAATATGCTAACATGTTTTATGTTGAAACAATATATTTGAAGTAGAATCAGAGAATTCCAATTAAGGGAAAGTCAGTGTAAAGGTGGTGCGATTAGATGAAGCGGAACTTTTAAGCGTGATGCTTCCGCCTGATAATCGCATGATCTGGCGAGAAACGGAGAGTCCGATGCCGCTGCCTCCTTCTTTGGTTGTGAAGAATGGAATGAATATATGTTCGGCTTCTTCGGGAGGAATAGCCGGACCATTGTCGCTCACTTCGATAATCACTGCCTCTTCCTTATTTGAAAAGGCGCGTATAACAATGCAACCATTCTGCTGATCCGGACCTATTGCCTGAATGGCATTCTTCAACAGATTGAGCATGACTTGCGAGATAAGATTTTCGTCGGCATAAACTATCAGATCAGCCGGCTGCACGTCGATATTGAATTGAATATTGGGCGCTTCATAATGGTGGCGCGACAAGTTTACCATCCGTTCGGCAAACTGTTTGACATAGAACAGTGATGGTTCCGGCGTCGGAATATGCGTAAATTTGCGATAAGATTCAACAAATGCAATCAGACTTTTTCCAGTGGCACTTATCGTTTCCAGTCCTTTGTGCATCTCATCATCAACATGGTTATGTTGCGAAAGGAGCGTATCGCTTATGGACGTGATTGGAGTGACCGAATTCATAATTTCATGTGTAAGTACTCGAGTGATACGCATCCATGAATCGATCTCGTTTTCATCAAGTTCGCTTTTGATATCGTTGACGGCTAAGATGCGGACATGCTTGTTGTGAAGCATCATTTCGGAGCTTCTGATGGATAAATGCACACTACCCAGTTCATTTGTGAAAGATATCTGCTGTTTGCTTCCGGGCTGGATGTTTTCAATCAATGTTTTCAATGAGGAATCAACGCGTTCCAATTGCTGCAAATGAGTAAAAACACTCATTCCCAATAGTCGCATGGCTTCGTTATTGCTCTGATAGACATAGCCGTTGTCGTCAATCACAATAATTCCGGTGTTGATTGAATTGAGAATCAGTTCGTAATATTTTTCTCTCTCAATGGTATCGGTTTTTGCCTGGAAAAGCATTTTTGTGATGCGATTCAGTGCATCGTTTACCATCTGATCATTGGTCGTGCGATGTTCGGTAGGATAGTGGAATGTGAAATCGTTGTTATCGATAGCATCGAACATGATTGCTACTCGTTTGGCAAAACGTTTGTCGGCAAGCGACATGTTGCGTATGCAGTAAAGCAGGAGAATAAATATCGGCAGACTCCAGATCCATTGGTCTTCCATAATAAGTATGGTGCAAGCAGCTGTCAGAACGATCAGTGCATACAGCAGAAAGATTACATTATGGAACAAATGCTTTATCATGATTTGAATCTATTAAAGCTCGTAACGTTTGATTTTATTGTATAAAGTCTGCCGCGAAATGCCCAGTTGATTAGCCACAAGCGACAAGTTTCCTTTATATTTTTCCATGGCATCCTTGATCATGTTGTACTCCATTTCTTCCAGCGTTGTCGCTTTTTTGCTCTGTGTCTCTTTCTTTTTCGGAAACTCGAAGTCTTCGCCGTCCAGCACATTCCCGTCGGCGATGATGACAGCTTTTTCTATGGTATGTTCCAATTCGCGGATATTGCCATACCAAGGTTGGCAAGTGAGTTTCTCTTTGGCATCGTCGCTCAGCTTCGGGACAGGCTTGCCATACAGATTGGCGTACTTCGACAGGAAAATCTCCGAAAGCGGAACAATATCTTCGCTGCGTTCACGCAGTGCCGGTATTTCAACATGAATGGTATTGATCCGATAGAGCAGATCTTCGCGGAACTGTTCTTTTTGCACCATTTCCTGCAGGTTGCGGTTCGTCGCACAGATAAGCCTGATGTTTACAGGAACAGGCGTATTGCTTCCGACACGTACGATGCTCCGGCTCTGAATGGCCGTAAGAAGTTTTGCTTGCAGATAATAGGGCAGGTTCCCAATCTCATCAAGGAAGAGCGTTCCTCCGTTGGCGGTTTCAAACTTCCCGGCACGATCGCTGTGCGCGTCGGTGAAGGCACCTTTCACATGTCCGAAAAGTTCGCTTTCGAACAGCGTCTCGGTGATTGCACCCATATCTACAGTCACCAGTTCCTCTTTGCTGCGTGTTGAGAGCAAATGAATCTCGCGCGCAAGCATTTCTTTGCCCGTTCCGTTCTCGCCAGTGATCAGAATGTTCGCATCCGTCTTGGCTACTTTGAGAATCAGCGTATGGAGCTGCTGCATCGCATCGCTGTTGCCCCAATACATGCTGCTCCCTTTGGTTTGATGTGCGGAGTGTTGTACTGAAGAGAATCCTTTGCGAATTTCTTCACGTTTGTGATAAGCCGCCTGCAGTGTTTCGACCAGTTTGTCGTTGTCCCAAGGCTTTACAACAAAATCGGTTGCACCTTCCTTGATGCCTCTGACAGCAAGATCGATATCGGCGTAAGCAGTGAAAAGTACCACTTGTACAGATGCATCTTCCTTTTTGATTTGCGATAGCCAGAACAGTCCTTCGTTGCCCGTATTGATGCCGGCATTGAAATTCATATCCAGCAGTACGACATCGGCCTGTTCCTTGTGCAATGTGGCAATGAGCATGTTGGGATTGGATAATGTAATCACTTTCTCGAAACATGTTTCCAGCAACATCTTTACGGCTGTGAGAATACCTTTATTATCGTCGACAATTAATATGGATCCGTGTTTGTTCATCTGTCCTTTTTTATTCTTCTGCACACAAAGATAGAGTCTTTCCTTCATGTCGTGAACAAATTAGGAATGAAATTTTCTGAGCCTCGGAATCGCCCTGTGTCAAATTTTTTTACACTACTGTCCAATTTTTTGACACTTTGAAAAATAGGGCAAAATACTAATTTGTTGATAAATAGATTGTTGATTGTTTTGGCACGTTCTTTGCAACTCTTTGATCAGAAAATGATAATTGCAATGAAAAAAATAGTATTCACATCCATTCTTTCACTTTCGGTGATGGTTTCGGTCATGGCACAGGAGAAGATTTGGACTTTAAATGATTGCATGCGTTATGCGATTACTTACAGTCCCAAGGTTCGGCAAATGGTTTATACAAATAATTCCTATCAAGCAGACCAAGTTGCGGCTACAGCTTCATTTTTGCCGTCAATCACGACGCAATCGTATGCGCAGTATCGCTTCGGTCGTGCCATCGATCCGGGAACGAACACTTATGTTCATACGACAACATTCAATAATGGTTATGGCGCTTACATGACTATTCCGGTATTCAACGGCGGACAGTTGATCAATCAGTGGCGTTTGGCAAATGTCAATCGACACATGGGACGCAACGATTTGCAAAAACAAAAGGACGATCTGGCTGTTAGTGTGATGGATGCGTTCGTCAATGCCGTTTATTATCGTGGCACGTTGAAGATGGCCGATGAGAAACTTCAGGAGAGTCGCAGCACGCTGCATAAAACACAGACACAGGAAGAGTTGGGACTTAAAGGCAAAGCTGATGTTGCGCAGATTGAAGCACAAGTAGCTACAGACGATTACAACCTGACTCATCAGGAGAATCTTTATAATGCTGCCATGATGAATCTGAAGAAGTTTATGAATTTCCCTACAGATTCGGTTTTGACAGTCGATACGCTGGTGACCAATCAGAACAATTATCCCGCATCCGACGAGTCGGTGACCGACATTTTCAATTATGCCGTCGATAATAATCCAACGGCTTTGCAGGCAAATTTCCAATGGAAAGCCAGCCGTATGACTTATCTGATTACCAAAGGCAAACTACTCCCGACGCTTTCCATTGAAGGTGGTGTGACAACGCAATATTATGAGAATTTGAAGGATAACACTGGCGTTTCTTCCTTCAAGAGCCAGTTTAAAAACAATCGAGGCGAGTATTTCTACTTGAACTTTACATTCCCACTGTTTGATGGCTTGAGTCGCGTGACGGCGCTTCGCAAAGCGCGTAACAACATGCGTATCGCTTTTGAAAAGCAGACCGACACTTATCGCCAGTTGCAAGCGGATATCGAACAGGCGGTTCTCGATCGCGAAGGTTTTGCCAAAGAGGCTGTTCAGATGCAGAAGAAGGTCGATGCAGACGCTTTTGCCTACAAGGTGACGCTGCGTAAGTTTGAAGAAGGCTTGATGAGTCCGATTGACGTACAGACAAGTGCGAACACATTGCTTACGTCCAAAGCCGATTTGCTGCAGAAGAAGCTTTTATACATCATGAAATCGAAGTTGGTGGATTATTACAAAGGCCAACCATTAATCAACGAATAAAATATAACAATCATGGATATACAGATAGAAAAGAAAAAAGGAATTCAGAAAAAGCATATTCCTTACATTATTGGAGGTGCAGCCTTTTTGGTTTTGGTGGGCTGGATTATTTTCGGCGATCACAGTTCGACGCTCAAGGTTGATGCACGCGGTATCAATATCGGTGAAGTGAAGAATGACATGTTTAATGATTTTGTTCGCGTGGACGGACAGGTTCAACCGATTTCCGTTGTGCAGCTCAGTCCGGAAGAGGGCGGAATTGTGGAAGAGAAAGTGGTCGATGAAGGCGCTCAAGTGAAGAAGGGCGATATTATCGTGCGCCTTTCCAACTCGAACCTCGACCTACAGATTCTGAATGCTGAAGCCGAGCTGGCCGAGAAGCAGAACTTCCTTCGCAACACCGAGGTAACGATGGAGCAGGACCGTTTGAAGAATATGACCGACCGTTTGCAGCTTGATGCCGACATGAAGCGTTTCCGCCGTAATTACAACCAGCAGAAACGACTTTACAAAGAGAATCTGATTGCAAAAGAAGATTATTTGAAGGCCGAAGAAGATTATGAACTTGCCGGGAAAAAATATGGTCTTGTGATTGAGCGCCTCCGTCAGGATTCCTTATCAAGAAGAATCCAGATGGAAGAGATGGAAACGAGCCTCGCCAACATGCGACGCAACATTCAGCTTGTGCACGAACGCAGTGAGCATCTGAATATCCGTTCACAGATTGATGGCGAGTTGGGATTGCTGGATGTCGTGCTAGGACAGAATGTATCTCCGGGACAGAAGATCGGACAGATCAACGACTTGTCGGACTACAAGGTAGAAGCATTGATTGACGAACATTATATCGATCGTGTAAAGCCGGGACTGACTGCCACTTTCGAACGTCAGGACCAAAACTATGCGCTGACCGTCAGAAAAGTTTATCCTGAAGTGCGCGACGGCAAGTTCCGTACAGACTTCGTTTTTACCGGCGGACGTCCTGACAATATCCGTAGCGGTCAGACCTATTACATCAATCTTGAACTTGGCCAGCCGAGCAAATGCATTCTTATTCCGCGCGGTACCTTCTTCCAGAGCACTGGTGGAAGCTGGATATTCGTTCTCGACAAGAGCGGCAAGAAGGCTTATCGTCGCAACATCAAGATCGGTCGCCAGAATCCGCAGTATTATGAAGTGCTTGAAGGATTGGATCCGGGCGAAAAAGTAATTGTTTCGAGTTATGAGAGCTATAAAGACAATAAGGTTTTAATTTTGCAATAATTTATATCTACAGCGATGAAGAATATAATCATAGCATTTCGTTCGCTCTTCAAGAAAGGAAGAAGCAATGGCATAAAAATTATTTCATTAGCCGTCAGTCTGGCAATCAGCAGTGTGTTGATTTCTAAAGTATGCTTTGATAGATCGTTTGACCGGTTTTATCCGGACTGCGACCGCATTTATCAGATTCAGGAAAGCATACATAGAGATAAGGATGACAAGACATTAGGATCGGTGAGTGGATCTGTAGCACCGGGCATGCAGGCAGAGATACCGGAAGTGGAGAAAGCAACCCGTTGCACTTCCATCAGCGGTAATAAGACCATCATTGTGACACCTGATAAAAAC